>CALRLF020000005.1:0-104663 GCA_943368475.1 Allobosea thiooxidans
ATATTAACAAAGGAATGAAAGACTGGCAAATTCCAGGGCTTAGCATTGTAATTATAAAAGATGGAAAAGTTGTAGCTATGAAAGGCTATGGTGTAAAAGACATTACAAGTACTGATGCAGTAGATGAAAACACATTGTTTATGATTGCAAGCAATACCAAATTATTTACGGGTACAGCTTTGGCACAATTGGAATACAATAAGAAAATTTCATTAGACGATAAGATTACTAAATACTTTCCCAACTTTGAGTTATATGACAAAACAAGTACCGAATTGGTAACTATTAAAGACATGTTATCGCACAGAATTGGTACAAAAACTTTTCAGGGTGATTTTACTTTTTTTGATGGTAATTTAAGCCGTGGAGAAATCATGTACAAAATGCGTTACTTAAAACCCGTTGGTCTATTTAGACAAGATTATGGCTATTGCAACAGTTGCTTTTTAACTGCTGGCGAAGTAATTCCGGTTATTACTGGCAAACCTTGGGAAGTGTATGTGTACGATAGCATTTTAGCTCCATTAGAAATGAAAAACACACTAACGCTAAGTAAGGGTATTTCACAAATTAAAAATGCCGCAAAAGCTTATACCACTTCGTTTACAGGCACATTAAATAAAGTACCTTACGATGTTTGGGACAACCTTGCTCCTGCTGCAAGTATTGTAAGTAATGTTAGCGATTTAAGCCATTGGTTAACTATGCAATTAAACAACGGCAAATACAATGGAAAACAAATTATTCCAACAGCTGCAGTATTAAAAACGAGAGATGTAAATATTAGTACAGGTAGCAGAAAATCATCTTTATTTCCGATGCATTTTCGTGGTTATGGCTTAGGAGTTTTTGCTGCCGATTATAATGGTAAACAAATTTATTGGCACACTGGTGGGGCAAGTGGAATGGTAAGCAATGTATGTTTTGTACCAGAAGAAAATTTAGGTATTGCCATACTCACCAATAACGATAACCAAAACTTTTTTGAAGCCTTACGTTATCAGGTCTTAGATGCTTACCTCGATGTAAAATATGTAAACCGTAGCCAACAAATGCTCAACAATTTTACAGCTGCCGATAAACAATCGATAGAAGAGGTTAAAGCATTAAAAGCAAGAATAAAAAATGTGCCGCCACCAATGGCCTTAAGTAGTTATGTAGGCGAATACACCAACCAATTGTATGGCAAAATAATGGTAGAACAAAAAAACGATTATTTAACCATCAACTTTAAAGGTCACGATAACCTTACTGCAACAGTTAAGTACCTTGACAATAACGAATGGGTTATTGAATACAATAATATTTTATTTGGCATTCACAAATTAAAATTTGTTACCGAAGGCTCTAAAGTTGAATCTGTAGATATAAAAGTAAACGACTTTGTAGAGTACGATGCTTATAGTTTTAAAAAGAAATAGTTTTTGTAACCAGCTACAGTCTTCCAATTAAACATTACTGGCGTCGCACTTTTCAGGGCTTTGTACTTTGGGGATCTTTATTAAAGCGTAGAATTGTGAGATTTCTAAACTAAATTTTTGTTTTAATAAAAAGCATGGTAAAAATCAGAAAAACAACATCTTTGAAAATCTGTTCAATCCCTTTTATCCGTGTGCCATCCTTCGATTGTAAAAAAGCCCAGTAAATTTCCTTCTGTACAAGTGTGCGACGCAACTAAAGTATCATAGTAATTCCATAGCTTAGTACCCAATAAAAAAAATGCATGAAATACTTTTTTAGTCCATTATTATTGTTGAGTTCATTCTCATTTGCCCAAAATACGCCTGCTGGTTTAGACAATAAAGTTGAACAGGTAAAACAAAAAGTAATTGCTTGGCGTAGAGATTTTCATGAGCACCCTGAATTAGGAAATCGAGAATTTAATACCAGTAAAAAAGTAGCCGACCATTTAAAAAGTTTAGGTATAGAAATAAAATTAATAGCTAAGACAGCTGTGGTGGGTATTTTGAAAGGTGGTAAACCTGGTCCTGTAATTGCTTTACGTGCAGATATGGATGCATTGCCAGTAATTGAAAGAAATAATTTGCCGTATAAATCTACTGTAACCACTGATTATGGTGGACAAAAAGTGGGTGTGATGCATGCTTGTGGTCATGATAGCCATACAGCCATGCTAATGGGAGCAGCAGAAGTGTTGAGTGGTTTAAAAGCTGATATTGCAGGTACAGTTGTATTTCTTTTTCAACCAGCTGAAGAAGGTGCTCCTGAAGGTGAAGAAGGTGGTGCAAGTTTGATGGTTAAAGAAGGAGCATTAGATAATCCTAAAGTAGATGTTGCCTTTGGATTACATATTGAAAGTAATATTCCTGCTGGAGATATTCAATACAAAAGTGGTTCGTTTATGGCTAGTGCCGATTTGTTTAAAATCAAAGTAAAGGGCAAGAGCAGTCATGGATCGCAACCTTGGTTAGGTGTTGATCCCATTTATGTTTCAGCTCAAATCATTAATGCTTTACAAGGCATTGTAAGCAGAGAAAGCGATTTAACCAAAGCACCAGTTGTAATTACCGTTGGTGCAATACACAGTGGTGTACGTTTTAACATTATTCCTGAAGAAGCTGAAATGTTGGGCACAATTAGAAACTTAGACCAAGAGATTCGTAAAAAGGTTTTAGAAGAAGTTAAAAATGTTGCACAAAGCATTGCGTCATTAAATCATGCAACTGCCGAAGTAACTATTGAAAATAAAACATTGGTTACTTACAATACACCTGAGTTGGTTAAGAAAATGATTCCATCATTAGAAAAAGCAGCAGGTAAAGATCATGTACGTGAAATGAACTGGGTTACTGGTGCTGAAGATTTTTCGTTCTTTGGTGAAAAAGTACCATCGTTCTTTTTTTACTTTGGCGGAATGCCCATTGGCCAAGATCCTAAAACTGCTCCACCACACCACACTCCAGATTTTGTAATTGACGATAGTAAATTGGATGTAGGCGTTAAAGTTTTTTGCCAGCTGGTGTTTGATTATGGGAAGGTAAAATAAGTTTAAAAAGTAAATAAAGTAAATAGAGTAAAAATCATTTTACCAATCTCTACCCATTTTACTTTTGATACTTATACTTATTACTTTTATTATTCCTTCAACATTATCAATCTTATCTACTCTAAATACTCATTCCTCACCTAACCCTCAGCACCAACATTGGCACTATCAATTACCCTGCTTCTTTCTGTTTTTAGCATACGACCAGGATAACGATTGATAACAATAAAATCGTGTGTAGCCATTATTACTGCAGTACCATAATCTTTAGCAATATGAAACAACAGCTGCATAATTTCATCGCTGGTTTCTGGGTCTAAATTACCTGTTGGCTCATCGGCCAAAATTAGTTTTGGAGAATTTAGTAAAGCTCTGGCAATATCTACACGTTGCTGCTCACCACCACTCATTTCAAAAGGCATTTTAAAGCCTTTACTTTTTAGCCCAACTTTATCTAAAACATCATTAATTTTTTCCTCAATTAATTTTTCATCTTTCCAGCCTGTTGCTTTTAAAACAAACCTTAAATTTTCTTGTACATTCCTATCTGTCAGCAATTGAAATTCCTGAAATACTACACCCAAGTTTCTTCTTAAAAAAGGAACTTTTTTCCAGTCCATATCTCTTAAATCAAAACCCACAACACTGCCTGTACCTTCTTTTAAGGTAAGCTCACCATACAAGGTTTTTAATAAGCTACTTTTCCCAGTACCCGTTTTGCCAACCAAATAAACAAACTCACCTTTATTAATGGTGAAGTTTACATCTTGTAAAATCAAGCTGTTACCCTGATAAATATTTACACCACGTAACGATACAACTGTTTCTGACATAATCACTTTATTTAAGCACTGTAAAAATAGTATTACAGTTAAGTTAGTTTATAAAAATACTATACACAAGTAGCAAGAAGATGTTAATACTTCACTTCTCCAAAACTACCTCTTAAAATCAGCTCACTGGTTTCAGCAGCTTCTACCCTTCCTACAATTTGTGCATCAATATTCAATCGTTTAGCAGCTTCAATCATTTTAGCAGCAGCAGTTTCATTGGTAAAAATTTCCAATCTGTGACCCATATTAAACACCTGATACATTTCTCTATAATCAGCTCCTGAATTTTCCTGAATCAGTTTAAAAATTGGTGGCACTTCAAACAAATTATCTTTTACAATTCGTAAAGGCTTAGGCAAATATTTCATGCATTTTGTTTGTCCGCCACCACTGCAATGTATCACCCCATTAATATCATCAAAATGCTGTTCCAGCAATACTTTCAACAAAGGAGCATAAGTTCTTGTAGGAGATAAAAGCAGCTTACCAATCGTCAATCGTAAATCGTGAATCGCTAGTTCGTCTTCCAATTTATTTTTACCTATATACACCACTGCATCATTCAAACTATTTTCAAAAGTTTCAGGATATTTCTCTGCATAATATTTACTCAACACATCATGTCTTGCACTTGTTAAACCATTACTTCCTAAACCACTATTGTATTCAGTTTCATAAGTAGCTTGCCCACTCGATGCAAAACCTACAATTACATTTCCTGCATCAATTTTATCATTGGTCACTAATTTATTTTTAGGCCAGCGTGCAGTCATGGTACCATTTACTGCAATGGTTCTAACAACATCACCTACATCCGCAGTTTCTCCACCCAGATAATGAATATTTACACCATAATTTTTCAATTCATTAAAAAACTCTTGTGTTCCATTAATTACAGCTTCTAAAACCTCACCAGGAATCTTTGCTTTATTTCTATCAATCGTACTGCTAAACAAAAAATTATCGTACACACCCACACACAACAAATCATCTAAATTCATAGCAACAGCATCTTGTGCAATGCCTTTCCAAACACTTACATCACCTGTTTCTTTCCAATATAAATAAGCCAAAATACTTTTGGTTCCAGCACCATCAGCATGAGAAATATTTACAAAATTTTCATCCCCTACTAAATAATCAGGATACATTTTGCAAAATGCATGAGCATACAATCCTGCATCTAATTTTTTAATAGCAGCATGCACTTCTTCTTTTTGTGCACTCACTCCACGTTGGGCGTATAAAGACATTTTTTTATTTTTTAGTTACTAGTAATTTTTTGAGCCGAACTATAGAATTTCTATCAACGTTCTCGGCGTCGCACTCTTCAACGTTTATAACAATTTTCAACAGTTTAAATACAACATCAAATCAGCAATTTCAAATAAGAAATCAGCAATTATTTGTTGCTGCAAATGTAATCCCCTATACCCTATCTACCATTCACATTTTTTTGAGATTCTATTCACTATTTTTGTTAGTATGAATGTGTATTACGATTTAGAGCAAATTCCTCCATTTAAAAACGCAGTAGTTACCATTGGAACCTTTGATGGTGTGCATGAGGGACATAAAAAAATCCTCAATCAGCTTAAAAATGAAGCCCAAATTGTTGATGGAGAAACAGTAGTCATTACATTTCACCCTCATCCTAAAAAAGTGGTTGGAGACACATCTGGTGTTCAATTACTTAATACTTTAGAAGAAAAAACAGCATTATTGGCTGCTCAAAATATCGATCATTTGGTGGTTGTTCCGTTTGATGATAGTTTTTCTAACTTATCTGCCGAAGATTATATCACCCAATTTTTATACAAAAAATTCAAGCCAAGGGTTTTAATTATTGGGTACGACCATCGTTTTGGCAAAGACCGTAAAGGCGATTATCATTTGCTTGAAAAATACAGCAAGGTTTTAGGATTTACTGTAAAAGAAATTAACCAGCAGGCATTAAAAGAAGCTGCCATTAGCAGTACACGTGCAAGAAAATCATTGTTACAAACTGATTTGGTTACTGCCAAAGCATTATTGGGCTACGATTATTTTTTTGAAGGAATGGTAATTAAAGGAGATCAATTAGGCAGAACGATTGGTTACCCAACTGCCAATTTACAACTAAACCATGAAGACAAATTGGTACCAGGAGATGGGGTGTACGCTGTGACAGTCTATAGACCACAGTTCACAGACCACGGTATTGGTTCTACTATGGACCATGGACCATTGACCATTGACCTTCTTCAAGGAATGATGTACATTGGAAGTCGCCCAGTAGTTAACGGCAAACGCCGTGTAATTGAAATAAATATTTTCGATTTTGATGAAGATATTTATGACCAAAACCTACAAGTAGTTGTTAAAGAATATATACGTGGCGATATACATTTTACGGGGTTAGAAGGATTAAAAGAACAATTAGCATTAGATAAAATTGCCGTTCAAGCAGCATTGAAAAATTTAGTATGAAAAAGTTTCTGACAATTATTTTTACATGGTTCATAGCAGTGGCGAATGCTCAATACAGTGTTCGTTTAGTGGTAACACAAGCTGCTACCAAACAGAATGATGATATATTTGTTGCTGGTAATTTCAATAGCTGGAATCCGTCAGATGAAAAGTATAAACTAAAACCATTTGCAGGTGGACGTAAGAATATTGTCATTAAAGATTTACCTGCAGGTACTTATGCTTTTAAATTTACAAGAGGTAGTAATGATAAACTAGAATGTACAGCAGATGGCAGAAATATTGAAGACAGAATCATTGAAGTAAATGGAGATGTATCTCAGGAATTTACTGTTGCAGGCTGGAAAGATGATTATCCCATTCATCCAAAGCCATTTACTGCAAGCCCCAATGTTAGAGTATTGGACACTGCATTTGCAATGCCTCAATTAAACAGAAAAAGAAAAGTATGGATTTACCTGCCCAAAGGTTATGCAACTGTTGGAAGAGCGTATCCTGTTTTGTACATGCAGGATGGACAAAATTTATTCAATGAACAAACTGCTTTTAATGGCGAATGGGGTGTTGATGAAGCATTAGACAGCATACAAAAACTTACTGGCAAAGAATGTATTGTTGTTGGTATTGATAATGGTGGAGATAAACGAATGAGTGAATACAGTCCTTATGATTTTACTGCAAATAAAACTGCAATAAAAGCTGAAGGAAAGGAATATGTAGATTTTATTGTGCAAACATTAAAACCCTTTATTGACAGTAAATACAGAACAAAAAAGAGTGCTGAATTTACTTCCATAGCAGGAAGTAGCTTGGGAGGATTGATTAGCTATTATGCCATTATAAAGTATCCTGACGTATTTGGCAGTGCAGGAATATTTTCTCCTTCTTTCTGGGTTTCTACACATTCTTTTACCGATGCTGAGCAGTTTGTTACGAAGACTTCTCCAAGATTTTATTTGTATGCAGGAGGAAAAGAAAGTGCAACCATGGTAAGTGATATGAAAAAAGTAGCCACTTCATTAAGCAGCAAAAACGACAAGTATCAAATTACTACACTGGTTGACCCCAATGGTGAACACAATGAAAAAAACTGGAGAAGAGAATTTCCAAGATTTTTTATGTGGCTGATGCAGTAGCGAAGTCGGAAAGTAGGTGAAGTCAGAAAGTCCGAAAGACAGAAAGTTGGAAGACAGGTGATTCGAAATTACATGAACATTGTTCAGTTATATTCTATTGTTGAATGGCTGCCTGATTAAAGTGTAAAGCTTATGCCGCTGACATAACTTGAAACGGAAAGCCCGCCTGAATGAAACGGGCAGGCAGGAACTACAGTTGATTGAAATACTACAACTCACAGCCCCAAATTCTTTTATAACAAATAGGCTGTTCCCTCCAGGGCTAAATCTGTATTTTCAAACACTTCTCTGGATTCTTCTAAAAATGCATCTAAGGTTTCGTACTTGCTGCTGAAATGACCAATAATTAATTTTTTCACTTCCGCTTTTTGAGCAATGGTTGCAGCTTGGTGTGTAGTTGCATGAAAACGCAATGCTGCCCGTTCGGCTCCTTCTTTTAAATATGTAGTTTCGTGATACAGTAAATCAACACCTTTTACTTTGTCAATCAAACGTTCATCATACACCGTATCTGCACTATAAGCATAACTTCTGCAAGGCTTATTGGCAATGGTAACTAATTCGTTTTTTATAATTGTACCATCTTTTTTTTGATAATCTTCACCTGCTTTTAGTTGATTGTAATAGGCAGCAGGAATTTCGTATTGCAAAACCTTTTCTTTATCAATTTTTCGGGGTTCCCTTTTTTCACGAATGATAAAACCCCAACATTCTACACGATGTTTTGTAGAGAAACATTCAATAGAAAATTTATCATGCTCAACTATTTTGCCTTCTTGTTTTAGTGCATGAAACAATAAGGGATAAGATAATTTAGTATTGGCAGCATCTAACTGTAGCTGGATAATTTTGGCCAACATAGCTGGAGCATATAAATGCATTTCGGTTTGTCTGCCCAACAAACTCATGCTTGTTAACAAACCAATTAAACCAAAATAATGATCGCCATGTAAATGAGAAATCAATATATAATTAATCTTGCTCCATTTAATTTTATACTGAGCAATTTGTATTTGCGTGCCTTCACCACAATCAATTAAAAACAACTGTTCATTTAATGTAACTACCTGAGCAGTTGGATGCCTGTCATGAGCAGGAATAGCTGAATTATTGCCTAAAATAGTTACTGCAAACATTGATGGGTTTTAGGTTAAGACAAGTTAAGTTGAAAGTTGCTGCATAAAGAATAAATACTAAGCCATTTCTTCTGCCCACTTATCACGCTCATCTGGACTGAATTTCCATGGTGCAAAATTGTTTTCAATATTGCTGAAAGTGCCATTCCATTCTTGTGGTGCATTGCTTTCTTCCATAATTAAACTTCTTCTCAATTCTACAATAATTTCTAAAGGAGAAATACTTACTGGGCAAGCTTCTACACAAGCATTACAGGTTGTACAAGCCCTTAATTCTTCTACAGAAATATAATCATGTAAAAGACTTTTATTATCATCTTTAAATTCTTTATTCTGGTTGATATTTTTGCCCACTTCTTCCAAACGATCACGTGTTTTCATCATGATTGAACGAGGACTTAATAATTTACCTGTACTGTTTGCAGGACATTCAGTAGAGCATCGTCCACACTCAGTACAACTATATGCATCCAATAAACTTTTCCAGCTTAAATCAAACACATCTTTTGCTCCAAAACGTGCAGGAGGAGCAGCGTCAGTTGGTGCCATTTCAGGTTGCATGGCATACAATACTTCATTTTGAACAGAAGGCATATTTTTCATTTTGCCTTGTGGCTCTAATCTTGCATAATAGGCATTTGGGAAAGCCAGTAAAACATGCAAATGTTTGCTGTAAGGTAAATAATTTAAAAAGGCAAAAATGCCTGCAATGTGCAACCACCAACAGGTTCTCTCTATCATTTCTAAAGAGCCAGTACTTAAACTAGCAAACAAGGGATGCAACATTGAAGAAAAAACAAAACTACCTGTTGTATGTTCAGCATAATGTGTACCTGCTCTGCCTTGCAAAATTGTATCGGTAGCATTCATCGTTAAAAACAAACTCATTAATACAATTTCAGTAATCAAAATATAATTGGCATCACTTCTGGGCCAACCATTCAAATCTTTACTGATAAATCGTTTTAGTTTAATTACATTTCTTCTTACTAAAAACACCACACAAACTACAGTAACACCAACAGCCAGTATTTCAAAAAAGTTGATTAAGAAACTGTATAATCCTGCTGGAATAATACTTGCAAACAAACGATGTTTACCCAAAACACCATCTAAGACAATTTCTAATACTTCAATATTGATGATGATGAATCCAGCATAAATAATTAAATGCATGATTGCCACAGTTGGATTTTTAAACATCTTCTTTTGTCCCAAAGCCAGCAATACCAAATTCTTCCAACGTAATGGTTTATTGTCATTAAAATCTTCATCTTTCCCCAATAAAATATTACGACGAATTTCTCTAGCTTTTTTTGAAAAAAGGAAGACAGCAATTCCAGATAAAATCAGGAATAAAACTTGTGGAATATATTGCATACAGAAAATTTAAAA
Source organism: Allobosea thiooxidans (assembly GCA_943368475.1). GTDB lineage: Bacteria > Bacteroidota > Bacteroidia > Chitinophagales > Chitinophagaceae > UBA1930. Next base: position 9,977 of record CALRLF020000005.1, read on the forward strand.
GTTCAAATGGTTCATCTTTTCGTTGGTTCAAAGATAAGCCGATTGCGTTTGCGATAAATAAGCAGTTTAACTTTTAAAATTGCTTGAACATTCGAAGTTTATGTACTTACTTTGAAGCAGAATTATAAAACATGTCTGATAAAAAATACATACTGAATAAAGAAGAAGCTTCTTTAAAACTGCAACGACTTGCCTTAGAGATTGCTGAACAATTGAATGGCGACGAATCGGAATTGGTAATTATTGGTATTCGCAACAGCGGAATGGTGATTGCCGAAAAAGTGGGCTTATTATTAAAAAAATATAGCACATCAGCTGTACAAATAATTGGTATATGCTTAAATAAAGCCAATCCCGAAGAAGTAACCTTATCAGAAACAGTAGATTTTACTAATAAAAATGTAATAGTTTGTGATGATGTTGCCAATAGTGGCAAAACCTTGTTGTATGCGTTAAAACCTTTGTTAGAAACACATCCTAAAAGAATTCAGATATTGGTTTTGGTGGAAAGAATGCACAAACTTTTTCCAGTTAAACCCGATTATGTTGGTTTGGGAATTGCCACTACTTTACAAGATCATATTGTAGTTGAAATTGAAAACAATCAAGTAATTGGGGCATATATTGAATAAAATTTATGAAAAAATATTTCTGTTTTATTCTTGTTCTTTTTGTTATAAATCCATTTAACATTAAAGCTTGTACTACTTTTTTATTAAATGCCAATGACGATCTTGTATTTGGTAGAAATTACGATTGGAGCAATGATTTAGGTTTTGTAAATACCAACTTAAAAGGATTATTTAAAACATCGTACAAAGTAAAGGATGGTAAGCAAATTAGTTGGACTTCTAAATACGGCAGTATAACTTTTAATCAATATGGCAAAGAGTTTCCAACGGGTGGCATGAATGAAAAAGGATTGGTTGTAGAAGTAATGTGGTTGCCAGAATCTGTTTTTGCAAAAAAAGATAAACGAGCTGTTTTACAAGATTTACAGTGGATACAATATCAGTTAGACAATTGCTCTACAATAGAAGAAGTTATTGCTACAGATAGTTTTATCAGAATGTCTGCAACTTCAGTACCTGTGCATTTTTTAATCGCCGACGCCCAAGGGAAAGCAGCTACAATTGAGTTTTTGAATGGTAAAATGGTTACACATGCAAGTAACAAACTGAGTATGCCAGTTTTAACCAATTCAACTTATGAATCTTCTGTAACCAGCTACACAAAAAATAAAGCCAACAATAATTCATTGGAAAGATTTTCGACTGCTTGTTCAATGATTAATACTTATAAAACCAGCAAGGTTAAGAAGCCAGTTATTGATTACTCATTTGAAATTTTGAAAAAAGTTGCCCAAGAAAATTCTACAAAATGGAGCATTGTTTATGATATTAAAAACAAGAAAATTTACTTTAAAAGCAACCGTTTTACAAGTAGAAAAAGTTTAGATTTTAGCAGGCTACAGTTTGCATGTAACACTACACCTATGAGTATAAATTTAAATCAAAACTTAACAGGTGATATTGTAGCTAAACTAACTACTTATTCAAGTAAAGAAAATGAACAATTGGTTAGAGCTTCTATCAAAGCAACTTCAGCAGAAATTCCAGTTTCTGATAAAGATATTGAGGCTTATATAAAATATCCTGCAACCGTAAAATGCAAAGATTAAAAATGCACCCAATTCCACTCCACTCCTTTCTTGCTAAAACCTATACTGGGCAAAGGAAATTTGAAGGAATTGAAAAAGAATAAAGCAGTTTTTACAAACTTACTTTTGGTTTTAATTTTTGTAAGATTAATATCAGGTGCAATATACCATTGTCGGTAACGGGTAATATCGTTTCTGTTAATCAAGGTTCCACTAGCATCTTTCCAAATATTGTCATCTGCTCCATACATTCCATCTGCTCCATAACCAACTGCAATATTTAACCAAGCAGGCAACTTGCTTTTAGGAAAGAACGACTTTAAATTGGCACTCAACCAATAGGTTTGTCCGTTGTAATCTTTCAGCATTCGGCTTAAAATGCTTTTGCCATATAAGCTATCAGCTCTTGCCTGTAAAACAGGCTCGGTATAATTGACTTTATGAAAAGAAAATTTTAAATCAATGCGTTGCTCATCCCATAAAAATTCTTGTCCAATTAATAATCCACTGCCCAGCATATTGGCAGTAAAATCGCCCCAGCTCCAGCCCCAATCGGCACTAAACCCATCTAAGGTTTCAATCACCGTTTGATAAACTGCTCCACTTAAACCACCAATCCAAATACGTTGTTTGCGTGGTAATCCAGCCCAACGCCACACTTCCATGCTGCCCTTACTTTCTATGTAGGCACTATACATGTGACCAACCTTATCTACCTGCAACCATTCTTTATTATCATTAAAAAAATGAAACTTAGATTGAGGATAATCCTTGTACCATGCAGTATATAAGCCATATCCTGTTGCACCATAACCAATAATATTGGCTGCTGTTACTAGGCGGATACGTTTTTTGTTAAGTTTAATCTTGTCATATGTACCAATAGGCACCCCTGGACACATTGAAAAAGTACCTATTCGATTTTTAATAGTATCATACACCTTTACATCGCCATTATCAACCAATACAGTATCCTGACCAAAACTTCGCAACCCTAAGTTCAACAAAATAAAAAATAATAGGCCCCACCTTAAACCTTCCACCTTAAACCATAAACCTTTCTTTTCCTCCTTCATATGTCAAACTTACGGCAGTATTTTATTTTGGATTGTTTCAATAGGATAAAAAATCATTAATTATGCTTAAAATTGCTTTTTAACCACAGAGACACAAAGAAAAAGAGTAACACAGAGTATGAAAACTTAGTGAAACTCTAAAAACTCCTTTACTCTGTGGTGAAGAGTTCTGTAAAAAACCAAAAAATAATTATTAATTTTTAATTTTTAACTCTCATGGATGCTGCTATTTTAGAAAAAGTAAATGAATGGTTACAGGGTAACTATGACAATGTAACAAAAGATACCATTAAAAAACTACAGGCCGAAAATGAAAATGAGTTAGTAGAAAGTTTCTATAAAAACTTAGAGTTTGGTACAGGTGGTTTACGTGGTATAATGGGCGTTGGTACCAACAGAATGAATAAATATACTGTGGGCATGGCTACACAAGGTTTTGCCAACTATTTAAAGAAAGTATATGGAGATAAAGATGTAAAAGTTGCTATTGCACATGATAGTAGAAACAATAGCCGTTTTTTTGCAGAAACAACAGCCAATGTTTTTGCAGCCAATGGTTGTAAAGTGTTTTTATTTGAAACATTAAGACCAACACCTGAGTTGAGCTTTGCTATACGTCATCTAGGCTGTGATGCAGGTGTGGTGTGTACTGCAAGCCATAACCCAAAAGAATACAATGGTTACAAAGCTTATTGGAATGATGGAAGTCAATTGGTTCCTCCACACGATAAAAATGTAATTATAGAAGTTGAAGCTATTGCCAGTGTAGATGATGTAAAATTTACTGGTGGCGAAGCCAATATTACTTTAATGGGTAAAGAAATGGATGACGCTTATATGGATATGGTAAAAAGTTTAAGCGTTTATCCAGAAGTAATTGCCAAGCAGCATGATTTAAAAATTGTGTTTACACCAATACATGGTACAGGCATCACCCTTGTTCCAGAAACATTGAAGCGTTTTGGCTTTACCAATGTTACCATTGTTGAAGAACAAGCTATACCAGATGGTAATTTCCCAACTGTGGTTTATCCAAACCCTGAAGAAAAAGAAGCCATGAGCATGGGTTTGAAAAAAGCCATTGAAATTGATGCTGATATTTTATGTGGTACTGATCCTGATGCTGACAGAGTTGGTGTGGGTGTAAAAAATCACAAAGGTGAGTGGGTATTGATGAATGGTAACCAAACTGCTGTATTGGCTTTTGCTTACATGATTGAAGCAAGAAAAAGTAAAGGACTTGCTCAACCCAATGATATGATTGTAAGTACCATTGTTACTACAGAAATGGTAAATCAGGTGGCAAAATTGAACGATGTAAATTGTTACAATGTATTGACTGGATTTAAATGGATTGCTGATTTAATACGTGAAAAAGAAGGCGAAGAAACTTATATTGTTGGTGGAGAAGAAAGCTTTGGTTTAATGATTGGTAATGAGGTTCGTGATAAAGATGCAGTGAGTGCTGTGGCTTTATTGTGTGAAATGGCAGCTTATGAAAAAGAGCAAGGTAGAAGCTTATTTGATAAGATGATTGATTTGTATATTAAGTATGGCTTTTATTATGAAACCCTTATCAGCATTACCAAAAAAGGTATGAACGGACAAAAAGAAATTGCTGATATGATGGAAGGTTATCGCAAGAATCCACCAACAGAAATTAATGGCAGCCCAGTAATGGAATTGATTGATTATGAAAAACAAATTGGTAAAGATTTTGAAAGTGGCGATAGCTGGGAAACTGGATTACCAAAAAGTAATGTATTGCAATTTGTAACTGAAGATGGCAGCAAAATTTCTGCTCGTCCAAGTGGAACAGAGCCTAAAATTAAATTCTATTTCAGCGTAAAAACGGAATTAAAAAACAAAGAAGAATTTGATGTAAAGTTTGCAGAATTAGAAAAGAAAATTGCAGGCATTATTGATAGTATGGGATTGAAATAATTGATTACTGATTTGATATTTATGATTTGAAATTGAACGCTGCAAACAAAAATGTTTGCAGCGTTTTTCATATGCTGCTACTTCGATATTTGTTTTTAGCTGAACCAAACAGGATACCCAATTCGGGGTATTTTACAGAAATTTAAATCATGTATTTTTGATAAGAAATCAGTTGATTTTATTATACAAAAGCTACTTTTAAAACCAGCCATATAACAAAAATGAAAATAAAATTTTTTATACCAATACTAGGTTTAGTTTTTCTTTTTACAACAAATTGTAAAGCTCAAAACGTAAGTACAGCAACATTTCTGAAAGATTTTTATTCAATTCTTGAAGATGGCAAAAACGGTTTTCCAAATACAAAAGGTGATTTAAAAGAATCCATTGGCTGGTATGGCAATACTTATGCAACCAATAAATATATTTTCGAAAAATCTGCCTTGGCTAATTTGCAATATATAAAGGCACATGAACCTACTAAATATGTGCCAGAAGCTACGCCAGAGCTTTTTTATTTTGGACAAGCGTTTAAAGTTGGCAATATTGGATTCGAATTTATCAAGGATTCATTAGAAACAATTTTAGATGAAGTAGCAAAAGAATTGGGACTAACCAAAAAAACAATTAAACAAACAAAAGAATATAAAAAGATACACAGAAAAATAGAGTATCAAAAAAATGGCAAAGCTGTATTTGCTATATTTAATTTATTAGATGCTAAGTATTATGAAGTACAAATTTATTCACCATATCGTCCTGGCGATGTTCCAAAACCTAAAAACAGATTAGGCTGTATTGTGTTTAATTATAAAGGTTTTGTTTTTGCTTATGCTATTACTGTTTATGGAGAAAGGTTAGATGGCAATGTAGAAAGCATTGTGCAAAGAGCATTTAAAGCAACAGGGCTAGTTGATAAGAACTATATTTATACTTGGTATCCTAAAAAGTCTGTAGATGAAGTTTCAATACAAATAGGCAAAGGAATGACAGTTAGGGATAGTGGTAGTATAACAATTGATTAAATTTAAGTCAACTTGTTGAAATTTAATATTAAACGCTGCAAACATTTCTGTTTGCAGCGTTTTTGTTGAATAGAAATTCTACCGTACAAGTGTGCCCTGCTATTCAGCAGGATTTATAACGATGCAACGGGTGTTCAATAGATATTCTACAGCTGGTTGCACAAAAAAATTACCTACTTGTTTTTACCTTAATTTCGTGCAACTAATTTTCTATTTATGACTGTTCCTACAATGGCAGAATTAATGGCCAATGGCGAAACGCCTGAAGTATTGTTTTGGGTGGGTTGTGCTGGTAGTTTTGATCAAAGAGCCCAAAAAATAACGAAAGCATTTGCAACTATTTTAAATAAAGTGGGTATTAAATATGCCATATTAGGTAAAGAAGAAGCTTGCACTGGCGACCCTGCAAGACGTGCAGGTAATGAGTTTTTATTTCAAATGATGGCCTACCAAAATATTCAAATTTTAAATGGTTATGGCATCAAAAAAATAGTTACCACCTGTCCACACTGTTTTAATACTTTGAAGAATGAATATCCTGAATTGGGTGGCACTTATGAAGTAATTCATCACACCACTTTATTGCAAGAATTAATTGACGAAGGCAAAATAAAATTGAAAGAAGGTGGTGATTTTAAAGGCAAGAAAATTTCTTATCACGATAGTTGTTATTTAGGCCGTGCAAATAATATTTATGAAGCCCCACGTAAAGTTTTAGAAGCCTTAGATGCAGAGCTAATTGAAATGAAACGTTGTCGTACCAATGGTTTATGCTGTGGTGCAGGTGGTGCACAAATGTTTAAAGAAGATGAACCTGGCGACAAAAGAATAAATATTGAACGTGCCGATGAAGCTTTAGCAACTGGAGCAAAAGTTATTGCTGCTGCTTGCCCTTTTTGCAATACTATGATGACCGATGGTGTTAAAAACAGAGAAAAAGAAAATGAAGTGCAGGTGTTGGATGTAGCTGAAATGATTGCTGCATCAATGGAGTAGCACTTTATCAGTCATTATTAAATTTTGATTCATGAAAAATTTCAATTTTAAAAAATTCATTCTTGCAACTTTAGTGCTATTACCTATTTTACTATTGGTAGATGTAGTGTATGATACCATATTCAAATCATTCGATTTAAAAGAAACACTTGCCATGAAAAACTTGTTCTTTAAAGTTTTAGCAGCATTGGTGGGTGCCTATTTTTATGCCAGTTATAAAAACGATGAAAATTAAAAATAACTATCTTAAGCAAACGCTATGAATACGTCATTTCAACATTTAATTCCCGAAAATTTAGCTTCCAATTCAAAAGTTTGGATTTATCAAAGCAGCAGAATTTTTGGTATTGCCGAAGCTTTACAAATTGAAGCTTTGTTAGAAGATTTTGTGAATAGTTGGAAGAGCCATGGTGCACCTGTAAAAGGTTATGCCAATTTATTTTTTGGTCAATTTGTGGTTATTATTGCCGATGAAACTAATGTAACTGTTGGTGGATGCAGCACTGATGCATCTGTACATATTATTAAAAAAATAGAGCAGGAATACAATGTAAATATGTTCGATAGACAAAATCTTGCTTTCATTATAAAAGATAAAGTTCAAATTTTGCCATTGGCTCAGTTAAATTATGCTTTAGAGAATAATTTTATTACACCAGATACATTATACTTCAACAACTTGGTTGCAACTAAATCAGATTTATTAAATAAGTGGATTGTTCCTGCAAAAGAAAGCTGGCTTGCGTCAAGAATAAAAACAGCTCAAGCAATTTAACAGTTACTTGTATCCAAACTTTCATACAAAAAAGGCTTTCGAAATTTCGAAAGCCTTTTTTAATATCATCAACCATTTCTGCTAAGGGAAAATACCCAATTCAGAATAACTAATCGCTACTTTATTAATTGCACTCACATAAGCTGCTGTACGCATATCTGGAATATCAGGATTTGCATGCCAAATATCCATAATTTCTCTCGTTGCACTAATCATGGTTTCTTCTAATCCACTATGCACTAAATCTACCTCATCGGCACCATGCATAATTAAATTTCTTGCTGTTTCATTTACTTGTTTACCACTTAATTCTTCAATTTGCGATAAAATATGGGTATTCATATTTTCTGTAAAACGCTTTTCCATACGTCCATAACGAACGTGGCTTAAGTTTTTTAACCACTCAAAATAAGAAACTGTTACACCGCCTGCATTCAAATACATATCAGGTACCACCAAAATACCTTTTGCTGCAAAAACTTCATCTGCATCTGGTGTTAAAGGACCATTTGCTGCTTCACCAATCATTTTAGCTTTTACTCTAGGAGCATTTTCGCCATTAATTACATTTTCTAATGCCGCAGGAATTAAAATATCACACTCCAACTCCAAAGCATCGGCACTTTTTGCCAAATTGGTTGCACCTGCAAAATTTAAAATTGAACCAGTTGCTTTTCTATGCTGAAACAATTCTTCTTCATTAATACCATCAGCTTTGTAAATTGCACCTTCGTACTCAGCAATAGCTACAACAATGGCACCATGCTCTCTAAAAAACTTGGCACTATGGTAACCCACATTTCCCAAACCTTGTACAATTACTTTTTTACCTTCTACACCAGTTGTCATTCCCAACTTAGCCATTACGTCAGGCATGTTACATACTTCTCTGATACCAAAGAAAACACCTAAACCAGTTGCTTCTTTTCTTCCACGAACACCGCCTTGTGTAATGGGTTTACCAGTAACACAACCAGCTGCATCAATTTCACCTGGCTTTAAAGATTGATAAGTATCTACAATCCATGCCATTTCCCTTTCACCTGTTCCATAATCAGGTGCAGGCACATCAATACCAGGACCAATAAAATTTTTCTTTACCAACTCACTTGTATAACGACGGGTAATTTTTTCTAATTCGTATACACTAAACTTGCGTGGATTAATTTTAATACCACCTTTAGCCCCACCAAAAGGCACATTCACAATAGCACACTTGTAGGTCATTAACGATGCAAGTGCCATTACTTCATCCTGGTTCACTTCATCGCTAAAACGAATACCACCTTTACAAGGGCTTTTATGCTGACTGTGTTGTACACGGTAAGCTTCAATAACTTCAATGCGTCCATCATCCATTTTTACGGGAAAACGCATACTGTAAATACTGTTACATGCTTTTATCTGTTCAAGCAAGCCTTTATCCCATTTGGTTAATTTGGCTGCTTTGTCAAAGCTTTTTTCAACACTCTGAAAAAAACTGTACGGTTGATTTGACATGAGATTTAATTTAATTTATAAATGAGCAATCGTTTAAAAATTTTATGTAGCCAGCTGTAGAATATAAATTGAGCATTACCGGCGTCGCACCTTTTTAAGGTTCTGTACTTCACTCAACAGTTAAAAACTAATTACCCTTCTCTAACTTGGCAATTTTTCTATCCAATATAAATAAATAAGCAAATAAGCCAATTGCTATTGTTACAACAACAGCCATTACAATGTAAACACTTTGTTGTGTACGTTCAGCCCTTTGCACATCGGTCATTTGTGTGTTTTGTGCAAATGCAACAATCGTAAAAAGAAACATAACAATTGTGACAGCAATTTTTTTAAATGGATTCATTATCTAATTGTTTGGCATGAATAATTTTATACCTGATTCTTAATGTAGTAATCCAAACACCCAATAAACTAAAGCCCAATACCGCTGGCCAAAAAACCAATCGCATTTCAGGACTTAAATCTTGTCCGTTCAATGCAGGATTTCCACCACCACCACCCTGCCCACCAGGGTGTAAACTTTCTACCAATCTTGGTAAAATCCAAATTGTTGGAAACAGCATAAAGAAGGCAAATATGTTATACACTGCACCAATTCTTGCTTGTTTTTCTTCATCGGTTAAACTTCCTTTTAAAACAAAATAAGCAAAGTATATAAGTATTGCAATGGCTGCCCCATTTTGCTTAGGATCACTACTCCAAGGTGCTCCCCATTGAAAGTTAGCCCAAATTGCACCAGTTATTAAGCCCAATATTCCAAATAACAAACCTGTTCTTGCATATTCAGTTGCGTAATAATCGTACTTCATTAAAGGCTTACGCAAGTATTTAACAGAGTTTACAACCGATACTGTAAACAAAACCATCATTCCAAACCACATGGGTACATGAAAAAATAAATTTCGAATAGAATGATATAAAGGAACACCCGGCAAAGCCTGAGGAATTTTCACCAGAAAACCCATTGTACAGGTGTACATCAATAATGCAAAAGCTAATATTTTCCACCAGGATTTTCTAATCATACAAAACTTTTACTACCAATTGTTAGTGTGCAAATGTAGGTATAAAGCACTTCAAGAAAGCAAAGATGAGTGAAAATTTTACTTAGGCTTTACATTGAATAATAGCTTAAAGAAAATAACCACATTTATTAAAATTGACGTTAATTAGCAAATGGAAATGCCACTACTCCAAATAAAAGATTTATCTGTTAATTTCATTACCAATAAACAGGTAACAAATACACTACATAATATTTACCTAGAAGTTAATAAAGGAGAATTGGTGGCTGTGGTTGGCGAAAGTGGTTCAGGAAAATCGGTTACATCTTTGTCTATTTTACAACTTTTGCCTCAACCACCTGCAGTTTATGCAAATGGTTCTATTACATTAAATACTACAAATAGCAGCATCGATGTTTTAAAACTGGATAAAGAAAACTTGCAGCAAATCAGGGGCAATAAAGTGGCCATGATTTTTCAAGAGCCTATGACTTCTCTTAATCCTGTTATTACTTGTGGTAACCAAATAACAGAAGCTCTTTGCCTGCATAAAAACATATCGTATAAAGAAGCTAGAGAACAAACCATTGAACTGTTTAACAAAGTTCAACTCCCTAATCCAGAAGTGTTGTTTGATAGATACCCACACCAGCTGAGTGGTGGACAAAAACAACGTGTAATGATTGCAATGGCCATGAGTTGTGAACCAGATTTACTCATTTGCGATGAGCCAACCACTGCATTAGACGTTACTGTTCAAAAAAGCATATTAGAACTTATTAAGAAACTGCAAGTTCAAAATAATATGGGGGTTATTTTTATAACCCATGACTTAAGTGTGGTTGCAGAAATAGCTGACAGAATTGTGGTAATGTACAAAGGCAAAATTGTAGAAGAAGGAAGCAATGAATCTATCTTTAATAATCCTAAACACCCTTACACAAAAGCATTATTGGCATGCCGACCAGCATTATACCCAAAAGGAAAAAGGCTTCCAATTGTAAGTGATTTTATGAACGAAGATGGCAGTGAAAAAATCATGCCTTTAAAAACAGAACAAAGAGAAGATAAATTTGAAATTTCAAATCAGCAATCAACAATAAACGATATAATTTTATCCATAAAAAATTTAAAAGTTTACTACCCATCAAAAAAAACATTCTTAGGAAAAGTTACTAATTACACAAAGGCTGTTGATGATGTTAGCTTTGATGTATTTGCAGGGGAAACATTAGGATTGGTTGGTGAAAGTGGTTGTGGAAAAACAACTTTGGGAAGAACATTGTTGCAACTGGTAAAAGCAACCGAAGGTTCTGTTGAATTTAATGGAGTTAATTTAGTTACTGCAAATGCCAAACATTTATTAGCCGTAAGAAAAGACATACAAATTATTTTTCAAGATCCCTACTCTTCTTTAAATCCCAGAATGACTATTGGCAATGCTATTCTTGAACCTTTAGAAGTACACGGGATTTTAAAAACAAAAAAAGAAAGAAAAGAAAGAGTTCTTGAACTTTTAGAAAAAGTAAAGTTATTACCCGAACACTACAGCAGATATCCACACGAATTTAGTGGAGGCCAAAGACAACGTATTGTTATTGCAAGAACTTTAGCACTTGAACCTAAATTTATTATTTGCGATGAGAGTGTAAGTGCACTTGACGTAAGTGTTCAAGCACAGGTACTTAACTTACTAAACGACTTAAAAAAAGAATTTGGTTTCACAGCTATTTTTATTTCACACGACTTATCTGTTGTAAAATATATCAGTGACCGAATAATGGTTATGCAAAAAGGAAAGATTGTAGAAACAGGTTCAGCTGAATTTATTTATACAAATCCTCAAAATGAGTACACCAAAAAACTGATTGCTTCAATCCCTTCAAATAAAGTTATTAAAGCCTAATCTTCATAATCATTGTTATTGTACTTATATCTTCTATTGCTTTCAAAAAAACTGATTGCACTTTTTCTTTTACCAAAAACCAATTCTTTTAATTGTTTTTCAAACTGCTCTAAAATAGGGTCTTCTGCATTAATTTTCTTGTCGGTTAACCTTACCAAATCATCATTGCTGTTTGTGAGTTTTAAGTTTGCCGGCTGAATGCCACTGATACCCATTTGCCAATCATCGTCTTTGCTTAATTTGTACTTAAAGAAATAAACATAACCTTTTTTATCTTTTAAATCAACCAAACGTTTGCCAACTAATACAATATCAAAAAACTTTTCTTTACTGCCATCATTCAATAAAAAAGATTTTGCCAGAGACTCTTGATTATTGTAAGCGGCAGGAAATACATCCAGCCTTTTTACTCTTTCTAAATTGGCATATAATCTACTTCTATATTGATCTTTTGATGCCAATGACGCAAATATAGAATCAGGTACTTTTTTATTGTTTCTAAGCATTAAAATAGCAGTACTCATTTTTAAATTTTCATCTTTACTCATCAAAAGTTTATCAAAATATTTTTGCACCGCTGCATTCTTATCATAAAAAGGCATTAACAAAATTGCATAGTCATCTATACCTGCAGAGCCTCCATTATAATCATCTCTATAACTTGAACTTCTACTTTCGTCTTCCTCCTCTTTATTATTTTCTTTTTGAACTACTTTTTCATCACGACTTTGCTGTTTTTTCAACTCAACTTTAGCATCAAAATAGAGCTTACTAAAATGAGTTTCATAGTCTATTGATTTTAGATACCCACTATCTACCAATGTTCTCAATAGTCTGTTAACAGGCTGTTTATAATCGTCTAATGTTGTTAATTGTAATACTTCAGGAAACATGGTTTTAGCCAAAGCCAAACTATCTTCAATTAAATTAAATATTTCACTGTAGCCATAATCGCCTTCAAAAACAGGCGGATCTTGCAATAATAAATCTTTTACAACTTTATAGGCGTTGATTGATTTTAAGCGTACCAAAGATGTAATAATTGGATTTTGAAAACTACTGGTATCAGCTGTTTGAGCATATAAATCTTGTAAATAACTGATTACTTTATCTGAACAACTAGTATCGTCGATATAGCCCAATTCAGCAATGAATTTTGCTTTTAAGTCAAAGTAATCTTTATCGCCCAGTTTCAAATTTTGGATAGCCGTTTTAATTTTTTCTAAGCCTTCGCTTCCATAATAAATATGAGCAATAGCACTATTGGCTTTCTTTTTTACAGCTGAATCTTTACTATTATAATCATTGAAAAACTGATTTAACTTATTCTCAAATACCGAAGGACCTAGATATTTACTTTCTGGTTTAAAACTTGTATAAAACTGATTAATGAAACTACTTTCTTTTGTTAATGTATCGGTTAAGGTTTGTAGTTTAAATAGTTTATTATCCTTTAATAAAGCAAGCACTTTAATTTTTCTGGTGCTATTGGTATCTAATAAAGTGTATTTGTAACCTGTAACCGAATCTGTCATTTCAACAAACGCTTTATCGCAGATAATAAAATCACGTTGCAAATCATTCCACAGCATTTGATTTTTCCAAAACTTTGCGGTGTCTTTTACATAATAATATTTAGCAAAGGTTTGAATGGTAACAACAACCGATTCTCCTGTGGTATCATCCTTAAAATTAGCAACCCTTTCTTTAGGCCAATAACTATAGCTCTCATCTTGAGCATATAAACTTTCATTTTGTGCTGCTTGTTCTGCTAAATTTCTTATCTCGTTATCTAATACAGGAATTACAGGTGTTTGAACAGTAAAATTTAAACTGGTATCAGTATAATTGATTGCATTACCATAAGTATAATCTGATAATTTAAAGGATTTAAAAAACTGATCAGTTGCTACACTGTTGTTTTTAATAGTTGCAGTTAGCAAATAATAATTGGTTCCTCTTATAAACGCTTTTGCTTTAATTAAACCACCAGATTTTAAAGCAAATTGCATGTCTAATGCAGGAAAACCATTTATTGTTGTTTGTTTTCTGCTCGTTTGTTTTTCGATGTACTCACTTCTTTTAAAACTTTCTTCTACAAGGCTTATATCAAAAGTATCTTCCTCTAAAAAACGATAGTTGTGTAAATTTTTCTTGAATATAACATAAGCAGCACCCGTATTTTTATCAGTAGCAGCATACTGCCACTCGTTTAAATCATCTTCATTATCTCGATTTAAAAAAGTAAAAGGTTGTTGTGGAAGTTGCACAGAAAAACCACCTTTTGTTGGTGTATAATTAGCCCATCCATTTTTTTGTTCATTTAATTGAATAGAACTAAAAAAATCATCTGCTTCTTTTCCATTCACATAATCATCATTTCCACTCATCTTAAAAATCAACACTTCGAATGGAGTAACTAAAATATTATATCGTTGTATATCTCCTCTACGTGTTTTATTAATGATATCGTATCCAATATATTTATTCTTGGTAATACTATTTTTTTGAATAATTTTTCCAGGAATATTTTCATATAGTAGACTATCAATTTTTTTAAGCACTACTGCTTCATTTTGTAAAACTAATCCTGCATTGGTTTTCACCCTGCTTACCATATAATAGCTGCCATTTTCCATATCGGCATATTGCCAACTTTTTCCTACTTTACTGTCTGTACGTTTATATAATTTACCTGGTATACGTAATTGAATAAATCCATCGTCGGTGATAATAGTTTGCATTTCTACAGGAACTTTCAATTTATCAACTTTATCTTTTTGCTCGGCATCTCTATCAGCCATTTTAACTGGACGTAAGTGATAACCCATTTTTCGTAATAATTCAATTACCCCCCTATCTCCTGGCAAATGAGCAGCCCCTACTCCTACAAAAAGTGATTGTTTTTTTAAAATAGAATCTATTGAATTTGCCTGAATTTCATTGCGTTTGTATAAAAATTTTTCTGTAAAAGCATCTGAAATGCTAGTGAGTTTTTGTAATGAATCCATTAAGTCTAAATCTCCTTTTCGGTAAGCATCCTGAATCTTTTTTTCCAGCTCATAATAATTTTCATCACCAGTATTGGTTTTCTTTTTTTTCTTTTCATTCATCATGTCTTGGTATGCCTCTATTATCAGTTTCTCTGTTTCAAAAAAATCTTCTACACCAGCAGCTTTTTTGCCCAATTTTCTACCTGTTTGATAAATATATAAATCCAAATATGTATTTTCTTCAAAATCTGCGGTAGGCGTAAAACTTCTGTACAGCAATCCATTTACTTGAGCAGGTGCTTCACTGAGTGCCAATTTTAGTTGCGTTTCATATTCTTTAAGCTTAAAAGAATTTTCATTCAGGTAATCATTGGTAGCATCAACAGTATATGCTCTAATGTTACGTTGAGCATCTTCCATACGATACATTTCGGGTTGCCAAACTTGAGGATTTAGCTCTAGCCCAACTGCATCGCAACTTTTAATTGCATAATAAAAAGAATCACTTAAATGAAAAGCAAGCTTACTACTCACATGCATTGTTCCAAATAAATAAGACGGTTTAGACAATCCCTTCCCAGATATCTCCCACATTAAACTGGGGTATTTTGAAGTGTTTTTCTTTTGAGCAAATGCAACGTAACTGCAAGCAAAAACAAAAACAACTAATGCGAAAAAGTTTTTACTTAGTAAAGATTTAAAATGCATAAATGAAAAATATATAAGTAAAGCAATGTAATATGCTTTGATTATAAAAAAATATTTTATTCAAAACAATATACTCTATCATAAAAATTACAGTTAGCAAGATTCTCCTTATTGCTATTACCAAAAACCTTACTTTTGCAGCCTTTCATTCACTAAATAAAATCATGCCGTAACATGAAACTATCTCAATTCAGGTACGATCTACCTCTAAACCTTATTGCTCAAAATCCTACCAAACGTCGTGAAGACAGTCGTTTATTAGTAGTTGATCGTAAAACAGGTAACATGGAAAACAAACATTTCCGTGATATTATGGATTACTTCGACGATAAGGATGTATTTGTTGTAAATAATACCAAAGTTTTTTCTGCACGTATGTATGGACGTAAAGAAAAAACAGGTGCTAAAATCGAAGTTTTTTTACTTCGTGAATTAAACAAGCCAAACCGCCTTTGGGATGTAATTGTTGATCCCGCAAGAAAGATTCGTGTAGGGAACAAACTATATTTTGGAGAAAGTGAAGAGTTGGTGGCAGAAGTAATTGACAATACTACTAGCCGTGGAAGAACCATTAAATTTTTATGGGATGATGATGATGAAAGCTTCAAAAAAATGCTGGAAACATTAGGAGAAACGCCTTTGCCTAAATACATTAAGCGTAAACCAGACGAAGAAGATAAAGAACGTTACCAAACAGTTTATGCAAAACACGAAGGTGCTGTTGCTGCACCTACAGCTGGTTTACACTTTAGTAAAGAATTAATTAAGCGTTGTGAAATTAAAGGTATTCGTTTTGCAGAAGTTACTTTACATACAGGCTTAGGTACATTTAGACCTATTGAAGTAGAAGATTTAAGCAAACATAAAATGGATGCTGAATATTACAATATTCCTGAAGAAGCTGTGAAAATTGTAAATAAAGCTAAAGAAAACGACCATAGAGTTTGTGCAATTGGTACTACTACTATGAGGGCTTTAGAAACAAGTTTTACTGCATCTAAATTATTAAAACCAAGTGAAGGATGGACCAACCATTTTATACACCCTCCTTACGATTTTAGTATTGCCGATAGTTTAGTTACCAATTTTCATTTGCCAAAAACAAGTTTACTAATTATGACTTGTGCTTTTGCAGGTTATGATTTAACGATGGCAGCTTACCAAAAAGCAATTAAAGATAAATACCGTTTCTTTAGCTATGGAGACGCATTATTAATCATCTAAATAAATAGTTTCTCATAAAAAAAGTCCTGTTAGAATCTAACAGGACTTTTTTTATGAAATTGGATCGATAATTAATTTTTATGCAAGAACTTCGTCTAAAAACATTTTAAACGATTTCTTCTAAATGTACTTTAGTTAAAGGTTTAGATATAGAACCTACAACACAATCGTATGACTGTGCTTTTCGAGTATCTTCAGGATCTACAGTAGATGAGAGAATAAACACTTTAGGTATAAAATTAAATAATTTTTCAAGTTCGGTAAACTCACTTAAAAAATCCCACCCATTCATTACTGGCATGTTAATATCTAAAAAAATAATTTCAGGTATTTCATCTTTAGTTTCAATCAAGTGTTTTAAATAAGCTATTGCATCATGTCCATTTGTTTTTGAAATTATTTCTGTACCAAACTCAGTCATTTTCAAAATTCTGTCACACACCATAATGGTTATGGGGTCGTCTTCTACTAATAAAACCTTTTTATATTTAGTCATACTTTTTTAAAAACACCTTAAAGGTAGTACTTTGATGTAATTCACTTTCAACTTCAATTTTCCCTCCCATAGCCATTACTTGGGCTTTAATCATATATAGCCCCAATCCTTTCCCTTCTTTGGCTGCATGAAAGCGTTGATAAAGTCCAAATATTCTATCTCTATATCTTGCCAAATCTATACCAATACCATTATCCTTAAATTCTAACATAATCCATTTATCCTGAATATGTGATGTTATTTCAATTAAAGGACTTCTTTCAGCTGAACGGTATTTAATGGCATTTGAAATGAGATTCAAGAAAATGCTTTCTAAGTGCAGTTTATTATAAAACACTGTATCAACGGCAGTAAAATTAGTTTCAATTTTTCCGTTTTGTTCTTTTAAAATGCTATCAATATTATTGATTACTTGTTTTGCAGTATCTGTTAAGCTTAAGTTCTCAACTGAGATATCGGTATTTGATTTTAAAACCAATACTTCGAGTAAATCACTTAAAGTTTCGTTTAATTGCTGCGAAGCTTCTTCAAATTTTTCTATTAATACCTTGTTAAAAGGTTCAGCAGGATTTTCTTTATCGTACAGGTTTAACAAACTAATTAAATTGGCTACAGGAGCCCTTAAATTATGAGAAGTAATAAATGAAAATTGTTGTAAATCCTGATTATTCTTAATCAATTCTTCGGTCAATGCCTTTTGCTCTTCATTTAACCTTTTTGTTTCAGTAACATCTCTTGAATTTATTACAATCCCTCTAACAGCCGGGTCATCGTACAAATTGGTAACTACTGTTTCTAACCAACGATACTCCATTTTAGCATTTGGAAAACGGTAAGGTCCAAAATGTAACTGTCTTGTACCATCATGCAGCATTTTTTCGAAGGTTTGCTTTACCCAAACAATATCCTTTGGATGAACAAACTCGAATACATTTTTACCAATATCTTTTTGAGGATCATTTCCCAAAATATTCATTACAGTTGGGCTAGAATATTTTACAAAACCTTCTTCATCTATAATTGAAATCATATCAGCACCGCTTTGCACCAATCCTTTAAACCGTTGTTCGGAAAGTAGTACTTCATCTTCAGCCAATTTTCTTACAGCAATATCCCTAATCATCACTATCATGCCACTAATCAGTTTATTGTGGTACATATTTTTTCCCTTCATTTCTACCCACACATAATGCCCTTTTTTGTGCCTTATTAAAACATCTAGACTGGCTTCATTATCGGGAGCCTCTTTTAAATAATTTACTAGTTTTGTCGATGCTTCTTGATAATCGGGATGTATGAAGTCAAAACACAATTTACCAATAACATCTTCTGCCTGATAACCAATAATTCTCTCTATTGCAGGTGATACTTCTATAATTATGTTATTGTGGTCTTTAATGAGCATCGCATCAAACGACTCACGAATGATGGCTCTGTTTCTTTCTTCACTGGTCTTTAATTTCAGCTCAGCTTTTTTCTTTTCTGTGATATTGGTAGATGTAATAAATACACCCACTATATCATCATCACTTAGTAATGGACGAAAACTATGATTGTACACATGCATCACCCCTTTTTCATCTGTAAAAGAAGTTTCTCGTTCTGTTTCAAGTCCATCAAAAACTTTTTCAAATGTGTTAATGATTTCTTCAATATCTGGTTCTCCTACTAAATCTAACAATGAGACCCCCGATTGCAATTCTTGTGTAAAAAAGTAAGGAGAATGTTCTTGTGCTGCTCTGTTATATGTAACAACCCTTAAACGGCTATTTACAATTATAAACGATTCTTTTGTGTTGTTGAGTAATAACCCCATCCGTTGTTCGGCCAAAACCAATGCATTTTCAGCAATTTTTTTCGACTGGATATCCCGATAATTCATTACGACAGCTTCAATCTTATCTACCTGCAACATATTGTTGCCATTCAATTCTATGTAGACCCAATCACCAGTTTTATTTTTAATTCTAACCTCTACAGGCCTTACTGTACCTGCATTATGCATAAGCCAATGTAGCCAAGCAGAGATTTCTTTTTTATCATCTGGATGAATTAAATTAAAAAAATGATTACCTACCAATTCTTCAGCATCATAGCCCAATATTTTTTTAACTGAAGCTGAAACATATTTAATTTTCAGGTCTTCATCAGTTAACTGAAAAGCATCGGTAGAGTTTACAACCAATGCCTTAAAAAGCTCTTCACTTTTTGTTAATTGCTGCACAGCCAAATGCTTTTCTGTAGTATCGAAAATACCTATACCAATACCTGCAAAAGCATTTTCACCATTTTTTAAAGGGTGCATTTCAAAATCGAACCAGCCCTCATCGCCACCGAAAGGAGATTGAATTGATGCTGAAAATTTTATTAATTGTTTATGTTCTAGCGAGTCTATTAAATTTTTATATACAATATTCAACAAACTAAACTTTAAAATACTTGCATAGTTTTTTCCTTCCTGAACATCATCACCAATAAATTTTTTATGAAAAGATGCATAAGTTTCATTGAATAAAACAATATTGAATTGATTATCTAACAGGATAAAAGCATCATGTGTACCCCCAAGAAAAGCCTCTACGATGCTTTCAGCAGAAAATATTTTGGTTAAATTTTTACTGTTCATTGGTTAAAAACGAGGTTTAAGGGCATCGAAATAAGCTAGTACAAACTTAAACGAATTAAAATAAACTAAAGTTGTGCAAACTTTTAATTTTTCAATTCTTCAACAATAACTTTTTCTACAACCACTAAATCTGTAAGTTCTACATTCATTGGGATTTGTCCAATTTGTACAATTGCACGTTTCCCTCTTAATTCCTTAACCTCACCAACTTGATAGTTTTTTTTGAATTTAACCAAACTTCCTACAGCTATTTCCTGAGCTAATTCTTTAAACTTTTTATCTACTTTTTTTGCAAGCTTGTTTACAACAATTTGCTCTTTCTTTTTAAATAATAAATCTTGCAGATGCTTAACTACCTCGTTTTTGTTATCGCTCTTTCGCCAATCAATTACAATTTGTCGCAACTTACGTTCCATATCTTTTAGATAATCAATTCTATCTTCAGAAATTTTGTTTTGCTGTCGCAGAATTTCAACTTGTTGCCTATGCCTTTCTTTATCTAAAACAACTTCCATTTCTTTTTTTAAACGTTCATTTTCTTTGAGTAAACGTTGTAGGTCTTTCTTTTCTTTATCTACAATTTGTAAAGTTTTTTCGGTGCTGTTCAATAATTTATCTAACTGAAAATGCTCATCGTCTACCAACTTTCTGGCTCTATTAATTAAATGCTGAGGCAAGCCAATTCGTTCAGCAATAGCAAACGTATAACTGCTACCAGGCTTACCAACAGTGAGTTGATACATAGGCATTAAATTCTTTTCATCAAAAGCCATTGCACCATTAATAATTCCCTGTGTATGGTTAGCCATTACTTTTAGATTCAGGTAATGGGTTGTAACTATGCCCATTGCATGTCTTCGACACAACTCCTCCATAATTACTTCAGCAAATGCACCACCCAAATTAGGATCGCTACCACTACCCAACTCATCTATAAAAAATAGGGTTTTACCATTTGCTACTTCTAAAAAATGCTTCATATGCATTAAGTGACTTGAGTAGGTACTCAACTCAAATTCTATGCTTTGTGTATCGCCAATATGAATAAATAATTGCTTAAAAATACCCATTGAAGAAGTTGGATGTACTGGAACCAATAAACCACTTTGCAACATCAGTTGATTAAGACCAATGGTTTTCATGGTAACTGTTTTACCACCTGCATTGGGACCACTAATTACCAATATTCTGCTTTGCACATCTAATTTTAAACTTACTGGAATGGTTTTTTTGTTTGTTCCTTTATTGTACAAAAACAATAATGGATGATAAGCATCTTTTAAATCAACATGTGCTTTATCGATAACATTAGGTAATTCTCCATTTACATCGATAGCCAGTTTTGCTTTAGCTTTAATAAAATCAAACTCACCAATCATTTGCAAATAACTATTTAGCAAAGGTGCATAAACACTAAGTTTTGAGGTAAGCTCTTTTAAAATGCGTAAAATTTCTCTTCGCTCCTCACCTTCTAAAGAGTACACATCATTGTTTAATTCAATTGTTTCTTCGGGCTCAATAAAAGCAGTTTTACGGCTATCGCTTTCGCCATGTAAAATACCTTTTACTTGTCTTTTATGTTCGGCAAAAACAGCAACCACTCTACGTCCACTACTAAAGCTTTCATCAATATCAGCCGAGAAACCAGCTTTGGCTAACTTTTGCAATACCTTTTCAAATGTTCTTCTTAACTCATTTCTTTTTTTGTATAAACTCATTCTAATTTTCTGCAAATCAGCACTTGCTTTGTCTCTCACAGTTCCATATTCATCCAATACTTCTTCTATCAGTTCTTTGATAATTTTTTCATAATAACTATCTGCTATTACTTTAGCCATAGAACTGTAAGCTGATCTTCTTTCTGCATCGAACCAACGAAAAATATTGCTCATATTTTCTGCTAGTTTTTTTACGTCCATCATTTCTTCTTCTTTCAGTGTTGCTCCTGGAATACCCAATAGCTTTAACTCTTTTGAAAGATTTAATGAAAAATCATTTGGAAAATACTGTCCTTGTAACAACAGCATTTTATATTCATGGGTTTGTCGCAACTCAACATCAATGTATTCTTTACGAGTGTGAATACGTAAATTATCAGCTTTAAGTTTGGCATACACTGTTTTACAATGCTCACTTAAAAGCAATTTAATCTTATCGAATTCCAATTGCGTTAATGCCGATTCTGGATACAGTTTTATCATCTTTTCTTACTTGTCGTTACAACCAAACAATTATTTGTTTCAGCCTGCTAAAATAAACAGTTTTAAACTGCTAAAGTTGTGTATTTAGTGAGGTGTATAAATAAAAAATGTATCCAATCGCTATTATTTGAACTTCAATCAAAACAGTTTTTAAAGATTAAACCTTTACCATTACTTTGTACAAAATAAGATGAAATGGCTACGAATATAAAATGCCCCAGTTGCAACTTTGAATTTCCATTAGAAGAAGCCTTAAATGATGAATTAAAAGAGAGTATTGAAAAAGAGAAGGCGGACTTACGTCAAAAAATGATGGTTCATTTAAACAATAAAGAAGCCGAATTTAAAAAAGCCGAAGAACTATTAAAACAACAATTACAAGCAAAAGATAAAGAAGCCGAAACGATGCTTGCTGCTGAAAAGCAAAAATTGCAAAAAGAGTTGCAAGAAAGTTTACGTAAAACTATTTCAGCCGATTTCGAAAATCAGCTAAAAATGTTGCAAGAAGCAGATGTAGAAAAGGAAGAAAAACTAAAATTGGCCCGCCAAAAAGAACTGGAGTTTTTGCAAAAAGAACAAGCATTAAAAGTTAGAGAAGAAGAAATGCAAATTACCCTTCAACGACAGTTGATGGATGAAAGAGAAAAGTTAAAGGAACAATTACAAAAAGAAGAAGCAGAAAAGCTAAATGTTAAAGAAGAAGAATTCAAATTAAAAACGAGAGAGCTTGAAAAACAAATTGAAGACCAAAAGCGTTTGGTAGATGAAATGAAACGCAAGGCTGAACAGGGATCTATGCAACTGCAAGGAGAAGTTCAAGAATTATTGTTAGAAGAATTATTGCAAACAACTTTTCCTTTTGATAAGATAGAACCAGTTGGCAAAGGAGTACGTGGAGCAGATTGCATACAAACAGTAAGAAACCAATTTGGTATCGAAGTAGGCAAAATTATTTATGAAAGTAAACGTACCAAAGATTTTACCAACGAATGGATTGAAAAATTGAAAACCGACATGCGTAATTTGGGAACTGATGTTGCTGTAATTGTTACACAGGCCTTACCAAAAGACATGGAACGTTTTGGAGAAAAAGACGGTGTGTACATTTGTACATTTACTGAAGTAAGAAGTGTAGTTTTATTATTACGAAATGCATTACTTAAAATTTTTGATGCAAAGAAAAGCCAGGAAAACAAAGGCGATAAAATGGTGATGCTTTATGATTATTTAATTGGAAACGAGTTTAGTGAACAATGGAAAGCGATTAGAGAAGGTTTTATGAGCATGCGACTTTCCATTCAAAAAGAACGTGATGCCATGGAAAAGCTTTGGAAAGCCAGAGAGAAACAGTTGGAAAAAGTTTTATTAAATGCTGCACATATTAGAGGTTCTATTGAAGGAATTGCTGGTGCAGATGCTGTAAATTTGAATATTGCCGATGATGACGATACTTTATTATTAGAATAATAGTTATGATAACTCAAAGTTCAGAAAATACAATTTCCGACCGACCAAGTAAAAAAAAGCCTATTTTTCCAGTGAGAGATCCTTTGCGTCAGTATCTCAGAAAATATGGACGTGAAGTTGTATTACCTGCCACTTACGAAGATTTGCAACGATATATTTATACTACTCCCATAAAAAGTAAAGATGGTCAAAAAGATTCTTCATGGGAAAGGGTTTCGTACGACATGCATGAGTGGGAATTTCTCAAAGAAAACCTCATTAAAAACTATGCAATCCTTAAAACTAAAGGCGATTTAGAGTACATCAAAAACTTAGATGTTGCTGCTATTGATTTTTGTTACTTTGGTAATAGTCAGCCTTTTAGAATAAGAATCATTAATAAATTTAATGCCAACTACGATCATTATTATATAAAAAGAGCCGATACCAGCCGAGTTTTTGGGTTAGAGTTAGAGCATTTATTATCTCCTAATAGAATTACTTATTTCACCAACAAAAATACCTTAGTCGAAGAGCATATACCTGGCATTCCAGGAGATATTTTTATTAAAAACTACCTCCGTAATTCCGAAACCAATCAAATACGTTTGGCTAAAGAATTTGTAAAGTTTAATACCCGTTGTTTTACACAATTGCTGGGCGATATGCGTAGCTACAATTTTATTGTAAACATTACGCCCGATGTACTGAATTATCAATATCGTTTCAGGGCTATTGATTTTGACCAGCAATCGTATGAAGGCAGAAAAAATTTATACCTGCCACAATTCTTTAAAGAAAATATTGCTTTTGTAAATGTGGTAGCTGAACATTTGAACAGAGAATCCATTGCACAATATCAGGCAGAAGAAAGAACCATGATGGCATTTCGATTGGTATCGGCTAAATACAGGGTAAAAGAGTTATTGGATATTATGATTGGTGAAGAAATTTCAAAGCCAGAAAAAGTAGAACAACTTAGCCGTGAATTGGCTGAACATTATAACCAGCCAGCTTTTTTAAAAGCAACTACCATGGGACAAATTGTAAAACTGCAATTAAAACAAGAGTTAAGACGTAACCTAGCGTTTCTTCCTAAAACAAGCATTCGAATTGCTGATTAAGTATTGTAAGAAAATTTATTGCTTAAGAATTTGCAAAACTATAAATTAGCATTTTACATTATTTCATGCCCGATACAACTACATACTTTTATCAAGATACTTTCCCTTTTAATGAAAATAAAGATTCTATTTCAGCAGTTATTACTCAAAAGTATTTGCAAGAGCAAGAAGCTAAGAAAAGAGAAGATGCCTGGGCTGCTCTAACAACAGTAGTATTTCTTGCAGTTATTGGTGCTATGTTGGTAAATGCTGTAAAAAAACTGTTCTTACAAAAAGACAAAACAGTTACAACTTCAATTATTTATAATAATAGCGAATCTGCTATTTATGAGCCAATTTATTTAGTTTACAAAGGCAAAAATTTACAATTCACTTCGCAAGAAATAGAGCTTAGCTTAACCAAATATTTACCTTATTACAATAATTTAAATGAATCTTTAAAATCAACTTTCGTAAAAAGATTACAACAATTTATTAAAACTAAAATTTTCATTATCCACGCTAAAGAAGGATATAAAGAAATGCCCATTTTATTAAGTGCAGCAGCCATTCAAATAACCTTTGGATTAGAAAATTACATGCTGCCTTATTTCAAATATTTACAAATTCATCCTGAAGAATATTTTGCAGCCAATAGTTTTAGGGTATTGGCAGGACATGTTCAAGGCAATAGTATCACCATTGCCTTTAATCAATTATTAAAAGGAAATCAAACTAGCAATGATGGCAGTAATGTTGGTTTACACGAAATGGCTCATGCATTATACTATCAAGAAATTATTATTAATCAAACGCAACACGATTCATTTGATCACTTGTTTGAAAAGGTTTTAGAAGAGGGTGAAGAAGTATATTGCTTTAAACACCAAAACACATTATTTAGTGATTATGCTTTTAAAGAGCTACAAGAATTTTGGGCAGAAAGTGTAGAAATCTTTTTTGAAAAGCCCCAACAAATGCAACAATTTTATCCTGAGTTATTTGAAATTATGTGTAATCTGCTGCAACAAAATCCAATAAATACATCAAATCCAATAACTGATTAAAATAAAATTTTGGAAGCTTAATTCTTTTAAAATACTTAAGTCTTTAAACATGATAGTTATCATGTTTCGTCTTTGTGTAACATTTGTTACAATAGCCCCATATATGTAAAAGTAGTTTTACAGTATCAAATAACAACATTGTCAACTACTCAAAACTTACAATCATGAAAGTCTTAGTTATTGGAGGAAATTTTGCAGGATCTACTGCAGCCCTTGAGTTAAAAAGAAGATTAAAAGAAAAAGTTCAAGTTACTTTAATAGATAGAAGTGAAGATTTTTTATACATCCCCTCTTTAATTTGGGTGCCTTTAAAAAGAAGAGAGGTTAGTGAAATAAGTGTTCCTAGAAGAGCCATTTTAGAAAAGAAAGGGATAGAATTCGTTTGCACTACAGCATTAACTGTAGATCCTGATACACAAGTTGTACATACCGAAAAAGGTGATTTCGAATACGATGAATTGATTATTGCCACTGGCCCAAAAGTAAACTTTGACATTGCTCCTGGTGTTAGAGAACATGCCAGCTATATTGGCACGCCTGTTGGTGCTATGAAAACCCGAGAAAAGTTAGAAGTCTTCAAAAAAAATCCTGGTGCTATTGTTATTGGAGCTACCCAAAATGCTGGTTGCATGGGAGCTGCCTACGAATTTTTATTCAATATCGAAAAGTGGTTAAGAGAACAAAACATCCGTAAAAAAGTAGACTTATATTGGGTTACACCCGAAGACTATTTAGGCCATTTTGGAATAGATGGTATGCCTGGTGGAGAAACCATGTTGAAGGGCTTTATGAAAATGTTCAATATTCATTATCGCACACAAGTTGGCGTTGAGGAAGTAACTGACCACAATATTAAATTGAGTAATGGAGAATCCATAGAAACAAATTTTGTAATGCTTATGCCACCATTTATGGGTGTAGATTTTATTAAAAATTCTCCTAAACTTGAAGCAACACCCAATGGCTTTTTAGATGTGGATGGCACTTACCAACATAAAAAATATAAAAACGTTTGGGGAGCAGGTTTAACAGTAAATGTGGTTGCCCCATTTACTTCTAAAAAAGTACCTTATGCTGTTCCAAAAACTGGTTACCCCAGTGATGAAACAGGAAAAATAGTTGCTAAAAATATCATTAGAATTGCCAACGGCAACAATGAATTGAAATGCAAAAAATGGGGAGATATTACAGGCTTATGCGTAATGGATGCTGGTAAAAAAGAAGTTTTAATTTTTTCTAATCATCTGTTTAAGCCAAGAACATTTGCAATAATGTTACCCAATATATTTTATGATTTTATCAAAGTAATTTTAGAAAAATATTTCCTATGGAAACTCAGAAATGGGTACTCTAGTTTACCTTAGTTTTTGTATTGTTGTACATTTGATAAGCTGCTTTTGTGTAATGCAATTGCAGCTTTTTTATTAGCTTATTACCCAAGCCAAACACAACTTATCAAATAATTCATATTCAATTTGCAAAGACGTTTTGTTGAATGATGCATCGATTGTTCCTTTGTTGATTAAATCAAAATGCTCAATTCTAATCATTTCACTAAAATTTACTTCCCCATTGCCCCACCATTTAAAAATGGCTTCTTTACAACTCCATAGTAAAGTCAAGTGCTGAATATTGGCATTTGAAATTTCAAATTTGAAATTTGAAATTTCTTCTTCATGCAAAAATTTCTTAGCAATTTTCATTACTCTTTCAGTAGCCATTTCAACATCTACTCCTACTCTATTGGTTTTGCTTACAATGGCAGCAGCATAATCGCCACAATGAGAAATAGAAAAATGATATTGCTCGTTGGGTAAAAAGGGTTTTCGGGTGGTGGCAATTTCTATTTCGTGATATGGAAAATCGGGGAACAAAAACCTGAGTAAATAACGACCAGCCAAATGTTGTAAACGTTTGTGGGCATGTGTAATTTCTCTTTGCACAGGCACTGTACCACTGAAATATTCTTCGGTTTCTTCAATTTTCCAGATGGCCAATCGAGTGGTATCGTTAATATTTTGTTGATAAAACAAAGGCATATCTGTGCTGCAAATTTTAGAATGCAGAAATACGATTTATATTGCAAACGAATGTAGAATTACTGATTTGAAATTTAAGATTGGGAGTTTTACTTGTTGATTAATATTACATCAGTTGAGGGGTGCGACGCCACAGCAGTTGAAAAAAGTATCTACAGCTGACTACCAAAAAATTAAAAACATGATTTTAACCGACAAAAGAATTTTGGAAGAAATGGAAAAGGGAACCATTAAAATTGTTCCTTATAGCCGTGAAGATTTGGGCAGCAATAGTTATGATGTGCATTTGGGAAGTACATTGGCAAAATATGTTGATGCAGAATTGGATGCCAAAAAACACAATAAAATTGAAGCATTTGAAATTCCGGAAGAAGGTTTTGTGTTACACCCACATGAATTTTATTTAGGCGTAACTGCCGAATATACTGAAACGCATGCCCATGTTCCTTTTTTGGAAGGCAAGAGCAGCACAGGCCGACTGGGGATTGATATACATGCAACTGCTGGCAAAGGTGATGTTGGGTTTTGCGGCAATTGGACCTTGGAAATTTCTGTTAAACAACCTGTGAGAGTTTATAAAGGAATGCCTATTGGGCAATTAATTTATTTTCCGGTTGATGGTGAAATTGAAGTGAAATATAACCAAAAAGGCAATGCAAAATATAGTGGCCAACCAAACATACCAGTTGAAAGTATGATGTGGAAGAATAAGTTTTAATCAGGGTATTTGTACAATAAAAAAATCCTCATAAACGGTTTGTTTACGAGGATTTTTTGTTTTTTGAGGTCCCGAGCGGATTCGAACCGCTGTGGAAGCTTTTGCAGAGCTCTGCCTAGCCACTCGGCCACAGGACCATTTTTAAACGGTTGCAAACATAAGGCAAAAGATTTTACAACCCAATTCATTCCTTTAATTTTTGCAAGATAGTTTGTGTATTTTTACCAACTAAAATTTGCCTGTATGAACAAAATTGCAGAATCTGAATTAATTATTAATAGTCGTGGAGCTATTTATCATGTTGATTTACGTCCAGAAGAATTGGCTGATACGGTAATTACAGTTGGAGATCCAGATAGAGTTGCTGTTGTAAGTAAATATTTTGACACAATTGAAGTAAAACGCCAACACAGAGAATTTATATCGCATACAGGTTATGTTGGTAAAAAACGTATTACGGTAATTTCAACTGGTATTGGGCCAGATAATATTGATATTGTAGTTAACGAGTTAGATGCTTTAAAGAATATTGATTTTGAAACAAGAACCATTAAGCCAGAACTTTCGTCATTAAATATTATTCGTTTAGGTACATCTGGTTCTTTGCAAGCTGATATTCCTGTTGACAGTTTAGTTGCAGGAACACATGGTTTAGGTTTGGATAATTTATTAAATTTTTATCGCCTGCAAAGCAATGAAGAGGAGCAACAATTGTTGCAACACTTTATTACACATACACAATTGGCTGGCAATATTCAACCTTACATAGCATCAGCAAGTTCTCATATTATTAAACATTTTGTAGATGGATTTCATCAAGGCATAACCGTTACTTGTCCTGGTTTTTATGGCCCACAGGGAAGAATTTTAAGACTGGGCATTTCAAATCCATCTTTGGTAGACAATTTAACCAGCTTTCGTTTTGGCAATCATCGCATTAGTAATTTTGAAATGGAAACCAGTGCTATTTATGGCTTGGGTAAATTATTGGGGCATCATTGTTTAAGTATCAATGTAATTGTTGCCAATCGTGTAAGAAAAGAATTTAGCAAAGATGGAGCAGCAGCTGTAGAACATTTAATTAAAACTTGTTTGGGAATAATTGAGGGAATATAGGAAGTCGTTAGTCGAAGAATCGAAAATCGCAAGAAACGAAATCAATCAATTATAATGACTATTTTAATATGCTTAATTTATCGCACAAACAATTAGATGTTTATAAAATTGCTATTAAGTTAGTTGAAGAAATATATAGACATACCAAATCTTTTCCTGCTGAAGAGCGTTATGTACTTACCTCTCAATTACGAAGAGCAGCAATCTCTGTTTGTAGTAATATAGCCGAAGGATGTGCAAGAAAATCAAAAGCTGAGAAAAATAGGTTCTTCGAAATATCAAGGAGCTCATTGGTAGAAGTTGACACACAAATTGAAATTTCTTTGGTAATTCAATATTTACAATTGAGCCAAATTAAAGAATTAGAAAATTATTTAGAAAGAACTTTTATGATGTTGAGCAAAATGATTGAAAAGAACGCTGCTTAACTTGCGATTTACGACTTACGAGACACGATTGTCAACTATTAACCATTTTATTTATGCTCCTACATTTCTCAAAATACCAAGGTACAGGTAACGATTTTGTTATTATAGATAATAGAGATAACACTGTTAAACTTACTACAGAACAGATAAAATTTTTATGCGATCGAAAATTTGGTATTGGAGCTGATGGATTGATGCTTTTACAATCAGCCGGAGGTTATGATTTTGAAATGAAATATTTTAATGCCGATGGCAATGAAGGTAGCATGTGTGGCAATGGTGGACGCTGTTTGGTACAATTTGCACATGATAATGGTATTGTAAAAAGTGAATATAAATTTATTGCTGTTGATGGTGAACATGAAGCTGAATTTGGCAATAAAAATTGGGTTGAATTAAAGATGAAAGATGTGGATGAAGTGATTGCAAAAAAACATGGCGATTTTGTGTTAGATACAGGCTCACCGCATTATATAAATCCTGTAGAGGATATTATTAGTACCAATGTTGTAAAAGAAGGCAAAGCCATACGTTACAACAATGAGTTTGCTGAAAAAGGCATTAACGTAAATTTTGTTCAGCAAATAGATGATGACACCATTATGGTACGTACCTATGAACGTGGTGTAGAAGATGAAACTTTGAGTTGCGGTACAGGCGTTACTGCAAGTGCCATTGTATTTGCCCACAACGAAAAAGGATTTAATAGAGTTGATGTAAAAACTTTAGGTGGCTATTTAGCAGTTGAATTTGATAAAGTAAACGACCAAACATTTAGAGATATTTGGCTTTGTGGCCCTGCAACTTTTGTTTTTAAAGGAGCAATCGAATTGTAATCTTTTAAGAAATGAAAGCTCAACTTATTTATCTTTTTTAAAGTTGATTTTATTTAGTCAGCTTAAGTTAATTTCGCTGACCAACTACATCCTTTTCTCTTCTAATCACAAGCAGTTCAAATGATTCAATACTTTAAAAATTTAGATGGGCAAACTGTAGAAATCACCAAACCAGAAAATGGTATTTGGGTAAACCTTGTTCCTCCATTTAAAGAAGAAGAATTTATAGAATTGAGTGAAGGCTTAGAAATTCCAATTGAATTTTTAAGAGATTCATTAGATATAGACGAACGCCCACGTTTTGAAATTGAAGACAATGTAAAATTCATTGTTATCAAAACTCCAACAGAGAATAATTCATTTAACGATAGCGATGCATTTTACATCACCATTCCAATTTGTATAATTCTTACCCATAATCAAATTGTTACTGTAAACTCATTTGATAATGGTGCAATCAAAAAATTCTTAAATAGTTTTCAAAAACGTCATCCCGATAAAAGGAATATGATGGTTTTGAAAATATTCGAAAAAATTGTACAAGACTTTTTAGATTATTTAAAACAAATTAATCATCGCCGTAATCAATACGAGCAAAGTTTGTACGATAGTAACAGCAATGAAGATTTACTCAACCTCATGCGTATTCAAAAAAGCTTAACCTATTTTGTTACCGCTTTACGCAGCAATGAAATGCTAATGATGAAATTAGAACGCACCAACTTTTTGGCATTGAATGAGGATGAAAGGGAAATTTTGCAAGATCTAATTGTAGATATGAGTCAGGCATTAGAGATGGCCAATATTTACGCCAACATTTTAAATAGTACAATGGATGCTTACGCAAGTATAATTAGCAACAATCTAAATAATGTAATGAAGCGTTTAACTTCTATTACCATTATTCTTTCTTTACCTATTTTGGTTACCAGTATCTATGGAATGAATGTAGATATTCCTTATCAACATAGTAACCATGCCTTTTACATTCCTGTTGTTCTTTCATTGGTTATTTCTGTAATTATTGGTTGGTATTTTTTAAAGAAAAAGTGGTTCTAGAATAAGGCTAGCCTAACCTGCTTTTTTAATCGGTAAAATTTGTCATAAAAATGTAATTTGAAGAATATTTGTTGTTTTCAACAAACCAATTGGCACGATTTTACGTATATATTAATAGTTTTTTAAGGGTTTAGGGTTGAAAAGGGGCTACGATTCTTCGCAGCCCCATTTTTTTTGCAACAGTTTACCTCATTCAGCTGTTAAATTGCAATATGTATTGTACACTTACCATTGTTCGCTACCCTAAATACTTGGCTTGGGCTGGTTTTTTATCTATGGCACTTTTTAGATTTCCATTATGGCTAAATACAAAATGTAGTTTTTACAAATTAATGGGCTGTGGTAAAAATGGAACTTTCGACAAAACACCTGATTGGCAACAATGGGCCTTATTAGAAGTATTTAATGTAGATGAAGCAAAAACGCTTCAAATAACACCATCAATCATTAACAAATACTGGACTTTTTTTAAGGTTGAAAAATTGGTGTTATTACTTCAACCAATAGAAAGTCATGGCAAGTGGGACAATCAACTTTGTTTTGGCGAATTACCCAAACAAACTGACTACGAAGGCCAAATTGCAGTTTTAACAAGAGCCGCTATTCGTTTAAACAAACTCAGTGCTTTTTGGAAACATGTTGATGGTGTTGCTAACCAAATGTCAACTGCCGATGGTTTTATTACTTCATTTGGTATTGGAGAAGTGCCGTGGATTAAACAGGCTACTTTTAGCATTTGGCAAAGCAAACAAAGTATGAAAGCATTTGCCTATAACATGCAAGAACATAAAGTAGTGATTCAAAAAACAAAAAAAGAAAACTGGTATAGTGAAGAAATGTTTACCCGTTTTATTGTTAAAGCATGTACAGGAACAATCAACGGTAAAAATCCTTTGGAAATAATCCCCTAAATTGCATACATGTTTGCCAAAATACATATTCAACCAACCTTGCTGTTGGCTTATTTCCTCAACTTAATTGCTGGTGGCGATGGCAGTTTACCAGATTACTGATTGTAATAACTAATTACTAGTACCACATATTCAGACATTTTAGTCTGTTTTAAAATTAACACAACCGTGTTAATGATTCATCATACATATCATTATACATGAAAAATATTAAACTGATCGAAGTTCCCAGCGAAATTGGTGCTGGTACTAGAGGTGCAAGTTTGGGCATTGATGCCATAAAAATTGCAGCTCTAGATTTCATGAGCAACTTTTTTGTTCATTTCCCTTCCGAAAAAATACCTACAGAAAATAAATTATTGTTCGAGCCCATCGAAAGTCCTTATGCAAAAAGGGTAAAAGGTGTTATCAGTATGTACGATAAAGTAAGCAAATCTGTAGCCGATTCTATGAAAAATAATTTCTTTCCAGTTGTTTTAAGTGGCGATCATAGTAATGCTGGGGCAACCATTGCAGGCATTAAAATTGCAAAACCAAAAAGCAAACTAGGTGTTGTTTGGATAGATGCCCATGCCGATTTACACACCCCTTACACCACACCAAGTGGCAACTTACATGGAATGCCTTTAGCAACTGCTATTGCTGAAGACAATTTAGAATGCATGGTACATGAGATAGATACAGAGACAAAAAAGAATTGGGAATATTTAAAAAATATTGGCAAAATTGCTCCTAAAGTTTTACCAGAAGATGTGGTATTTATATCACTTAGAGATTATGAAAAAGAAGAAAGAGCCTTGATAGAAAAACATGGAATGAAGGTGATTACTACCAATGAATTAAGAAGAAAAGGAGCCGAAATTGTGTACAGAAGTATCATAAGATACCTAAGTGATTGCACAGATATTTATGTAAGTTTTGATGTAGACAGTTTAGATTCTTCTATTTCTAAGGGAACAGGAACACCAGTTGGCAATGGTTTAAAAGAACGAGAAGCCGAAGATTTAATCAGTAAATTTATGCAAAGCCGTAAAATTTGTTGCTTTGAAATAACCGAAGTGAACCCAACATTAGATAAAGAAAACCTAATGGCCGAAATTGCTTTCAATATCCTTCAAAGAAGTGTTAATATATTGATGATGAATTAGTTAAATAACATCACTTAATTTTAAAAAAAAGAAATAAAAATGGATTTCAATTTTATTGAAATCCATTTTTTAATTCTCAATTAAACGTTAATTGCACTCCATCATTAAAACTAACAGGCTGATAATTAAGTTCTTTTACTGAATTATCTATTTTTAAACCAGATTTTTTAGCACGTGCTACTGGTTCAGGAAAAGTATCCGCAGTTACACTAATAATCAAGCTTTTATCTAAACCCAATACATCAGCAACTGATATTGCCATTTGATAAGGAGAAAGTACATCTTTACCTGCTAAATGATAAACTCCTTGTTTATCATTCTCTATTATGATTTTCAAGCCATTACAGATGTCTGTAACAAAAGTGGGCGTTCTCAATTGATCATTTACCACTTTAATAATTTTACCAGTTTCAACATTATTTTTAACCCAATGTAAAAAGCTTGGTCGCATCCCTTCCATTGCTTTTCCATAAATAAAAACCGGACGAACAATCGCAAATTTTTGAGCAGTACTTTGCACCACCCTCTCTGCCATCAGTTTAGATTCGCCATAAAAATTTAAAGGAGCTGGAATAGCATCAACAGCATGCGGTCCATTTTCACCAAAAATAAAATCGGTTGAAATATAAATTAGTTTGGCTCCAAATTCATTGGCAGCACCAACTAAAATTTCAGTTGTAGTTACATTGTTTAAAATACAAGCAATTTTATCATTTTCACATTCGTCTGGTTTACTCATTGCAGCATTGTGAATAATAATATCTGGTTTAACATTTTCAATCATCTTCTTCACAGAAATGGCATCAGTTAAATCAACGCCTATATAGCTAAAGTTTGCTGTTGCCAAAATTCTGCAGGCTCCCCTGCCTGTAGCAATAACTTCAAATTGATCATTGGCTAGAAATAAAGTTAAATGTTGACCCAAAAATCCATTTGCACCTGTTATCAAAATTTTTTTCACTTATACATGTATTTGGGGTCAAATTTAAAATTATGCCAATCAATTTCCATAACCAATTTGTATAATTGCCCAACTAAGCACTCTTAAAATCTACAAATAGAAAAGGTTTAAACAGCTGCAATTGTCATTAATGCCAAAATACATACTTTTATGTATTTTATACGCATTAAAAAAAGCAAGTTTTGCCAGACAAAATAAATGGTTAATATTGCCTGTCAAAAGAGAGAACTTCCAAACTAACGTTAGTTCGTAAGAATTTGATTTACAATTGTTTGTTTATCTTCGAGTTGCTTGCAAAAAACTAAACAATCATGGAAAAAAAAGTAAAAAATATAGGGGTTTTAACATCGGGTGGCGACAGCCCTGGAATGAATGCCGCAGTTAGAGCAGTCGTAAGAACTGGATTGTATCATGGTCTTGGAGTTTATGGAGTAATGAGGGGTTATGCGGGCATGATAGATGATGATATTATTGAAATGAGTGGCCGCAGTGTTGCTAATATTATACAAAGAGGTGGTACCATTTTAAAAACTGCTAGAAGTAAAGAATTTTTAGAACCCGCTGGTCGCCAAAAAGCGTATGAAAATCTCAAAAAAAGGGGTATCGATGGCTTGGTAGTAATTGGTGGCGATGGTAGTTTTAGAGGTGCACAAAGATTTAGCAACGAATTTGATATACCCTGTATTGGTTTACCAGGAACAATTGATAAAGACATTGCTGGTAGTGATACCACCATTGGTTTTGATACAGCTGTTAATACTGCTGTACAAGCTATAGACAAGATTAGAGATACCATGGATGCCCATGATAGATTATTTATTGTTGAAGTGATGGGTCGTGACGCAGGTTATATTGCATTACACAGTGGAATTGCAACAGGAGCAGAAAATATTCTAATTCCAGAAACAAAAACCGATATGGAAGACATCATTTCTTCTTTAACTGAAAAAGAAAAAAGAAAGAAATTAGTAAACCTCATTGTAGTTGCAGAAGGTGACGAATTTGGCGGTGCAGATCAGGTTGCAAAAATTGTTAAAGAACGTTTACCAAATGCAGATGTACGGGTTTGTGTATTAGGACATATACAACGTGGCGGTTCTCCAACTTGTGAAGATCGTTTAGTGGCTAGCCACATGGGTTATTATGCAGTTGAAAGTTTAATTTTAGGAAGAAGAAATGTAATGATTGGAGTAATCAATAATAAAATACATTACACCCCATTAGATAAAGCTGTAAAAGAAAAACAAAAAATTGGACAAGAGTGGATGAAGATTGTAAAAATATTAGCATCTTAATTTTAACTAACTTGAAATAAAAAAATATGAGCAAAAACATCACAAAATATTTACACAAGCAAATGGATAAAGAAGCAGGCATAGACCATGTAATGCACAGAACTAAAATTGTTGCAACAGTTGGCCCAGCTTGCGATACACACGAAAAATTATTAGAATTGGTAAGAGCTGGTGTAAACGTATTTCGTTTAAACTTCTCTCATGGAACACATGAAGATAAAGCAGCAATTATAGAGCATATTCGAAACATCAACAGCACACAACCTTTTAATATTTCTATCTTAGCCGATTTACAAGGACCTAAATTAAGAGTAGGTGAAATAGAGAACAATTATTTAGAAGTAAAAGCTGGTGATATACTAACTTTTACAAACGAAAAATGTGTTGGTACTTTAGAAAAAATATATGTAAGCTACCCCAACCTTGCTGGTGATGTAAAAGTGGGTAACTTAATTATGATTGATGATGGTAAGATTGAAGTGAAAGTTGTAGACATTACTAAAGAAAAAGATGTTAAAGTAATGGTTACATTAGGTGGTGTAATTTCCTCTAAAAAAGGTATCAATTTACCCGATACCAAAATTTCTCTTCCTGCTTTAACTGATAAAGATTTAGCTGATTTAGAATTTATCATTGAACAAAAATGTGATTGGGTTGCACTAAGTTTTGTTCGTAGTGTAAAAGATATTGTGATTTTGAGAAGCAAATTAATGGAGAAAAAAAGCAAAACTAAAATCATTGCTAAAATAGAAAAACCCGAAGCTCTTGTAAATATCAGAGATATTATTGTAGAAAGCGATGCAATTATGATTGCCCGTGGTGATTTGGGTGTTGAGCTTCCAGTTGAACAAGTGCCTTTAATTCAACGTGAGTTAATTCGCAAATGTATTCACCGTGCAAAACCAGTAATTGTGGCAACACAAATGATGGAAAGCATGATCGATAGAGTAAAACCAAACAGAAGTGAGATTACCGACGTTGCTAATGCTGTACTTGAAGGTGCAGATGCTGTAATGTTAAGTGGTGAAACTGCTGCTGGTAATCATCCAGCATTGGTGGTAGAAACCATGCGTAAAATTATTCGTCAGGTAGAGCAAACTGAATATCGTTACAATAGAGAACAGGATTTAATGCCTCAACCCCACTCTCCCTCTTTTTTAAGCGATGCCATTTGTTACAATGCCTGTAAAATTGCAAGAGACGTAAATGCAGAAGCATTAATTGGCATGACGCAAAGTGGTTATACTGCTTTTATGCTAAGTAGTTTCCGTCCAAAATCACCGCTATACATTTTCTCTAAAGAAAGAAGTTTAATCAATCAGCTAAGTTTAAGCTGGGGCGTAAGAGCTTTTTATTACGACGAAGAAGAAAGTGTAGATGATATTGTAACCGATCAAATTGGCATTTTAAAAGAGAGAGGTTTCTTAAAAACGGATGATGTAGTAATTAATACAGGAAGTACACCTGTTCATTTACATCTTCCTACCAATATGATTAAAATTACTAAAGTAGAGTAATACAAATAACGATTCAAGTAAATCCCTGTTAATTGTTTTAACAGGGATTTTTTATTTGCAGTTAATTTTTAACAGCTATCACTTCTACTCAACTTAACAAGAAACCTTAGATTTGCCACATGAAAATTTCGAATGAAACAAAAGTTGGAGCTCTTACTTCCATTGCAATTGTAATGATGATTTTAGGCTTCAACTTTTTAAAAGGTAAAAGTTTATTTAAAACAGGCAATTTTATTTATGCCGATTTTCAAGATACCAAAGGATTAATGGTTTCTAATCCAGTTTTTTCAAAAGGTTTTCAAATTGGTAGTATTTACGAAATTGAAAATACTGATGCTTCTTTAAAAACAATTCGAGTTGCAATTAAACTAAATCAGGCTTTTCAAATACCTAACAATTCTGTTGCTATTATTAATAGTAATCCATTGGGTTCGTCTAGTATAAATATTCAGCTTGGAAATTCGACTACATTTTTAAATAGTAATAGTGTCATAACAACTAAAGAAGACGGCGGTATACTTGCAGAAATTTCAAGCAATCTTAATCCAGCAATTATACAAATAAAATCTACTTTTCAGTCGTTAGATTCTGCTCTTAAAAACTTTAATTCATTGTTTAATCAAGAGGTAAAAACAAATTTTCAGGCAACAATTGCTAATATAAATAAAGTGACATCCTCTTTAGAAGCAAGTACAAAATCTATCGAACAAATGCTCTCACAACAAAGTGGAAGCATTGCACAAAGCATGAATAATGTAAGCAGCTTTACTAAAAATTTATCGGCCAACAACGATAAAATTACCAACACGATTAACAATCTCGAAACCACCACAAAAAACTTATCTAAAGCCGATCTAACTGGCTCAGTAACCAGCTTAAAACAGTCTATTGAAAAGCTAAATGGATTGCTGAATAAAATAGATAGTAAAGATGGTTCTTTGGGGTTATTACTAAATGATAAAACATTATACAACAACCTTACCAACACAGCAAGAAGTGCCAATATTTTATTAGACGATTTAAAAACACATCCAAAGAGATATGTAAATATTTCAGTGTTTGGTAAAAAAGACAAAAGCACACCTTTAACTGCTCCATTAAACGACTCATCAAGCAAACATTAATGTTTAAATATTTACGTTTCGTTTTTCTTACTGTATCAATACTTGTACTTGCTGTAAAAACACAAGCTCAACAACGTGTAGATACATTACATGCAGGAAAAATTTTAAATGTAATTTTTGCCGATAGAATGAACTTTCAAAAACTTGATTCTGGAAGTCAGTTTGTTTCTTTAGCTGGTAATGTAAAAGTGAGTCAGGGCAAAACATTGTTTTATGCAGATAGTGCTGTACTGAACCAAAAATTAAATACACTGGAATCATTTGGCCATGTACACATTAACGATGCTGACAGCATTCATACCTATGCAGATTACCTTAAATATTTAGGCAAAGAAAAAAAAGCCTACCTCAAAAAAAATGTTCGTTTAACCGATGGCAAAGGAGTTTTAACAACTGAAGAATTAGAGTACGATGTAAACACTAAAATTGGTACCTATTTAAAAAATGGTAAAGTAGTAAATGGCAAAACGGTACTAACTAGTAAAGAAGGTTATTATTATGGCGAAACAAGAGATGTGTATTTTAAAAACAAAGTTGTTTTAACCGACCCAGGGTACAAAATTTATACAGATACACTTTTGTATAATACCTATACCAATGTGGCAACTTTCGTTTCACAAACAAGAATTATAACAGAAAGCAGAAAAATAAAAACCAGAGATGGTTATTATGACTTAAAAAATAAGAAAGCCTACTTTGGTAAACGTCCTGAAATTGAAGACAGTACAGGAACCCTTAAAGCAAATGAAGTTGCTTTTAATGATAGTACAGGTAAAGCAGAGTTTAAAGGCGATGTTGTTTACAAAGGAAAAGACAGTGCAAGTGGTTATGATTTAATAACGAATAAATTAGAAACTGATAGTAAGAAAGGATCTTTCAGAGCAACAGAATCGCCTATCCTATTAATTAAGCAAGGCAAAGATTCAGTTTTCGTAAGAGCCGATACATTGTATTCTGCTAGGCTTTCAGATTTATTGAAAGAAAGAAAAGTAAACAATGTACGAGATAGTGTGGCAGGCACTTTTGTACAAATTGCAAAAAGCGATAAAGACTCTACATCAGATAAATTTTTTGAAGCTTATGCACATGTAAGAATTTATTCAGATTCGATGCAAGCCGTTGGCGATAGTTTATTTTACAGTTTAAAAGACTCCGTTTTCCGTTTGTTTAAAACCCCAATTGCTTGGGCACAGGAAAATCAAATTACTGGAGACACCATTTATTTATACATGCAAAATAAAAAACCCGAAAAAATAAAAGTCTGGGAAAACGCAATGGCCATAAGTCATGCAGGTAGTATTTATTACAATCAGGTAAGTGGTAAAACAATCAATGCATTTTTCAATGATGGTAAAATTGATTATTTAAAAAGTAAAGGCAGCCCTGCTGAAAGTGTTTACTATGGAGTAGATGATTTTGGAAAATTCTTTGGTGTAAATAAAGCTACATCTGATGTTATTGATATGTACTTTAAAGATGGCAAGCCACACAAAGTAGTTTTTAGAAATAAGCTAGAAGGCACAACATATCCTATGCGTCAGGTTGACCATGAATCTATTAAAATTAGAGGTTTTAAGTGGTTGGAAGAAAGACGACCCAAATCTAAATTCGAAATCTTAACCAATTAAAAAATGATTGGTGTACTTAAAAATAAATTTCTACATCCACTAAGAGAGTTTATACACGATAGTCGTTCTATTGGTATTATTTTGCTTAGTTGTACGTTCGTTTCTTTGATTGTTGCCAATATTCCCTACCTCTCTCAAGGTTACCAGCATTTTTGGGAAACCAGTTTCGATGGCACCACAAATCATCATATACATTTTGGATGGCTGAATTTGCCCAACTCAGTTTTATTGGTAATTAATGATTTTTTGATGGCCTTCTTCTTTTTTCTTGCGGGAATGGAAATTAAAAGAGAATTGGTTTGCGGCGAATTGTCTTCTTTAAAAAAATCTTTACTACCAATTTTCGCTGCAGTTGGAGGAATGCTAATGCCAGCAATTGTTTATGCCCTTTTTAATAAAGGCAATAGCAACTATATACAAGGCTGGGCAATACCAACAGCAACTGATATTGCTTTTACATTGGGAGTGGCTTCTTTATTAGGAAAAAAAGTTCCTGTTGCCCTTAAAATTTTCATTACAGCATTGGCAATTATCGACGATTTAGGAGCAATTATAGTAATTGCATCATTTTATGGTGCCTCCATTCAAGCCATATATTTATTGAGTTGCATTTTGATATTATTGGTCATCTATTTTTTGAATAAACAAAAAATTAAGTTTGGTTTAATGCATATTTTATTAGGATTGATTTTATGGTATTGCATGTATAACTCTGGTATTCATGCAACAGTTGCAGGAGTGTTATTTGCTTTAATGATACCAACAAAATTATTGGCACCATTCGAACTGAAATTGCATGCACCAATTTACTTTTTTATTATGCCAATTTTTGCATTAGCCAATACAGCAATTGTTTTTCCAAACAATTTAGGTGCAGCTTTGGGGGGAACATTAAGTTGGGGAATTATTTTAGGTTTATTATTGGGTAAACCATTAGGTATTTGCCTTACATCATACATATTGGTTAAGCAAAAAATAGTTCACTTACCCAGCAATACCAATTGGTATCAAATGATTGGTGCAGGGCTACTTTGTGGTATTGGATTTACGATGAGTATATTCATTGCTACATTAGCATTTAATACACCCAACGAACAGAATATTTCTAAAATTTCTGTTCTAATTGCGTCTATTACAGCAATGATTTTAGGGTTTGTTTGGTTGAGATTTTCCAAGGCAACCAATAATACAAGTTTAGAAGAAATTTCGGAAGAAACAAACGAATACAAATAACGCTACCCCTTCAAATATTTAGTAAATCCTTGAGCCATTAAACATTGAGCATAGCCATATGTAATCATAACAATTACTTGTAAAAAATCTACATCTACATACTTGAATTTAAAAATAGCCAAAGTGGCATCAGAGGCCATAAACAAAATGGCTCCTGGAATGAAATATTGGACAGCTAAATTTCTTTTACCCCTATTAGAAATAATATTAGCAGCAAAAACAGCCATTGCTCCAATAACCAATCCATAAACATAAACTGGTACTTTAAATTGAGGAACTAAATCTAAATCGCTGTGTAAAAATTTATATAGTTGGTAATAAATACCAGCAATAATTAATAAACTAATAATGCTTACTTCATAACTCTGCGTTTCGGCTATAGGATGAACTCTATAAAAAAATATGGAGTAAAATATATGTGTTGCCATAAATGCAATCATGCCCCAAATAAAAAAAGTATCCCCATCTTGCAGTAAAAGAATATCACCAACCCAAGCAAACAGCATCCCTAAAAACACCAAAGTTTTAGAGCGTATGAAATGTTTTTTTCTGGCATTAGCAAACACATAATACATTAACAATGGCAATAGCATCATTTTTGCGTAAGTATGATAATCATACTTTTGTTCATATAGAAAATAACAATCGGCAAAAAGAATCATCCAAAAAAGTATAATTCCGTTTTTCTTTAGTATTTGCATTGTAAAATTTTAATATTTCGCATAAGCCAGCTTTTGCGAAAATAACCTGCTTTGCTTTGTTCCTGAAATTTTTTTAATAAGATAAACCAGGAATAATAAAAATTGAACCCATTACTTTTGTACCATGCTTACAAAAATGGAAGAAGATTTTTTAGAATACTGGGCCAGTAACCGTATCAAGCAAAAAAAAAATACCAAACAGTTTATCATTGGTTTAACTGCAGGTTTAGCTATAAGTTTCAGTTTGTTTATTTTCATTTTTTCTGGTTGGTATCAAAGAGCAACAATGGTTGCCAACAGCAAACTCAACCCTACTTTATTTGCTATTATTATCATTATTATTTCTGTTTTCATGGCGTATTTTTACCGAAATTTTAAATGGGAACAGCAGGAGCAACAATATTTAGAAGTACTTGCAAAAAAGAAAAAACTTAGCGAAAGCAGCAACTAAACATCTATTACAGTCCATATAAAAACTAAGCAGCACCAAAAAATGAAAAAAACAATCGTACTTACTCTTTTCTCAATTATCTTATTATTCAATTCCTGTTCAAAAGAAGATTCTGGATGTGTTCAAAACCCAATAGCGGCCGAAAAAGCCGATATGATAAAGTTTTGCACCGATAATGGTATTACGTATACAGAACACAGTTCTGGACTTTTGTACCAAATTATTAATCCAGGCTCCTCGATTACTCCAACACAAGATTCTAGAGTGTTCATGTTTTATACTGGAAAATTAATGAATGGAACAACATTCGAATATCAATCAGATCCAACTCAAACCGGCTGGACTTTAAAACAGCTAATTGAAGGATGGAGAATTGGGGTTCCATTAATACAAAAAGGTGGAAGAATTAAGCTAGTTATACCATCTTCTTTAGCTTATGGATGTACAGGTGCTGGTTCAATTCCATCAAACTCTCCATTATATTTCGAGATTGGCTTAACCGATGTTCAGTAATTAACCCTTTATACACAAGCCCTGCATTTAAAAAACAGGGCTTTTTTTACTGATTTTTACATATTCCATTCCCCTATCTTTGCCATCCCATTAAAATGGGGTTAACATTTTTTTGTAAAACCGTTACTAATATGCAACTGAAAGGTTTAGTTCGTTTTTTTGCGATTGCACTTATTTTAATCTGCTTGTATCAATTATCTTTTACATGGATTGTTCGCAGCCATGAAAGTACTATGGAAGCTAAAGCTGATAAATGGATGAAAGATAATTATCCATCAGCCGAACAAAAATATGCCGGCAATGCCGAAGCAAAAGCTTTATACGAAGACACATTAAAGCAAATTAAAAAAACACGTTTACAACGTTTATTAGACAGTACCAAGGAAAGTAAAATTGGTCCTTTAGGATTGGTTTCTTATCAAAGTGCAAAAAACCAAGAACTCTTACTGGGCTTGGATTTGCAAGGAGGTATGAGTGTTACAATGGAAGTTGGTTTAGCCGATTTAATTAAATCTTTGGCTAACTACTCTAAAGACCCTCAGCTTATAAAACCCTTAGATGAAGCTGTTAAACGAAAAGCAAATAGCGGTACTGATTTAGTTACTCTTTTTGCTGAAGAATTTAAAAAAGCAAATCCTGCTGGTAAACTGGCTCCTTACTTTGCATCACGAAGTAATGGCAAAATAAAATTCGATGCCGATGATGCTAAAGTAATCGCTTACTTAAGAGAGCAATCGGATGTAGCTTTTGAAAACACCTATCGTATTTTACGTACACGTATCGATAAGTTTGGTGTATCGTCTCCTAACATCAATAAAAATCCTGCAAAAGGAATTATCACCATTGAATTAGCTGGTGCAAACGATCCAGAAAGAGTTCGTAAATATTTACAATCTACTGCCAACCTTCAGTTTTTCGAAGTATATACTTTAGAAAGCCCAGAATTAGGTAAAGGTTTAGAAGCTGCTGATAAAACTATACAAGATTATTTAAATGGCGTTAAAGCTTTAGATACTACTGTTAAAAAAGATACTACTAAAAATACTGTTGTAGCAAAAGTTGGAGATAGCACTAAAACCAGAAAAATATCTGACTTAGACACCAATAAATCTACTGCGGCTAACGATACAAGCAAAAACAAAAAGAATGCTAATCCCATTCGTTCACTGTTTACAGGTGGAGGGGAGCATCAGCCTTACCAAAACTCAAAAGGTG
Source organism: Allobosea thiooxidans (assembly GCA_943368475.1). Taxonomy (GTDB): domain Bacteria; phylum Bacteroidota; class Bacteroidia; order Chitinophagales; family Chitinophagaceae; genus UBA1930. Next base: position 54,623 of record CALRLF020000005.1, read on the forward strand.
GCTATACTTACCCAGCAGCTTTAGCCTATGTTGCAACAAAAGATACAGGTTTATTAAACCAGTATTTAGCAATGGATATGGTGAAAAATAAGTTCCCTGCGAACTTGGTTTTCATGTATGGTAAAGCAGAAGACGAAAAAGGGAAAGCATCTAATAACAAGCTAAATCTTTATGCAATTAAAACATTGGATAATGGTCAGGCTAAATTAGAAGGTGAACACGTTGCAGAAGCAAGACCTGACTACGAAGGCAGCAAAGTTGTTATTCGTATGAACATGGATAAAGAAGGAACAAAATTATGGGGCGATTTAACCACTAAAAATGTTGGAAAACCAGTAGCCGTAGTATTAGATAATTTTGTATACTCTGCTCCAAATGTAAACGAACCTATTACAACGGGTAGTTCTCAAATTTCTGGTAACTATACCATTAAAGAAGCAACTGAATTATCTGAAATTTTACAAACAGGTAAACTACCTGCTCCTGCAAAAATTGTACAAGAGCAAGTGATTGGTGCAACTCTAGGAGAAGATGCAGTTTCTGGCGGAAGAAATAGTTTCTTAATTTCTTTCTTAGTGATATTCGTTTTAATGTTGGTTTACTACAACACAGGTGGTTGGGTAGCTAATATTGCTTTAGTATTAAACATTTTATTTACTGTAGGTATTTTGGCTGCAATGGGCTTCACTTTAACAGCAGCCGGTATTGCTGGTTTAGTATTAACCATTGGTATGGCCGTAGATACCAACGTAATTATATTCGAACGTATTAAAGAAGAATTAACAAAAGGAAAAAGCTACGCAGTTGCGGTGAACGATGGTTACAAACGTTCTCTTGCTCCTGTATTAGATGCCCACGTTACTTCATTTTTAACGGCTGCTATATTGTTTACTTTTGGCTTAGGTCCTATCTTAGGATTTGCTACAACGCAAATGTTGGGTATTGCACTAAGCTTATTCTGCGGAATTTTAGTATCTCGTTTAATTACAGATATTTACGCCAATCAAAAATCGGGTAAGCACTTTGAATATTTTACTTCATTATCACGCAAAATATTTAAACATGCATCTTATAAATTTATTGAATATAGAAAAGTAGCTTATGCAATATCTTTTGTGGTATTGTTATTAGGTATTGCTTCTTTCTTCAATGGTTTTGATGAAGGTGTTGAATTTGCTGGTGGACGTAGCTATGTTGTTCGTTTTGATAAGCCAGTAAGTGCTGATGCTTTGAGAGATGAATTGAAAACTGTTTTTGGAGGCGAAACTCCTATTATTAAAACTGTTGGTAGCAACAATCAATTAGATATTACCACGTCTTATAAAATTCATGAAACAGGTAATAAAGTAGACTCTTTAGTAGAAAAGACTTTATTCAGTGGTTTAAAAAATTACTTACCTGCTGGCTTAACTTATATTGAGTTCGATACAAAGTATAAACAAAGCTCTCAAACAGTTTTACCAACAATTTCAGACGAATTGAAATCTGGTGCATTTAAAGCAGCCATCATTGCAATGCTAATGATTTGCTTGTACATCTTTATTCGTTTTAGAGATTGGAGATACTCAGTTGGTACCATCGTTGCACTATTACACGACGTATTGGTTACATTGGCTGTATTCTCATTTGCAAGAAAATTAGTTCCATTCCCATTAGAAATAGATCAACACTTTATTGCAGCTGTGCTTACTGTAATTGGTTTCTCTATGAATGATACTGTAATCGTTTATGATAGAATTCGTGAGGATAGTAAATTGTACCCAAGCTTAGGTAAAGAGCAAATTATTAATACTGCAATTAACCAAACATTGAGCCGTACAATCATGACTTCATTAACGGTATTCTTAACCATTTTAATCTTATTCATCTTTGGTGGTGAGGTTACAAGAGGTTTCGCATTTGCAATGCTAATTGGGGTTATTACTGGTACGTATTCTTCAATTTTTGTAGCAGCTCCTATTTTAGTTGATTTTGCAAAAGGCAAACCATTAGGAAAAACTGAAATCAAAAAGTAAGAGACACTTTAGTCGAAAAACTAAAATCTTAATGATAAAAAACTAAAAAGAGCTTGTAATAAACAAGCTCTTTTTAGTTAGCAGTAATCGATAAAATCATTTAATAAAATTTATAAGAAAGAACGAAATCAGGTTTGTTCAATTAGTTTTTTTTCATTTACTTTGCCGCCTGCTAAAGCAGATGACTCGGTAGCTCAGCTGGATAGAGCAACTGCCTTCTAAGCAGTAGGTCATTGGTTCGAATCCAATCCGGGTCACACAAAAAGGTTTCAGTTAAACACTGAAGCCTTTTTTATTTAAAGCTTTTTGCACTCTCATTCTCTGGCGTGTCCGCTTTTCACTTCTTCTCTATTTGTTGTCAACCTCTTGCTAGTCTATCTACGCTTTGGTTGGAACTATTTTATTTATTGTAACTGATAGCCAACCTTCGCCAACATCGTTTAAATCAACTGCCATTGATGGTTTAGTAGATTGAATAGATTTTAGAAGTTGTTACGCATCAGCAATATCAGTAAGTCTCTCATTTGCCCAATGTTTATAAATAAAAAAACCGCCTGATGGCGGTTCTCAAAATTTAAAAAAAAATCATTTAGAATAATCCAAATAAAGTACCATCTACCTTGCTGATTATTTCTCCCAAATGTTCTTCATTTTCACCAAACTTATTCTTATCGCAATCAATGATTAACAATGGCCCTTCTTTATAACTGTCAATCCATTTATTGTACAATTCATTTAGTTTTTTCAAATAATCCAATCGAATATTCTCTTCATATTCACGACCACGTTTTTGGATTTGACCCACCAAAGTTGGCACACTGGCTTTCAAATAAATTAATAAATCTGGCGGTTGAACCATGGTTTTCAAGGTTTGAAAAAACTTATAGTAGTTCTCAAAATCCCTTTTACTCATCAAGCCCATATCATGCAGGTTCGGGGCAAAAATATTGGCATCCTCATAAATCGTTCTATCCTGTATAATGGTTTCTGTACCTCTATGAATATCCAATAATTGATTTAAACGGCTGTTCAAAAAATAAATTTGCAAGTTGAAACTCCAACGTGGCATGTCCTCATAAAAGTCCATTAAATATGGATTATGATCCACATCTTCAAACTGTGGAATCCAACGGTAATGCTTGCTCAGCATTTCGGTTAAAGTAGTTTTTCCGGCTCCAATATTTCCGGCAACAGCAACGTGTTTTGGTTTTTTAGCTTTGGCCATGAGGTTTATTATTCAAAATTTCAGTGTTTAAATCGTTTAATTCAATTGCTTAAACTAAAAAATTTCCGAACGGTGAAAGTAGGGTTTATCGGTAAAAAAGCAACAAAACATTTAATCAACTTTTCAACCTTAGCCCAATACAGCTTTTCTAACCAAATTTATCGTCTTACTGGCACTTTCTCTAGCCTTTTCAGCTCCTTGTTTTATAATGCTTTCCAATAATTCGTGGTTACTTTGCAAGTCAGCTGCTTTTTCTCTAATAGGTTTAATAAAGCTAACCATATCTTCTGCCAACTGCTTTTTCATATCACCATAACGTATCACTACATTGCCTGCACTACTATTGTTAAAATCAGTTTCAAATTTTTCAACTGTATCAGCCGTACTCACAATTCTCATTAGTGTAAACAAGTTCTCAATATAGTCAGGCTTTACACTGTTAGGTTCTGCAGGACCGCTATCGGTTTTTGCTTTCATTATTTTTTTACGAACAATATCATCTTCATCTGCCAAATACAAGGTAGCCAATTGATTTTCACTCTTGCTCATTTTACCATTACCGTCTAAGCTTAAAATTTTGGTTAATTCACCACCATAATTAAACCCATACGGCAACGGAAAAACTTCGCCATAACGGTAATTAAAACGTTCAGCAAAATTTCTGGCCATTTCCATATGTTGCTCCTGATCTTTACCCACAGGCACTTTCACAGCTCTGTGAATTAGTATATCTGCTGCCTGCAAAACGGGATACGTCAGCAATCCAGCATTTACATTATCTGGATTTAAGCGTACTTTTTCTTTAAACGTTACTGTTTTTTCCAATTCCCCTTTATACGCCATCATATTTAAAAACAAATACAATTCTGCAATTTCAGGCACATCACTTTGCACATATAAAGAAACCTTGTTGGGGTCTAAACCACAAGCAATATTTTCAGCAACAACTCTAAGTACCGACTCTTTTAAAGTTTTAGTATCAGGATGTGTAGTTAATGCATGCCAGTTGGCAACAAAAAAATAACAATCAAATTCGTCTTGCATACGAACATAATTACGCATTGCACCAAAATAATTTCCAAGGTGCAAAAATCCTGTGGGCCTAATGCCACTTAATACAACCTCTTTTGCCATAGGCGGCGAAGATAATTAGGTTTTAGTTTCCTCATTTTTAGATTTTTGATTTTTAGTTTTTAGGCTTTCAATCTTTAGTTTTTTATAATTCAGTCTTGGGGCTTTCAGCAACACTTAAATCCCAACTGTAGTTCTGGCTTTCCCTACAATCCCCCGAAATAATCGGGGGTATTTTCGTTCAATCCAGCAGCCATTTATCTACATCAACTATTCCAAACATGCGTTTGTACAATTAAAAACCTATTTCAACATTAAATTTCATCAACAGTAAAAACAATCACCATAGTTCTTTGTTATTTTCATACAAATTATTGAATTATGGCTCAACCTTCATTTGAATTAGTAACTGCATTAAGAGAAACAGCAACTCGTTTAAAAAATGGTGCCTACTATGCTTGGGGCAATCATGGTGGTTGCAATTGTGGTAATTTATTACAGGTAGTAACCCAACTAACTAAAGAAGAAATTTTACAGTATGCACACAGTGGTATTGGCGAATGGACAGAATTGGCCGAAGAGTATTGTGGTATAACAAATGCTCCAATTAGTTTATTGCTTAAAAAACTACAAGAATTGGGCTTAACCCCTACCGATATTCATAATTTAGAATACTTAGAAGACCGTGAAGTTTTAAATAATCTACCCGGTGGTTTCAAATGGTTAAAAAAGAATCTTCGAGAAGATGTAGTTGTGTACTTTGAAACCTATGCAAATTTGTTAGAAGAAAAATTAATCGACCAAATTCAAATTCCGGCAACATTATTTGCTACCAATAATTCTATTGTTAAAGAATTGGTAGAAGTTGAATAATAAATGCTATTTATCAATGTATTTACCCCTAATGCGTTTCAGTATATCTTTAATTAAATCCGTTCCCTTTGTTTTAGAAACACCTAAACGTTGTGTATCGTAAATACCTGTATAGCCACTACAATAATAGGCTACAAAACAGGCTACAGCATAATATAAAATATAATCTCCCCCAAACAATTCAACGCCCATTATGCTGCAAGCAATGGGCGTATTTGTTGCAGCTGCAAACACTGCAATAAAACCAAGAGCAGCAAATAAATCTACTGGAGCACCCAACATTACTGCAATAGTATTTCCTAAGGTTGCCCCAATAAAAAAGAGTGGGGTAACTTCTCCTCCTTTAAAGCCCATACCTAAGGTTATAACTGTAAGGAGTAGTTTCCAAAACCAACTCCAGTAAGTTGCACCACCTATAGTAAAAGCAGATATGATAGAAACGCCATTAGATTTTGAGGCATGTACACCCAAACCAATATAATCAGTTGTATGAAGCAGGTAACACAATGCAATGATTACAACTCCACCAATAGCTGGAATTAACCAAGCTTTTTTTATATACTTTACACTACAATTTTTTATGGTGTTTTGTAATGCTGAAAACAAATAACCTACCAATCCAAAACAAATTCCGGCAAGTACTACCTTAAGCAACAATATAACATCAACATGCAAGAAAGAAAAGAAAAGTGTTTCAACTTGTTTATAATTCACAACATAAATAGTATGTTTAATTCCCCATGCAGTGCAAGTAACATCTGCTAAAATACTGGCCATTAAACAGGGTAACAAAGCATTGTAATGAATAGTACCTATGGCTATAACCTCCAATGCAAAAATTGCTCCTGTAACAGGTGTTCCAAATACAGCACCAAAACCAGCAGCAATACCAGCCATTAATAAAATACGTGTATCTGCTTTTTCTAATTTTAACCAGCGTGCCAACAATGCAGCCATACTTCCACCCATTTGTACAGCAGTTCCTTCTCTTCCAGCTGAGCCACCAAATAAATGCGTTATCAGTGTAGTTATTAAAACCAAAGGCGTCATTCTTGCAGGTACACCACTACCAGGTTCATGAATTTCTTGTATAATTAAATTATTACCAGCAGCGGCATTTTTACCTGCTATTTTGTATAAAAAATAAATTAATACACCAGCAATGGGAAGTAAAAAGAGTAACCATTCATTTTGATGACGAATCTTGGTTACTAAATCTAATAACCATAAAAAGAGTGCAACCAAAGAACCCACCAATATCGAAATTGGCAATACCAATAAAAACCACTTTAATAAAAATTGTACAATTGAAACTTGCTCGAATGAGTTTTTTAACTTAAGCATATCCTACAAATATTTACAGACGAAAATTGCCGTTTCTTATAAAGCAACTATTTGTAGGTGCCATTAGCTTTTAGATAACTAAAAACGGTTAATTAGGAAGACACCATTTCCTTAATGAAACGAATTTAAGTAAAAAGACAATCCGTTAGAAGATTGTCTTTTGGGAAGTAATGTCGGGTGAACTGGATTCGAACCAGCGACCTCTTGCACCCCATACAAGTATTCTACCGGGCTGAACTACCACCCGAGCCTAAACTTTCGTTTATTGGGCTGCAAATATAAGATCAAAAGAAATTTTACAAGTATATTGCACGAAATTTTTACCTAGCATATGAAGGTTCTTTTTAGGAAGGTTTTAATTGCAGATGTCAACAGCCCTTATAACGGAATGGTTAAAGATATTCTCATCAATAACCAACATATTGAAGCTATTGCAAACGATATAAATGAACAAGCTGATACGGTTGTTGAAGAAGCCAATACAATTATTTCGAATGGTTGGGTAGATTGCTTTGCTCATTTTTGTGACCCCGGTTTCGAGTACAGAGAAACCTTAGAAACAGGGGCATCTGCTGCTGTAGCTGGTGGTTTTACACAGGTTTTTGTATTGCCCAATACCAACCCAGTTTTACACAGTAAATCTCAAGTGGAGTATGTTGCTCAAAAAACAAAATCACTTCCACTAAATATTCACCCTTTAGGAGCTATTACAAAAAATATTGAAGGCAAAGATTTGGCCGAAATGTATGATATGCAGGCAAGTGGAGCCATTGCATTTAGCGATGGATTGCAACCTGTACAAACACCTGGCTTATTACTTAAAGCTTTGCAATATGTAAAAGCATTTGATGGTGTTGTTATACAAATGCCCATTGATAAATCGATAGGTGCAAATGGACTAATGAATGAAGGAATTACTTCAACACAATTGGGTTTACCCGGCATACCAGCAATTGCAGAAGAAATAATGGTTAAACGTGATATAGATTTATTGAGATACACCCAAAGTAAACTACACATAACAGGTATTAGCACTGCCAATACTTTGGCATTTATTAAAGCTGCTAAAGCTGAAGGCTTGCAAATAAGTTGTAGCGTTACTCCTTACCACTTATTTTTTTGTGATGAGGATTTAAACGATTACAATACCCATTTAAAAGTGAACCCTCCTTTACGTTCTAAGGCAGATATGCTAGCACTAAGAGCAGGAATTGAAGATGGTACGATTGATTGTATAGCTACACACCATATTCCTCAAAACTGGGATAGTAAAGTGTGTGAATTTGAATATGCCAAAAATGGTATGATTGGTTTACAAACAGCTTTTGCAATACTGAATGAAGCTATGCCCACATTGAACAATGCTACGCTTGCAAATATTTTAAGTAACAATGCTGCTAAAATATTTGCTTTACCAACAACCAGTATTACAGAGGGCTCCATTGCCAACTGCACCCTTTTTACAAAAGAGCAACATACATTGGTGGTTAAGGAAAACAATAAAAGCAAATCGTTTAATACACCATTCGCTAACCAAACACTGAAAGGAAAAGTAATTGGCGTATTTACAAAAGGAAGTTTACATTTAAACTAAAAACATGGAAACAAAACAAACAACACCAGCAATGCAAGGTTTAATTATTGCATTAATTTTAATTGCATTTGGCTTAATTACACATTTCGCAGGATTAAGTACAATGAAAAGTTTAGGCTATATTCAATATGCAATTTTAGGGGGTGGTTTAATTTGGTGCTGCGTCACTTATGCCAAACAAAACGATGGCAATGTTACTTTTGGCAATACGTTTGCACATGGATTTAAAGTAACAGCAGCCACAACTGGAATATTTGCGGTGTACACTTTTTTAGCTTTAAAGTTTATTACTCCAGAAATCGTAGATATTGCTTTGGACCAAGCTAGAACTGCAATGGCTGAACAAAAGAAAATGAGTGATAGCGACATCAACGATGCCATCAACATGTCTAAGAAATTCTTTATGCCGTTTGCAATTGCAGGTATCATTGTAATGTTTTTAATTTTCGGTTGCATCTTCTCTTTAATAGGAGCTGCTGTTGCAAAAAAGAACCCCAATTTTAATCCCTTAGAACAGTAAAATGGATCTCTCAATCATCATCCCATTATTTAACGAAGAAGAATCACTGCCCGAATTAAGTGAATGGATTGTTCGTGTAATGCATGCAAACAATTACACCTATGAAGTAATTATGGTAGATGATGGAAGTATTGACAACAGCTGGAATGTTATTGAAAATATTGCTACTGCCAATCCTAATTTTAAAGGAATTAAGTTTCAACGCAATTATGGTAAAAGTGGAGCATTGAATGAAGGCTTTAAAGCAGCACAAGGCGATGTAGTGATTACTATGGATGCAGATATGCAAGATAGTCCTGATGAAATACCAGAACTGAGAAGAATGATTGTAGAAGGTGGTTTTGATATAGTGAGTGGCTGGAAACAAAAACGATACGACCCAATAACCAAAACAATTCCAACCAAATTATTTAATGCTGCAACACGTTGGAGCAGTGGTATACACAACTTACACGATTTTAATTGCGGACTAAAAGCCTACAAATTAAAAGTGGTAAAAAGCATTGAAGTATATGGCGAAATGCACAGGTATATTCCTGTAATTGCCAAATGGGCTGGCTTTAGAAAAATTGGTGAAAAAGTAGTGGAGCATAGGGCTAGAAAATATGGTGTTACCAAATTCGGATGGGAAAGATTTATTAATGGTTTTTTAGATTTAGCAACCATTAGTTTCGTTAGTAAGTTTGGCAAACGCCCCATGCATTTTTTTGGTTTATATGGAACACTTTGTTTTATGATTGGTTTTTTAATGAGCTTCTATTTAATTGTAGCAAAATTTTTTACAACCGATTTTGCTTTAACTAATAGACCTTCATTTTACATAGCATTAACTGTAATGATTATTGGTATGCAACTTTTTTTAGCAGGATTTATTGCTGAATTGGTTGGTAGAAATGCACCTGAAAGAAACAGCTATTTGATTGAGAAAAAACTGGGCATATAATTGTTGAGTAACGTTATAAAAGCTTAAGGGTGCGACGCTACTAAAGTTAAATTGAAATACAAAAGCTGGTTATAAAAAAATCTAATACAACAAACTTCGTGTCATCAGTGTTCCATCCTCAAAAAGTAATTATCATTGGCCCAGCTCACCCATTACGTGGTGGATTGGCTTCGTTTGACGAACGATTGGCAAGGCAATTTAAGCATGAAGGATTTGATACAACCATTTATACATTTTCATTACAATACCCCAACTTTTTATTCCCAGGAACCACACAATATTCAAGTGAACCTGCACCTACTGATATTAAAATTAAAGTTTGTATCAACTCTGTTAATCCAGTAAACTGGTTGCAGGTTGGCAATGAACTTAACAAAATAAAGCCCGATTTAATTGTTGTTCGTTATTGGTTACCATTTATGGGACCTTGTTTAGGTACTATTTTAAGACAAGTAAAAAAGAACAACCACACAAAAGTGGTTTGTATTGCCGATAATGTTATTCCACACGAAAAACGCCCAGGTGACAAACCATTTACAGCTTACTTTTTTAAACCAGTAGATGCTTTTGTTACTATGAGTGAAAAAGTGATGGAAGACTTACGTCTATTCACTCATAAACCTGCACACCAAATTGTGCATCCACTATACGACAATTTTGGAGAAGGATTATCGAAGCAAGCAGCTAGAAAACATTTAGGGTTACCTGAACAAGAAAAAATAATTCTTTTTTTTGGTTTTATTCGAAAATACAAAGGCTTAGATTTATTGCTAGAAGCAATGCAATTAATCGTAAATCAGCAATCAGAAATTTCAAATGTCAAATTACTTATTGCTGGTGAATTTTACGAAGACAAAAAACAATACGAAGACCAAATCGAACAACTGGGTATTGCAGCTTCTTTAATTTTACGAACCGATTTCATTGCCGATAGTGAAGTGAAATTTTATTTAAGTTCCGCCGATTTTGTGATTCAGCCCTATCGAAATGCTACACAAAGTGGCGTTACCCCCCTAGCCTATCACTTTAATAAACCCATGTTGGTTACCAATGTTGGAGGTTTGCCCGATTTAGTGCCCGATAAAAAAGTGGGCTTAGTGGCAGAACCTAATGCACAAGCCATTGCAACCAAGATTGAAGAATTATATTCATTAGGAGAGAATTTCTTTTTGCCACACTTATTAGAAGAAAAGAAAAAATACAGTTGGGCAGTTTTAACTGAAAAAATAAAACAGCTAGCAAATATTTAGACCTATTAAATTATAGCATGGCTGTTTTACCGATAATTCTTTTTCTTTTACCCATAAAAACGTTTGTGGTGCTTTCATTGCTCTAGTTTTAATTATCCCAAATAATTTACATTGAAAGAACGTAAAAAAATAATCACTATTGCTATACACATTGCTGTATGGATTTGCTTTTTTTGTTTACCCTATATCTTTTCTCCCCAACCAAAAGAAATCACAGCAAGTATTACCAAATATATGGTTACACTTTTTGTTACCATTAATGCTTTTTTATTGGCATTTTATTATTTAAATACCTTAGTACTCATACCGAAGCTCCTATTCAAGAAAAAGTGGATTGTCTATTTAGTAAGTATTGCTGCATGTTTAACATTATTTATTTATGCTCCTAGAGAAATTACACATTTAATAACTGGTAATTCTGAAGACGATATAAGAGAAGAGATGCGTCAGGAATTTAGACAACGCAGAAACAATTTTAAAGAAAATAAAGATAGCATTTCTAAATTTTCGGAGCCAAAAAAGGATAGTAAAAGGAAGTCGCCTAAAAATGAATTCAGGTATTTTCCTGGTTCGTTTGTAGTATTTTTATTGGTATTAACTATTGGCATTTGTATCACATCCATACAACAATGGTTACGGGTAGAACATACCAAAGAAAAAATTGAGCATGAAAAACTAAATACAGAATTATCCTTTTTAAAAACACAAGTAAACCCACATTTCTTTTTTAATACACTGAATAATATTTATTCTCTAGCGGTTGTACAAAGCGATAAAACTGCTCCGGCCGTATTGAAACTTTCATCAATAATGCGGTATATACTTACAGAAACGCAAACAGATAAAGTACCATTAGAAAATGAAATTGATTTTCTAAAAAATTATATCGATTTACAATTGGTTCGTTTAACTGATAAAGTAAAAGTAAACTTCGAGATTTCGGGTAACACAATCAATAAAAACATTGCTCCATTATTGTTTATTCCTTTTGTAGAAAACGCTTTTAAATATGGGGTTAGTACCAAAGACAATTCAGAAATTGACATTCATTTAATAGCAACTGGCAATACTGTTGAATTAGACGTAACCAATACCATAGTACATAAAGCCAATAGCATGGATACAACAGGTATTGGTATAAACAATGTGAAGAGACGTTTAATTTTATCTTATCCCGATAAACACACTTTATATGTTTCTGACAACAACAATACTTTTAAAGTTCATTTAGTAATTGATATAGCATGACCCTTCATTGTATAGCATTAGACGACGAACCATTGGCATTACAGGTTGTTGCACAATATTGTAGCAAAATTTCTTACTTGCAATTGGATAAAGTTTTTACCAATCCTGATGAAGCAACAGAATATATAAAAAATAATAAAGTTGATTTACTGTTTTTAGATATTCAAATGCCCGACATTAATGGCATGCAGTTTTACAAAAGTTTACCTACCAAACCACCTGTAATTTTCACTACTGCATTTAAAGATTATGCAGTAGATGGTTTTAATGTAGATGCAATTGATTATTTATTGAAACCATTTGAATTTGACCGTTTTTTAAAAGCCATTTATAAGGCTAAAGAATACATAGAATTTACAGCTTCACAAGAGCTTCAACTGAGTAGTATTTACGTAAAAGTAAATTACGAAATGATGAAGATTAACCTTAAAGACATTGACCTTATAGAAGCATTGGATGATTATATAAAAATTCATATAAAACCCTATCCTGTTCTTACTTTAATGACCTTGAAAGGTGTACTTGAAAAACTTCCTGAAAATTTGTTTGCAAGGGTGCATCGTTCTTATATTATTCCATTACACAAAGTGGAAAAGTTTAGCAAAAATAAAGTTCAAGTTGCAGGTAAAGAAATTCCAATTGGCAGTAGTTATGTTGATGTGTATGAAAAATTATTGCAACAGAGTGGTGGATAACCAAGCTATAAAATGCACGTTTGTGTTGACAGTTTTACTTTAATTTCATATTTATTATAGCCTTTAATTATGACCGCTTATAAATACCCAATATTCGTTTTTTTTGCTACAATAATCTTAGGCTGCAATACATCAGATAATCAAAAAACAAATAGTAATTATTACACCATAGACACTGCTCAGGTTCAAACTGGTGGTGTTCAGGTGATTGAGATTGAAACACCAAAAGGGAAAATGAATGTGTGGACGAAACGCATGGGCAACAATCCCAAAATAAAAGTACTACTGTTACATGGTGGCCCAGGATTTACACATGATTACTTCGAATGCATGGAAAATTTTTTACCTGTCGAAGGAATTGAATTTATTTACTACGACCAATTGGGAAGTGGTAATTCTGACAACCCAAAAGATACAGCATTTTGGGATTTACCACGCTATGTTGAAGAAGTAGAACAAGTAAGAAAAGCATTAAACTTAGATAAAAATAACTTCTATTTATTGGGTCATTCCTGGGGTGGAATTTTAGCAACCGAATATACTTTAAAATATCAGCAAAACTTAAAGGGTTTGATTATTTCGAATATGATGAGTAGTTGTATTGACTATGGCAAATATGCTGATGATGTATTAGCCAAACAATTTAAACCAGCCATTTTAGATACCATTAAACAACTAGAAAAAAGAGGTGAGTTTGAAAACCCTAGATACATGGATTTACTAAATGAACATTTTTATACAAAACACGTTTGTCGTTTTCCTGTGAAAGATTGGCCTGAGCCTTTTGTACGTTCTGCAAGTAAACACAATCACTCATTATATGTAACCATGCAAGGACTAAGTGAATTTGGTATTGGTGGAAAGCTAACCAACTGGGATAGAAAAAATGATTTGAAAAATATCAATACACCAGTACTAACCATTGGTGGAAAGTTTGATACAATGGATCCTGCACATATGGAATGGATGAGTAAACAATTTCCTAATGGTTCGTATTTATATTGCCCAAAGGGAAGTCACATGTCTATGTACGACGACCAGCAAACGTACATGAAAGGCTTAATTGAATTTATCAAAAAAGTAGATAAGGCAGCAAAACAATAACAGTTCACTTACGTCTGCTTTTATTCTAAAATTAATTTTCTGCATTAGCAACCGCTGCTTTTCTGCCAATTAATAATACGCCAATAACAACCAGTACTGTTCCAATTAATTGTTCTAAAAAAATTGATTCTCCTAAAATAAAATAAGCCTGTAATATGGTAGAAACAGGTCCTATACTTGTTATAATTGCTACATTGTTACTCCCTATTTTTTTCATGCCATTGCTAATTAAAAAAGATGGCAATACGGTAGCCACTATAGCCAATGCAACTGAATAGCCTATAAGGGTTGGGGTAAAATGAATATTAGCGATAGAACGAGTAGCCAAAAAATGAATAAAAATTCCTGCAGTAGCTGCAAACATTGCATAAGCAGTATATCGTGTAACACCAACAATAGGCACCATTCTACCAGTACCTACTAAATAAAAAGAATAGGTAATAGCACATAAAAAAACCATAAAAGAACCATAGAAAAAATTGGGATTGGAAGTATCTATTTTCAATTCTCCATAATATGCTAATCCAATACCAGCATAAGTTAATATCAAAGCTGCAATCTGTGTTTTAGACAATTTATTCTTGAACAAAAAAGTATTGATTAACACTGCAAAAGTTGGATATAAAAAAAGAATTAATCTTTCTAACCCAGCCGAAATAAATTGTAGTCCAATAAAATCGAATAAACTACTTAAATAATAACCTAAAAAGCCCAACCCTAAAATATATAGCCACTGTTGCTTAGTAAGCATTGCACTATTCTCCTTTTTATAAGCTAGCCTTGCTGCAATTAAATAAAAAGGTAAAGAAAAAAGCATACGTAAAGTAAGCAGCGTAACTGCATCTACCTTGGTAGATGCAAATGCTAACTTAACAAAGATTGCTTTTGTTGAAAATAATATTGCTCCTGTAAGTGTAATTAAAAATCCTGCTAGTGTTATTTGTTTCTGCTGCGTATTACTCATTCTTATACGGTGCTGCTATTTATACATTCAATTGTTGACTACAAAGTAAAAGAACAACTGTTTACAATAAATTATAAAAAACTATTTTAAAACAACCGCAACTATTCTTTAAAAATTTTCACTACTTTTTCTCCTGTAGATTTTATAAACCCACGATACATACCTTCTGTACAAAAAGGCATAGCGATGTTTCCATTTTTATCTACTGCAATTAAGCCACCATCGCCACCTAATGCAGGTAATTTTTTCATCACCATTTCATTAGCTGCATCTTTTAAAGTAAATTTTCCATACTCCATCATATCTGCAATGGATTTTGCCATTACCAATCGTATAAAAAATTCACCCCAACCAGTACAACTTATGGCACAAGTATTATTATCAGCATAAGTGCCAGCACCAATTATGGGAGCATCTCCTACTCTATTGTATCTTTTATTGGTCATACCACCAGTACTTGTTGCAGCTGCTAAATTGCCATAACTATCAACTGCTACAGCCCCCACAGTGCCATATTTTTCATCGTGGTTTTCTTTTTGCTTTAGAAAAGCTCCTTCTTGTTTTATTTTATTGGCCTCATCGGCTTTGGCTTTTTGTAATGCTTTCCATCTATCTTCTGTAAAAAAATAGGTAGTATCAACAACTGTACATCCTTGTTTTGCTGCAAATTGTTCAGCTCCTTTTCCAACAAGCATTACATGTTCACTATTGTTCATCACCAATCTTGCTGCATGCACAGGATTTTTAATAGTAGTAACTCCAGCTACACTACCAGCTTTTAAAGTTGCACCATCCATTATGGCTGCATCCATTTCGTTTTTACCTGCATTTGTAAAAACAGCACCTTTACCAGCATTAAACAAAGGATTATCTTCTAATACTTTAACTGTTGCTTCAACTGCCTCCAATGCAGTTCCTCCATTTGCCAAAATTTTAGCACCTGTTTGCAATGCTTTATTCAAGCTTTCTGTATATGCAAGTTCCTTTTCAGGTGTCATATTCTTCTTTAAAATAGTACCAGCACCGCCATGTATAACCAGTGTA
Organism: Allobosea thiooxidans; assembly: GCA_943368475.1. Taxonomy (GTDB): domain Bacteria; phylum Bacteroidota; class Bacteroidia; order Chitinophagales; family Chitinophagaceae; genus UBA1930. The sequence continues at coordinate 70,513 of CALRLF020000005.1, forward strand.
AATTTCTTTTCACTTGAATTTTGTGTAAACGCACTTGCACTAAGCATCATAGCAAAAGTTAAAACTAAAAAACGCATTGTTATAAGTTTGGTATTGAATTTGCCAATAGGGCTTGAATGTTTTATTTTCACAGTTCAAATTAACTAATTCTGAAGCGATTTCTAAAAATATTACGCATAACCATTTTTGTAATTGTTGCCATTATACTTTGTATATGGATTGCTTTACAAACAGCTCCTGTACAAAACTACCTTGTAGGTTATGCTGCCAATAAACTTTCGAAAGAATTAGGAACAACAGTTAAGGTTAAACATGTAAACCTTTCTTTTTTAAATAGTGCCGATATAGAAGGTGTTTTTATAGAAGATAAAAGTAAAGACACTTTGCTTTATGCCGGACAAATGAAAGTTAGAATAACGGATTGGTTTATTTTTAAAGACAAAGCTGAGTTAAAATTTATTGGGCTTGAAGATGCAGTTGTTAAGCTAAAAAGAACCGACTCTGTTTGGAACTATCAGTTTATTGCCAACTATTTTGCTTCGCCCAAAAAATCTACAACGAAAAAAGATGGCTTGGCATTAAGCCTAAAAAAAATTGATTTAAAAAATATTCATTTTATTAATGATGACCGTTGGATTGGCGAAACAATTGATTGCCATATCAGCAGCCTTACATTGAATGCAGATAACATCAATTTTGATAAAGGCGTATTTCAGCTGAATGATGTAAACATAGAAAAACCAATTGTAAACATTCAAAATTTTGATGGATTACGACCGCCTAAAGCCAAGAAAGTGTCTTTAGATACTGGCTACAGATTGAACCCATCGAGAATGTTTATACAAGTTGCCAATTTAACAATACGCAATGGTGTATTTATTGATTATGCAAACCAAAAATCACCTTACAGTAATTTTGACGGTAACCATTTATCATTCTCTAAAATAAATGCCACATTCAAAAATATTTTCCTGAACAATGATACACTTACAACCAATATGGAGCTTAGTTGTAAAGAACGTTCAGGTTTAGATGTAAAAAAATTAGCAGCCGATTATAAAGTAAATCCTGGCATAATGGAATTTGCCAATTTAGATTTACAAACCAACCGTAGCAAGTTGGGCAATTACTATGCAATGAAGTTTGAACACTTCAATAAAGACTTTGCAGATTATGAGAGCAAGGTAACCATGGTTGCCAATTTTAGAAACTCATTCATTAACAGTGATGATATTGCTTTTTTTGCTCCTGATGTAAAAACTTGGAAACGAAATGTAGCTATCGCAGGTAACTTTAAAGGAACAGTTGAAGATTTTACAATTAATCAATTGGCAGCAAAAAGTAACAATAGCAGTATTAGTGGTACATTAAGTATGAAGGGTTTGCCCAACATAAACCAAACAATTATCTCTTTAAACAACGGAATCATACAAACCAATGCAACTGATTTAGCAACATTTGCCCCAGCAATTAACACATTTTCAAATCCTGATATTGCAGCACTTGGTAATATTGTTTTCAGGGGAAACTTTAATGGGCTATACAACAACTTTAAAAGTACTGGCAATATAAGCACAAGTTTAGGAGGTATTTATACTGACTTATCAATGAAGTTCCCTGACGGAAGAGAACCATCATACAATGGAACATTAAATACCAGTCGGTTTAACTTAGGTAAGTTTATTAGAAATGATTATTTTGGCATTATTGATTTTAAAGGTAAAGTAGCTGGTAGCAGTTTTACGCTGCAAAAAATGAAAACCAGTTTAGATGGCACAATAAAACAGTTGGAGTTCAATAAATACAATTACACCAATATTACTGCTATTGGTACATTCGAGAAAAAAGCATTTTATGGTCAACTTAAAATTAATGACCCTAACTTAGATTTTATAGGTAGCGTACAACTCGATTTTACAGAACAGCAGCCTCGATTTAATCTGTTTGCCGATATTTTAAAATCGAATTATAAAGAACTAAATCTAAGTAAAAACAACTTAAAAATTACGGGTACTTTAGACGTTAACTTTACAGGAACCAATATCGATAATTTTTTAGGGCAAGCCAAATTATTGAATGCTGTTGTACAAAACAATGATGCTGAAATTCGATTCGACTCGTTAACACTTTCATCCAACTATATAGATAGTATAAAACAGCTAAAGTTAGCCAGTGCCGACTTTGCTGCAAATATTAGTGGAGATTTCAGCATTATGGATTTACCACAAAGCTTTCAATCCTTCTTGCATAAATATTACCCAGCATACATAGCAGAACCTGCAACCATTCCTAAAAATCAAAACTTTCAATTTAATCTTTCTACCAATTATATTGAGCCTTACTTAAAATTGATTGATCAAAAATTAGCGGGTTTAAACGATGCCAATATTTATGGATCAGTAAATACAAAAGAAAATAATTTATTGCTGAATATTAAAGTACCTTCTTTTATGTACGATAAATATTCATTCACTGGTATTGATTTTACAGGACATGGTAATTTAGATTCATTGAATATTATTGGTGAACTTACTTCTACCAAAATTAGCGATAGCCTAAACTTACCTTATACTAAAATAAATATCAGCTCAGCAAACGATCATTCTATTGTAGGTATTCAAACAAAAGCAAACAATACACTCAACGATGCTTCTTTAACAGCTGATGTATTTACTTTAGAAGATGGAGTGAGAGTTCAGTTTCGTCCATCCTCTTTTGTAATCAATGATAAAAAATGGAATATTGAGAAAAATGGAGAGTTGGTTAGTCGTAAAAATTTCTTAAGTGCCAAAAACATTAAGTTCACACAAGGCTACCAAGAAATTTCGGTAGATACAGAAACCGAAGAAGACAACAATGCCAATCATTTAATTATCGACCTAAAAAATGTATTATTAGGCGACTTTGTTGCTTATGCTTTTAAAGATCCTAAAATTCAGGGTATCGCAACTGGCAAAATAAAGCTGAATAATTTCTTTGATAACTTCTCTGCAGAAGCAACATTAAAAGCTGAACAATTTCAGCTGGATGAAGATTCGATTGGCATTGCTAAAATCAAAGCAGCCTACGATTCTAAAACTGGCAAAGTAACCTTCGATTGGGATTCGCCTAACGAAAAATATAAGTTCGCCGCTAAAGGAACTTACGAAACCAAAGACACAACAGATAATTCTCCTATAAAAACAGATATTGTTTTAGACAATACCCGTTTAACACTTATACAAAAATACCTCAAAGGCATTTTTTCAAATGTAGATGGCTATGCGTCAGGTACATTAAAAGTAAAAGGAAAACCTGAAACCATTTTGCTAAACGGAGATATTAAAATAAAAAATACAGGTTTATTAGTAGATTATACCCAAGTGTATTATACAATCGATTCGGCATTAATAAAATTCGAAGACGATGGTATAAATTTTGGAACTTTTACAATAAAAGATTATAAAAACAATACAGGAAACGTTCGGGGTAAATTGTATGAAAAAGGTTTTAAAGAAATGACCTTTGATTTTGATTTGTCTACTAAAAAATTATTGTTATTAGATACCAAAGCAAAAGACAATCAACAGTTTTATGGTAATGCCATTGGTAAGGCTACATTAAGTTTTAGAGGTCCCGAAAACAATGCTAAAATGGTAATTGTAGGAGAAGCCAATGATAGCTCTCATATCTACATTCCTAATTCAAACAATAAAGAAAGTGCCGACGCTGACTTCATTATATTTAGACAATTTGGTGAAGAAATGGTACAAGAGAAGAAAAACAATGCTTTTAATTTATCCGTAGATCTAGACTTAGCAGCAAATAACAAAGTATTAATTGATGTAATTTTAGATGAACTAGCTGGTGATGTAATTAAAGCAAAAGGTAACGGACGTTTAAAAATAAAAGCAGGCACTAATGAAAAATTAGACATTAGAGGTCGTTACAATATTGATGAAGGAAAATACGATTTTAACTTTCAATCTTTCATAAAAAAACCATTCTTACTAATCCCTGGAGCAGGCAATTATATTGAATGGACAGGTGATGCAATGAAAGCAGATTTGCACATTGACGCTCGTTACGAAGCAGAAAATGTGAATTTATCCGACCTTACTTCGAACACAAGTTTAAATAATACAGCTACCAACAACTTGAGAGACAAAGTGTATGTTATTGCACAACTAAGAGATAAACTTACGCTTCCAACTATCGAATTTAAAATAGATTTTCCAGCTAATAGCCCTGCAAAAAACGATGCTGATTTTGCCCAATTTTTAGACAAAATAAGTAAGGATAAAAACGAAATGGTTACACAAGCAACTTCCTTAATTGTGTTTAATAGTTTTGTACCTTATGGTAGAGGTTTGCTGGGTGGTGGTGGTAATGTAAACTATACAGGTATTGGTATTAATACGATTTCACAAAAGATTACAGCAGAAATTAATCAGCAAGTATCTAACTTTTTATATAAACTTTTTAAAGACAAAAGTTTGAAGTTCGACTTAGGTACTTCTGTATATAGCAGTGGCAATCTTTTTAACAATGGCGTTAATGCAACGAACAATAATAGAATTGACAGATCGAGGGTTAACTTTAAAATTGGACGAAGTTTCTTTAACAACAATGTTGTAGTAACCTTTGGGGGAGATTTAGATTTCAGCTGGGGAACTTCGGCTGCACAAAGTGGCAACTTTCAATGGTTACCCGATTTAAACATTGAAGTAGTTTTAAGCAGAGATAAAAAACTTAGAGCCATTGTATTTAATAAAAACAGTTTAGACATTAGCAATGGTAATGCTTTGGGAAGGAGAAACCGACAAGGAGTGAGTATTAGTTATCGACAGGAGTTCGAAACATTGTTTGGTAAAAAACAAGATGATATTCAATTCACTCCATTGCCAGTTCAAATAGAAGGTGAAATGCTGAAACAGCCGCCTGTTAAAGATAGCATTAGTACAAAAACAGGTGGTTAAAAATCCAACAACACACTAGCGTCGTCTCCAGCAACCAGTTACCCAAACATAGCCACTTCTTTGTTTACGCCAATATCCTTGATGATAAACAAATCCAACTCTTGGTGTTGCCCAGTAACCATTTATCATTACATAATTGCCGTTACGCCAAACCCATTCAGGCTCTATCCAAATATGTTGTACAGATGGTGGCTTAGGTTTACTGTGTACTACAAAAGCAGGTCTTACTTTTACTACAAACTGAGCTTCTGTTGCTGTGGTTGCTGCAAAAAATACAGCAACTGCAATCAATAGTTTACGTACCATAGTTGTATAATTTAATTGCCCTTAAGATGATGCAACTAAACATAAGTTTAAAACCCTTATACATTTTAACAACTATTAAAAAAACAGCTTAACCCAAGAATATTAAAAACAATATTGGAAATAACAATCCAGCTATAGCCAGCTTCCAGCCTCTTTGTTTAAAAGAGTATTTGCTTTTACCCATTATAAATGTACCTGTAACAGCAATTACAATGAGTGATAATGCAAAAACATCCGAATAATAAACCCACCAATTAGAGTTATTGGTTTTATGTAGCTGCATCATTTGTGCAATTAATGGTGTTTTTTTAAAGTTGGCTATTTCTCCTTTACCTGTTTTTATATCCATTTCAATATCATGGTTATCGCAGGTAATTTTAAGTTTATCTTTTCTAAGATTATGCCTTTTTACCTTGTCTTTTACCTGCAATTCTTTGGCTACAAAATTTCTTATGCTGCTATCGCTGATTGCCGATGATTGAAATGGCTGTTTTTGAAATTCAGTTACTTCTACAATATATTTTTCAGGATGCCAATGTTCTCTGTGATTCATCATTAAACCTGATGCAGCAAATGAAATAATTAAACCAATGTAGAAGTAACCAAAATCACGGTGAATGCCCCTTGCTGTAAACTTCATAAAAATAAATTGTATGCTAAATGAATTGTGTTGAATAATAATTGAATTACAAGAACACAAAAATATTTTTCTAGCAAACTATTGTTTATAGCAATTGGGAAATTTGATTGTAGAAATCGGGAAAATAAAAAATGAAGGGTTACGTCAGGTTGAAAAGCTGAATACTATTCTTTTGATGATGGGCTGCTGGATTGAGTAAAAAGCCCCGAAGTATGAGGGCTTGTAACGAAAGCCAGAACTAAAGTTGATGGCTATTCTACAGCTGATAGCCCCAAAAGAAAAGTCCCCATTCATTACTGAACGGGGACTTTCGTTTATTTGAATGCTCTTATATAAAGGCTTATTCTTCAATCTTCACTTTACCTTTATTCTTTGCAATTACTTCTTCAGCAACGTTGTTTGGAGCTGGGTTGTAATGAGAGAACTCCATAGTAGAAGTTGCACGACCAGAAGACAATGAACGCAACTGGGTTACGTAACCAAACATTTCACTTAACGGAACTTTGGCTTTAATAACCTGTAAGTTGGCACGGCTATCCATACCTTCTAACATACCACGTCTGCGATTCAAGTCACCTGTAACATCACCCATGTATTGATCTGGAGTTAATACTTCCACTTTCATGATTGGCTCTAATAAAGTTGGTTTTGCTTTACGACCAGCTTCACGAAATGCAGATTTAGCACAAAGCTCAAAGCTCATTGCATCAGAATCCACATCATGGTAGCTACCATCAAATATTCTTACTTTCATGTTGTTTACAGGGTAACCTGCTAAAACACCAGTAGTCATACTTGTTTCAAACCCTTTTTGAATAGATTGGTGAAATTCTTTAGGAATAGAACCTCCAAAAATATCATTCACAAATTGGAAATGTTTGCCTTCATTCGCTGTTAACCACTCTGCATCGGCAGGACCTAAATCGAACTGAATATCAGCAAATTTACCACGACCACCCGATTGTTTTTTCAACACTTCACGGTGCGTAACAACTTGACCAAATGCTTCTTTATAAGCAACCTGAGGAGCACCTTGGTTTACTTCTACTTTAAACTCACGACGCATACGGTCGATGATAATTTCTAAGTGAAGCTCACCCATACCACGTAAAATGGTTTGACCAGTATCCTCATCTGTGTTAACACGTAATGTAGGATCTTCTTCTACCAATTTAGCGATAGCCATACCCATTTTATCTACGTCGGCCTGCGTTTTAGGCTCAACCGCTATAGCGATAACTGGTTCAGGAATAAACATATTCTCTAAGGTGATTGGATGCTTCTCATCGCACAAAGTATCACCTGTTTTGATCTCTTTAAATCCAACTGCAGCAGCAATATCACCAGCTTCGATAAAGTCAACCGGATTTTGCTTGTTTGCAAACATCTTCATAATACGGCTGATACGTTCTTTTTTACCACTTCTTACGTTCAATACATAAGAACCAGCATCTAAGTGACCAGAGTAGCAACGGAAAAATGCTAAACGACCTACGAAAGGATCGGTCATAATTTTAAACGCCAAAGCTGCAAATGGTTCTTTAGCATCAGGCTTACGGTAAACAGTTTCACCTGTATCAGGATTTACACCTTCAGTATCATCAACATCTACTGGAGAAGGCAAGTAACGACAAACAGCATCTAAAGCAGTTTGTACACCTTTGTTTTTGAAAGAAGAACCACACATCATTGGAACAATGCTTAAATCGATACAAGCCTTACGGATTGCTTCATGCATTTCATCTTCAGTAATGCTATTAGGATCTTCAAAGAACTTCTCCATTAAAGTATCATCGTATTCAGCAACTGCTTCAACTAATTTAGCTCTCCACTCATTGGCCTCTTCAACCATATCAGCTGGAACATCAATTTCGTCGAAAGTCATTCCTTCAGTTTCCATATGCCAAATGATACCTTTCATTTTAATAAGGTCAACAACCCCAGTAAAATTATCTTCGGCACCAATTGGTAATTGTAAAGGCACAGCATTAGCACCCAACATTTCTCTTACTTGGTTAACCACCATTAAGAAATCGGCACCACTACGATCCATTTTGTTTACGAAACCAATTCTTGGTACTTTATAACGGTTAGCCTGACGCCAAACAGTTTCAGATTGAGGTTCAACACCATCAACAGCACTGAATAATGCAATCAAACCATCTAATACACGCATCGAACGTTCTACTTCTACAGTAAAATCCACGTGACCCGGAGTATCAATAATATTAAAATAGTAACTTTTTGTGTTTGCATCAGCAACTCCCTTTACGGTAGGGAATTTCCACTGACAACTAACAGCAGCAGAAGTAATGGTAATACCACGTTCTTTTTCCTGCTCCATCCAGTCGGTAGTTGCTGCACCATCGTGTACTTCCCCAATTTTGTGGATCATACCGGTGTAGCGTAAAATACGCTCAGTAGTTGTGGTTTTGCCAGCATCGATGTGAGCAGCAATACCAAAGTTGCGTTGAAATTTCAAGTCCGCCATAACGCTTGTATTTGTTTTTAAATTTTTAGTTTTTTGCAACCAGCGTTTGTCTATATTTCAACTGTGGTTGCGTCGCACACTTCAACTACAGAAAAATACTGGTCTTTTTTTCGAGCCGCAAAGGTAGGGGTTTACGCATTTGTACAATAAACTGCACCCATTATTTCGGCAGATTGGGGGGAAAATAACAAAATTTGTGGGCAACCTCCATCCAAATATCAAAAAATGGGCAAACTCAAATCAAAAAAATACAGATTTAACTCATTTAGTCTTAGAAATACAAAACTAAAGTTCAATTGTCACTTCCCATTTTGTTTACTTATTTTCAAGTTTTCAATCAGCTTCATTTTCTATTTTTCCAAATTTTATGTTTAAATATATTTCCCTTTATTCATTGGTTTTTACCTGCAGTGTGGGTTGTTTTAAAGGCAACCAAACCACCAGCCAAATAAGTTTAAGCAAAGTTCAATTAGATACAACACATCTTTTCGATACCCTTCGCCAACGAATTGTTCCAATTGCTATTTATCAACCACAAAAACAAATTATTTCAGGCAAACAACAATTAATAATCATAAACCATGGTTATGGCCAAAATAAAGGCGGCGATTATTTAGCTTATTCTTATTTGTCTAACTACCTAGCAACAAAAGGCTATTTGGTGGCAAGCATACAACACGAATTACCAACAGACAGTTTATTGCCACTAATGGGCATACCACAAATTGTACGCAGGCCATTTTGGGAACGTGGTGCCGATAATATTTTGTTTGTTCTGAAATACTTGCAAAAAAAATATCCTGATTTAGATTTTAATAATGTTGCCTTAATTGGACATTCGAATGGTGGAGATATGACAGCTCTGTTTCCACAAAAACATCCTGGCTATGTGGCCAAAATAATTACACTGGACAATAGAAGAATGGTATTGCCCAAAAATAAATATCCAGCTGTATTGTCTATTCGTTCCAGCGACCAACCAGCTGATGAAGGTGTATTGCCATCTAAAGAAGAAGAACGTACATTTAATATTCAAATTATTAAATTGGCCAATACTACACACAACGATATGGATGACAGTGCCAATGAAATTCAAAGAAACGAAATCAGAAAACTAATTCTTGATTTTTTAGTTAACTGACGCAAGTGTACATTCAGTAATAAAATTTAAATCATGGCAACCACAAAGAAAAAAACTGCTCCGTATGGTACAGTAAAGTTTACCACAATTGATGCGTATCATGCTTCTTTTAATAAAGCGGTACAAATAAAGCTGCAACAACTGCGTAAAGCTATTTTACAAGCTGCCCCAAAATCAGTTGAACTTATCAGTTACAATATGCCAGCATTTAAACAAAGTACCAACTTAGTATATTATGCAGCTTACCAAAAACATATTGGCTTATACCCTACTGCAAAGCCATTGATAGTTTTTGCAGAAGAACTTACCCAATATAAAACGTCGAAGGGTGCAATACAATTCCCAATAGATAAGCCATTGCCTATTGCACTTATCAAAAAAATTGTACGATATCGGGTGAAAGAAGATGCTGAGAGGACTTCAATCAAGTAGTTCAAAAGCATAAATAAGCAGCACACCAAAACCCATCTATTTTTTGTACTAGTTTTTATAATTATAATTTTATTGGGTCCCTAAAACATAAAACATCTTTATAATTCTAAAATAATAAAACAAAAAAAATGCCCTGAAATTTCAGGGCATTTTTATCTATTTGATAGAGTAACCAATTAATAGTGCAATACTCTAAATTCGGTTCTTCTGTTTTTCTTACGTCCTTCAGGATTGTCTTTACCGTTTAATGTATTTGGAGCAACAGGTTTGGTTTCACCATAACCCTTAGCTTCCATTCGTTCAGCAGCAATACCTTTTTCAATCAAGTATTTTTTAACCGATTCAGCTCTGGCCTGAGATAATTTCATGTTATAATCATCTTTACCCTGACTATCGGTATGTCCACCAATTTCAATTACCATAGTAGGATATTTATTTAACATGCTCAAAATTTGATTATCAATGGCAGCATGAGACTCATCTAATAAAATTGATTTATTGAATTCAAAATAAATATTATCCATCACAACAACTGTATCCACTTTTGGAGCAGGAACAGTATCTAAAGGAATTTTGGTTAAACACAATACGTTTAGTGTTTGGTTTACCAGTTCATCGTTGGTAATTGCAACTGTAGCAACACTATTGGCTTTGTAGCCTACAGCTTCACCAGATGTGGTAAGATTATCAAAATCTTCAGCAGTAAACGCATAAGAACCATCGGCACTTGTTACTTTATTTAACACCACTTTACCTGCACTATTCACTACAGAAACTGATGCATTACTTAATGGTTGTTTGGTATCACAATCTACCACCAACCCAGTTATTTGTTTAATAGGACGTATTTTGTTTAATGCAAACATTTCTAAACAACAGTCGCTGCTTCTATCTGAACTAAACAACACCTCTCCTAAAATATTTTTAGCAGTACCATTGCTGGTAAAGTAAATATCATCTTTCACTGAGTTTAAAGGATAACCTAAATTTTCTGGTTTGCTTAAATTGTTTAAAGTTCCTTTGCTTACAAAAAAATCGTATCCACCCATTCCTACATAACCATTGCTGGAAAATACTAAACTTGTTGATGGTGAATGATAGTAAGGTGCTTGCTCATCATTCACGGTATTTACAGTATTGCCTAAATTTTTAATGGTCCCTGCAATTGGTGTTGCATTCTTATCTAAAGCTACACTCCATAAATCGAACCCACCAATTCCATCTTTTCTATCAGAAGAAAATAACAACTGAGTTCCGTCGGCCATTACAAATGGTTGCTGTGTACAAGCTCCTGTAACATTAATGGTTGAATCTAATAAAATAGGCTCACTCCATGTATTATTGGTTTTAGTACTCGAATAAATATTCGACATTTTTTTCCCATCTACAATCGTCCATCTAGTTAAGAAAATGGTATTACCATCTGGTGAAAAACTAAGTACACCCTGATGTTGTGTTGCCTGTGGCACAGTAACTTTTTGTACTGAACTTAATACACCACCTTCATATACAGCAGCATATACTTTGTTGTTGTACACATTACTCTTTACGCTGCTGTCTTTTCTTGTAGATGTAAACCACAAAGTATTGGCATTTACTTTAACTGGTGCATAATTGGCACCACCAGCATTTACTACAGGTGTTGATTTATTTACAGTATATAAGCTGGTGTTTTTGGTAAGCTCAGTTTTAATAAATTTAAGATTTGCCAATTCTCTTTTAGCATCATCCACATAAGTAGCATCAGTTGCTGTGCTTACAAAACTATTGAGAGTAGAATCGGCTAATTCGTAATTTCCTAGTGCTCTTACACTTTTTCCATACCAGTATCCTGCTAATGGAAAACTGGCTTTATCGAAATTTGTAGCCTGTAAATAATAAGGAGCAGCTTTTGATGGAAAATTCAGATGTCGGTAACTCTCAGCTAATTTATAAATAGCCTGTTGCTTATTACTTACAGCAATTTTTTGTTGCTTAGTTAAACTCTTTACTGTGTAAGGATCGTACTCTTCTGCTTTAATTTTAGTTTTACCAACGCCTAAATATTTTTCGTAGTACTGTGCTGCCGAAGCATAATCGGCTTTTGCAAAATAAGCATCTGCCGCTTTTAAGTAATCGTAAATTACCTGAGCCGAAACACTAAAGCAAAAAAGACTTACTACAGCTATACCAACTAACTTTTTCATCTGTATAAATTTTTATAAACTATTGTATTCACTAAAATGCATACAATAAACATGGAAAGTTTTTTTATAATCTAGGACAAATAAACTCTGTTTCTGGAGTTTGTGTTTTCTTACGTCCAATGAATGATAATGAAATTTCGAAGCTATTAGAACCACGTTGAATTTTACTTAAATCAGACGTATTTACATCATAACTCATACCCAACGTAAAGCTTTTATAATTAAAACCAACATAAGGAGAAATGGCATCATTGATACGATAGTTTACACCAAAAAGAAAATCGGTATTTGCTGGTGCTTTAATTTGACCATAAGCACCAATCATTGTTTCAGATGCAGTTCTTTGACGTACATATAAAACGTTTGGTGTAACAGAAAAATGATCATTCACCACCAATCTTACACCCCCATGTAAAGTATAACGAACAGGAATTTTGTCATTTCCGCTACCACTAAATTTATCATCTGGCATAGTAATATGTGAAGCTGAAAATCCTGCGAAAATATTTGCCTTTTTGCCTGGTTGTGCATCATAGTATAAAACACCAGCACCAGCATCAAAAGCTGTAGCAGAAGTTCTGCTTAAAAATTCGGAGGTTGGTGTAGATGGATTGTAGCCAGTAACCGGATTCCACTGATCAGCCCAAGAAAGTTTAGAAGGATTGAATCTTCTTTGTATAAAGCCAGCCTGCATACCAAATACCAAACGTTGATTGCCAATTGCTCCAAAACGAACCCCTGTGTAAGCAATATTTGCATAACCTGTATTGTAATTATACCCTCCATCACCAGCAGATTGTTGTAAAACACTTACACCATAGTTTAAACTTTTCTCTCCAACGAAATCTGCTGAAACACCAGGTGTAGTAAATGGTGAAGTGATATTCCCCCACTGACTTCTGTAAATTCCAGATACTCTATAGTCGCCATCAAATGCACCAGTTAATGCAGGATTCAACCATGATGGGTGCATGTAATACTGAGAGAAATGCGGATCCATCTGTGCTTTCAATGTAGCAAATAAGCTGCAACAAATCAGCGTTAAAAATGCAGTTTTAAATTTTCTCATCACAGTTCTAATTAGTACTTTATTTTAATATTGTTATTGAGCCTGATAATCTTGGGTATTGATTTTTGAAATCTATGATATAATAATAGGTTGCAACAGGTAGTGGCTTACCATTTAACATACCATCCCAAGGCTTACTGTATCCATTCGATTTATACACTACCTGACCATTTCTATTAAATATTTCAACTATTGCAAAACCATAATCACCTAAGTTTTCAATCTCCCATGTGTCATTTATGTTATCTCCATTTGGTGAAAATACATTTGGAATTTTAACTTGCCTTAACACTTTAACAGTTAATGTATCTGTTGCTGTACACTTACCTAAACCAGTTGCTTTTAAAGTGTACACTCTATTATTATTAGCTACTAAACTTGGGCGTAAAATATTTGGATTTACAAAATCACTAGCTGGTGTCCAAGCAAAAGTTACAGTAACAGAATCATTTACAATTGGGTTGAACAATACTGTAGAACCAACAGGAACTAAGAAGGATGGACCCGCATCTACAACAGGTTGTAAATACACTTTAACTGGTTTTGATAAAGTATCGGAAATACAACCTTGCAAATTTTTAACCACTAATCGAATGGTATAATCTCCTGGTGTTGCATACAATTTTGTTTGGGTTAATGTAGCTGCATTTACCCAACCTGTATTATCCCCAAAATCCCATGTTCTTGAGCCAATTGTACTGTTTGGTGCTGAACTTAAATCTACAAATGTATTCGTAGCCCCTTGACAAATAGTATCTGGCGTTACACTGAAACTTGCTATTGGTTTACTATAAAAAGCATTGAAACTTTTCGATGCGGTTTTAATACAACCAGCATTTGAAGTAGCCGTTAATACAATTTGATAATTACCAGAGTTTGCATAAATATATGATGGGTTAACAGCACTTGACGGAACTGATAGATCACCAAAATTCCAAGAATAATTCAAAGTGCCAGTAGCGATTGTTGAATTATTGGTAAATGCCACTGCCCCATTTGGCATACAAACAAATGGAGGGGTAGAAAAGTCAGCTACAGGATTCGGATTAACCAAAGCTGTTGTACTTGCAGTTGATGTACAATTGTTAATTGTAGCAGTAACTGTATAAACGCCACTTATAATTGTAGTAGCAGTTGGTATAACAGGATTTTGTACATTACTTGAAAAGCTGTTAGGCCCTGTCCAAGAGTAAGTTACACCAGCAGTTGATGATGTTGCAAACAAGTTCAATGCAGCATCGGCACAAAGAGGTCCATTGTTAGACACCACAGGAACTGCAGGTGGAGTTGGGTCAACTATTATAATAGGTCCAACCACATTAGATGGACAAATACCCAGCGTTACACTGATTGCTGAATAAGTGCCTGCTGCCAAACTACCAATAATTAATGAACCAGAAGCATTGCTACTTAATGTTACAGAAACTGGCGTTGTATTTAATGTATATTTTACAGTGTATGATGTAGTGTTAGCCAAACCATTTAATGTAATGCTTCCAGTATTTGCACCACAATTTGCTGGATTCACAAAACTGCTACTACTAATTACAGGTGTTGTATTAACTACCACTGCTACTGTTGCAGATGCTGAAGTACAACTGTTTAATGTTGCAGTAACAGTATAATTACCAGTTGCCAACGCCGTAACATTGGTAATGCTTGGACTTTGTGCTGTTGAAGTAAATCCATTAGGACCCGACCAATTATACACTATTGCTCCTGTAGTAGTTGTAGTTGCTGTTAAGTTAAGAGTATTACCATTACACAAAGGTGTATTGCTAGTAATAGTTGGTGTTGCTGGTGGATTAGGGTCACTTAAACTAAAAGGACCAACGTCGGTAGAAGTACAACCATTTAAGGTAACTGAAATATTACTGTAAGCACCTGCACTTAAGTTAGAAATAACAACACTACCACTTGCGTTTGCAGTAATAGTTGCTGTTTGAGGTGAACTATTTTTTAAATAGTTCACAGTATAAACTGTTGCAGCTGTTAATCCATTTAATGTTATGGTTCCTGTTGAAGATGCACAGGTTGTTGGATTGGTACTGGTGCTACTAGTAATTGAAGGTGTTGGTTTTACTACTACACTTGCAGTAACAGGTGAAGACACACAACTGTTTACTGTTATTTTAACTGAATACACACCTGCGTCTGTAGCAGTACTATTTGGTATTGTTAAAGGATTACCTGTAATGTTTGTTCCACCTGGTGTTGTCCATGTAAATGTAGCCCCAGTTATGCTAGAATTGGCTGATAATATAATTGAGGAGCCAGAACAAACAGGCGAATTATTACTAGCTATTGTTGGTGGCGTTGGTGGCGTTGGATCAGCAATTGTAAAAGGACCAACTGCATTTGAAATACATCCATTTAAAGAAACAGTTACGTTACTATAAACACCAGCAGCCAAACCACTAATAACCAATGTACCTGATGCATTTGAGCTAGCTGTTGTATTTACAGTTGCTGTGTTCAACACATAACTAACACTGTAACTGGTACTTGCTACTAATCCTTGCAAATTAATTGCTCCAGTTGCTGTTGCACATGTTGTGGTATTGGTGAGTGAACTACTTGAAATAACAGGAACGGCATTAACAACTACTGTTATTGGTGTTGCATTTGCAGATGTGCAACCATTTTGGCTGATATTCAAATTATAAGTTCCACTTGCTGCAACTGTTCCAGCAATAATGGTTGGATTAGCACTAGCACTTGTAAAACTGTTTGGACCTGTCCAATTATATGTTACAACACCAGTAGTTGAAATAGTTGAAGCAAGTAAGATATCGCTACCAGCACAAACTGGAGAATTGCTGGATATTTGAGGTGTTGCTGGAATAGGATTTACCACAACACTTACTGCATTAGATGGTAAAGAAGTACAACCATTTAATTTAACTACCACCGTATAGTTACCAGTTGCATTGGTTGTTGCACTAGGAATTGAAGGTGTAGCACTTGTTGATGTAAAACTATTTGGACCAGTCCATTCAAAACTTACACCAGCAGTTGATGATGTTGCAGAAAAATTCAATGTACTACCTGCACAAATTGGTGTAACCAATACTTGAGCAACAGGTGTTGCTGGAGGATTTGGATCAGCTAAACTGATTGGTCCAACAGCAGATGATACACAAGATCCTAAAGCAACAGTGATATTGCTATAAGTTCCAGCAGCAAGGTTACTAATAACCGCTGAACCACTTGCATTTGAAGTAATAGTAGGTGTTACAAGATTACTGTTATAATTATAGCTAACTGCATAAACAGTATTTGCCAATAATCCATTTAAAGATATAGAACCTGTTGCAGTAGCACAAGTTGTTGGATTGGCACTTGACGTACCTGTAATTGCAGGAATTGCATTAACCACTACAGCTATTGGTGTTGCAGTAGATACACAATTATTTAATGTTGCTGTTACTGCATAAGTACCAGACGCATTTGTTGGAGCACCAATAATAACAGGATTTTGAGTGTTGCTCGTAAAAGCATTTGGTCCAGTCCAGCTGTAAGTAATTGCACCTGAAGTTGTTGTAATTGCAGTAAACGATAAATTTGAACCAGCACACACAGGGCTATTACTAGTAACAGTTGGAGCAACAGGTGCTGCTGGATTACTTACTATCTGGCTGGCAATAATATTAGAAATACAACTACCAATTTTTACAGAAATATTGGTATAAGTTCCAGCAACTAAATTTGGTATAATTAATACTCCACTTGCATTAGAAGTAATATTTGTTGTAACAACACTACCAAAAGTATAACTTACCTCATAAGGCGTATTGTTTAATAATCCTGTTAAAGAAATACTACCGTTTGTACCGCCACAAGTTGTAGGATTGGTTGCTGTGCTACCTGCAATAACTGGTGTTGCAGCAACAATGATGGTTGTTTTAACAGTATCTGCAGGGCAAGTAAAAGAAGTACCAATAATGGTATGTTTTACTTCATAAGTACCAGCAGTATTGTATGCTACATTTTGTACGGCATTGGTATTTACAGTTTGAGGACTACCAAAACCAAAATCCCAATACCAGCCTGTAGTACCTGCTACACTTGATGTAGGTGTAAATACAACTTGCTGACCCACACAAAGCGTTGTTGGAGCAGCTGTATAAGCTGAGTGAGGTCTGCTACCTGCAGCAACTGTTACATTGATTGTTACTGTATCAACTCCACCATATTGGGTAATTATTGCCAGTTTTACTGGATAACTACCTGCTGTTGGAAAGTAAAAAGAAGGATTTTGCAAGTTGGAAGTATCCGCTGCATTATTTGTAAAAAACCACTTTCGTTTTATGATTGTATAACCTTCTGGTGTTGTTAAAGGAGAAGTAAATTTTACTGAATCTAAACCACACCCAACACCTTGAGTGTAGGTGAATGATGCTGTGGGCTTTGCTTTAACTAGTATTTCAATTTGTGTATTATCTTCATTGCTACACCCACCCGAATAAGGATTGGGTGAGGTTAATGTCATAGGTAAATAATATGTTCCAGCTGTGGAAAATGAATATTCCCCAGGAAGTTTATACAAATAATATTTAGCTGAACCAATAATAGTAGAATCAGATGCAACTGGATTATTTTGCGTTACATCTGCTAATGGTGGTGGAATTGCAGTTGCAACTGCTGACAAAGCTGTAAGTTTCCAAAGTATAGTGGTTGGCTTGTAAGCAATATTAGCTCCCAATTGAGTTGGCGTATTTACAAATGTGTAAGGATGAACAACATTTACTCCTGAAGTATCTGGTGAATTATGAAAACCTGGTAATGCACTTAAGTTTTCTAAGTTAGTACCTGCATTGTACGCATAACTCTCTACACTACCCAAACCATAAGTTATTGCGGTGAATCCTGAATCACAAAATGCTGTAGACTGACCCTTATTTGTTCCATTTGCTCCACCAGTGCCTGTCCACCTTTTAACAACAACAGTATAGCCTGCTTTGTTTGGATGTGCGTAAGTATGATCAAATAAATTAGAACCATCAATTCTTAGCGATGTTAACCCAACTGTAGGAACTGTTAGAGTAAGGTAACCAGCGGTGATATTTTCTACTGAATTTCTATAGAAAACAGTTCGTTTTACTGCTTGCTCTATTGGGCTTAAAACTACCATTTCAGGATCTCCATTTCCACCTGCACCTAAGCAACCACCTCCTGTCATGTATTGACACATCATAACAGGTTTATCAGATTCAATATAGTCCGCTGTACTACTTTCAAATTGATAATAATTTCCATTTAATAACCCTGTAAGTGTAACTCCATTTCTCTTTACAACTGTTAATGGGTCGGCAACTGCAATTTTAAAAGTACTGGTACCAAATGAAGATGGTGTAGAAGCACCAGAAAAAGGAGTTGTTAAATACCTTTTGCCCCACGTATGTTGAGGAAATAACTGTTGGTTGTCATTATCACCACCACCACTGCCACAAGAAGCAGGATTTGTAGTTCGACTACTACCTGCAAAAACAGCAATAGGTTTACAAGTACCATCCGGTCCAACTATCGATCTGATTTTAGTTCCAGAAAGTTCTTTTCCAGTACTTGCAGCTCCTCCATTTCCATTGGCATCAGCAGCGTCGTTTGCTCCTATAATCTGATAAATTTGCCCCTTAGCTAATGTTATTGTTTTGGTTACACCTGGAGCTAAGCCAGTTGGATTAGTTGTACCAGCCTGTGCCCTAGTTAAAACTGATGGTGTAATTTCAACAACTGTATTATTTTCCTTAGCTATAATATAAGTCCAATTATAACAATTAGAAGCATAACTCTGTTTACTATTTAATGAAACATAAGTATAGCCCCAAGCTTCAGTGGGTAAAAGCATGGTAGCTCCAGATGATGCACTACCATAAATGTGTGCATAAGCAACGATAGGTACATCACTTGTAATAAGTATTCCCTTAGGCTGTGTAAATAATCCTGCACCGCCAGACCCTGCTGGTGGTGGATCTGTAACTAATCGACAATCATAAGAACCAGTTTTAGGCATTGTACCAACAGCACCTGCTGCTGCTGTAAATGTATTCGCATTTACTGTACCTGTCGATATTACTGTATTAGCTGGTATATTATATATTCTTCTCCAAACAGTACTGGCAATAGCTGGATTACCAGACCCATAAATTTGAACAGTTACAGTTGCAGCTTGAGATTCAGTACTTAAGTACAAAACCATTTCTTGCGAATTGTTTTGCCCCGATTCCATAAATTGGTGATGTCCATATCCTACCCAAAACTCTTTCCCTTTGTTTGATATAGTTTGAGCGTTCATGTTGCTATCAATGCTTATAATAAGCATTACTAACAATATGAATTTACCCCATTTACTCAAAGGATTATTTAGCTTTATTATCATCGTAATAATTTCAACTGTTTGTTATAAAACTTTATAAAAATGTTTATCTAATCAAGTTTATAGACCCCTTCATTTCACTCTTAGAACCATTCAACAAAGTCATTTTCAACACATAGATGTACACACCGGAAGGTTGTTGTTTGCCTTTGTAGCTACCGTCCCATCCTGTTGTTTGGTTAGTAGTTTCAAACACTTTTTCTCCCCACTGATTGAATACCATGAACTGCATACTTTGGATAATGTAACCATATACCCTTAATATCCTGTTTACGGGATTAGGAGAATTTGGATTGAATGCATTTGGTACATAAATCTGGTCTAACAATGTTTTACCAGTAACGGCATCGCTTGTACTTTGCTGACAAGCAATTGTACCAGTAGCTCTAACCAAAACTGTAATGCTTGTATTTGGTGTTAACCCACTAACAACATGGCTTAAACCTGTTGCTCCACTGCTTGGAGTACTCCATGTTGTACCATTATTGGTAGATACCTGATAGCCAGTTGCATTTGGCACTGCAGCCCACTCGAATGTGATTGAAGTTGGTGTTAATAAACTTTGATTTACTGTAACTACTGGTTGAGCCAAAATACCAAACACCTGAGCAACCACTCTTTTCCTTGTAGCACTAACACAACCAGAAGCTGTAGATGCTTCTACAAACCAAACCTGTGTGGTAGCAATAGCTGGTACATTATAAGTAGTACCAGTAAATACAGGCGTACTTGAAGTAGCTGTAGCATACCAGTTATATGTTGTTCCTGTTACAGGATTTTGAACTGCAAATGTTACACTTGAGCCACTACAAACAGCCACCGAATCGGTAACAATATTTACAACAGGCAATGCATTTACAACTACTGATTTTGTACTATCTCCCACACAACCATCGGCTGTTACAGTGCTTAATTTTACAGGATAAGTACCCGCTGTTGGATAAGTGAACGAAGTATTTTGCCCTGTTGCAGTTGCTGCTGTATGGAAAGTCCATTTCCAACTGGAAGCGTTAATGCCCGTTACTGTTGCTGACTGAGCAGAGAATAACGCAGTATTACCAGCACAACCATTGAAAGTGACATTAAACCCAATACCCGGCGATGGAATTACCTGAACATAAATTACATCTGTTTGTGTGTTATCACAACTTTCGATAGTTGGATGAGTGTATGTTACTTGAACAGGATATAATCCTGGATTTGAAAACACATAATCTTGAGCTACTGTAAACTTGTAGTAAACAGTTCCATTAACGTTTACAGTTCCTGTTGGTACAGGTGACGCAACTGTTACGTCGGCATTTGGTGTTAAGAATGGAACCTGACTAAATCTCCAGATAATACTTGTAGGAATTACAGGCAATAACATCGTAAATCTAAATGGTGCATTGGCACAAGTGTATTCTGTTGTGCCACCAGTTGGACTTAATGTATTGTTGATATTACCCAATGCCTGTAAGTTTTTAACCAATGTACCCATGTTGTAACCATAACTCTCTACACTACCTAAGCCATAAGTAATACCAGTAAATGCACTGTCACATTCTACTTGTACTTGTTGTTGAGCAGATGGCCATCTTTTTACAACTACCGTATAGCTTACACCATTTAAACTTGCAGCTCCATTTTGTGGGTGTGCAAAAGTATAATCTGGAGGTACAATACCTGTTCCATCTGTAATTTTCAGTGACCCGACACCGTTGGTAGGCACAATCATAGTAAGATAGTTTACAGTAATTGACTCTCTATTATTTCTATAGAAACCAACTTTTTTAATACCTTGTTCTATAGGGCTGATATAAATCATTTCAGGGTCACCAACACCAGTACCACCACAAGTACCACCAGTTAAGAATTGTGCTACTGTAATTGGCTTATCAGCTTCAATGTATTCACCTATTGCACCATTAATTTGATAGTATTGATTGTTTACTAATCCCGTTAGTATAGTGCCATTTCTTCTAACAACAGTTGTTGGATCTTTAACAGCTATACGCCAGATATTAATTGCCAATGTATTCGCAGCTCCGCTTAGTGAACTTGGTGCTAATAAATATCTTTTGCCCCAAGCCGATGATGGGAAGTTTTGTTGCATCATAAAATCTCCACCACTGCTACAACCTGCTGGTTGATTAATTTGTGTTCTACTACTTCCACTAAACGTGGCAATTGGGTAACATTTGCCTGCACTATTTGGAACAGATTTTACAGTACTACCAGTTAGCTCTGTTGTTGTAGAACTTGCAATAACTTGTAATACTTGTCCTTTATTTAAAATAACTGTAGTTGTTGTGTTTGCAGCCATACCTGGGTTAGAAACAGCAACAGAAGGGTTAATTTCTACTTTGGTATTGTCGTTATCGGCAATTACATAGAAAAATGAATTACCACCTGTACCCCAAACCTGCGTAATACCCAATGTTTTGTACTCATAGCCCCAAACACCCACTGGCATTAACATACAAGCACCAGATGATGTACTACCAATTCCATGAGCATAAGCAACAATTGGTACATCACTGGTGATAGAAATACCTCTATCGAATAAACCAGCAGTATTTAAGAATGCATTGTCTGTTCCTGCTTTTGGTAAATTTTCTGTTACAACCACACTGTTGGCTGGCACAAAATAGTTACGAACCCATGATGTACCATTAATCCTTACCTGCACATTTGCAGCTTCTTGTGCACTTAAATATGCCACCATTTCTTGAGTAGTACCAGCAGCTAATTGATTGGCTGCATAAGCAAACCAAAAACGTTTGCCACGGTTACTACTGTCTTTATCAGGTAGAATTGGTGGAGCATAAGGATTAATTAAACCTGTAAATCGATCTAAAAAGTTTACGCTATTTTGATAAATCATTCTTTTATTCAAATCTACCCTACTGGTAAATCCTACCACCCAAGCGTTGGTGTTACCTGCTGTTGTTTTCCCTAAACCTAATTGACCAGGTTGAGGTATGGAACCTAACCAAGAATCTACATAAAATAGTTTTGCATCATAATCGTAAGCACCTCCGCCAGGTATATCAACTTTTGTATAAAAATACATTGAGTCTAAATTGCTGGCAGCCAATCCCGTTGGAACAACACCAGAATATCTACGAATTTGAATACTTGGAGGTGCAGTTGCTGCCCACTTAATTTTCATTACAGTATCAGTGCCATAATAAAATGTTTGCTCTGTATTTGCAGCAGGAGTTGCTGGAATTGCAGACAATATGGTTGGCAACACATTTGGATAAAATTCATAAGCACCTAAATCTGGTACACCAGCAATTAAGGTTGTTGGTCTAGTTGCATTATCATGGTCTCTATCATTACCATCTATTTGCACCCCTCTGCCATGTATAGCCCAAACTTCACTACTACTTAAATTTGGTTTCAAGTCTGTATCGCTAACAAATGCAGGATTATAACTCATAGAAAATGCATCTTGAAAAGAAGCACCTGCCCATGCAGCTAAAGTAGCATAGGTAGTTGCAGTTGGTGCAGCTCTTTGCACCAATACTGTACCTGTGGTATACAACATGTTGTAGTTGCTAACGATGTTACCAGAGTTGGCTATATACATAGCCCTACCACCACCTTTATGAGAGAAAATATTGTTTCGTACATTAATGTTAATCGCTGTTGTATTTGAGAAGTAAGCAACATGATTATTTGCTACAGAAGTTGCAATACTGTTTACAGAGTTATTGTAATAATCACCATTGCTTGAATTATCGCAATACAATCCAAATGATGCATTACCTGTAGTGTTAATTGCTATTGCATTATTGGCAACTGTTACATAAGGTGAACTGGTAATATAAATACCATAAATATTACCTGTATTTCCTGTTGTAGCATTAATATCGTTATTGCTTACTTTACCTTTTGCATTTAATGAGCCATCGCTATTTCTTACATAAATACCATAAACAGTTACAGGAACACTTGAGATATTTATTTTATTGCCCATCACTTGATAACTTGAATCGCTATCTGTGGTATAAATGCCATAAGACGTAGCAGCTGCAGCTGTTGGAATTGTAATCGTGTTTCTATTCAACTTTAAACGCTGTGTAAAATTTGTATAAATACCGTATAAATAACCTCCAGTTACAAAATTGCTATCAATCACATGATCATTTGCTGTGTTTGTAGCAGATGTTCCTGAAAAGAAAACACCCATTGCTCCATTGCTTATTGTGTTGCCTTTAATAACAATATTAGTACCTCTTAGTGTATTTGCATAAACAGCAGCAAGCGTATTTGAAGTACTTGCAGTTACAGGTGCTTTAATAATACAATTGGTTAAACTATCATAAGATGCATTGTTAGCAAATTCTACTACCCTACCATTGGTTGTATTGGTTGCACTTAATGTTAAGCTTCTAAAGTAAACATATTTAGTACTGTCTAATTTTAAGGTATAATTGTTTGCAGCATTGGTTGACGCAAAGGTTAATTCAGCAGCTGCTGCATTACCGTTTTGAGATTTAAAAGTTACTGTTGTTGTAGCTGAAGTTCCAGGCACATAAGGTATTCTTATTTGCTCTGTATATGTTCCGGGTTTAACATCGAACACAACAGAACTTTGTATACCACATAGTATAGCGTTTACAGCTGCCTGGAAGGTTTGAAAGTTGGTTCCTCCCGTAGCAGGCCATGTTGTTGGCTGAGTTCCGTCAATAGTATAAGTTCCTCCAGCAAGTAATGCATTCAAGTTTACTTGTGTAATGCTAGAGAATGTAGTTAGGGTTGTACCACAAGAAATCAAGCAACGATAAAAACGTCTTACTGTAGTTAAGGTATCAAACAATGGTGTAAATCTAAGTTGACCAATATTTGTCCAACCAGTAACTCCATCTAAAGAATGTTGCCATTGGAAGGTTAATGAACCCGCTGGTGTATTACCAGTTAAATCTAACCTGATTGGCATTTCTAAACACAACCCTGTACTTGGGGTTACAGATGCCGTACCTCCAACCAATGTAGCAGGACAAGGTGCTGGTGCAAACTCATAAGCTCCAACATCTGGTGTAGTTGTACTTCTAGTAACATTTAAAATATCTGTAGTAATATTTACATTGATTCCTTTATTATCAACTGCTAAAGCCAATGGCTTATAATCACCAGTGGCCACATTACTATAAATTGGGTTAAAATTCACAGAGTTTACATCATCGGTAGTTGCAGCAGTCCATGCAGTTAATGTTGCATAATCTGTTGAGCCATATCTACCAATAAAATTATTGGTACCCGCTGCCTGAATAAAGAAATCATTATAATTTGATTCAATTGTGCTGGTTGTTGTAGCAAGGAATAAACCATGTTTAGCACCTGTACCACCTTTGGTAAGTGTAATAATATTGTTTTTAAATTGTATACCAGAAGCTAAATTTGTTTGATAAAATGCAACAGTAGCACCCGCTGATGTACTGGCTGTATTATCCATTGCAATAGTATTGTGCAAGTAGAAAACATTGCTGCTGCCTACATTGTAAATACCATAAGAAGGTCCATTCGCATCCAATTTATAAATCAGGTTATTGCTTACAACATTTTCGTTGCCTGCAGCAGCACTCACCGAATTATGGAAAATACCCCATACAGATGAAGTATTGGCAGGTTCTGCCCCAAAGAAATTGGTGATTCTATTTTTTGAGATAAGCGTAGCCTGATTTAATGCTCCTGATAAATAAATACCATAACCAGCACCTAAACCTGTTCTTGTTGGTCTTGTAATTAAATTATTTTCAATCAATGTACCTCTGGTACCTCCAACATATAAACCATAAGTATAAAAATCTTTAATGGTATTGTTTGTAAATTGATTGCCGTCGATTAATTGTGTTGCACTACCTACCAAGGTTACACCATAGAATCCACCTGTAATAGTATTTCTATCAAATCTATTGCCATCACACCAAGTGTTACCAAGTGTAACAGGACCTGCGTCAGTAGAGTTAATTACAATACCAGCATAATTGGCTGTAGTTAAAGTAGTATTAGCAAGTATGGTACATTTTCTAACGATATTGCTATCAGCGTTATTAATCAATTGTACCCCATAACCAAAACCATTAGGGCCAGTGGCATCGATTGTTAAACTATCAAATCTAATATGGTCGGCTGATTTTAATTTAATTACAGCTCTTTCATTGGTATTGGTTGAGCTAAATGCAATTGTATTTCCTAAACCATTAAATGTAATTGTATTTACAACACTTGCCCCCTTAATACTATCTAAAATTAATTGTTCAGTATAAGGACCTGAATTGGCAACAACATTAAAAGTTACAGCTCCTAAAATACCACAATTCATAGATGCTTTTGCATCGTTAAAACTATTAAAGTTGGCTCCAACTGTTGTTGTTGGCCAGTTGGTTGGCAAAGCTTTATTAATGGTGTAAGAACCAGTTGGTAAAGCTGGGTTTACTGTAAGTAAAATTGGTGTTGAATATACTGTTGCACCACCACATTTTATTTCACAACGATAGTACAATGATGTTGTAGAAATAATGGTTGTATCAGGCGTTAATTTAGGATTACCAACATTGGTATAAGTTCCTGCTAATGTTGCTGAAGCTTGCCATTGAAAAGTTTGGCTTGCACCATAAGGGCCAATTACCAAATTCAACAATACGTTAGAATTTTGGCAAATTGTTGTTGGCGTAATTACAGTTGTACCAACAGCCGGTGGGGCAATACATGCTGGAGCAGTAAACTCAAATGCACCTAAATCAGGAGTGGTACTACTTCTTACTGTATTGTTGATATCATCTGTAACGCCAATTGCTAACCCCTTGTTATCAACTGCTGCATTGGATGGACTATAATTATTTGTAGAAGGGCTGCTATAAACTGGTTCTTGAGCAATAGAAAGCAAATCTTGCCCAGTTGCATTTGCCCAATCTAATAATGTTAATCTATTTGCAGTATAATATCCAGTGAAATTATTAGCAGAATTAGTTGTATAAAAGTCATTATTATCGCTAAAAATATTTCCAGTTGCTAAGTAAATACAATGCTTTGTACCAGTACCGCCTCTATAAATTGAAATAATATTGTTGTAAAATAAAATCCCAGATGCAGTGCCAGTTTGAAAGAAACCACGTGTAGCCAATGTTGTAGAAGCTAACAAACTATCTAAGGCAATTGTATTGTGAAAATATTGAACACTGCTTGTGCTTGTATTAAAAATACCATACTGTAAACCATTTCCATTATTACCTACTATAAGATTATTTTTTACAACTAAATCATTTCCAGAAGAAGGACTACTGCTGCTAAAATTAATTCCATAGAAAGGAGATGTACTTGCAGTATTTCCTCCAAATGGATTGGTGATTTTATTTTTCGAAATAGTAGCGGTATTACTTTGTGTAGTGAAATAAATACCATTAAACTCCGAAACATTTGCTCTTGTTGGTCTGGAGATAGTATTGCTTTCTATTAAAGTGTTATAACTG
Source organism: Allobosea thiooxidans (assembly GCA_943368475.1). GTDB lineage: Bacteria > Bacteroidota > Bacteroidia > Chitinophagales > Chitinophagaceae > UBA1930. The sequence goes on from CALRLF020000005.1 coordinate 97,575, forward strand.
GCTGCAACATAAATACCATACTGATAAAAATCGTTGATGGTATTATTGGTAATTTGATTGTTACCATTAGCACCACCTGCAAAAGTTGCTGCCATTGTTATACCATAATATCCACCATTAATGGTGTTTTTATCAATTGTATTGTAATCGCATAAGGTAGCTCCAGTTCCTGTAGCACTACCATCAGAACCACTGATTGCGATACCTGCAAAATTGGTAGTGGTAGAATTTGATGCACTGTTAATGGTACACTTCCTGATAATATTGCTATCGGCATTGTTTATCAAATGAAAACCAAAACCGTATGTACCAGCAGTTGCGTCAACCTTTAAACTATCAAAAATAAAGTATTTAGTATTCTTCAATTTAATAACTGCACGTTCGTTGGTATTAGCTGCCGAAAATGCAATAGTGTTACCATTACCATTAAAAGTAATTGTTCTGGTTGCACTTGCTCCACCTACAGTGCCATTAATAATCAATTGTTCATTGTAAGGTCCGGTTCCTGGCACTACATTAAATACTACAGCATTACCAATACCACATGCAAGTGCAGAATACGCTGCATTAAAGCTGTTAAAGTTAGAAGCAGCACCTGCACCTGGCCATGTTGTTGGATTATTTTTATTTATGGTATACGTACCAGCTGGTAATGTAGGGCTTGTAACAGTTACAGCAGTTGAATTAGATGTACCACCACCAGTTAAGGTACAAGTAACCACTAAACGATACTGACTGGTAACTACTTGTGTGGCTGTTGAACTAAAAGAAGTTGCACCAGGAATATTTGTCCATGTAGTTCCACCATTGGTAGAAACCTGCCATTGATAAGTTAAACCTGGACCTACGTCTACCCCAGTTGCATTTAAAGCAATATTTTGACCAGCACATGCATTTAAAGGGTTTGCTGTCGGTGTTCCAGTTATTGGATTTCCGCTACAATTGGCCCAATTTGTCATTACGATATTATCTAATCCCATATCCGTAGTACCATCATCACTATAACCTTTAAACCTAATGATTGTTGTTGCTGATGAGCTCGTAAAGAAAATTTCTTTATCTGTCCATGTAGCAGCAATACCACAACTATCTAATCTTACAAAAGATGCACCACCATTGGTAGATAAAAGAATTGATAAGCTATCGTTTCCACTTGTATTAATAAAATCAAACGTTAATCGCTTGTTACTACTACTTGTATTGCAATTAAGGTATAAATCAAAATCACCTGTAGTATTTACTGGAGCATTAAATGAGTGAAAACGTGCTGAAAAATTACCTACTGATGCTGTTGGTGTATAACCTCCATTGGTGGTGGTCCAAGTTGCTGAACTTCCATCATCAAATCTTCTCCAAGAGTTATTTCCAGTTGCTGGTGTATTTTTCCAAGAAGTGTTTGGTATATCTCTTGTATTACAACCATCAACCCAAGTAGTTTCGAAACTTTCAGTGTAGGGCAAATTCATGTAAATAGGACCTGATGTTGAATTAACTTGTATAGCAGTAGAATTACTGGTTGCACCTCCATTAGTACAGGTAACTACACAACGATAAAACAAGGTTGTAGCGGTTTGTGTAGTTGTGTACGAAAGCACATTTGCACCTGTAATATTTGTCCAACCTGTTGTACCATTGGTAGATGATTGCCACTGATAGGTTAAACCCGACGCAAGTGTATTACCAGTTAAACCCAATGTAAAAGGTGTACCTAAACATATGATGTTTGTAATGGTAGATGTTGCAGTGCCTGCAACAGGTGCACCAGCACATGCTGCTGCTGGTGTCCAACTAAAAATAATATTGGGTCTTGTAGTTTGTGTACCAGTATTGGTGGTAGTTGCAGTACCACACAAATTGCCTAAATTATCAGCTCTATAACTATGAGAACCATTAAAACTTAAACCAGTTGTCCAAGGTATTATAGGGTTTTGAGTCCATGAAGTAATCGTTGTATTTGCAGGATCTCCATTACAAACTTCTATAATAATATTATCAGACCCATTCCAAAAAAATGGTGTAGTAAAAGTCAAGGTATTAATACCAGCTACAGCTGTATAATCAATTGGTCCAAAAACTGTAGTATTCACCGTTTCCCATGTTGTTGTACCCAATGTTGTAACTGATGAGCCTCCAATTCTAATAGTATATTGTTCAATTGCAGGAAGTGTTCCTGTATTTACGGTTATCACATTGTATTTAATTGAACTGATAAAACCAGGAGCGGTCATCCCTGCTGCATTCAATTCACTGGCTAAGTATAAAAACTGTGATCTACTACCTTCAAAATAATCCTGCATTGGATTAGGGTAGGTTGTAGTTGTATTACCTGCAGTTCCTGTACCAATCACAATATCAGCTTGTGCATAAGATTTGGTAACCGTAAATAAAAGTACTGCCAATAATACAACTGTACTTTTACTAATTTCAGCAAACGCTTTCCAGCAATGTTTCATAACACGTAAATTATAATTTTAAACAACCCTATAAATTGAAAATCCAATAATAGCTTATTGGCTTATGGAATTATACCAGAATATCAGAATTTTTTCATTCAAAGCAAGCAATCGGAAAAACGAATTAAGGCTGTTAAATTATGTTAACAGCCTTAATTGAGCAAGTTTTTATTGTTTTACAAAACGAATTGGTGCTGTTGTACAACCATTTTCGCATATTAGTTTAACAAAATAAGAACCAGATGCCAATGTATTGATTGAAAGTTCAGCAATATTGTTGCCCGTTGCTATCGCTTTAATTTTTTGCAATACAACTTTTCCTGTTAAATCAGTTACCACTAAAGTAACCTTATCATTAATTGGAGATTCTATTGCAATATTAACTGTAGCATTAGCTGGGTTTGGATAAACACTGGTAACAGTTAATTCTTTTACCTTATTTACTTTTAACAATACAATGGTTGAATAAGTGAACTTACCATCTTTATCCACTTGTTTTAAACGATAATAACTGTTTATTGCAAAGCCCTTGGCATCATTGAAATTGTAGTTTAATGCACTACTACTGTTACCAGTTAATGATGCAGAAGCTACAAATCCAATGCTACTAAAATTAATACCATCGGTACTTCTTTCCAATTCGAAACCAGCATTATTTACTTCAGTTAAGGTTGTCCAGCTTAATTTATTTATTGAACTTGCTTTTTCTCCTTTGAAGTTAGTTAATGTAACTGGTAAAGTACCACATGCAGGGTTATTATCTACAGTAGCAACAACTGCTGTTCTTGCACTTTCACAACCAAAACCACTAAAAGGTAGTGACATGCCAAGATTTGTTGTATTCAATGTTAAGTTTACGATTTCAAAATCATCTTTTGTATCATTATCAAAACTCCCCTTTCTGGATATACTTTGAGTTCCAGCTACAGTTGTTTGATTCACCCCATCACCTGCCCACTTAGAACCAACAGTAATTGGTGTTGTGCCAATTGTAAATGTTGCTGCTTGAATATTGGCTGATGGCCAGTTAAAAAATACAACATCTCTCAATACATTATTATTGTCTATTATCATTACCCATCCTGTAAAACTTGGATAAACTCCAGGGTTCCATAAAATATTACTTCCCCAATAATTTGGACCAGCTGTTGCATCTGTATAAACTTTTGTTTCTCCAGAAACCATAGTGCCACTCAAGGCTTGAATGTTTGCATTAACCGATGTAATATCAGTATAACTATTACTTAACGCAATTCTCCATCCTGTAAGATTTAAAGGTGCCCCTGAAACATTCTGAATTTCAAACCTATCATCTGTGCCTAAATCTATTTCAGTAATAAGCAATGGTGAAGCATTAGTACTTCCGGGTGGAGTTGTGGTTGCCGATGCATAATAAGTAGTGGTTGAAGTTATGCTAGGGGTTGTAAATGTGTTTCCTGTGAAAAGAGGTGAGCCACCTGATGCTGCTGCATACCAATTTACATTAGCACCAGAACTTGCAGAAGCACCTAAATTTACTGTACCCGTACCACAACGAGTAGCTGGAGTTGTAGTAAGTAAAGTTGGATTTGAAAGAACCACTGTATCTTCTCCAGAGTTTACTGATGTACCTGCACAAGTAGCTACAAGCCTATAATATTTATTTTGCAAGAGAACTGTATTAATTGTATAAGTTGAAGTTGTTGCACCTGTAATGTTACTAAAACCTGAAATACTTGTGTTACTTTCTTGCCACTGTAATCCAGTTGCTCCAGTTAAACCACTTGTGGTTAAAGTAGGTAATGTACCACCACCTGCACAGAACACAGTAGGTGATGCAGTTGGCGTACCTGCAGATAATACCACTTTGGTTCTTGTTGCTGGTAAAATAGCATCGTTACTGGTATTTACATCACCTGTTAATACAGTTGCTGCATTAAAGGTATAAACACCTGCTGTACTCATGTTTAATGTACCTGGTAATACAACATCTAAATTTGTTTCCGATGCTAGTGTGCCTGTGTTTATTGTTGTGGTAAAGTTTTGTGTTACTGCACCTGTTACATTAACATTTACTGTTACTGGATTGGTTACAAAATTGTGTGTAGTTGCACTAAGATTTTTAATTGTAAGTGTAATTGTTTCAGCAGTGCCATAACAACCTGTTGCTGATACTGCTGGTGTTACTAAACCAATTGCACCAAAATTTAACCCGGCTGTAATGGTACTAAATTCATAAGCTCCAATATCTGGTGTACTGGTACTTCTGGTAGAATCTACAATATCTTTTAATACGCCCACTGGTGTCCCTTTTGAATCTATTACACTATTGGTGGGTTTAAAATCGCCACTACCTGCATTGGCAAAAGTTGGGTCAAGTTCATAACTCAATTGATCATAAGCATTGCTATTAGATGCTTGCCATTCTGCCAATGTTGTATAACTAGTTGCTCCAAATAATGCAATTTTATTATCAGTTCCAGCACCTGCATTCATATAAAATACATTGTTGTTACTTACAAAAGTTGTAGTAGCAGTAGCAAAATTCAGACATCTTTTTATTCCTGTTCCACTTCTGCTAACTGTTACTATATTATTGCGTACATCAATACCTGTAGCAGCTGTTGTTTGGTAAATACCATAAGCTGTACCTGTTGTAGCAACAGCATCGTTTAAAGCAATAGTATTGTGGTAAACCTGCATACTATCACCACCAGTGTTGTAAATACCATAAGAAGTGCCATTACCACCAATATTATAAATAAGGTTGTTAAGCACTTTAGTAGGATTGGCTGTTGTTGCATCTGTACCTATATAAATGCCATAAGTGGTAGAAGTTGGAGTTGTGACAAGATCAAAAAGATTATGAATTTTATTTCTTTGTATCAATGCTCCTACTGTACCTGTTGTTACAAAAACACCTCCAGCTGTTGTACTTACAGTTCTTCCTGGTCTCCAAATATCAAGACTATCTACTATTAAACCTGTGGATTGGTAAATTGCATAAACACCATAAGTGTATGCATCTTGCAATGTTCCACCCTTAATTATATTATTTATATTTTGTGCACTAGAACCAGAATTGCCATACAAGTAATAATTGTAATAACCACCGTTAATATTATTGTTTAAAAACTGGTTATTGTTACCATTATTGCCCGAAGATGCAGTTCCTGTTGCAACCCCATTTAATGCAATGCCTATGAAGTTTGTAGAGGTGGATGTTAAGTTACCAATATTAATAGTACAATTGCTTACAACATTACTATCTGCCTGAGATGTTAATACAATACCCCAAGCTGCAGTTGTTGAAGCTGTACCATCAATTATTAAATTATTGATTCTTACATAATCAGCTCCGTTTAAATGAATACCATGTCTTGTAGTTGTGCTAGCAAGTGAGCCAAAACTAAGGGTTGCTCCATTACCATTAATTGTAATGGTATTGGTAGCACTAGCACCAAATATCGATTCGATTTGAACTTGCTCATTATAAGGTCCACTACCTGATAATACATTAAACGTAACAGGACCATTAATTCCACATTTTATATAGTTGACAGCATCGGTAAATGTTTGAAAGTTTGAACCAGCAGTTGGCTGACCACTATTAATTGTAAACGTTCCAGATACTAAAGCTGGTGATGTTACTTGAACATTAGTTGAGTATTGCGTATTGCCACTACAAGTTACACCACAACGATAATAAGTTGTTGCAGATTGACTAGTTGTTAAGCTTGGTGATAATGCTACACTCCCAATATCAGTCCAAGGTGCTGAACCAGTTGGAGAAGATTGCCACTGATAAGTTTGACCCTGACCTGTTGAATTGCCAGTTAGATTTAATGTAAAATTTGCACCAGAACATACATTTGAGAAAGTTGATGTTGCCGTACCTGAGGTTGGTGGAGTAGTACATGCACTAGCTGGCAAATAATCTATTTTAATATTTGGGTGATTAGCTGTAGTACTACTAAGCGTTGCAGAAAAAGCTCCTGTAGAAAGGACTGTATAATTTGTTTGATTGGCTGCATAACCAGGTTGGGTAGTAGCTGTATTATAGTTCCAATTTATCGTTGTGGATGGAGCAACAGTTTGAGTATATTCAGAAAATATTGCAAGATTAGAACCAGTATAAGAGAAAGGTGCAATTAAAGAAAATTCTTTGTAACCAGCTGTCGTTCCTACGATGGTAGATGGATCACCATCAAAAACCAACGTAGCAGCGGAAATATCCCAAGTTAATGCAGATGTACCCCAGCTTGCTGTTGCTGTATTCATTAAATAAAGCTTCAAATTATTTCCTGCTGGAAGTGAGCCTGTTGTTGTATTTCTACTAAACTGAAGTTTGTTTATCAAACTAGTGGCAGGCATTGAACTTAACAACGGTTGACTGTAGATGTAAGCAATACGCAAATGTCTTGGGGCTGCATTAAAGGAGTAAATTGGACTATACAAATAACTACTTGTAGTTCCAGTACCTTCAATAGTTACAGTTTGGGCATTAGATTTGGTAACCGTAATTAAAAGTACTGCCAATAATACAACTGTACTTTTACTAATTTCAGCAAACGCTTTCCAGCAATGTTTCATAACACGTAAATTATAATTTTAAACAACCCTATAAATTGAAAATCCAATAATAGCTTATTGGCTT
>CALRLF020000006.1:0-97844 GCA_943368475.1 Allobosea thiooxidans
TGATTGAAAGTTCAGCAATATTGTTGCCCGTTGCTATCGCTTTAATTTTTTGCAATACAACTTTTCCTGTTAAATCAGTTACCACTAAAGTAACCTTATCATTAATTGGGGATTCTATTGCAATATTAACTGTAGCATTAGCTGGATTTGGATAAACACTGGTAACAGTTAATTCTTTTACCTTATTTACTTTTAACAATACAATGGTTGAATAAGTGAACTTACCATCTTTATCCAATTGCTTTAAACGGTAATAACTATTAATTGCAAAGCCTTTGTTATCATTGAAACTGTAGTTTAATGCACTACTGCTGTTACCAGTTAATGATGCAGAAGCTATAAATCCAATGCTACTAAAATTAGTACCATCTGTACTTCTTTCCAATTCGAAACCAGCATTATTTACTTCAGTTAAGGTTGTCCAGCTTAATTTATTTATTGAACTTGCTTTTTCTCCTTTGAAGTTGGTTAATGTAACTGGTAAAGTACCACATGCTGGGTTATTATCTACAGTGGCAACAACTGCAGTTCTTGCACTTTCACAACCAGTTGTTACTTGCCAGTTATAGTAGAAGTAATAGTAAACAGGATCAAAAGTATTTCCTGTCAGGCTAATAACACTAGACAAAGTGTATGGATAAACTGCACCTGTTGTATTTCTTGTTAAACTAGTTGCAGTTCCCTGCCCAATTTTGTAACCCGTTCCCAAAGGAATATTAGCATTTAATGCTACTGTTTGTGGGGTTGTACCTCCAGTTACTGTTGTTGTGTAAGTAGGTGATGTATAAATTGTTGTTCCACCTGAGTTTCTTATTTCTATTGTAAAAGTAGAACCAATAGTACTAGCAGGGTAAACATCAACACTATTTATAATAACACCACTAGAAGAAAGTACATCAAAAAAACCACCCTGTGTACCAATTGCAATAGTTGAAGCAGATGTGGTACCTATTGCTGGCGATGCTGGACCAACATTGCCATTTGTACCATAACCAGCTGAAGCATAATAAGTAGTTGTTGCACTAATACTTGGTGTTGTAAATGTATTGCCTGTAGCTAGAGGCGAACCACCAGAAGCTGCAGCATACCAATTGATGCTTGTACCTGTGCTTGGTGTAGCTCCAATATTTACTGTTCCTGTTCCACATCTTGTTGCTGGTGCGGTATTTACTACACTTGGATTATTTACATTAATTGTTTTAGTAGGTGCAGTAGCACAAATAGTTGAACCTGCATCTTTAATAACCATTTTATAGTAAGTGGTATCTGTTAATGTAGGCGTATTGTATGTAGTTGATGTTGCAGCAGCAATATCATTATACACTGTTCCATTTGAAGATGTTTGCCATTGCAAGCTATTTGTGGCATAACCTGTTGATGGTGTAAGACTCAAAACAGTTGTACCAGAAACACATAATTCCGATGGTGTTGCAGAAATAGTTGGATTCGGCATTACCATAATTACAACTGTATCTGTATTTGCACATTGTGCTCCTGTACTGTTAGTAGCTGTAACAACATAATTGGTAGTTGCTGCACTAGCTGTTTTAACATAGACTGAACTTGCATTACCACCTGTATAAGGTATAGTTCCTGCTGCATCAGTAAACAAGCCTGTAGTTGGTGACCAAGAATAATTATCAAAATCACTCAACGTAGAAAGTACATTTAGCAGTTTTGAAGAATTATTACAAATTGTGTCATTTGCAACACTTGTTAATACTGGTGGAGAAGCAACAGTAGCTGTAACGGTTGTTCTTGGTCCTTCACACTTACCCACACCATTAAAAATAAACTGAGGTCTAACTGTATAATTAACCAAGTTAGTAGTTACATCTCCACAAATAGTAGCAGCAGCTGTGGCAGCAGATACTTGTGCTTTTACAGAAGATTTATAAGAAGTATTATCTGCTTTTACAGTTCTACTCATTGTAGCTGTACTACCCGAATTACCATGACAAAATTCTAATACTACATTACTTACACCATCCCAATTAAAAGGAGCACTAAAAGTTAAAGTGTTAATACCTGTAACTGGCATTAATGATGCGTTTGTATAAACCGTGGCAAAACCTCCATTGGAAACAAAAGTTGTTAAATCTGTTGCAGAGGTGGTGCCAATTTTTAAGCTCAAATCAATCATTGGTAATGTTCCAGCACTAGTAACATCAAGTGCAACCGAATTAATATTACCTGGTGCTAAACCAGAAGCCCATAATTCTGCAGCTGTAATTAAATGTTGCGTATGTGTATTACTCCAAGCAGAATAAAATGGATTAGAATAAGTAGTAGAAGTAGTTGCTCCTAAACCTTGTGTAACAGTTGCGTTTGGCTGAGGTTGATATACAGAAGTATAGAAATTAGTGGTATTTGAAATAGCTGGTGTAGTGAAACTTCTACCGAAAACTAAAGGTAGTCCAGCAGTTGCAACATTATACCAAACTAAACTATCTGTAGAATTTTTGGTTGCACTTAAAGTAGCTGTTCCAGTACCACATCTAGAGGATGGAGTTGTTGTTAAAGGTACTGGTGCATTTACTGTAACAGCAATATTAGTAGGAGAAAAGTTTTGAGATGAATTGTCTGTAACTGTTAATGTATAAGTTGTATTTGTTGTAGGATATACTTTTATAGAAGCAGCTGTTCCTACTACAATTGATCCATTACTCCATGAATAAGTGTATGGAGGACAACCACCACTAATACTAGATGATAGAACTATAGAATCTCCGTAACAAATATTCAACTTGTCTGCGGTTGAAGTACCTGTAGGTGAACTGGTGTTTTTGGTTACCACTACATTGCCTCCAAAACTACAACCACTTGCATCATTAGCAGTAACAGAATAAGTCATAGTACTACCAGAAGGAAAGGAAGGCTGTACAATAATGGTGTCATTATTATTTCCAACGTTTGCTATTCCGTCATTCCAAACAAAATTGGTGTAATTGAGTGTTTGATTTGACTGACCTTTGAAAATGATATTTGGTCTTATGGTAGTGGTTGTACCCGTTGTTTGAGTACAGCCAGCAGCATTAGTAGAATAAGTACTTATTCCTGAAGGCAATCCTGAAACATATTTAACAGTTGTTAAACTAGCAGTACCTACAATACCATGACATGCTTCAATAATAATATTTGAAGTTCCATCCCAAGTAAATGGTGTATTTAAATTGTGCGTATTTATTCCAACAGAGGGCGAATAAGGAGCTGGTCCATAAACTGTAACTGAGGCATCTGAACTAAATGTTGACGTTAATGCTGATGCAGTTGTTTGTCCCATTTTTAATGAAAAATCGCCAATAGTAAATGCAGTTGGCACTGATGCAAGATCAAAACTAACATCTGTAATATTTCCAGCAACCAAACCTGCTGACCGAAGTTCGGAAGCAGTTATTAAATATTGTATTCTTCTAGCTAATGTTGTGCTACCATAATAGGGTGTATATGTAGAACTTGTTGAAGTGCCAGTACCAATTGTAACATTACCTGCAATGGATAAAATAACACTCAATGTATCATTGTTGTTGGCACAAACTGATGTTGGGCTTGCTTTCACAGCTACAATGGGTGTATTATTTATATAATATTTTCTATAATTTGAAACGGGAAATGCTGCACCTGTTAAGGCAACAGAAGTTGGACAAAAACCAGACGGAAAACTTACCATATTGTTTCCCACATTAGGAGTTGTAACAATATCTTGAGCAACAATAAAATATTCAATTGTATCACTCGGTACCACAGAGCTTGACAATAATGAATAATTTGGTGTAAAGCTAAACGGAGAACTCGAGTTAGTTGCTTCTACATATTTCCAACCATTACTACTACTAGTATTACCAGCTACGGCATTTGCCTCTGTATATTTTTTATAATATATTCTTGGTTTAGTACCAGCAGTAGAATTTACGCCTGTAGCATCAGTAATAGTAGCTAATATTGTTGGGGCACTATTACAGTTTTGTGTTGGGATAATAGTATAACTGATTCCAGGACCAGAAGCATCATTTATAGTTCCATTAAATTCTAATGCTCCAATATCTGGTATACTTAAACTTCTGTTTACAGAATTAAAATCATCTAATACACTAGGTGAAGTCGAAATAGATGCAGCACCTTCAGCATAACTACTTCCAGTTGGAGCAAATACTCCATTACTACCTGTTAAGTTGTTTTCATAAAAAGAGCCCACATCACCTTTCCAGCTTTTAAAAACACCACATGAGGTATTAAATGCAAGGTCAGCTGTTCCAAATGAACCCCCACTTACATAATAAAGGTTCGTAGCACTAGATTCTGTAACACCTTCTCCATAAATATAGGTTGAGTTATATATATTATTACTTAAAGTAAGATTAGTAGGGTTAACTCCAGCAGTTCCAGCACTTCTCTTGATGGCAGAAAAATATCCTGTAATTCCACTTCCAGAAATGTTGATAATATTATTTTGTATAACCGTGTTTACTGTACTTGAAACATAAATACCACTACCACCAAATGATGAACCAGAACTGGTTAAAGAACCTGCATTACTTGGAAAAATTGTATTATAAACAATATTTGCATTAGTACCCCCTGAAACATTGATACCTATAATAGCATTGCTGCCTGTGGCTGCAGGTGTATTTAAACCAGTAATCATATTATTATAAACATTATTGGTAGTGCCACTTGCTACATTTATTGCGTTGATACTGCCACCAGATTGATTTGCAGAAAGATTATATATTTTATTCTTGTAAATATTATTAGGTGTCGATGTACTAACGTAAATACCTGTTACAAGCCCAGTAGTTGTGCCAATTCCAAAAGATAAATCACCTACAGTATTGCTAAAAACAGATGCCGTTCCAGTAGCAATTGTTGATGAGCGTATTCCTTGCAAAACACCTCCAGTACTTGTAGAAGTACCCAAAATGCTAATATTTGTAACTGTATTATTATTGATGCGTTGAGCTAAAGGAGATCCATTACCATAAATGCCATAAAAAGTTGCTGCACCAGAAGCTGAGTTATTGGTCCAAGTAAAATTATTAATCGTATTCCCACTAATAATTGTACTATCACCTGTAACGGGGGAAATAGCATATACGGTACCACTATTTGTTTTTGTATTATTTGTAATAGAATTGTTATTCATTACAATTTTTCTATTAGTACCTGTACTAAAATTATTGTATAATAAATATATTGTTCCTGTTGTTGGGGGAAGAGCTTGATTTGAAACGGTATTTCCATTCATCTCACTTGTTATATTATTATTTCCACCAGAATAGGTAGTATATAATGCGTTAATTGGAGAAGTAGTAATAGAAGGGAAAGAACCAAAGTTGATGATATTGTTATTCATTTGCCTATCTGAACCAATACTAGTGTAATAACCTCCATAGACTGTACTAGTTGTTATCGCCCCACTTAAGGTTACTGTATTAGAATTAAACTCTTGTCTGCCTCCACAATTTGTACTTGCAAAAGCTCCATAATATGCAGTTGATTGTGTCGAACTAATAGTAAATGTATTATTGTTAACAATTAAACTATCTAGATATAAACCATATACTCCATAGGCTGTAGAGGCACCACCTCCAATATTGGTAAATGTATTACCAGTAACTGTTAAAGCTCTACCATTTGCGGTTGTGGCTCCACGAAAAGTAATATAATTATATGATCCTGTGAATGTGCTGTTTTTAACTTCAATATATCTATTCATATCCCCTGGTGATGTACCAAATGCTGCCCAACTTAAAGAGGTTGTACCTGTCCAAATAAATGAACCAATAAATACTGCAGAACCTGCAGTTGCAGCTTTAGATAAATTGAAAGTACAATTATCTACTGTTGCATATTGTACTCCATCAAAAGGTGATGCTGAATTTCTATTATAAAAACCTACAGCATTTTCAATAGCAGTTGTGGTAGTGGTATTGCTAGCTTGCTCTGTGAATACACAATTCTTAATAGTGATGTAATCTGTACCACTCACTACCATAATTGCATCATTTGCACCAGAACTAAGACTACCAGTTCTAGTACCAGCAAAAGCAGCATTAATGGTAAAATTACCCCCATTAATAGTTATTGGATTTGCCTGTGTTGAAGCATTACTCCCTGTACTTAATGTTGCACTTCCTACCTGAAGTGCTGCTGTAAGGGTTTGATTGGCTCCTAACTGTAGGGTTACTCCACCAGCACCAACTCCTTGGGCATTTAAAGCTGTAACAGCATCCAAAAGAGTTGGATAATCTCCAGGAATGGCTTTAGTACCTGATAATTGTGCTTTTGAAACTACAAAAATGAATAAAATAGTAGATAACAATAATAACTTTCTCATTGTGCAGAAGAGATTTGGTCAATTAAAATAATAACAATTCAAAATGAATGAAAATTTTGAGGAACTATCATCCAAAAGAAGGCAAAAGAAATGGTGGCATGGGAATGGAAATCCACTCAGCAGCTTGCCAACGAGAAGAATAATTAAAAAAATTAGACATTTGGGGGATAAGTTTCGGTTGCTCTAAAAGTTATGCACGTTAAAAATAGGAAAAATAAAATACAAAATTAACTTTAGCTTAAATTTTTCTTAAAAAATAATATTCAACAACTCAATTTAGTCGATTTTTATTTAGCTATATGTTGTAAATTAATTGAATTACTCAACAAATCACAATAAAAGCTGAAAAAATAACGTATGAAAAATAATATAATTTGTATAGTTTGGTCCATAAAAAAACCCTGACTAATCAGGGTTTTTTCTATAATCGATTGATTATTAAACTTTAAAGTGAGAGAAAGCTTTATTAGCTTCTGCCATACGGTGTACATCTTCTTTCTTTTTGAAAGCTGCACCTTCACCTTTACTTGCTGCTATTATTTCATTGGTTAATTTATCGGCCATTGTTTTACCGTTTCTTTCACGGCTATAGCGAATTAACCATTTCATGCTTAGAGAAATTTTTCTATCAGCACGTACTTCACTTGGAATTTGAAAAGTAGCACCACCAATTCTACGACTACGAACTTCTACAGCTGGTGTTACATTTACTAGAGCTCTTTTCCAAACTTCATATCCATCTTCACCAGTAATTTTTGTTATTTTATCTACTGCATCGTAAAAAATATTGATTGCAGTACTTTTTTTACCATCCCACATTAAGTTGTTGATAAAACGAGTAACCATTTTATCGTTAAAACGCCCATCGGGTGCTAATGGTAACTTTTTGGCTTGTGCTTTACGCATTGTTTTAATTTTTAGTTATCAAGCTGAAGATCTTCAAGTATTAAAACTTTACTCAGCTTATCAGTGAATAATTATTTCTTAGCTTTTTCTTTCTTAGTACCGTATTTACTGCGGCTTTGTTTTCTATCTTTCACACCTGCAGTATCTAAACTACCACGTACAATGTGATAACGTACACCTGGTAAATCTTTAACCCTACCACCACGTATTAATACAATTGAGTGCTCTTGTAAGTTATGACCTTCACCTGGGATATAAGCGATAACTTCTACCTTATTGGTCAAACGAACTTTTGCAACTTTACGCAAAGCTGAGTTTGGTTTTTTAGGGGTAGTTGTATACACTCTAGTACATACTCCACGACGCTGAGGACATGCATCCAAAGCTCTTGATTTACTTTTTGCCCTGATAATTTCACGGCCTTTTCTTACTAATTGTTGTATTGTAGGCATTGTACCTGTTTATTTTTTTTCGGACGGCAAAAGTATGAGGCTTCTAGTTAAATTCCAAAATTAAAATTAGAAAAAGCTAAAAAATATCCTCATTTATATTTCTCTATTGTAAAAAGCTGCTTTTTAAAGCTCTTTTACTAGTTATTTAAAACTAAATTTTGAATAACCAGCCATGTGTATCGGCTACTCGGTTATAACGGATGTCGTTTAAACGCTTTTTAAGTTCAGGAGCTGCTTGCCAACTATCCACATCAAACTCCATTACATAATCTTTATAACGCAATTCTTTTATAGAAGAAATCGTAGCTGCTGTACCTGTTCCAAAAACTTCTTTTAATTCGCCAGATTGATGAATTTCTATCAATTCGTCGATGGTTATTTTTCTTTCATCAATAGTGTAGCCCATTTCTTCCAAAACAGTAATAGCACTATCTCGGGTTACACCAGCCAAAATGGTTCCTTCTTCTAAAGATGGTGTAATAGCAGTTTTACTAACAATAAAAAACACATTCATGGTGCCAACTTCCTGCAAATATTTGTGTTCAAAAGCATCGGTCCATAAAACTTGATCGTATCCAGCTTTTCTTGCCAATGCTGTAGCCAACATACTTGCTCCATAGTTGCCTGCATTTTTGCTAAATCCAACACCGCCCGGAGCAGCTCTTGTATATTTTTCTTCTACATAAATTTTCATTGGAGCACTGTAGTAAGGACCAGTTGGACTTAATAAAATCATGAATTTATATGTATCTGATGGCTTCACTCCTATTACAGGATCACTAGAAAACATAAACGGACGAATGTACAATGAATGATCTGGCAAAGAAGGAATCCAATCTTTATCAATTTCAATCAACTTACGCATGCCTTCCATAAATATTTCTTCTGGAACAGCAGGCATTTGCATACGTTCTGCCGAAACATTGAATCTCTTATAATTGTCAATTGGTCTAAAAATAACAGCATTACCATCTTCGTCTTTATATGCTTTTATTCCTTCAAAAATCGCCTGACCGTAATGCAATGCAGCAGTTGAAGGATCTAATGTTAATGCTTGATATGGCTTAATTGCAATATTCGTCCACTCTCCATTAATACAATCTGCTTCAAGCATATGATCGGTAAAATATTTTCCGAAGGGAATATTTTCCAATGTTAATCCTGCTAGCTTAGAAACCTCAGATTTTGTTACACTTATGTCTATTGTTGCTGTCATAATTGAGATATATTTGTTGCAAATAAAAGTAAAATTTAAAAACTAACAATCGTTAATATTTTAAACACTAATGAATTTTAATGAAAATGCTCTACCCGACTTTGTTTTAGTCGATTTATATAAAAACACATTGGTGTGCTGTGATACTACAGTTGGAGGTCAGGAAAATATTACTATACCAGCCATAGAAACGGCTGCAAAATACACCAATAAGATTTCATTTTTAGGAGAAAATAAAAAGAAAATTATCATTGTTGTGAAAGAAGAAAATGCTGTTCATATTGGAGAAGATAATTTTGCTTTTTTATCGAATATTTTGGCTGCCTGTAAACTGAATGTTGGAGATGTATCTATTGTAAATCACTTGAAACAACCCAGTAATTTTACACTATTGAAAGAACAACTACAGCCAACATTCGTTATTCTTTTCGATCTTGGGTTGCAGGATCTTGATTTGCCATTAACCATACCAAATTATCAATTGCAAAACTACGCAGGCTGTACTTTTTTAACAGCTGCATCGCTTAATACAATGTTGGGCACATCTCAAGAAGCTAAAATTGAGAAAAGTAAGCTATGGTTGAATTTGAAGAATATGTTTGGCATTTAATTACACTAAAACTACGATATTGACAACACTTATTTTCGCCACTAATAATCAGCATAAAGTTGATGAAATAAGAAAAGTAATTGGAGAGCAATTTGAACTATTAACCTTACAGGAAGCAGGAATTGAGATTGATATTCCTGAACCTTACGATACACTTCAGGAAAATGCTGCTACCAAATCTGCAACCATTCACCAACTAACCAATAAAAACTGTTTTAGTGAAGATACTGGCTTAGAAGTAAGTGCATTAAATGGAGAGCCTGGTGTAAAAAGTGCAAGATATGCTGGCGATGGGAAAAATTTTCAGGCTAATGTAGATAAATTGTTATTTAACCTAAATGGAAAAGAAGACCGAACTGCACGTTTTAGAACAGTTATTTCTTTGATTTTAGACAATCAAGAATACTTTTTTGAAGGTATTTGCGAAGGAACAATTATTGAAGAAAGTAAAGGGCTCAGTGGTTTTGGATACGACCCTATTTTTATACCTACAGGTAGCAATAAAACTTTTGCAGAAATGAGCATCGACGAAAAGAATTTATATAGTCACAGACGCAAGGCGACTGACCAATTACTGAATTTTCTATCCCAATATGGGACAAAAAATTCCTAAAAAAAGATTTTTTTTACTGTCGATGCAACCTTTCTAAACCAGCCATCATCATATATATACCAAACGTTCTCTTTTTTCCGTTTAAAAAGTTGAATGTTTAAATTCCAATTATCCTTTTAAAAAATCGACATGAACACTTCATCGGCAAAATCCCTTGATAATGAATTATTAAGAGAAAACTGGGTTACCCTAACCAGTAGCCAACCTAAAGAACAAGCCAAAATATCATACCTCATGGTAGAAGAAGTAACACCACCCTCTTATATATGGAGCAAAGTTGTGCAACAACTTGACCAAGAGGTTAAGCCCACAAACAAACCTTCACCATTTTTACAATCGGATACTTCAATTAAAGTATTACTTATTACTGGTGCAGTTGTTGCACTTACTGCAATACTTTGCTTTTTACTTTACTAAAAGGTTTGTTGTATTTTGCATGCATGCAAAGAGTAAAAATTAGTCTGCCAGAAAATTTCAATTTTTCGACGAATTTAAAAATTAGAATTACCGATTTAAATTATGGTGGTCATGTGGGCAACGATAGCTTTTTATCGCTGATACATGAGGCACGTCAGCAATATCTTCACCACCACGGTTATAGTGAAATGAATTTCGAGAACTGTGGTTTAATTATGGCTGACGCTTCTATTGAATTTAAGCATGAATTAAACTATGGCGATACTGTAAAAATTTCTGTTACCGCAGTTGATTTTGATAAACTAGGATTCGACATATATTACTTACTAGAAATTATTCATCCCGAAAAAAACTTACTTGCTGGCAAAGCAAAAACAGGCATGCTATGTTATGACTATGCTAATAAAAAAAAGGCAGCTGTACCAACAATAGCTATAGAAAAATTAACTGCCAATACTTAACTTAAATTTACTTTAAAAAGCTTTCAGGAACTGGCTTCTGTAGTAAATTTTTGTAATAAAATATATACGCTTCTGTTCTATTGTGTGCACCTTTTAGTCCACCAATTCCATGTCTTTCTCCGGGATATAACATCAACTCAAAATGCTTACCTGCATCTTCTAATTTATTAATCAACTGAATGCTGTTTTGTTGATGTACATTATCATCGGATGTTCCATGCACAATTCTTATTAACCCCTTGTATCTGTTCACATAATTCATCACATTGGTTTTTGCATATCCTTCCACATTATCTGATGGTGTGTCCATATACCTTTCAGTATAATGTGTATCGTACAACTGCCAATCAGTGACTGAAGAATTAGCTATTCCATAATTGAAAACACTGGCACCATAAGTTAATGCCATACAAGTCATATAACCACCAAAGCTTCCTCCTGTAATACATAATTTACTGGTATCAACCCAAGGCTGTTGTTTAAGCCACTTGCCAATTGCCATAAAATCTTCTATTTCATAAACACCCATTTGACGATGAATAAAATTCATACCTTTTTTACCAAAATGACCACTACTCCTATTATCGGCACTTACTTGTATTAAGCCTTCTTGAGCCCACCAAATATCTGTTGCTGATACATTCCATACATCGTACACCCTGCCTGCATTTGGACCTCCATAAACATTCATTAAAACAGGATATTTTTTTTGAGGATCGAAGTTTGCAGGATATGTAATTACAAAAGGTAAATCAAATAACCCATCAGTACTTTTTGCTCTAACTAAACTCTTTTTGGGCAGTTCAATTTCATTAAAAGCTGTTCCTTTTATTTTTGCTATTTCATTTACAACTTTTCCTTTCATATCAATAATTGCAAGAGTCGACGGAACTTCGATGTTGCTATAATTGGCAATGAAGTATTTATTATTGGGCGATAGTTGAACATTGGTAAATGAGTAATTACCAAAGGTTAATCTTGTTAAGTTTTTTCCATCTAAAGAAGCAGAATATAAATCCCATCGGGCTGAATTTTCTTTACGTGCAGTAAAATATATTTTCTTATTAGCTTCATCTACTTTTAATAAATCTCCAACCGTAAATTCACCATTGGTAATAGTATTTATTTGTTTGCCACCAATATCGTGCAAGTAATATTGATACCATCCGCTAACATCACTTTTTAAAATAAATTGCTTTTTATTTTCAAGAAAGGTAATTCTATCATTATCGTCTAAATCAATCCAAGTACTTTGCTTTTCGTTATATACTTCTTCTTTACTACCAGTACTCAAATTAACATTATAGATAATTAAATTATCTTGCCCTCTATTCATCCACTGAACAAAAAGTTGATTATCTGGAGAAAAATAAGGCATACCAAAATATTGATCTTCTAGCTCATTAAAATCAGCCCAAGTAATTTTTCCAGTTTCTACATTAGCAATTCCAATTTTTACTTTAGGGTTTTTATTACCTGCTTTTGGATAACGTTGTTTTTCCAAATATCCTTGCTGCCCATTAGCTACATAAATAGGAAAAACTGGCACTTCGCTATCATCAAAATGCATAAAAGCAATAAACTTACTATCATTACTCCACCAAAAGGCTTTATACCTGCTTGCTCTACCCAAAATTTCTTCATAATACACCCAGGAAGCATATCCATTTAAAATAGAATCATTACCATCAAATGTTAGCTGTTGTTCTTTACCATCGCTGGTTGATTGAATAAACAAATTATTTTTTAGCGTATATGCTATGTAACTTTTGTTAGGAGCCACTGTAACATTTACAGCATTCTTGGGCGATGAAAAAGCTTGTTCAGCAATTGTCTCTCTTTTAAAAGGAGTTTTATCACCTGTTTTAATATCCAATATAAACTCATTACTAGCATTAGCATTTTTTTCAATTAATGCCACATGTTCATCATCTATCCATTTAATAAAAGATGGTAAAGTTTTATACAAATTGGTTGGTGCATTTTTAAAAGTTTGCTCATAGGTAATTGCTTTTTTTTGAGCATAGCTACTGGTTAACCCAAAAGAAAATACAAGTGCAAACAAAGTATATTTCATGATTTAAAATTTGAACATTTTAAAAATGGAAGTTAACGTTATTCAATTCTTTAACGAAAACTCGAACACATTTTTTTAGGGTTTGTGCAATAAAAAAGGAGCTGTTGCCAGCTCCTTTTTTGAGATACAGTTTAAACTTATTTCAATTTAATAATTACTCTTCTATTTTGGGCACGGCCATCAGCAGTTTTGTTATCTGCAACTGGTTGTGTGCTACCAAAACCTGTAGCAGTTATTCTATCTTCAGCAATACCTTTTTTAGCTAAATATGCTTTAACAGTATTTGCACGGTTTTGTGATAATTTTTGATTTGAAGCTTCATTACCAACATTATCAGTGTGACCTTCAATATCAACAGTTAAACCAGTTTCTGCTTTTAATTCATCAGCAATAATATCTAATGAGCTATAAGATGATTTTTTCAAATTAGCACTACCAGTTTCAAAAAGAATATTTTTAGCACTCATGTCAACTTTCTTTTGAACATCGGCTTTCTTTTCTTCAGGGCAACCATTGTTGGCTATTGGACCTGCAACAGTAGGGCATTTATCGTAATCATCGTTTAAACCATCACCATCAGTATCTGGTACTGGGCAACCTTCGTACTTAGCAGTTCCTGGCTTGGTAGGGCATTTGTCTTTTGCATCTTCAATACCATCGCCATCAGTATCAGGGCAACCACCAAATATTTTAATACCTGCAACAGTAGGACATTTATCTTCTGCATCAGTTACACCATCACCATCCTTATCAGGGCAACCATTCATAATTCTTGGTCCAGCAACTGTTGGGCATTTATCATCTTTATCTGGTGTACCATCACCATCAGTATCTTTTGGAGGTTCTGGTTTCTTCACTTCTACAATTGGAGCAGCAGGAGTTGGTTTTGGTTTTGGAACACTTTTAATGTTGGTTAAGTCGAAAGCCAAATTTGTGTACCAGTATCCACCATTAAACCCAAATTGAGTTACTGCACGGCTGTACAACAATCTTCCATCACTTGTATTAGCAAAATTTTTCACTTTATCAGGATATACATCACCAATATTGTTTGCACCCATTGTAATGTTCATCCAATAAATTGGTCTATAAGAAAGCGATAAATCTACAGTTGCCTTAGGTGAAAAAGATTCGTCTAATGCTGGATTTAATGGATCGTAGAAGAATTTTATTTGGCCAAAGTTGGTGTAACGTCCAGCCAAAGTCCATTTAGCAACTCTATAAGTTAAACCTAAAGTTGTTTTATCTCTTGGTTGTCCCCACTCTAATCTGCTTCTTTCAGTTCTGCTAAATAAAGCATTATTAGCCAAATTAGGATCAGCAGCTAAAACAGGTGTTGATTGTACCTCTTGTACAGCAGTTTGATTATAGTTAAAAGCTAAAGTTGCTTCTAAAATACCTTTACCCGCTTTTACAGCACCAGAGTTTGCAACAACATCGATACCCTGAGTTTGTGTTTTAATAGAATTGGTAAAGAATGCTACTGAATTAATTTCAGGATAAGCATTCAAGATATTTGAAACTGTTGTACTGGTTGCTTTATTAAAAGTTCCTGTATATACAATTCTATCTTTAATGTCTATTTGGTAAGCATCTACAGTAATACTGAAAGGATTTCCTTTAAATGGTTTAGAAGTAAAACCAATACTGTATTGCATTGATTTTTCAGCACCCAACTTAGGAATACCAAAAGCATTAGCAATTGGACTTTCGTTACGTGCAGTTAAATTTTGTACTGGTACTAAATTACCGGCAATTGTTGTGAATACGGTAGATACCGAGCTAAATAATCTTTGGTGTAAAGAAGGAGCTCTAAAACCATTACTTACACTTGCACGAACAGTGAAAGCATCGCTGAATTTATAACGTGCTGCCAATTTACCTGCAATGTTGTTACCAAAATCACTGTAACGCTCAAATCTTGCAGCTGCATTAAACATAAATTGATCGTTCACATCACTTTCAACATCTACATAAGCTGCACCCACTGCTCTGTCTTGATCAACAGCTGCAGCTGGTTGAAAACCAGGAAACACCTGTGCTCCACCTGCTTTTCCAGAAGCTGGATCGTAGTTTTTCCAGCTAGCTTCTTCGCCTGCATTAATCTTGTACTTTTCCCATCTGATTTCTCCACCCCAACCTACGTTGAAAGTTTTTAAATTCAGGTTCTTTCCAAAATCTTTACTTGCATTAAAGTTTAAAGTGTTTTGACGGAAATACAACTGACCAGCATAAAACTGAGTTTGAGCATTTTTACCCAATGCATACTGAGAAGCATTGTTAGAGTTGTTAACATCGAAGCTGATAGAATTAAAACCGTAGCTATTGCCTAAATCCCATTTCCAACCTTTGGTAACTCCATCAATACCTGCAACATAACTTCTATCTCTAACTACTGTTAAAATATGTGGTAAAAATCCATCAGGATATAAATCAGCAATTACTTGAGCAGTTTGTTTTGGATAACGATAAAAACCAGCAGCATCACCTTTTCTATGACCTGTTAAAATACTACCAGTGAAGTTAATTTTATCATTGATTGGGAAACCAAAGTTTGCACCAAATCCAACATTATCAGCTTTTGAATTACCCAATAATAAATTGCCCTTACGGCTAAAGTTTCTTTCAATAATTAATTGATTGTCTAAAGCAACATTGTTGGTATAAACAGTATTAGTGTATTCGCCAACACGATTGGTTGCTTCTCTAAAACGCAAATCAGCAAACAAATCCATGTAACCTTTTTTACCCAATGCAAAAGCATGGTTAGCAGTTATCGATTTTGTTAAACCATCGCCTAAATATTGTTGTCCTAAATGAACATTTACATTGGTACGCTTTACATCTTTTTTCAAAACAATGTTTATTACGCCACCAATTGCATCTGAACCATATTGAGAAGCAGCACCATCACGTAAAATTTCAATTTTTTCTATTGAAGAAGATGGAATGGCATTTAAATCTGTTCCTACAGATCCTCTACCAGTTGTGCCATTGATATTTACCAATGCAGTATTGTGTCTACGACGACCATTTACCAAAACCAATACCTGATCAGGGCCTAAACCACGTAAAGTAGCAGGATCGATATGATCAGTTCCATCAGAAATGGTTTGACGAGCTGAATTAAATGATGGAGCCACAAAGTTGATCATTTGTGTAGGCTCTACCTGACCAGTTAACTGTAAATCTTTTGATGAAAAAACATCAATTGGTGCTACAGTTTGCGTATTTGAACGAGTTATTGTAGAACGTGTTCCTACAACAGTAACTTTTTGTAAATCTTCATTCTTTTGTAATTCAACATCTAGGTTATACACCTGATTAGCTACTACAGTTACCGTAAAATTCTTTTTTTGGTGACCAACATAGCTCACAACTACTGTGTAAGTACCTGGTTTTACTTTTAAAGTAAACGCTCCTGTTGTGTTTGAGTGTGTACCAACACCTTTACCATCCAAGACTACAGATGCACCTTCTAAAGATTCTTTTGAATTTTTTACAGTTCCTTTAATGGTAGCCATTTGAGCAATCGCAGCATTCGCAAGCAATGTAAATAGAGCCACTAAACAAAAAGAACTTAGCCTTACAGCAAAATTTCTCATATCAGTTTTTTTTTAAGAGATTTACTAACGTAGACTCCTACTAAAAATGTTAGGAGCATGTTAAACTATCAGCAATATTACAGAAGCAAAGGCAAAAACCGAAAAAAAATAGCTTTTACAGCATTGCTGCATAAAATTGTTGCCCTTTTTATACGGCTGCACCTTGCTTTTATAAAAAAATGAAAATCAGTAACTAAAATCTGCTATAAAGTATTAGATAATTGCATTTCATTTGTAAAGAGAACGCTAATAATTGGTTGAAAAGAATACCACATATTGCTAAATACAAACACAATGATTAAACAATTTTCATGTATTGTTTTATTTTTTACGGCTTTTTCGCTTTTTGCACAGCAGAAAACAAACTGGCTAGGAACTGGAAAAGTTGTAGACCCTTACCATTACCAACAAATAAAATCTGCCAGTTACACAAATGCAGCAGTCAGTTCAGCACATCCATTGGCAAGTATGGTTGGTGCAGAGATTATGAAAAAAGGAGGAAACGCATTTGATGCTGCCATCGCAACACAATTAACATTAGCAGTTGTATATCCTGTTGCAGGAAATATTGGTGGTGGCGGTTTTTTAGTAGGCAGGAAAAAAAATGGTGACTTAATTGGACTAGATTATAGAGAAGAAGCTCCAAGTAAAGCTAGTAGAGATATGTATCTAGATAAAGATGGTAAAGCCCAAACCAATTTATCGCAAAATGGCCATTTAGCTGCTGGTGTTCCAGGAACAGTTGCTGGTTTATTTGCAACAATGAAGTATGCTAAATTGAAAATGAAAGATTTAATTCAACCTGCCATTGATATTGCTGAGTTTGGTTTTGTAATAACCAATCGTGAAGCAGCCAATTTAAATACCACAAAAACAGATTTTGTTAAATACAATACCCATACCCCTGCTTTTGTAAAACAACAAAAATGGAATGCTGGCGATACCTTAATTCAAACAGAATTAGCCAATACTTTAAAACGCATTAGAGATAATGGAGCTAAAGGTTTTTATGAAGGCGAAACGGCCAACTTAATTATTGATGAAATGAAAAAAGGTGGTGGAATTATTGCTTTAGAAGATTTAAAAAACTATACAGCTAAAACCAGAAACTTACTATCATTTAATTATAAAGGATTTGAAATTATTGGTTTTCCGCCACCGAGTAGTGGTGGTATTATTTTATTGCAAATGATGAAAATGGTGAGTAAATACCCTATAGCAAAATATGGTTTTCAAACTGCTGAAAGTGTGCAATTAATGGTTGAAGCAGAAAGAAGGGCTTATGCAGACAGAGCAGAACATTTAGGTGACCCTGATTTTTGGAAAGTGCCTTTAAAAACATTGCAAAGCGATGATTACATAGCCAACAGAATGAAAGATTTTACGCCTGGTAAAGCCAGCAAAAGCTCTGAAATAAAAGGTGGGATAATTAAAGAAAGTGAGCAAACCACACACTTAAGTGTGTATGATAAAGATGGAAATATGGTTAGTGTTACCACTACCCTAAATGGAGGCTATGGCAGTAAAACAGTAGTTGGTGGAGCTGGCTTTTTATTGAACAATGAAATGGATGACTTTAGTATTAAACCAGGTGTACCAAATATGTTTGGTGCAATTGGTGGCGATGCAAATGCAATACAACCGGGAAAACGCATGTTAAGTAGTATGTGTCCTGTAGTTGTTACAAAAAATGGAAAGCCATATATTGTTGCAGGTACACCTGGTGGTACAACAATACCAACATCGGTTTTTCAAACACTGATGAATTTATTAGAGTTTGAAATGAGTGTTGATGATGCTGTAAACAAACCCAAATTTCATCACCAACATTTGCCCGACGATGTGAAAGTTGAAAATACTTTTCCCGTAGAAATTAGACAACAACTGGAAGCAATGGGTTATAAAATTACCGAAAGAGCACCCATTGGAAGAACAGAAGTGATACGTATTAATGGCAAAAGAAAAATTGAAGTTGCAGCCGATAAACGTGGAGACGATAGCGTTGCAGGTTATTAAATAATATTATCTACAAAACCGTTTGTTTTCTTTTTGCCAAGATAATATCTCTCCATTTTAAAAATGGTTTTTCAACAAGTATGTTTAACAACCATGCAGCCAATAAACAACTCATAACACACAGTACTATCATTAAATTTCCATCTCCATCAATACCTAATTTAACAAACAATTGTTGTGTTAAATGAATAATGCCTTTGTGAGAAAGATATAAAGCATAAGAAAGCCTTGCAATAGTAACTGTAATACTTGAACTGAATTTGTATAAGATAGAGTTAGGGCTTACAGCTCCCATTACAATTACTCCATAAGCAATGGCAATTAATGGAAATCCAATAATAGATGTTGCGTAAGAAATAAACTCTGTACACACAAAACTTGCAGTAATAATTAGTATTAAACCTACTAGCAAATTAAGGTTTCCAAATTGAATAATTTTGGTTTTGATGTTGGGCAAAAATTCAAAAGTTGCAGCAACTGTAATACCTGCAAGTAGCCCATCTAATCTGGTAAATGTTGGATAATACATCCACGTCATCCAAGTGTTAAAAAACTTATCAGTGCCTTTTAATGGTGTAATAATTTGATGCCAACTATACAGTCGTATGGCAAATCCTGCAATAAATAAAATTGGCAGCAACCAAATTATTTTTTTAACCATTTTTAAATAAAATGCTGTAGCAATAATAATGGGTAGCACCAGATAAAATTGTTCTTCTATGCAAAGCGACCAAGCATGAGAAAAAGTACCAAACTGTTTTCTATCCAACCCAATATTTTGTGTAAATGTGAGAAACTTCCAAAGTGGAGGTAAAGCTTCCCATTCTTTAAATAAAGGCACTAAAAAATACAATGCCAGTACAACTGCATAAGCAGGAATAATTCGAAAAAAACGTTTTAGATAAAATTCTTTAACCGAAATGTTGTTGCCTCGATTGATTGTAGCAAACAGTTGACCTGCAATAAGAAAACCACTAAGTACAAAAAATAAATCAACACCAGTCCAACCAAAACTGCCAAAACGTTCAATCCAAATAGGATGTTCGAATAAACGATAATGAAATATAAAAACCATGGTTATGGCTAATGCCCTAAGATGATCTAAACCATTTAGTTTATTGGGTTGTAGCGGATTAATTGATTGCATTTGCTGAAAATACAGAAAACTTGAATATTGAACAAACAGTACAAGAGTGCCCAGCTGTTCAGCAGGATTTAAAACGACGCCACAAAAGACGATAGTAACATTTCAGTTGACTTCATAAACTTTATAGCCTAAACTTTATGCAAACAAAGTTTCCAGTTGTGGGTCAGTATAATCATCAACAAACATCAGCACATTGGGTAGGTGAGCAAATTCTTCAACTGTATGATAAGTTTTTATTACCACAGCTTTCATACCTGCCTTCAAAGCTGCTTCAACGCCTTTGGGAGAATCTTCAAACACTATTGAGCTCTCATAATTTGCATGTAACCCATCAGCACATTTGATAAATGTTTCAGGATGTGGTTTACTGATTGCAACATCATCGGCACTTACAATTGTTTTAAAATAATGACGAAGATTTAGACCATCTAAAATATAATCTATATTAAACATAATGGCTGCCGATCCAATAGCCATTGGAATTTGCTGTTGATATGCTTTTTCTAAAAAAACATCTAACCCTTTAATGAGTTCTAAGTGTGGCGTAAATTCTTTTTGATAACCACGTTCTTTCTCAAACGACATTTCTATCATTTGTTCTTTTGTAAAATGGTCCTTTCCAAAAATGCGAATGAGCAATTCTTCATTTTTGCCGTACATTTCTTTCTTCACTTCTTCCCATGTAAGCTTTGCTCCTAACTGATTTACCAGAATGTTGTACCATGCACGTGCATGAAATTCCATATCATCAATTATTGTTCCATTTAAATCGAAAAGAAACGCTTTACTCATTGTTGTAATTTCGGCAAATATATTTAACCAACGTTCAGAAAGAGCAATTCATGAAAGCTCAGGATAGATTGAGCTGAAACGAACGTATTTTTTAAGTTTACAACGAAAACTTGTCATGTATAAACTCATTCTCATTCTACTATTCAGTTCAATAACAGCTTTCGGCATTTCTCAAAATTTAAGCATAGTAGATGAAGCAAAAACAGTGACTTTATCGAACCAATTAATTACTGTTACTTTTAATAAAGATAATGCCGATATTGAAAAAATAATTAATAGCAATAACATAAGCTTGTTAGGTACAAAAGGCAGAGGTTATTTATTAGGGCCAGGTTTTTCAATGTTTCCAGCAAAATATCAATTAGTAAGGCAAACCAAAGAAATCATAGAAATTTCTTTTACAACTACTCAAAAAAATCATTTCACTTACGATTTGCATTATGTGTTAACTGCCGATATAAGTGGAGTTTATTGCTATTTAGTTCAATCGCATAAAGCCACAGATTCTATGGCTGATTATGGACAAACCCGTTGGGGATTAAGGGCTGATGAAAAACTATTCGATTATCATTTGGTTCGTGACAGCATTCAAGGTTCGATGCCACCAATGAGTGATTTAAAAGATGGTGTTCAAGATTGGACATATAAATTGAGTGATAGTTCTTATTATACCAAGTACGATTATGCTGATTATATTGAAGGAAGAAATGTACATGGAATGGCTGGTGAAAAAAGTGGATTGGGTTTATTTGTTATACAGGCAAGCCATGAATACTTGAATGGTGGACCAACCAAGCAATACCAAAATGTACACTCCACTCCTTTTATGATTTGTATGTTTAATTGTGGCCATTTTTTAAGTGATGCTAGAAAAGGTGATAATAAAATTGGTGATGACTGGACGAAACTCGATGGGCCGTTTTTATTATACACCAATCAAGGAAAAAATATTGATACTATTTGGTCAGATGCTAAAATACAAGCCAGCAAAGAGATTAAGCAATGGCCTTATAGTTGGATGCAGCATGATCAATATCCATTACAACGTGGTGCAATAAGTGGCAATTTGTTTATTAATGGTAAACCTGCACTAAAAGAAACACGTATTGTTTTGGCTGCTGATAGTTTAGATTGGCAAGCTCAAAGTAAAGGTTACATATACTATGGCACTACAAATGAGAAAGGATATTTTAATATTAAACATGTTAGAGCAGGTACATATACTTTGTATGCTTATGGCAGCAATCAAACAGAAGAGTTTAGAAAAACAGCCATTATCATTCAACCAGAGGTGACCAAAATTTTAGGTAAGCTGAATTGGCTTCCCAAAAACAATGGTGAACTACTTTGGCAAATTGGAGAAGCCGATAGAAAAACAACTGGCTTTAATTTAAGCAATCATAAACGTTATTACAGTGTATTTAAAATGCCACCAGCTAATTTAAGTTTTACAATTGGCAAAAGTGAAGCATCGAAAGATTGGTACTATGCACAAACCAAAGAAGGTAATTGGAAAATAAATTTTGAAGTAACCAAACCATATAATGACACTGCTACATTAACCATTGCTATTGCAGGCTATGCTAGAAACCCTGTATTAGAGGTTTTGGTGAACGATAGCAATATTGCAAGAATAAGAGCAGGCAACGATGCAAGTGTGTATCGTTCAGCAATTGCTGGTGGCTATTATCAATTGAAAGAAATAAAATTTCCTGCTGTTTTATTAAAGCAAGGTACCAATACAATTAGTTTTAATTTAAGCAGTGTAAAACAAGGTGCAGGCGTTATGTATGATGCAATAAAACTAGAAGTAAAATGATTAGTAAAATATTTTCTGTAATTGTTTTACTAGTTGCATTTAAAGCAAATAGTCAAGCTGATTACAAGATTAAACGATTGCTATTTAAAGATGATTTCAGCAATTCATTAAACAACTGGATTATTGAAAAACAAAAAGCCGATTCAGAAATTGTTACCACTCGAAATGGCAAACTATTATTAGATACCTATAATGGTGCAACAGTTTGGTTAAAGCAAGATTTAAAAGGTAATTATTTAATTAAACTACAACGCACCATTATTGTACAAGGAGGTAAAAATGATAGATTATCCGACTGTAATTTTTTTTGGATAGTTACTGATTCTTTACAAAATACTATGTTTAAACGTAGCGGCGGCTTTAAAGAATATGATTCACTGAGTATGTACTACGTTGGATTTGGAGGTAATTACAATACCACTACAAGATTTAGAAAATATTCTGCCAAAGGCGATAAACAAATTTTGGGTGAATTCAAAGATGCTGCTCATTTACTGGAAGCCAACAAAGCCTATTCAATTGATATTGTTGTAAAAAATGGTTTGGTAGCATTTAAAGTAGATGGCAAAATCTTCTTCTCTTACAATGATACAACACCTTTAACTCATGGCTTCTTTGGTATTAGAAGCACCAGAAGCAGACAGGAAATTGATGGTGTAGAAATTTATGAAATAGAATAGTTTCAACACTGAGGCACAGAGCAAAAGAGTTACACTGAAAAATAAAATTTTAGAAAAAAACTGCCTTCTAACTTCTGTGGTAAAATTATTTCTCATCTTTCAACAAAGGCCAGTCTTTATTAGATTTGTGGGCCTGTTTGATAAACAATTTAATTTGTTGCACAATATCAGGATTTGCAGCGGCTATATTATTTTGTTCAGACGGATCTTTTTCCAGATCATACAGTTCAATTGGCGAGTCGTTAGTTACAGAAACATTTAATTGAATGCCCTTCCATTTGCCCCACCGTACGGCCTGCTTTCCACCTTCTTCATGAAATTCCCAATACAAATATTCATGCTGCTTTTGTTGTTTGTTTTTATTCAATAAAGTTGAAAGAATAGAAATACCATCAGTAGATATTGGTTGTTTAATACCAGCCATTTCAACAAAAGTTGGAAATAAATCCCAAAATGCCGATACATAATTACTGATTGAATTTGACCGGATTTTTCCTTTCCAGCTTGCAATAAAGGGTACACGAATACCACCTTCGTACAAATCTCTTTTTTTGCCCCGATAACCACCATTGCTATTAAAAAAATCAGGGTCGTTGCCACCTTCTTTATGTGGACCATTATCACTCGTAAAAATGAACAAAGTATTTTCATCCATACCTTGTTTTATTAAAGCAGCTTTTATATCACCCACATACTTATCTAATCTTGCAACCATAGCAGCATAAGCTGCATGAGGATAAGGCTCAAAAGGTCCACTTTCATATTGTTTTGTACCAGGCTTTTGTTGCAATGGAGCTTCGTTAAACTGCTTTACATAATTCCAATACACACTATCTCTAGGCAAATTCAAACCTGCATGTGGTAAGGTATAAGAAAGAAATAAAAAGAAAGGTTTTTGATGTTTTTGATTTATAAAACCCATTGCCTTTTCATGAATTAAATCAGCTGCGTAAATAGAATCTTTTGTTTTATTAGGCAGTTCAATTCTATCATTGTTATTCCATAAATGATCTGGGTAATAATTATGTGCCAAAGACTGACAATTGTAGCCATAAAAAATATCGAAGCCTTGTTTTAAAGGAACGCCATCAGTTCCAATTCCACCTAAACCCCATTTACCAAAATCGGCAGTTGTATATCCATTGGCTTGCAAAACCTTAGCAATCGTTTGTGTATTTGCAGGCAAAGGAGATTGCCCTTCTGGCTTAATACTTTTATTACCACGAATACTTGTATGACCTGTGTGCATGCCAGTCATAAAACTACTTCTACTAGGAGCACAAACTGAAGTACCTGCATAAAATTGTGTGAATTGAATTCCGCTTTTAGCAAGTGCATCTAAATGGGGCGTTCTTATTTTTTGTTGTCCATAGCATCCCACATCGCCAATGCCTAAATCATCGGCTAATAAGAAAATAATGTTGGGCTTTTTTTGTGCTTGTATAACTGTAATGCACAGAAAAAAAATTATGAAGCTTAATATATTTTTCAAAATGTGAAGCTTTATTTTATACTAAATATACAACTAAACTTCTTGCTCCATGAGCTCCAATAACCAAGCTTTGTTCAATATCTGCAGTTTTAGATGGCCCAGCTAAAAACAAACCAAAACCTTCTTTTGCAGCTTCTACGTTTTGATAAGCATGATGCATGGTTGCTACAATGTTTTTCTTCTCAAGTACAATTACTAAATGCTGACAAATAAAGGGCAATAACCTGTTCACCATTTGATGCTCATACAACCAAACAGAACCATTTTCTGCAACACCAATTGTTGCCTGCAAATAAGATTTATGTACGGCTTCCAATTCTGTTGCTGTGAGTGTTTCAAGGCTTGCGTCAACCTCTCCCAAAGCTGCAATGGTGTTTGCAATATAATTACCTGCTTGTTTTTCTTGATTGATTTCTGCTTTTAAATCTTCTACAGAATTTATTTCAATGGCAATGCCTCCAATACTTTCTAATGTAGCTTTAAATTTTTCAACAATGTCAGGATATTGAATAACTGCATTAATATCAACTGTTGGTAAATCAACTAAAGTTGGTTTGTTGTTTTTGATTGCTGCCAATATACTTTCTCTACTCATTTTGTTCGGTAATGTTATTTTGTTAAAGCCGATAGCTATCGGCTGTGCGACGCAACAGGTATTAAATTATTATTCTACAGTTGACTCAAAAAATTATTTTCCTCGATCCCCTTTAGGGATTAGGGGTTTATCTATTTTTATTATACCACTCTTTAAAACTTTGTTTTGGAGGTACAGGCATTTCACGATGTTTATACCAAACATTCAAAGTTTTATTATTGGTAATGAATGGAAAAGTTCGCATCACCCATCTGCCCATTTTACCTGCAAACTGATATATTTTTGGATGTGCCAAAACAAATGCCATTCCTTTCATAGCAATCTTTTTGCTGGTTGCAACATAACCTTGCTTGCTTAATTCCTGTCGCCACTTCCATAGCTGTACATGAATGTCAATTTTTACAGGACAAACATTGCTGCAACTACCACAAAGGGTTGACGCAAATGGCAAATCAGCATTTGCCTGCATATCTAAATTTGGATTTAAGATAGAACCAATTGGTCCTGCAACTGCTGTGTGATAACTATGACCTCCACTCCTTCTATACACAGGACAAGTATTGAAACAAGCAGCACAACGAATACACTTTAACGAATTTCTAAAATCTGCCCTGCCCAATTGTTTGCTACGACCATTATCAACAATAACAATGTGCATTTGCTGACCATTTCTTGGTCTGTGAAAATGACTATTATAGGTTGTAGTTGGCTGCCCTGTTGCACTTCGGGCCAATAAACGCAAAAAAACACCCAAGTGTTCTAACTTAGGAATAATTTTCTCAAAGCCCATACAAGCAATATGAATTTTTGCTGCATGTGCTCCCATATCGGCATTGCCTTCATTGGTACTAACTACAAAACCTCCAGTTTCTGCAATAGCAAAATTTACACCAGTAATAGCTAAATCGGCTGCAATAAATTTATCCCTTAAATGTTGCCTGGCGGCTTCCGTCAGGTATTGAGGATCGTTGTTACCTTTTTCCGTTTGTAAATGCTCATGAAAAGTTTCACTTACATCTTGCTTTTTTAAGTGAATGGCTGGCAATACAATGTGGCTAGGCGGTTCATCTCTAAACTGAACAATCCGTTCTCCCAAATCGGTATCCACCACTTCAATGCCATGTTCAATTAAATAAGGATTCAAATGACATTCTTCAGTAAGCATACTCTTACTTTTCACCACATGATGCACGCCATTTTGCAGCATGATGCTTAAAATAATTTTATTATGTTCCTCTGCATTGGCAGCCCAGTGAACTTGTACATTATTGGCATTGGCGTTTTTCTCAAACTCAATTAAATAATTATCTAAGTTCGATAAAGTATGGTTTTTTATTTCAGATGCCCACTCTCTCAACATTTCCCACTCAGGAATGCCATGTACAGCTTTATCACGTTTACTTCGCACAAACCAAAGCGTTTCATCATGCCAATTGGTACGTTGTTCATCGGCTATGAAAGCTTCTGAAAGTTGTGCATGATTTTTTGTTGTTGCCTGCATGATTTATTTTTTTGTAACCAGCTTTTGTATTTCAATGAGGCGACATTGGCGTCGCACACTTCAACTGCAAAATTCTATTGAACAGTTATAAATTACTGTTTAATATCTCAGCAATATGAATAATTTTTGCTTTGTTGTTTTGTCTTCTCAACACCCCTTCTAAATGCATTAAACAACTGCTATCCACTCCAGTAATATATTCCACATCATTGGCCTCATGTTCTGCTACTCTGTCTCTGCCCATTTTAGCACTTACTGCTTCTTCAAATACGCAGAAGGTTCCACCAAAACCACAACATTCATCGGTACGTTTTGGTTTGGTAACAGTTAAATTTTTAACCATTGCCAATAATTTTTCTGGTTTTGAAAATGATGGAGCAACCAACTCACTCATACTGCTTAAATGCAAGCCTCGTTGCCCGTGGCAACTCACATGCAAGCCAACTTTATGCGGAAATGAAGCAGTTAAATTTTCAACTTTCAAAACATCCACTAAAAACTCTGTTAGCTCATATACATGTTGCCTGATGAATGTTGCCTTGGCTTCTTGTGTATCATCGTGTAAATGTTCTTTCAAATGCAATACACAGCTTCCACTTGGGCCCACGATGTAATCAACATTTGTAAAATTATCAACGAAATTTTTGTCACAACCTTTAGACAAATCAGCAAAGCCACTGTTTGCCATTGGCTGTCCACAACAGGTTTGATTTTGAGGAAATACCACTTCACAACCTAATTTTTCTAACAGTTCTAATGTTGCAACAGCAACCTGAGGATAAAACTGATCAATATAACATGGCACAAATAATCCAACTCTCATGCTCTTCTATTTAAACATTTCTAAACATTGCAATTTACTATACAAGTAGTACTAAATACAAGTTATAAAAAGTAATAGCCGATTTTATTTATCGAAATCGGTTTCGATAAATCCGATGCTTATTTCAATTTATATACTTCACTTCCAGCCAATAAAAAACAACCTAAGCCAAAGTCTTCAAAGTCTGGTACGTTATCATAACCCACAGGCTGGCTGTCTTTTGGCTCTTTACCAGTTCCTTGTACAAAGCCTAAAAATCCATCTTTATGTACTGCTGTTTTACTCATTTCATTCCATGCTTTTACAATAGCTGGCAAATAAGTTTTCTTATCTAATATTTTGTTGTTTATACCCCATGCAAAACCATAAATAAATAGCGAGGTGCCCGTAATTTCTTTCCCACCAAAATGTGTGCTATCTTCTAAACTCACATTCCATGTTCCATCTTTACGTTGTAAAGGGAGCAATGCTTTACACATATCCTTATAATCTTGTAAATACTCATTGTAATGTGGATCGGTTTTGGGTAAATCTTTCAACGTTCTAACCAAGGCCGCCACTACCCAACCATTTCCTCTGCTCCAATAACAATCTTCGCCATTAGGTGCTTTATAAGGTGGTACAAAATCTTTGTCTCTCCACCATAATTTATCAGCTGCATTATACAATCCTTTGCCGCCATGCACATACTTTGTATAAGCATACATATCGTACATTTTATGAAAGTAATTCGTGTCGTTATAAATTACACCCAACTTCGTAAAAACAGGCATAGCCATTTGCAAGGCATCAATCCACCACCAATCATCTTTCTTTTCACTTGCAACCATTAAATCCATTGATGCTTTAATATCTTTAATACGTTCTTCCTTTTTATCAATCAAATACAAATCAATATAGGTTTGCCCACAAGCTTGATTATCGCCATTTCGTGTTTTAATTCCATCACGTAAACCCCAATTGTGTTTGGTTCCCCAGTCAACTGCATAGTCATAAAATTCTTTTTTCTTATCTACGCTGTACAATGCCATTAACCCTTCATAGTATACAGCTCTCGTCCAGATATGACTTGGCCAACTTCTGTTTTTTGAAGGAACAAAAATGTCTTTCTTGGTGTCTGGCCATTTTTTCATGAAATAACTATTGGCTAATTCCATGGTTTTAATTACTGCAGCTTTAGCAGGAATTTTTTGAGCATTGGTTGCCTTAAGAAACAAAATGAGAGATAGAGCAATTACAATTTTACGCATAACAATCGTTAATGAATGAGTAATAAAAATGCATGATACTAAAGAACCAAGAGAATTGTATCCTGAAGTATCCTGCAAGATAATAACAGACAAAATAATTTTTGTATAAATGATTGCTTTGAGTAAGCAGCATAGGGCAGGATAGCTAACCTTAGAATTGTTCTACTTTGTTAATCTGATTATTGCTGCTTAAACTGTATTTACGCTTTATAACATAATTATATAAACCAAATACAGCGATTACTACAATGAAAAAAAGAACTTCTCTTATTAAGAGTACAATCCTTTCATTTATTTTATTTTTTTCTATTTATACCAATGCCCAATTAGTTGCATTTCCAGGGGCTGAAGGCTATGGAAAATTTGCCACAGGAGGAAGAACAGGCTCTGTGTATCATGTAACCAATTTAAACAACACTGGTGCTGGCTCTTTAAGAGATGCGGTTAGTAGCCCCAATAGAATTGTTGTATTTGATGTAGCTGGTGTTATAAGAATTACTGGTAGAATGATTGTTGCGGCCAATATTTATATTGCTGGGCAAACTGCTCCTGGTGAAGGCATTACAGTATATGGAGATGGATGGTCTTTTTCGAATGCCAATAATACCATTTGTCGTTATATGAAAATAAGAATGGGTATTGTGGGTACAAGTGGTAAAGATGCTAATGGTTTATCCGATGGGCATGATATTATTTTTGATCATTGCTCTGTATCTTGGGGAAGAGATGAAAATTTTTCCATCAATACCACTACTGCACAAAATATAACCATACAAAACAGTATTATTTCTCAAGGATTGCTTACACACTCTGCTGGTGGTTTGATACAATGTGATGGTGGTGTTACCTTATACAGAAATTTATATGTTGATAATGGCACCAGAAACAATAAAGTAAAAGGCGTTAGCCAATATGTAAATAATATTGTGTACAACTGGAGTGCAGGTGCATACATTATGGGAGGCGAAAGTAGTGGCAACTCTTATGTAAACGTAACCAACAATTGTTTTATTCAGGGCCCTGTAAATGGTGTAGTACCAATGAGTGCAGGAAATAATCTGTTTCATATTTATGCAACAGACAATATAAGTGATACCAATAGAAATGGATTGTTTGACCCCTATACAATACCTCAAAGTGAATATGAAGGTCCACCCGATTTTCAAGCAACGCCTTATGCTTATCCTACATTACCAACTTACCCTGCCAATACATTATTAACCAATTTACTGCCATCGGTTGGTGCAAGTTTGCCCTATCGAGATTATGCAGATTATTATGTAGTAAATGAGGTGAAAACTTTTGGCAAAAAAGGCGAATTAATTGCCAATGAAAGTGTATTACCTTTTGGTGCACCTACTACATGGCCTTTGTGGGCTGGTACTGCAAGAACAGATACTGATAACGACGGAATGCCTGATTCATGGGAAAACAGTAATGGAACAAACCCTGCTGTAAATGACGCAATGGTAGTTACAGCTTCTGGTTATACAAATATTGAAAACTATATCAATGGTATAAATGCAGCATATTCACAGGACTACTTAAGAGCCCCAATGAAACTTAAATTGGATTCTGCAACACAGAACAATTTATACCTTTCCTGGCTGGATTATACAGAAAAAGAATTGGGTTATACTGTAGAAAGAAAAGTAAATGGCTCTTGGATTCAAATAGGAACTACAGGTGTAGATGTTAACTATTTTACAGTAACAGGCATGCAGCCAGAAGAATCAGATACTTTCAGGGTTAAAGCTTACAACGCAAGCATACAATCTGCTTATTCCAATGAACTAATTGCAAAAACAAAACCAGTACAAGTTCCTGTTTTAGATCCTGTAACTTTTTCACCTGATTTAACATGGACGGGTTCAGTAAATCAAGATTGGGACAAAACAACCAACAACTGGATTACGTCATCTAGTTCACCTGCATTATTTACAGACAGCAGTAAATTAACTTTCCCTGAAGCTGGTACAACAGGTAAAACAGTAAACCTAACAGCACAAATGGGAGCCAATGATATATTGGTGAACAGCAATGGTAACTATACATTCTCAGGTATAGGAAATATTGCAGGAACTAAATCTATTAATAAAATGGGTGCAGGAACTTTGTCTCTGCTAACCAACAATACTTATACTGGTGCAACTGTTTTAAGATCAGGCACTATTGAGCTGAATAAATTGGCCAACGGTGGTGCTGCAAGTTCTATTGGTGCTTCTGCAAACTATGGATTTAATTGGGTTTGGAAAGGTGGCAAATGGTCGTACACAGGTGCAAGTGTAAGTACTGATAGAAATGCTGTTCTTGATGCTACTACAGAATTTAATGTAAGCAATAGTGCAAGTACAGTAACATTTACAGGTGTATTAAGTGGCGATGGTGGGTTAATAAAATCAGGTCCTGGTAAATTAACTTTAAGAAGTATTAATCCCTACGCTGGTGAAACCATTGTTAAAGGTGGTATCTTGGAAGTTAGCCCTGTTAGCACAGCTAGTTTAGCTGATAATATTATAGACAATGGTGTAGCTATTGGCACATCAAACATTTTAAGATTACAAGGCGGTACTTATAAAACCATAAATGGCAGTACCAGTATCTATGAAAATTATCCTATGCATTTATATGTTGCTGATAGTACTGTAAATGGTTTTGAGCCATATAGACTTGCCAATATTTTATGTACAGTACATGGTAATGGAACATTGAACTATGCTATTCCTTATTTAAGAGAATTGATTCAGGGAGATTGGAGCGATTTTACAGGAACTTTAGTAGCTAATGGAACCAATACTACAGATGGAAGTATTCTTATGATAGACAACGGTGTTGGCTTTCCAAGCAACAGAGTTGTAACTGCTGGCAATACAAAAATTTGCCCTTACTCAAACAATAGAACTATTTATTTAGGTGGATTAGCAGGTCCGTCAGGCACCATGCTTTCTTGTGGTGGTCAAAAAACAATTTCATTTGGTTTTGGCTACACTACTTATTCTGTTGGTGCTATTGGCACAGATGAAACTTTTGCTGGTTCTATAAACAACCAATTATATGGTAGCTCCACAAATACAGATGGTGAAACCACCATTATTAAAGAAGGCAATGGACTTTGGAGACTTACAGGCACCAATCCATATAATGGAACAACAACAGTTACTGCTGGAAAATTAATTATTAATGGTTCAAATACAGGTGTTGGAAAAATAACAGTTAATGACGGTACAATTTTAGCAGGAAAAGGAAGCATTACAGCTGAGGTAGATGTAGCAGGAACATTAGAACCTGGCGATAGCTCAATTAATACTTTTACTTTAAAAGATAAACTTACACTACAATCAACCGCAATCACGTCGATTGAAATTAATAAAACAAACAATACATGGGATAAAATTAATGTTACCAGCAATATTGTTTATGGCGGCACTCTTAAAATAAACTTTACTGGTACACCAGCATCAGGCGACATTTTTAAAATATTCACTACAGCAGCAGCGATTTCAGGAACAATCACTCAGTTTGATCCTGCGACCCCAGGCCCAGGTCTATTGTGGAAATTTAAACAAGCAACTGGTGAATTGGCTGTTCAAAGTCCAAACTTTGTTGAAACCCCAACAAGCTTAGTGTTAAACGCTACAACTTCTACTGTTACTACAAAAAGCACAGTTAATTGTACCTGGATCGATAATGCCAACAATGAATTGTATTATATTTTAGAACGTTGTACCGATAGTATAAACTTTGTTGATGTTGCCCATCCTGTTGCAAACTCAATTAGTTATTCCGATACAGCTTTATTACCAAGTACAAAATATTTTTATCGTATAAAAGCTCAAGGATCATTAAGTCAATCTGCTTATAGTACAATTGTCTCTGTAACAACACCAGGTTTAATCACATTACCAACAGTACCAGCTTCTCCATTTCCTGCCAATAATGCCAGCAATGTATTTTTAAGCGGTAATAAAGTTACATTTACATGGACAGGAAATTATGCTGATAGCTTTGCAATATATTTAGGCACAAGCAGCTCGGCATTAACTAAATTAGCTGACATTGCAGCTACGTCAACCTCCTATTTATCACCAGTATTAAATCCAAATACGAAATATTTTTGGAGAATTGATGCAACCAATACCAATGGTACAACAACTGGTACAGTTTGGAATTTCAAAACTGCTAACGTTCCATCAACAGTTACAGGTGACTATAGAAGTGCAACAAGTGGCAACTGGGGTGCAACTGGCTCAGCCCCTGTTGCAACAGCTATTTGGGAAACTTTCGATGGTACAAACTGGACTGCAAATGCTACACCACCTCCAAGCACAACAAATACCATTACCATTAAGACTGGTCACACAGTTACACTCAATGCAACAAGTTTTGCAAATAATTTAGTTGTTGAAAGTGGAGCTACTTTAAAATCGGGAACTAGCGATGGTTTAGCAGGAACAGCTTCAAATAAAAATATAAGAGTTGGTACAAGTATCAATAATTTTGGAACAGTTGGCTCCAGTTCCACTAGCACAGAAAGAGTGAATTTTCAAGGTTATAAAGACAATGGGCAAATATATATTACAGGAACCAGCACTTATTATTTAAACACTTTTACTGTAAATAATATAGCTGTAAATGTAGAAGTACTAATAGATGCAAATATTAATTTATCAAGTTACATGCGAGCTAATTTTGATGCTACAACTGCTACAGGTACAGCACAAAACGATGATAACATTACCATTAGTATTAATGAAGGAAAAACTGTAACAATGGGAAGCTCTGCTTATTTACAAGCTGGCAGTAGCCCAACTACAAATACTGTTGGTGAATTTGGTAATTACACTTATAATATAAATGGAACATTAGACATGCGTTCTACGGGCACCTCCTGTATTGTAGCACATTCAACACTAACAAATGCTACTACCATTAATGTAAATGGCACATGGCTATTGGGCAATGCAATACGTTTTATTACAACAGCTACAAGTGCCCCAAATGGTTCTGTATTTTTAAATATAGGTACAAATGGTGTGGTTGACGCTGGTGCAAGAACAATTGGCAGTAGTAATACTGCAACAAATATGGTGGTTACCAACAGTACCATTGGGCAAACTATTTTCTTCAATATCACAGGAAGTGGTTTATTAAAAAATAATGTAACTACGAGTGATGTACTTTTTCCTGTGGGTTCAGGAAATACCTATAGCCCAGTAAAACTAAACAATACAGGTACTGCAGATATTATTGGTGTGGGTGTAAAAAGCAGCTTCGATTATTCTGTTGGCGACAACACAAAGGTTGTAAATAAACAATTCAGAATTGTTCCAACAACAGCAGGTGTGACCAATTTAGCCATTAGTTTGGGTTGGATAGTTGCCGATCAAGCTGCCAGTTTCAATCCTACACTAGCTACAGTTGTAGGGAGATACACAGGTACAGCGTGGGCAGAAACTGCTGCTATTGTAAGTGGAAGTGGAACAATCACCAGTCCCTATTACGCTAAGGCATCAGGATACACAACCTATGCTCCTTTTGTAGTAAGCAATGCAACTGCTTTACCATTAAATATTTTATCCTTTACTGTAACTAAAAAAGTAAATGGTGTAAATATTAACTGGACAACCAGTAATGAAATTAATGTTCATCGATTTGAAGTTGAAAGAAGTACCAATGCAACAAACTTCGTTGGTATTGGAACTCTTTTTGCAAAGAATACTAGTAACAATTTATATGAGTTTCTTGATTTGATAAGTCCTACTACCAATCTTTATTACAGGTTAAAAATAGTTGATAATAATGGTCGTTTTATTTACAGCAATATTGTAAGTATTAACAGTAAAAAAATAGAAACACTGAATGTTTATCCAAACCCAGTTAAAGATGTTCTAACCTTACTGCATCCAGTATTAAACAACAATACTGCAATTATTATTTACGATGCAAATGGTAAACAGGTTGATAAAATACTTGCACTTAAAAATGCATCACAAACAATAATTCATACCGAACATTTGACAAAAGGAACTTACTTTATTGAGTTGATCAATGAAGAAAAACTAGTCACAAGATTTATTAAACAATAAGAAAAAGAGAAGAGTTTTCAGCATGCTGAAAACTCTTCTCTTTTATGTTCAAATATGTTCATTTGTTGAAGTGTGCGACGCCACTGCAGCTCAATATTTATTCTGGCGTTGATTTCATAAAAACAAATACATCCTTTTTTACTTTATACACTAAATATTTTGACTACCAATATTATGGCATTTTCTTAAACCCTTCCCATTGTACCTTCCACTTGCCATTTTTAGGAATACCTGGATTTTGTTCTGTACAACCATCATAACCTGCACACATCATAGCGATAGCTGTAAGTAAACCACCATTGCCTGGCAAATAAATAGTTAAACGATCATCTTGATAGTTGTGTCCATTTACTAAGTAAGTATTTGTTTTAATGGGCATTAACAAAGCATCAATTGCTTTATCAGATAAATGTAAACGGGTTGCCGTCATGGCAGTAAGTGGAAAATCCCAACCCCAAGTGTGAGCCCAAGTCCAATTGTCCCAAATCCAGTTGAAAGTATTTTGCATAATGGCAGTATCAAGCATAGGCGTTTTGGGCAACATACCCAATGCACCAAAAACTGCTGGATGATCTGTTCGATA
Organism: Allobosea thiooxidans; assembly: GCA_943368475.1. Lineage (GTDB taxonomy): Bacteria > Bacteroidota > Bacteroidia > Chitinophagales > Chitinophagaceae > UBA1930. The sequence goes on from CALRLF020000006.1 coordinate 35,479, forward strand.
TTCTGGATTGGTATAAGAATCGGTAGCACTTTCGGCAAATAAATAGTGATTGTTTTGTACTGGCAATGGAGATAGTTTTTGCAATACATCATTCCACTTTTTATTTGCAGGAAGCCCTAAACGTTTTCTCCATTCTTGAGCCACCGTTAATGCCCAATGCCAATACACCAATTCGTAGGTTGGGTTATAAGTATCTTCTGCTTTGAACCTTTCTTGTGCAGGAATAACCCCTTTACCCAAAATGTATTTCCCTTTTGCAGAATCATAATAAGCAAAGGATGCCATAAAATCGGCAGTGGCAAAAACAAGGTCTTTATACTTGTTGAGTGTTGCTGTTGTTGGTTTATTACGATACACCAATTCAGAAAAACTGATGACATGTGGCTGCTGCCAAATAAGTAAGGCTCCAATAGATGAAGCAGTTTCTCTACCTTCATTATCTGTCATTTTTTGCCAACGAACACCATCATAACCCTGACGCAAAGCAATTGCTTTTGCATTATTATACACTTGAGCGTTAGAATACCAGTTTAAACTTTTTTCAAGTAATTCAATTCTATTCCACAAAGCATAATGGTAAGCATGCCACCAATGCATTTCTAAATGTGGTTTACCATACCAACTGTTATAGGTTAATCCAGTTTCTTGTGGAGGATATTCACTACTACACTGAATTTTGGTAAGGTATTGTGATAAGATAATTCTACGTTCTAACTCTTTTGCTCTTGGGTCGGTACTACCAGCAAAATCGATAGCTGCACCAGATTGCCAAAATTGTTGCCAACCATTAGCACTACTATTTTTTACTTGCTGAAAATTAGGAAATAAAATACTTTTTACAGTTGGTGTAAACTGACAAGTAAAAGAAAAACTATTGCTGATGATATTGGATGGAGCAATCCAATATTCATGTGCCTGATGTTTGGCAACACTTATATAATTACTTGTGCTAAATGTTACATAATAAGAAGTTGAATCCAATGTATGATTAAACACTACTGAATGAGTTGATGGTTGTTTAAAACTGCTTTGATGCTTATTGGCATTGATATAATTAACAGCTACATCTTTAAATGAATCTGTCGGAAAAGGTAACCGAAGTTTCATTTTTAATCTACCTAGTTTCAATAAAGAAGAAATAACCTTAACTCCAATTCCATCATATTGTTGGCTACTCAACGTATGTACTTCTACTGGAATATTTTCAACTGTAAATTTTGAAACAATTTCACCCGTGTACATATTTAAGCTTTGCTGAATATTCTGTATATCGTTGATGGTAGCTTCTGTACCATCTTTCTTCAATATCACAAAGCCTACATTGCCCAATTGCAAACGATGTGGATTTTGCCTAAACCAATTACCTGCATTCAGCTTTCTCACAGGCTGTTTTATTTGCACGGCGTAAGTAACTTTTCTTCCTGCTTGATTGTACTCTTTCAACGTTTCCTCAAATTTATAATTGGCAGTATCTGTAAAACTATGCCAGCCCCAAGTACTTTCTGTGCCTAGTGCTACGCCTTTAGCATAAGCTTCAGGAAAGGTTTGCAAACCTGTAACATCTACTGTAAAAGCAAAGTTGCCATTACCCACTGAAAGCGATGAAAGCGAATCGTAGCTTTTGTTCACCACAGTATGGCGAAGCACCACAGCTTTCCTATCAATTTTTTGAGCAGAGGATTTAATCGCTATTATAACCAATAAACTCAAGAATATTTTTTTCATAAGAAAGTTTTATCTAACCAATGTTATTGCCATTAATCCTATCACCACTTCGTTAGCAGTAGTAATTAAATTAATGGATTGCAGGGTTTTATTTTTGTTTAAAGGCATATCTAAAACTGTTGCAGCACCTCCATCAATAGCATAATTTGAGAACCCTTTGATAGAAGAATATTTGCTGAATGTTCTTTTGAATTCGCCTGACTTTAGCAGTAAACGATAAGGCTTGGATGCACCAGTTGTAAAAGCAAATCCATCGGTATAATAATCCTGCTCAATAGGATACCAATTGATTGGATTGATTAACAACAATGAATCTCTTGTTCCATCAATGTAGGTTGCTATGACTTTTCCATTGGTGAAATGGCTTTGTTGATGATTGGTACTGCCTGCCATTAACAAATATGCATGGCTGGCATTTCCCTCTACTGGTATTGTTGCTTTAATAGGATAATTATTCCACAAGGAAGTAAAGAGAATATTTTTATTAGTTGTGCTAACATTAAAAGGAATATTTTGACAAAACAATGCTCCTTTTATTTTCAACAAACCACTATCATTAATACTGGCATCGGTTAGTGGATAACACCAATTGCCAATGCCTTGCCATGGTATTTGTAAAGTAACAGTATTGGCTCTTGGTGCTAGATATTTGTTCTTGAAAATATTACTGACTTTATCGTTCAACTGATTAGCGATATTGATTGTTTCATATTTTTTTTGGGTTGGTGTTATGCCCCAATCAGTAATAATTGTCGATGCTTTTACTATATCCCTGTCCTTAATTTCAATTAGATTGGAACCTGCATAAACGAAATTTACTGGTATTTTCAACAATAAAGTATCTTTTGCTTTTAGCAGACTATTTTGTAAAATTTGATTGTTTACAAAGATGTTTCCCTGTACTTTTTTTGAACTGTTATTCACTACTGCTACGCTTAGTGTTGAGGATTCTTTGTTTACTTGAAGAATCTCAATTGTAGGCTGTACATCTAGTTCAATTGCTTCTACCCATTCAGCTTCTCCTTGTTTTAGTCCAATAAACACAATGTGTTTGCCCAATTCACTTGCGACAAAAGAAACCGTTTCATTGGTAGATTTAATATTCGATAAAACCTTTTGTGGATCTTGTACAAAAGTGATTTTTTGTTTAGGAAAAATAAAACTACCAGTATCAGACTGAATCAATTTTTGTTTTCTTGTAAAAGATTGTACATCCTTACCTGCCCAAATAATTTCTATATAATAATTAGAATATTCACCAGCCTCAACCATAATCTGGGGTTGATTAATAGCATCTTTTACCCAATACCATTTTGCAGGAACACCATTTACTTTTACAGAAGCAATCGCCTCTTTCATGGCATCAATTTGCAATTGAATCTTCAACGTGGTAGCAAAATTTTGTCGAATAGTATAAACCGACTTGCTACCATCTTTCTTAAAGTCAAAAAAGATATCGGGTAAATTTATAGTTGCATAATTCCATTCTTTTGGAAAGCCAGGATTAATCAATAATTTTTTCTTTAAAACATTTGGCTGAATGCCAAATAATCCTTCTACCAATGTTCTGGCAGTAATGCCTACCCCATCTGCAAAATCTCTATACAGCTCACCTCTAACAGCATCATAAAAACTTAATTGTTGCAAATTACCTGGTGCAGCACTGGCATACATACTTTCTACCAACATAGTCTTAAATAATTGATAGGCTTTTTGCTTCTCACTACTTTGCCAATAAGCTAAAGCTGTGTGTACATTTTCAGACAAGACAACATTATTAATACTCCATGTATATGGTTGCCAGTTAGTAGTAGATAAAACGAAGGCAGTAGTACCTTCATACCCTTTTACTTTTACTGGAATGTGTGGAATGTTATTATCTACATACTGCATCATTTGTATCTTTTGCAAAGGGGATAAAATACCACTTTCAGCAGCATGATAAACAGTCCACAAGCCTGCACTTTCATGCACTCCTTTATTGCCCAACAAATCTTTATACTCTGCCAACCAGCCTTTCTTTTCTAACCATAAATATTTGTTTAATGCAGCTTTTATTTTAGCAGCTTCTTGCTCATATATTGCTGAAGACTCTCCTATTAAAGTAGCCAATTGAGCAGCCATAGCATTTGCTCTATAATTATAGGCAGATGAATGTGCTACGCCACCACCACTGTATTGTAAAGCATCACTAGCCCAAATAACTGCATAAGCATCATACAATCCATCACCATCTGCATCAAAATTTTGCTTTTCCCAAGCCAAATGTTTTTTGATGATGGGAAACATTTGTTGTACAAAAGCAGTATCTCCTGTCCATAAAAAATGATTCAATAATTGGTCTATGAATACCAAATTCATATCGTAGTGATGTGGTCGAATATCTCCATTTGGATTTCTACAGATATAGCCATCACTAAACATTTGTGTGCCCATTTTTTCCAACTGTCTAGCATTATGCAAAGCAGAATCAGCAACAATGCCCAATGTGTTTGGAACAGTTGTTTGCGATTTTGCATAACCGCTAAAATGCTGTTTGGCTCTATCATACCATCCCATTACATCAGCACAATATGCCCCACGCCAAGCTGGCAAACGCATACGCCATGCAATGGCACCATGCATAAAAGATGGTTCTTCCCAAATGGCATCTGCAGCAATTGATAGAGCAGCACCTAAAGGATTCAAATATTTGTCGGGTGTATGAATAGAAATTTGTGATGCAATTTTTTTTCTTGCTTGTTCAGCTTGTGCAAATGATTCAGCAAAATTGTTTGATAATTTTATCATTGCATCGGGTTTGTAAACAGTAAAATATTTTTCTTCTACTGATGACAAATAAAAATTAGCAACAACAACAGGCGTTTGTTTACTACTGCTTGCTTGTAATAATTGTAGTGGATCATTTTGTTGCAACGCATCGCTTAATTGCAGGTTGCTATTTGCAGGAAAGATTCCTGCCAATTCTTTGGATTGCCCTTTCTCTGCTTCTGTAGGCTTGCCATACTGAATTTCGTAGCGTTGTTCTTCCGATAAATTTTTGCTGAAGCCATATTGCAAACGAAAATTATTTTGTTGTAGTGTATAAATATTGTCTTTACAATTATCAGCATGTAAGTAAAAAGACGATTCTGGATCGGCTCCAATATCTCCATCTCTTGAAAATTTTTTACCACTTGCTCCACCATACAAAACCACAATTTGCAAACTATCTGTAAGGTTGGTTGCACTTAATTGCACAATCATACCTTCTATAGGATTCAATGATAAAACACTAAGATGGATAGTTGTACTGCCTAAAAACTCATCCTGAATATCATACAGCATACTACCAGCTTTGTAAACTGTTTTGATATTGTTACATTGAGACAACCATTTACTATGTTTGTTTTTAACAAATCCAATTTTGCAATTACCTCCCATACCTGGCATATATAAAGCAAACTCTGGCAAATCTCCAGTCTCTACTCTAAAAGCAGTGTTGCCACCATACAATGCTCTATTAAATTTTTTGTAGGGGTTAACACAAATAAAATCGTTGCCATCAGGTTGGTAGTGCATGGTTCTCTCTTTACCATGCCATAATGCAGATGTATTATTTTGTGCCTCTGTTCTTAAACAAAATAAAAAAAACAGAAACGCAACAAACACAATTCGAAATGGTGAGAAAAGATGAATAGAATTCCTACAGCACAAGTGTGCGACGCCACTAAAGTTCAGTTCATATTCCTCAGCTGGTAACATACTTTTCTAATTATTGTGTAATTGCAGTTTTGGGTTTCAATTCATCAGGACTATCTTTTGTAAACGCATCAAATGTGAATTTAGATGGCTTCGATAAAATGTCTTTGATCAGCTGAACTTCGATATTTTGTTTTGGTGTAAAATCTTTGCTGTTCATATAATCAACTAAGCTTTTATACAATTGTTTTGCTGCTGGTCGGGTTGCGTCTTTATCATTCAAATCGGCACAGGAAACTATCATTGAACCATTGCCAACTTTTGCTTCAAAAATCAAAGCCAATCTTCTATTCATAAACCAAGTATCAATTGGGCGAACCAATGGCTTAAAGCTTTTAGGAAAATCTTCCAAATGCATTACCTGTGTTTTGTTTACAATTTCCCACCATTGCAAATCGCTGTAACCCTTTGTAGGAAAGCCTTTAAAAGCAGGATGAGTTTCATTTAAACTAATGCCTAAAGTGTGTGGAGGTCGCATTTTAAACCATGATGTATTCCAAAATACAGGTAAAAATGTTTGAGCAATTTCTTTACCCTTAACTACTTTACCTGCAATATTTAAAAACACTTTACCACCTTTTTGCAATACAGCTTCTGCAGTTGAATCTAAGTTTGTAGTATAATAAATCTCTTTTGTTTTTGTTTCTACTACTGCTGGATAAACCCAAAAATTCCAATCGTTTTTATAGATTGATTTTTCAATTCCAACTTCTAAGTTTAACTGTGCAGCATTTGCAATACCGGCTAAAGCACAAGTAATATTTCCCACAACAGTATTTTTTCCTGTAGCAATATTTTGAGGTTTAAATAAGCCTGATTGAATTAACTTACCAGCATTGTCTTTTAGCTTCCAATAAACAACTGCATTGCTGAAAGCTGATTTACCATAATGATAAATTTCTACATCGGCACTAATCTTCTCATTGTTTAGGTATTGAAATTTACTTGTTCGTATTAACGGAACTGTACTGTTACAAAACTTAGAAAATTCTTGTGCTGTGCAATAACCTCTGTCATCCCAAAATGCATTTAATAGCCCAACCAATGCAGTTCCCTGTCCACTATAATCATTTAAACTTAACAGTTGAAATCCACCATTTAATGGGGTTCGCAAAGATTTCTCAATTTCATTTTTATAGCAAAGCACTTGCAACTTGCCAGATGCTTGCACAAACTTTTCAGACTCATCTAACATGCCAGCATCTTTTACATCTTCCTGAAACAATTCAAAGTTTTTGGCTTTATAAACGCCTGTATATTTTTTAATTTCTTTAAAATCTGGAAATACACACCACTGACCCAACTCATGTGCTACGTAAGGCATACTAAACTTTTCAATGGCACTGGTGTAATCTGAAATGCTCTCAGGCATTTTATTCCAAGCTAAATTTCTTGCACCCGATTTTATCATAAACTCATTTGCAGGAACCAATGGCCAGCTCATTGCAACAGAAGCCCCAGTGTACAATCTTCTGCTATCTTTTGCTTGCCAATACTTAATAAAACTGGTTAAGTATTCCACTTGCCTTCCTCCTCTTGGTTCATTGCCATAAGCCAACATACAATAAGATGGATGATTGCCATAGTATTGTTCCATACGATTGGTTTCATCGTAAATAAACGTATCAATTGGTTTCTTATCTCCTAACGATGAGCCATGATTTGCCCAGCTTGGCCCTTCGGGTTGCAAGTAAAATCCCAATTTATCAGCAGCAACAAATGCAGCTTCTGGCGGACAAAAAGAATGAAAACGCATGTGGTTTAATCCATACGATTTACATATACGAAAAACCCTTTCCCAGCTAGCTTCATCCATAGGAGCATAGCCAGTTAATGGGAACACACAATTCTCTACAGTTCCTCTTAAGAAAGTAGTTTGCCCGTTTATGGCAAACTGTTTTTCAACAGCTTTAAAAGAACGCATTCCAAATGTTGCTTCTTGCATATCTGTTGTTCCATCATTATTAATTATTTGAACATTCAATTTATACAATGCAGGCTCAAACTCACTCCACAATTGGGTTTCCTTACCCAATACATAATCAACAGTTAGAGTATCTTTTGCATTTGTATTAAATATGGCAAACTCTTTAGAAGCTACTATATGAATTACTTTAGTATTAAAACTTTTAGCCGATAAAACAATCTTCTTAACTGCATTTACATTGCCAACAATAGGCACTTTAACTGTTATTTTTTTTTCTTCTGTATTGGTATAAATCTGTGGTTTATTGATAGCTGTTTTAGCTGTTGCTTGTAACTCCATTTTACCAACTATTCCATTCCAATTGCCTTGTGTATGGTCTGTTAAACTATGGCTATCTGGGCCAACATTAATGGCTTTAATTCTATTGTCAATTCTTATTGTAATGGTATGCTTTCCTTCACTCAAAAAATCAGTCACATCATACACATGTGGAGCAACCATGCTGTTTTGCATACCAATTTGTTGACCATCAATCCAAACAATAGTTTCTGTGTGGCATCTTTCTAAAAATAATTGCACTCGTTTATTTTTAAACATTGCTGGAACAATAATATCCTTTTGATACCATGCTGCACCCACATAATATTTTGCAGGTGTTAACCAAAAAGGAAATTTCAAATTATCTGCAGTTCTGTACTTGGCATACCGAGGATTAAAATACCAACTACTGTCATAAATACTACCTGTCCATTTTGTTTGTAAGGTAACTTTATCACCTTTATTATTTTGCAACATAGAACCTGGTAACTGAATTGTATCATTCAATACCAACGTAAACCATCTTTCAGTAATTCCTTTGTCTTCTTTATCAATTGCAAAACGCCACTTTCCTTTTAAAGAAATATTCTGTGCATTTGTGCTACTACAAACAAATATTACAAGTACGATAGCTAATAATTTTTTCATCACAACATTTAACTATTAATCATTAATAAAATAATATTCTGGGCGTGCCCTAAAGGTCGGGCTTTCCGTTACAAATCCTCGCCACAAAACCCTTACACAAAACCTTCAGCTGTGGGTTTTTCTCTTCAATCCCTCACGCAAAAAACAAATTAAAAACAAAAGCTATTTCAATAAATGAAATAGCCTTGTTCTTGATTGCTTGCTTAAAACTTAAACTAAAAAACACTATTGCAAAATCAGTACTTTTTGTTTTAAAGTAGTAATGCCATCAGTAACAACCATTTCATAATTACCATTCAATAACATAGATGGCAATTGTGCTGACTGAGCCAATACACCACCATTGTAATTTAATACAGTAGTATAAACTGATTGACCCATATTGTTATAAAGCATTACAGTTACTTTACCTTGTTTCAAATCACTGATTTGAAAATTTAATTGCCCCCCTTTTACCGGGTTAGGATAAACACTTAATCCTGCATTAGAATTTTTAATGCTAATTTTTACAGTATTGCTGTATTGCTTTTCATTACTGCCTTTATCCATACCTGCAATTCGATAATAATTAATCCCCGATTGTGGAGCAAAATCGGTGAAGCTGTAAGCATTAAAATTACTTGCTTTTACGGTTCCAATTTCTGTAAAATGAATACCATCAATTGAATGTTCAATTACATATTTGTCGGTATTAATTTCTGTGTAAATCGTCCAATTAACTTTTACTTCCTTAGCACTAACTAATACTGCATTGATTGATCCAAACTTAACCGGTAAGACAGCATTTGCATTTTTCGTAACTAAGAATGGACTAAAAGAAGAGAATGAAGCAGTAGCAGACAATGAACTTACACTGCCTGCACCCATAACAGCATCCCAAGTTGTGCCATTGTAATGTGAGATACCCACTTTGCCACCTAAGGTTGCAAACGTTGTTCCCATTAAAGATGAAGGAAAGCCTAGTGTAAGTGTTGCTGTATGTGTGTTTACGTTATTAGGAAACACTCTATTAATCATATAGCTTGCATCTACCGAAGTATCTTTTTGTGCAGCTAACAAAGGTGTTCCATTAGGTAAACCATTTTGTGTGGCACCATTAAAAGCTGTTACTGCAAATCCAGATGTACTATCTGGCGTAATAGTTACAGGTAAATAATTACCATTTGTACCAACAGGGAACAATCTTGCAGTTGAGAAATTTTCTATATCTAAAACACCCACTGCTCCAGTAGCTACATCTACCTTGGTATCTATAAATTTAGTATTGCTAAATGGTGTACCAGCAATTTCATTACCTGAATTAATTCTTAAAGAATCTCCAGTTCTTAGCGTTAATATTCCAGCATTTAAGTTTAATGTACCCGATAAATTTACAATGGCTTTATTCAACGTAGTATTTGCATTAACAGTTATACTACCTGCATTAATTGGCGAAGCAGTTAATGTATTAAATGGCGTTGTTGTAGCTGTATTAAATGTATAGCTTGCACCAGTAGCAGAATTAACTGTGGTAAATGCTATTAAAGAACCATCTAAACCAGCAGTATTCGATGTAACTGTATTAGAACCAGCAGTTGTAAATGTTAATGACAACTCTGGTGTACTTGTACTATCTACAGTTGCTGTAGCAGCATTAGATAAAAAGAAATTACCCCCACCATTATAATTCAATACCATTGTTCCAGCAGGAAATAAATTAGGATGAGATGAACTGCTTACAATTGAACCTACTGGAATATTGGTAATATTTCTTACCTGAATTGTATTTGAGTTAATTGTTGCTGCACAACCACCTGACGCAGATCCACTGTTAGCTGGTTTATTGTGAGTTGTATTATAACTTCCTAAAGGATTAAATGATGCTCCTGTGCCTGTAATTGTATAGTTGCCCAAATCTAACTTACCTGTAGGAGCAACAGTTGGTGATGTGCCAGTAACTGTAATATTATTACTTAGTGTTAATGTAGCACCATCGCCAACCAATAAATTGGTAAACTGTGGTTGTGTTGTGCCTGCACCAATTGTGGCATTAGCTCCCATAAACATTACTTTACCAAAATTTAGAGGTGCTGTTGAGTTGTTAATAATAGTTCCATAAATAAAAGCAGGTGGAGCAACTGTATTATTTATGTAATTTGTTGAAGCAGCAGTAAAAGTAGATGTTGCAGCAATTGTTAAAGTATCGCAACGTTTGGGTAAAAAGAAAAGTGCTATTGTAGCCGACTTTGAAGGTATACTACCACTAAACGTTACATTACCAAAACTTGCTGCACTTTGTGGGCTATAATTTGTAGCGTTAATTGAATAAAAATATGGAGGATATGCATTACCGTAAGCAACAACATAATTACTTGCAGGGGCAAATTTAACAACTGGTGTAAATGGATAAGTGCTACCTGTAATAATTGTAACACCAAAAGGCGAATTCATTTTGTAAGCACTACCACCTGAACCAATTTGAGGGTGTGTATATGTAGAACCTGCTTCAAAAACTATAGGTTCACCACTGTTTACCAATGCTAAAGTTCCAGCTGCCAATGAACCTGTTGTCATTGGATTACCAAAAACAAAAGGGATTGAGTTTGGTGTTGTGGTAACCCCATGATTGGTTCCATTTAAACAGCTACTGCCACTTTTGAAAAACAATGAATTTGGAGAAGCTGCATATAAACGGCCACCAGCTCCCCTTCCCTGAAAATTAAACTTACCACTTATGTTTCCAGTTGCACCAGCGTTTAAATAAATAACTAGTGAACTCATTGTAGTTGAAGATCCTATACCAAAATTAAAAGTAGAACTTGCATCTATTGTTAAACCAGGATTACCAGTAATATAAATAGTACTTGCTTTATAAAGCGTAGTAACTGTATTTAAAATATTTTCATTTGAAAGATAAAGTGTATCAGGCCCATTGATGCCAATTATCTGTGACATGTTAGCCATGCCAGTACCAGATGACACATAATCACCTAATTTAAAAATACTGGTAATACCAGTACCATAAACAGGAACGATATTTGCTCCTACAGTAGCACCATAAGTTACAGTACCAGCGAGCTGAGTATTTCCGGATACTGTATTTACAACTGTAACAGTTACACCGTTTAATAACTTCAATTGAGCTACAGAATCTTTTGCTGCATTAATAAAAATGGATTTATTTATTGCCAAACTGGGTGCCGTACCATCAAAAACTAAAATATCTGTAACTGCAGGGGTAGTTCTTGGAGATCCAGTACTATCGATAGCTGTATTCCATTTTTCAGGATTATTCCAAGCAATTGCTGCTCCAGATGCTCCTGGTCCACCAACCCAATAATAAGTTGTTTGAGCCGATAGTTTTACAGTAATAATGAGAAACAGAGAGAGAGAGAGTAATACTTTTTTCATAAAGCTTTTGTTTAAGTGTTGCAATCGAGTGCTAACATAAATACAAGCTTTTGCTCAAACGTCCTGCCCCATCCTGCGTTTAACTGTAAATTAAACACTTAATTCAAAAAAATTAGTTCCTAGCAATAAAATTTACTAGAAACCAGTTACAGTGGTTTTGTATTCTGGTTTAAGTACAATCGATTTAATAACAGGCAGATTTGTGTTTTTAATCTTCTCAAAAACGCCTACCTCAAAGTAAACTTTACTGTCTTTTGTAAAAGGGGTGATTAAAGTGGTGATTTTGCCAGTATGATTTAAGTCTTTTAATTTGAGTTTATCGAGAGACAAAGTCATTGGTAATCCCATATTAAAATCATCAGCAATTAAACGATCATTCAAATAAATGGCTTGCGTATCACCTTCGTAAGCTATTTCTAAAATACCGGCCTTGATATTATGTGGAATAGTAAGATTGTAATAAACAGCTTTGGGAATGACTTCCATTTTGGCTGCATAAAAGGGATATAATTTATTAACTGCGGTATCTTCACTCATTTTTTGTGCAGCGTTTGTTAGCTCTTGATTTAACTGCCAATTAGTTTTTGATTCTATTGGTTTAAACGAAAATTCATAACTATTAAAACGTTGTTGTTTGAAGGCTTTATTAATTCTAACATTTGCGAACCTGAGTTCTTTGGGATTATCAAACACGTTAAAATGAATATTTGGCTGACCTAAAGCTTGAAGTAAAATATTTTTACCATTACAAATTAATTGAGCATTTGATATAACAAAATGTTCTTGTCCATTAAATATAAAATTCCAGGCATTTAATGCTTGTTGATGGTTTAAAGTTATGATGCTGATTGACTTTCCATTGACCAATTGAATATCGATAATAGCATTTAGACCTGATTTTATACTTGTAATTTTATAGGTTGATGCTCTTTTTTCCACAAGTGCATTTAAAGATATAACAGATACAATATTTTCCGAATCAAATACATATTCTGGTGCTATTTTATCATCGGCATAAAAAAAATAAGTTGACTTTTTTGAAGTATGAATGTAAAAGGGTTGAGTAGTTGCATACACTAAATTGACATCTCCCAGTTTTAAATTAAATGGTAAAATAAATTGAGTATTTGCAGGAATTGAAATAGGCAATTCAGGTACTTTTAAAATAGTATTTTCATTTGTTCGAATATTGAATTGAACCTGCTGTACATCTTTCATATTCAACTGTCGTTGAAATTGATTAATAAATATGAATCCTCTACCATTTTTTGCTCTAACAGCCCAACGCAAATGGGTACTATCGGCTTTATTCTTCACTTTATTTTCAGGAAAATAAGTATAACATGTTGCCAATTGTTCTCCATAATTATTTAAAAATGAATGAAACAATTTAAAATAGTTATAAGATGGTTTTATATCTCCCCATTGCCCAATAGGCGATTGAAAATCGTAATTGATGATTGGATAATCATTGGGATATTTTGTTAATTTCGACTCTTGCAAAGTAGATAATTTACCAATGGCATTGATACCTCCATGAAACATATAATAGCCCATTAAATTGGCTCCTGCTCCTGTTTTAGATATTGCCAACCCCAATACATCTTGTGGCAAAATTATTGGTCTACGATGATGTGTAACCTGAATACCAGCACCCATTTCGGCTGTTGCATAAGGATAACGATACCCTTTATAATTATTACTATCCACTACTATTCCCAATAAATCATTACCAATTGTAGGATCACTTCTTAGCGAATCGAATAAATAGTTTTCGGATAAAGGCAATTGTGTTGTTCGTTTATCCCATGGAGCTTCTGGATAGCCTCCCCAAACGGGAATGAGTTCAGTTTGTTTAAGATTTGAGCCAGGCCAACCTGTTGCTGTATAATAAGGAACATCAATTCCTGCTTGTACAGCCATTTTTTTTAGGGTTAGTATATGTGTTAAGCCTTTAGGATTGTTAAAACGAAACTCATTTTCAATTTGTGCTCCTATAATTGCACCGCCATCCTTAAAATATAACCCTTTTAATTGATTGGCAATTTGATTAAAAAAAAGTGCTACATAATTTAAGTATAGAGAATCATTTGTTCTTGTTTTGGCTTCTTTCAACAACCAATCGGGGAAGCCTCCATTTCGTACTTCTCCATGACACCAAGGCCCAATTCTTACAAATAAATACATCTTATGCTTAGCACATAGTTGTGCAAAATATTTTAAATTAAGGTTTTCATTCCAAGTCCAACTACCTTTTTCCTCTTCATGATAAATCCAAAAAACATAAGTAGCAATTACATTAATGCCACATGCTTTCATTTTTAAAATAGAACTTTCCCATTGTTCTTTTGGGAAACGGCTGAAATGAAATTCACCCATTGCAGGAAACCAAGGCTTGCCATTTTTAATAAAGTATAAACTATTGGCATCAAGGCTTTCACCTTTTGCATTTGTATGTTTACCTAAACTTAGATGGTTTGAAATAATGGGAAAATTATTCTGAGAAATATCAATTTTATAAAGATTATTCGTTTGTGTTTTTGCTATAAATGGACACAATAAAATTAAGGCAAGGCAAATCGTTTTAATTGATTTCATTAGAAAAATGAGATTGGTAAAACAATGACTAAAACTATTTATTTAAAAATGCTTACCATCCTGCACTATCGTTTCACAAGATTTATTTTCTAAGCATTACTCATAATTTTAACAGCAAGTTCTTTCATTAAACCTGCATCGCTGGTGCCTCCATCATGCACACCAAGGCTGCGTAAATTATATTCGTGGAGTAGTAATAATATTCTTTCAACGCCTTGATAATTGTAACTACGACTTGCCTGCATGTAATCTTTTACAAAATATGGAGAGATACCCATTGCTGCTGCAATTGCTTTTTCATCGTTTGTTCCAACACCAAAAATACCATACACTTTACTAAAGAAACCATACAAGGAAGGAAGTATCAATTGAATAGGGCCAGCTTTAGGATTTTTCTCAAAATAATTAATAATACGTATGGCTTTGGTGAAATCTTTTTTGCCAAATGCTGCTTGTAATTCAAACACATTGAACTCTTTACTTACACCAATATAGTTTTCAATATCATCTTCTGTAATACTTTTTCTGGCTCCAAGATTCACTGCCAGCTTTTCAATTTCATTTTCAATTCGGCTTAAATCATTTCCAACATGATCTACCAATAACAACAATGCCTTTTGTTGTATTGATAACCCATGATTGGCAACCATCGTATTTGCCCAACCAGGTAATTCACTATCATATAATTTTTTAGTTGTAAAAACTTCGCCTTTCGATTTTAATGTTTTTGCAAACTTGGTACGGGCATCAACTTTTTTTTCTTTATAGCTAACTACAAATACAGTTGACGGAAGTGGATTATCAACATAACCTTCTAATTTTTCAATATCCTTCATGTGTTGTGCTTCTTTTATTAGCACAACTTGTCTTTCTGAAAACATGGGATACCTTCTGCAAGCGTTTACAACATCTGCCCAATTTGCATCTCGACCATAAAACACAGAAAGATTAAAACTTGCTTCGCTTTCGGCAAGAATATTGTGTTCGGCAAACGCAACAATTTTGTCAATAAAATAAGGCTCCTCACCTTCTAGCCAATAAATAGGTTTGAAGTTGCCTTTTTTCCAGTCTCCAATAATTTTTTCTGCCGACATACAGCAAAAGTAAGTGCCAGCAAGGCTGCAAAAAATACTGTACAATAAATGTTGAAAACTCAGTATTTAAACTGTTTGATAAAGAATAGAGTAGGTCATTATTCTACAATAACTATTCGTTCATCGCTCAAAAGCGACAATCCTTTGTATCGCAAAACAATATTGGCACAAACAACCACATCTCGTTGGCAATATTCAACAATACGCTGTAAATTATTTTCCTTATAATACACTTCTTGTACTTGGCTTCCATCTATATCAGACTTACTAGTTGGAATGCCCAAAACATTGGCTAAAAGATGTAAAGAAATATAGTTTTTATTATCGCCAAATTTCCACCAGTTCAATGTATCGAAGATTTTCACTTCCCATGGTTTTCGATCATGCAACCACAAATATTCAGGCATTTGTAACTGATTAATCATCACTCTTCTGCATATATAAGGTAAATCGAACTCTTTAATATTGTGGCCAGCAAATTGAAAATTTTTATTGTGCCGATACATTTTGCCACACAATTCTAAAAACCTGTTCAGTACATCTACTTCATCATCACCATAAATACTTTTTACTTTAACGCATAATTTCCTGTTGGCATCTTCATAAAAATAAGCAGTACTAATACAGATAATTTTGCCAAACTCTGCTAAAATTCCAGCTTTCATTTTCCAGCTCTCTTCAGGCGTCGTATTTTCTGGCACGGTTTTAGAAACTTTATCCCACCAAAGCGTTTGCCATACAGGTGAAAGCTGGTGATAGTTCTCTACCATAGGAACCGTTTCAATATCCATCAATAATAAGTCCTTAATCATTGATACAATTTTAAAAGTTATTGGTATTGAGTTAAGATAAATGCTATTTAATGATGTATCAGCAACAAAAAAGCTTGCACTATCGTAAATATATAAAATATAGAGCATTCGATGTGCATAACCTTGAAAAAGACTTTTACATTTTTACAACAGTTTATTTTATTGAAACTAAACGTACTTTGCATCTAAATTAAAAAAACATATGAGCTACACACAATACCCTTCAGCTTCACCACAGGGTTCAACAAACGAACCTGTAATGAATAATGAACCTAAAAAGGATAATCGTAACCTTATTTATGCTTTGCTTATTGGTGCATTAATTTGTACTTGGGGCTATATTATTTATGATAAAGGCAAAGTCAAAGAAGAAAAAATTCAGTTTGTTGATCGAATCATTAAAGATTCAATGGATCGATCGACACTACAAGACCAATTTAATTTATTAAGTGGTAAAGCAGATTCAATTACCATAAATAATCAGCAATTACAAGGTGCATTGGCCGAAAAAAACAGTGATATTCAAAAGTTGAGAAGCAATATTGCTGCTACTTTGAAAAAGAAAAATCTTACTGCTGCTGAGTTAGCAGAAGCTCAAAAACAAATTGCTGAATTACAAAACAAAGTGGAAAGCTTATATGCAGAAGTTGAAAAATTACAGGCAGAAAACAAACAATTAACTGCAAGTAATGATCAACTTAACACAGAGAAGAAACAATTGACAGAAGAAAAAGGAAATTTACAAAGCGATTTAAGCAAAACAAAAGAAGAGAAAGCAAAAGTTGAAGATGTAGCATCTACTTTACATGCTTCTAACATTAATGTTACAGCTATTAATTTAAGAGGAAGTAAAGAGAAAGAGACTACCAAAGCTAAAAAAGCGGATTATTTTAAAGTGAGTTTTGATATTGACGAAAACCGTATTGCAGCTAGTGGTAGCAAATCTTTAATGGTTTGTATTTACCACCCTGACGGAAGTCTTTCATTATCATCAGGAAGCTTTACAGACAGAAATGGTAAAACAGTTCAGTACACCAATAAAGTAGATATTAATTACGAGCAAGGTAAAAAACAACCCGTAAGTTTTCAGTGGAATCCAGGTGATAAGTTTCAACCAGGAGATTATAAAATTGAAATTTACAACAATGGTTTCAAAATTGGTCAGGGTACTAAAAACATGAGTAAATCCTCTTTTTTAGGATTGTAATTTCAACCCTTCATATATACCAAAAGAAAATGTTCTGCAATTGCAGAACATTTTCTTTTTATAACTTATCTAATTCTTTACTGTAAAAATTTCAATTGTAACACCTGCTTTGTTGATGGAGTAATTTTAAATCGATCATCAATTCTTTGTCCAACTACCCAAATAATTCTTTGATTGCTTTCAATTACCCAAACTTTTTCTTTTTGTGTAGTAGATAATTTTTTATCGATTAAAAAGCGGCTTATTTTTTTCTTTTTCTGCATTCCTAATGGATAAAAATAGTCCCCCGTTTTCCATTTTCTCAAAATCAATGGAAACTGAACTTTAGTAAAATCCAATTGAACCAAATTTGCATCTTCTGAAAATGTAGAAGAATTCTCCATTAAAGAAATTTGGATACTTCCATTTTCAAAATTTATAGATTCTGCTTTTTCTTCTATTAAAATATTTAAGGCTTCTGTGGATGCTACAGGAGCAATAATCAGCCAGTTTCTGTTTCTTATAACTCTATGTGTTGCTGATGTAACAAACTTTCCATTTTCAGCAGATAACAACTGTATAATATCATTTGTCTGTGCAGCAGTAAATCCATAATCCTTTACTATTTCATAAGTAATGGTGTTTAATGGTTGTTGCTTTTGCAATTTCAACACAGGAATATGCACTTCATTTCCTTTATGCTCTAACAACTTTGATTTAGTAAATTGAATACTTTGATTATATACTTGTTCTACTTCTTTCCAACGCTCAATATTGGCTAAGAGATTTTCATCAGCGTTTGGATATACTTCTTTCACCAATGGAATTACATGATGCCTGAAAAAATTTCTGGAATATTTATCTGTTGCATTCGATGCATCTTCTACCCAACTTAAATGATGCTTTTGTGCGTACTCAATAATCGATGCCTTATTAGCAAATAATAAAGAACGAATAATATTTCCCTGTACAGGTAAAATCCCATGCAAACCACTGATACCAGTGCCTCTAAAAATATTCATGAGTACCGTTTCAATATTGTCATCGGCATGATGGGCTGTAAGCAATTTGGAATTTGGAATTTGTAATTTGTAATTTGCAATCAACTCCTCAAACCAAGCATACCTCAACTCTCTTGCTGCAACCTGAATAGAAACTTTTTTGCTATCAGCATATTCTTGCGTTGCAAAATGCTTTACCAAAACTTCTTTGCCATACTTTTCACCAAGACTTCTTACAAACTGTTCATCACTATCACTTGCTGCACCTCTTAACTGAAAATTACAATGTGCTATGGTGAAATCAAATCCAGCTTTAAACACTAAGTCAGTCAGCATAACACTATCTATTCCACCACTTACTGCCAATATTAAATGACAGTTTTTGGTTGATAAATGACGGAACTGCTTTTTCCAGTTTTGTTTGTATAATGCTAATAAATCCATTTGCAATTTTTATTTCACATGAAGTTCACAAAGAATAAAAAGTAAACAAAGAGGAAAGACTTTCATGAGCCTTTCCTCTGTTATAAACTTTGTTCAATTTTATTCTATCGTACAAGTGTGCGACGCCACTAAAGCTGATTAGAAATTCCGATGCTCGTTACCAAAAAATCTTCGCATCAATAATCAGAAATTTCAAATCAGAAACTATTAGCTTTTCTTCACTTCCTTCGCCCAGGTATCTTTCAAAGTAACTGTTCTATTAAACACCACTTTATCGGCTGTGGTGTCTTTATCTAAACAGAAATAACCTTTGCGTAAAAACTGATAACGGTTCTCAAAATTGGTTTCTGCTAATGCAGGCTCAGCATATACTTGAGGAATTACTTTTAAAGAATCTAAATTAATATGCTCTTTAAAATCACCCTCGGCTTCAGCTAAATTTTCATACTTAAACAAACGATCATATTCTCTTATTTCAGCACTCACAGCATGTGTAGCACTTACCCAATGTAAAGTTCCTTTTGCATGTATGCCACTTGTATCGCTTCCACTTTTACTTTCAGGAATATAAGAGCATTTTAAAGCTGTAACTACACCTGCGTCGTCTTTTACAACTTCATCGCAGCGTATAATGTAAGCACCTTTTAAACGTACCACACCACCCGGAAATAATCTGAAGAATTTCTTAGGAGGCACTTCCATGAAATCATCTTTTTCAATATAAATTTCATTGCTAAAAGGAACGTCTCTGTATGTTATATTTTCTTCTTCTGGATTGTTCTCAATACTTAATATTTCACTGCCTTTATCGTAGTTAGTGATAATTACTTTCAAAGGATCGAACACCACCATACGACGCAAAGCAGACTTATTTAATTCTTCTCTTACACAAAACTCTAGCAAACCAATATCAATTAAATTTTCTCTTTTGGCTACACCAATTTTATCGCAAAAATCTCTAATTGCCGCTGCACCATAACCACGACGACGCATACCTGTAATCGTTGGCATACGAGGATCATCCCAACCAGTTACATGTTTTTCATTAACCAATTGCAACAGCTTACGTTTACTCATCACCGTATAGGTCATATTTAAACGTGCAAACTCATATTGCTTAGATGGAAAAATTTCCAACTGTTCAATTAACCAATTGTACAACTCACGGTGAGGAATAAATTCTAACGTACAAATTGAGTGTGTAATATTTTCGATAGAATCACTTTGTCCATGTGCAAAATCGTACATCGGATACACACACCATTTATCGTCTGTGCGATGGTGATGAGCATGTTTAATTCTGTAAATGATTGGGTCACGCATGTGCATGTTTGGGCTGCTCATATCAACTTTAGCCCTCAATACTTTTTCACCATCACCATATTTACCATCACGCATTTCAGTAAATAATTGCAGATTTTCGGCAATGGTTCTTTCCGCAAATTTGTTTCTTGTTCCAGCTGTGGTGGGTGTACCTTTTTGTGCAGCAATTTCTTCGCTGCTGCTATCATCTACATACGCCAATCCTTTCTCAATCAGTTTAACTGCAAAAGCATAAATCTGGTCAAAATAATCCGATGCATAAAACTCATTGGCCCATTTAAAACCCAACCATTGCACATCGGCTTTTATACTTTCTACATACTCAGTTTCTTCGGTGGTAGGATTGGTATCATCGAAACGTAAATTGGTTTTACCGCCATATTTATTGGCCAAACCAAAGTTTAAACAAATACTTTTTGCATGTCCAATATGCAAATACCCATTGGGTTCAGGCGGAAAACGTGTAGTAATCGATGCATGTTTACCATCGGCTAAATCCTTTTCAATAATTTCTTCAATAAAATTCAGACTCTTTTCTTCACTCATAATCTTTTGTTTCTAGGGTTACAAAAATAACGAGATTGAACTAAGAAATTGATAGGGATAAAGTATTCTCTGCTATTTAAGGCATATCTATCCACAGAAAGTCAAAAAGAGTGATTTAAATGAATGATAGAATCGAGACTATAACTTTTTATACTTTTTTTGATATGCAATCAATAAGCCAATAACATCATTGTAACTTTCTACACCACGAGTTTGTTGATTTGCTTTCAAATACTGACTGTATATTTGAGTCATTACAGGGGCTATATGATTTCTTTTTTTTGAAAAATAGTTTCTAATGTCGAGTAAATCTTTTCTAACTAAACTGTCTAACTCCCAGCCATGTGTTTCTGCAGTATCCATCATATACAACTCCATTGCTGCATACTTATATAAATCGATATATACTGAATATTTAAAGTAAGCATCGTTACTGTTACTACAAGTAAGGTAACCTACAAAATTGGCTTCATCTTCACTTGCATAACCCAATTGATGGGCTATTTCATGGCAAGTAACAAATGGAGCCAACACTTTAGGCATATCTGTAGTTACTTGGGCTTCTCCACTAAATGGATTGTAATAACCTGTGAAGCCTACATAATGACTAAGATTACTGAATAAACTTGTTTTTATTGACGCAGATTGATATTGAAGAAAAGGAAATTCACTACTTTTCAATTTATATAACTGGGTACTTTGTTTAAAAATAGTTTCAAATGAGGGATTGGGTAATTCCTTGGTTGTAATTAACTTTCTTGTAGCATTCAATTTATCAATCAATTCGCAAGTCAATGCTTTTACTTCATCTTTTGTATAAACTTCATTGTTTATTTTTAGTTGATGAGCTATTCCTTTACGATTATAATTCAATCCCCATGCAATATTAAATACAATAAATACCCAAAGTAATGTTCTAAAAAAACTGCCAATTGCAACAAATAATTTTTGTTTGTAAATCTCTTTTCTAATAACAGCTCGAATGCCCATGACTACTAAAAAAAACACTCGAATTAACACAATTCCATAAAAAATATCTCCTAAGCTAATTGAAATCCAACCTGTAATTTTTCTAACAACTTTACTTATGTTTTGGTAAATACCATTGCTATAATACTCTTCTAAAAAAGAAGGAAACAACTTAACCACTACAATACAAAAAACTAAACTTAATGGCAGTATCCATTGTTTTAGATATTGATTAATACTGAATTTATTTTTTACTTCTTGCATTTGTTGTGTAAATAAACAGCAGTTTTTTGGTATTTGAAAAATAAAAAAGTCCTTTTAAAAAAAGGACTTTACAAATAAATTATTTATAATCACTTTACTTTACAAATCTTTCCATTAACAAGCCATTGCTTTTGGTATTACTAATTTTTACAGTGTATATACCTGTTACCAAATGAGCAACATCTAATGTAATTAAGTTGCTATTCGTGCTTTTAACTTGCATAATTTGCTGACCATATACATTGAATATTGAAAGCGTAACATCGGTGGCATCAAAATCGTTTAGCTGTATATTCAATTTACTTTTTACAGGATTTGGATAAAGGCTAATTGAACCAATATTGGCACTAGTATTTTTAATTGAAATAACTGATGAATACATTGATTTACCGTCTTTATCAACTTGTTTTAAACGATAGTAATTAATTCCAGTTAATGGCCTGTTATCTGTAATATTATACAACAAATTTGTGTTGCTATTTCCTTGAACTGACTTAGCATTTAATTTACCAATACTACTAAATTGAATTCCATTTGCAGAGCGTTCAACATCAAAATAAGCATTGCTTATTTCGCTAGTTGTTTGCCATTGAATTAAATGATTATTTTTCTCTCTAGCTACTGAAAAATTACTAATTGAAACAGGTAAAGTTCCTGGTTTAAAAATATAAGATTGGTTGGTAGCAGGCTTAGTTGCAATTGTAGTAACTTCTGTTGTAGTACTTACAGAAGGAGCAGCTGTTAAATTGCTTAAAGAAATGAAATTATTGTTGCCAGTACCAATTGCTGTTAACCCTACAGAAGCTGAAGAGGAGACAGGTGTGCCAGTTTCTTGTTTGTAAGCAAACTCAATCCAGTTAGATGTTTCATACAATTTCACTTGAAAAGAAATACATGCAGCACTTGCACCAAACCCCCATCTTGCATTTACCCATTCTACTATAAAAACTCTGTTTGGAGCAGATCCTGTGGTTGTATATTTTATATTATTGGTACTTTGTAAATTAATATCATCCCATAATGGAGCAACAATAGGTCTTTGTCCTGTTACGCCTGTTGCCAGGTTATTGGTAATATAAGAATCATTCAATGTTCCAAAACTAATAAAGCCATTTGTTGAAATAGATACCTCGGTGTAAGTATTGCTACTATTATAACCAAAAGAAAACCCAATAGGAATATTTGTTGCAAAGCCTTCATCGGCAATTGGATCGTTTCCATTTCCAGATAAAAAAGGAACTGTTCCTGTGATAGAAGTGTAAGTGTTTGTTGTAGCAGTAAAAGAATAATTCATTTGTGCCTTTACAAGTGTAATAGAGCTAAAAAACACAATTAGTGTTCTGTATAAAATTTTCATATCTATAAATTCTTTCTATTGTTTAACAAACATTTTTGCTTCAGATTCTCCACCAATTACAGCATTCATTTTTGAGTAATAAATACCAGGTGCAAACTTACTTACGTCGACCCTGATGATATTATCTCCAATGGATAGGGTAACTGGAATTTCGAGTACCAATTTGCCATAACTATCTACAATTCTAAATCTTGTTCTTGCATTGTACGGAGAGTAGATAATTGCAGTTAGTATATCTTTTGCAGGATTTGGATACATTTTACTTAACACCAACTTAGGCTCTACTAATCCTGCAACTTTTATGGTTTGTGAATAGAATTGGTTACTATCTAAATCAGTTATTTTAAGACGATAATAATCGATTGTATTTGGCTTGGTATCTTGTTCAGCATAATCTAAACCGAAAGCACTGTTTCCATTTAAAGCTTTGGTTTGTATTATTGATATAGAAGTAAAGTTTATACCATCGGCACTTCTTTGCAATTCAAAATGCCTGTTTCTAATTTCGGCAGAAGTTCTCCAATTAATTTGATTGATATTATTGTTTTTAATACCTGTGAACCTTACAAATTTTACTGGCAAAGGTTTTACTTTTTCTGTTTCAATATCATCTATCCATAAAGAAGCAATGTTTTTATCTGATATACATCTAAACGCAATAAAATAAACATCATCTGATGGAGGTGCAAAAGAAAAGGCAGTATCCTTAAAACTCAGCTGATTAATTTTAATATTTCTATAAATGGTTTGCCAACCAGTCATATTATCATTGAGCTTGGTGCCAATCTTAATTTCAAGCTTTTGGATTCCACTTATAGTATCGCTAGCTCTAAATTTAAATTTTGTTCTGTAGGTATTACCGCCTTCTAATTGCATGCCAGGCAATACAAACCATGCATCAGTACTTTGCATATCATCTCCTCTTACACTTAATACATTGTTGTAAGGAGGCAAGGCCGACAGTGCCATAGTTCTCCATTCATTTCCTCCAAATGGATTGGCAACAGTTGTAATTTCAGGAATTGCAGGTGTAGCAATTCTTTCAAATTTTTCTACATAAGGTAAGCTCACTTCGTGTAAGGTTTTAAACGGAATTGTAACCCATGCACTTTTGCCATTTGAAGAACAAGTTGTTCTAACATGAATAAAATATTGTGTACCCGGATTTAAATTATCTACACTAATACTTTTAGACGTTGTTGTAACAAAAACTTCTGGTTGCATTTCGGATGTTGTAACAGCATAATCATAAGAACCAATGGTTATACTATTCCACGAAAAGCTGATTTTTCTAGAGTTAAATTCGTTTACCAACAATGCCTCTGGCAAAGAGCAGGTACCAGGTTCAAACTCAAATGCCAAACCTGTTGGAGGCTTGGTATTAATTGTATTGAACTCCTTGATACCACTTACAGCTGCATTGGCTGTTAAATTGTTAACCGATAAAAAACTACCCAAACATTTTGAACATGTAGCAATACCAATAGAAGCACTGGCATTGGCAGGATTGCCATTTAATGATTTATAAACGAATTGTATTTTATTTGACCCTTCGAATAAAATCATTTGAAAAGAAATCACTGTATCCAGATTATTATAATCCCACATTACATTCCCCCACTCAACTGTAAAAGTTCTATTGGGAGCAACACCTACAGTTTTATATTTCAAGGAGGCTGTATCTGATAACCATAAGTCATCCCACAATGGTGCAATAATTGGACGAGCATTATCTTGCAAAGGTCCAGAAGTTAAATTATTTTTACTGTAACGTTCGTTTACATCCATTGCAAATCCAGCACCAAACGTTACGAATCCATTTGCATTAATATTTAAGTGAGTATAAGTATTGTTGTTGAAATTAAATGAAAAACCAATTGGAACCTGATTTGAAAAACCTTCATCTTCTTCATAATATCCTGTAGGTTTTGGATTGAACAATGGAGGCTGAGTAGCATTTACCAATGGTGTATAGACTGATTGCACCACTTTAAAGGTATAGTTTACCTGTGCAGTGGTTTGCACTGCTGTAAATGCTAACAATAAAATAATGAGAGTACTAATATTTTTCATGAGAAACTGGATTTTGCCCAAAAAACACCTCCTTAAAACAAAAAAAAAGCACTTTTATTGTGTAAAAGTGCTTTTTGAGTATTAGTACCAAATAGTTTTTTGCAGAAATTACGCAAACTAGACTCCTTGTTTTATCTTAATTTTTGGCATGAAAACACATAGCTGAATGATGATAGCAAGAAACACCAACAAATACAATCCTGCTTTTACCTGAGGACATTCAGGGCGGCACATAGTAAAAATGATGTAATTTTTTATAGCCCAGCTCAGGTTTAAAAAACCAATAAATAAGTTGGTTCTCTTTGCCCAAATTTTTGGAACCAGAAAAAGTATAATCAGTAAACAACAAAAAAATGTATGTGGAATGATTTGTCTGCCAAATGTTAAGCTGTTGTTTATTTTACCATTTAACCCATTTAAAGTAAGGTTTAAAGATTCTACATAAATCCATGGCAAAAAACAAATACCAATTAAAGCCAATGCTGCTATAATACCTATTTGCTGAGAATATTTCATAAAGTGCTTAGTAATTTAGAATAGTCGCAAATGTAAAGCATTGTTTTAGATAGAAACTTACTTAAAAAAAGAAGAGCTCATTTACAAATACAGATAGTAAGGAGCTAATAAGTTTTTAAAACTATCACTGTATTGATTGCTTGCTTCTTTTATTACTATTTCTTGAGTTGTTATCGTTTCAATTACCTGGGTTGAAAAAAATAAAATACTTCTAAAGTAGTTGTGTGTAGGTGTTTGTTTTACAAGTATTTTTTTAACTAGGTACAAGTCTTTAACCTTCGCCTCAAAAGCTGCTGCTCTTGCAAAAGGTAATAAAATAGCAAAATATCCATTTGGCTTGAGCATTTTTTTTACAGTAGCTGCCAATTCATCAAAATTGAGTTCGGTGCTATGCAATGCCATATTTTTTTGATTATTCGAGCTTTTTAAATCATGCTCAAAAAAAGGAGGATTGCTGATAATACAATCATATAATTTCAGTGTTTGAAAATTTTGAATAGCAGTATGATGTACATATAATCGACTTTGCCAATTACTACTTGCAAAATTTTGCGTTGCTTGTTCGGCTGCTCCACCATCAATTTCCACAGCATCTATCATTGCAGTTGTTTGTTGTGCAAGCATTAAACTTAACAGCCCTGTTCCTGTACCAATATCTAATATTGAATTAGCTGATTGAGAGCTCATAAAATTGGCTACAAATGCTCCAAACAAACAAGCATCTGTGGCAACCTTCATACCACACATATCTTGGTGAACAATGAACTCTTTAAATTGAAAATAAGTATTGGCCATTTAGCATTCACTTAAACTTAATGGAATATGAATAGCCAAACCACCATCGGCAGTTTCTTTGTACTTGCTGTTCATGTCTAATGCAGTATCCCACATAGTTTTAATTACTTTATCTAAACTCACTTTTGCAAAATCGGGGGTGCTTTGTAATGCCAATTGAGAAGCTGTTATTGCTTTAATTGCCCCCATTGTATTTCTTTCTATACATGGAACTTGTACCAAGCCTCCAATTGGGTCACAGGTTAAACCCAAGTGATGTTCCATCGCAATTTCAGCAGCCATTAAAGCTTGTTTTTGTGAACCGCCTAAACATTCAGTTAATGCAGCAGCAGCCATTGCTGATGATACACCAATTTCAGCCTGACAGCCACCCATTGCTGCTGAAATGGTTGCTCCTTTTTTAAAAATACTGCCTACTTCGGCAGCAGTTTGTAAAAATCGTATGATTTTATCATCATCTAGATGGCCATCTAGATGATTGCAAAAAATTACAAAATATTGCAGTACTGCAGGTATAACACCAGCTGCTCCATTTGTAGGAGCAGTAACTACCCTTCCAAAACTTGCATTCTCTTCGTTCACTGCTAAAGCAAAACAACTTACCCAATCTAAAATATAATTAAACCCATTACCACCATTTTTAATGCATTGTTGCCACTCATCATAATTGTTATAAACTTGTTGAGCCAATAATTTTTTATTTAAATCGAATGCTCTTCTTCTTACTTGTAACCCACCTGGTAATTCTCCTTTTGTGTGACAACCTCTATAAATACAATCTTTCATGGTTTGCCAAATTCTCAGTATTCCATTTTTTGTATCTTTTTCGCTACGCCAAATGGTTTCATTTTCAGCAACCACTTCACTAATAGGCATACCTGTTTTCATGCACCAATGCAATAAATCATCGGCTGTATTTATTGGAAAAGGTAAATCTACAGCTGCTTGTTGATTTGCGTTCTCTCCTTCTTTAACTACAAAACCACCTCCAATAGAATAATAAGTTTCGCTAAAATGTGCTCCATTTTCCAATTCCACCAAAAACGATAATCCATTTGGATGAAAAGGCAAAGTCTCATTGAATAAAAATTGAATATTGGTTGCTGGATTAAAAGGAATTTCAACAGCATTGCCAATCAACATTTTCTTTTCAGCAGATATGGTATTGATTTTTGGTGTGATAGAATTTACATCGATTGTTTCAGGATTTTCATTACACAATCCCAAAATTACAGCTACATCAGTTCCATGACCTTTGCCAGTTTTTGCCAATGAACCATACAATAAAACATTAATGGAGGCCACTTCTTTCAAAGAAGATTTTTGCTCTATGGTTTGAATACATTTTAAAGCAGCTTTCCAAGGCCCCAATGTGTGACTGCTGGATGGACCAACGCCAATTTTAAACATATCAAAAACCGAAATTGATTCGTGTGGCATAGAAATCTTTATTAGCAAATATAGCTTTGTTTAAGACGTGCATCGAATCATTAAAATCGTCCATTTTTGGGAAGCTAAATTTCAAAAAAAGAAAAAAAGAAAAAAAAATCTGTTTTCACAACAAAATCCAAGTTCACAAAAAAATCACACAACTGCTACTGGCATTGAGTTTTAGCCAATTTTATTATTTTTTTTATTGCACATTATTTTTTGGCACAGTATTCATAATTAATCAGCATAATCCAATACGTGTAAAACTGATTTCTTTACTCAATTTAGTAAACACAGTAAAATAAACAATATGCGTATTAAAGTTTTTTTAGCCCTTATTCTTTTGGCATTAGCGGTTTTAGCTAACGCAAATAATAATACTTCTGGCAAAAAAGGGAATAGCAAAAACAATGTAGAACAACATGCTAAAATCAAGCCTTCTTCTTTAAAAGAGAATAAAAACTATTCGACTAATGTTTCTAAAACTCACGATAGTGAGTTAGATGCTGTTGTAACCAAAAGCAATACAGTAGTTACTTACAAACCAATTTTCGAGGACAAAAAAATTAAGTTTTCGAAAAATAGATAATAAAAAAGCCATTTGATTTGTGCAAATCAAATGGCTTTTTTATTATTAATAGCAACTTTTAAACTCTATGATAATCTGCCTTCCAGCTTGTAATAGACGATTTAATTTCTTTTGCACTTAGTTTTTCATCTAGTGCTTTTTTTATCAATTCAACAAACTCTGCATCTTCCGCAAAACGCAAAGCTATAATTTGGCTTAATCTCAGTTGTGTTGGCAATGCTTTTCCGGTTAAAATAAAATAGCGTAAGTTTTCTTCTGCACGAATAGCTCGGTCTTGGGCTTTCAAAGCAAATGCCCTTATAAACCAAAATAACAAAACAAAAATTACTGAAGCAACGCAAATCAAAGAAGCAGAATATATATTCTCTTTGGCAGAATGACATAAATTAACGATTGAGCCAATTAGTAACGCTAATATTAACAGAAAAGTTAACCCGTGATACCCTTTTACTAAACGGGTATGATTTTTAAAATTTTGTTCTTGCATATTATATTTTTTGTTTTAGAGATACGACGGTTGAATATAAAACTTATTGTTAATTACAAAAAAAGGTTTCAATCAAAAGCTGACTGAAACCTTTCAATAAATATTGAAATAAAATTTAGAAACTATTACGAGGGCACCAATCTCCATATTTATTACCCAGAATAAAACCTAAGACAATTTCATGTGTTCCTTTACTTACAGTATTTAAACGAGAGGTTGTTAGGTCGTAAGAATAGCCAACGTTTAATGTATTGCTGATGTTTACACCTACCATTGCAGAATAACCATCTTGGTATCTA
This sequence comes from Allobosea thiooxidans, assembly GCA_943368475.1. Lineage (GTDB taxonomy): Bacteria > Bacteroidota > Bacteroidia > Chitinophagales > Chitinophagaceae > UBA1930. The sequence goes on from CALRLF020000006.1 coordinate 65,012, forward strand.
TAAGAAGCACCAGCCCACACAAAATCTTGATATTGGACTTTTGCATTGATATCAAAACCTAAAGGTAATGGGCTAACATAACGAATAGTTGTGGATGGTAAGAAGGTGACATCATCACTAATAAACATTCGATAACCAGCACTTAAAAACATGTGTGGCACTAATTTACCTTCTTCTAGTCCTACTACATTATTGCTGTACACCACTCTTTGTGGTACAATTTGCTGAACAGCTAATCCAACAAAATAATCTCTGTTATACAACCAAAGACCAGCACTAATATCCGGACGAACATTATTTAAATAGCCACTACCCGCAACTGCAGGATCTTGTGATCCATTTGCAAACTGCAATTTAGAAGCATCTAAACGTAAGTTAGAAATACCTGCACTTAATCCTGCACTTAAAGAAGTATGAGGACCAATACCCATGTGATATGCATAAGTTGCAGAAGCAATAAAATTATTTAATGGACCAGTTCTATCGTTAATAACTGTAACACCAATACCTCCATGGTTAGCAGGAGCTGTATAATCAGCTACAAAATTTTTACCTCTTGGGTTTTGCCCTCTTGCATGCATACTTGTAGCAGTTTCCCTTTCGTAATCATCTTTCTTAGTAGGGGCATGCATTGTAAAATAAGTAGTTACAGGAGCATCCTGCAAACCAACCCATTGCATACGATGGCTAATCTTTACGTCAGTATAGTTTTCAATACCAGCAACAGCAGGGTTTACAATAAAATTGTTTAAAATATACTGTGTATAGTATGGCCTTTGTTGTGCAGATGCAGCAAATGTGATCAGCAGAAAAAAAGCAGTTAGGGGCAATAAATTCTTCTTCATACTCTTCAAAAATAAAGGAAACATTTAAATAAAGTTGTTAACAGGGTTTATTCAAACATAATTTTTATGCAAACGTTTGTTTACCTAATAATTGTTACTGAACCACTCATCAATTTTCTGCCATTTTTGGGGTTTATAATGTAGTAATAGGTACCAATAGGTAAAGGTTTACCGACAATTGTACCATCCCAATTTTTAGTGTAATTGAATGAGTTATATACTAATCGACCACCTCTATCGTACACTTCTATAGTTGCTCCAGGATAACTTTCTAAATATTTAATCTCCCAAGTATCATTTATATTATCTCCATTTGGTGAAAATGCATTCGGAATAACCGGTGCTTTTAACACCCTAATAAATACATCATCTGATACTGAACACCCCCCAATTCCTGTAAGTTTTACAATATAGGTAATATCATCGGGCGGTGTACTTCTTGGATAAGCAATATCAATTGAATCGAGATAAACAATAGGATACGTAACAGTTGACCACAAAAAAGATGGATTTGTAGCATAGAAGCTTGGCTTAATTTGTACTGTTCCACCTTCTAAAACAAACAAATCGGCTCCTGCATTTAATTTAGGATAAGGATTTACTATAACAACATCTTTTGCAGTATCACTAATACAACCTTGAGTATTAAATATTACCAATTGAACTTGATAAGTATTGGTATCTGTATAAACCCTATAAGGATTTTGAACTGAACTGGTAGTATTATCGCCAAACGTCCATTTCCACGTATTTACAGCACTTGTTTTACCATCACTTTTATCCGTAAAGAACAACGTATCGCCAATACAAACTGCTTTTGTTATTGGAGCAATATCGAACTTGGCTTGTGGCTGAGGATACACATTGCTAAATGGCTTTGTTAACGAATCGACACAACCATCTTTACTAGTAACTTTTAGTTTTACTAAATAACCACCAGTTGGTGCCAATGCAGTGTATTGGTGTGTTGGATTTTTAAGTACAGATGGGGTTGGATCGGCTACGTCTCCAAAATTCCATAAATAAGTAAATAACGCTTCTGAATTATCGGGAATGGTTGTTAAATTATCGAAAGTGCCCCTTCCGTCGGGCAAACAAATTTCGGGCAATGCAAAGTTTACAACTGGCAAATAGTTTACTAAGATTGGTTTGGTAAATACAGGACTTACACAACCACTATCTGTAGTAACTACCAAGGTTGCATTATACGTATTACCTGTTAAATAACTTTTGGTAAATGCAGTTGCATTGTTTCTAGTTAGTGTAGTTCCGTCATTAAAATTATAAGCCCAATTTATAATATTGCTGTAGTTAGCAGCCGAACTATCGGTAAATGTGATATCATTTTTTTCACAAACAGGGCTGCTAATACCAAACTTAGCAGTTGGCGATGGCCACACAGTGATATTTCTGGTAGCACTATCCATACAACCAATGTTAGAAGTATACACATATTTAATTGGGAAGGTACCAACACCAGCCAAAGCTGGGCTGAACAAACCTGTTGAACTAACACCATTACCATAATATGCAAATGCAGGGCTACTTCCTGCAACACCTCCAATTTCTGAAGCTTGCGTAATTTGTCTTGGAACAGCATCAAAACAAATTCCAGGCATGGTAACAAACTGAGTTAATGGACTTGCATTAATAGTTACAGTTCTTGTTTTAACATCGGCACAAGTACCTCCAGAATAAGCTACAAAACGAATGGTATATGTTTTATTTGCTGGTTGTTGAAAATTGGCATACAAGTGATTGTATATTTCACCAACCGTTGGCGTATCATCAATTATTTTTTGTGCAGGATTGTTTAAAAAATCCCAATAAATCTCCACTTTAGTTAACCAACCAAAATCTACTGTACTAATATTTTGGATTTGTGCAGGCAAATTACTACAAAGTGCTGCTGGGTTAAGTACTGTAAAATCCGATTTTGGAATTGATCCATTTACAGTGAATGCTTGGGTTAAAGAATCGATGCAACCCGCATTTGATTTTACAGTAAGTTTTACTTGATAATTATCTGACTTATTGTAAGTGGTTGTTCCATTTTTAACCAAAGAAGTTGCAGGAGTGGGACCAGGTGTTACACCTGTTAAATTAAAGTTCCAGTTATAGGTAAATGAAGCCTGACTTCCGTCGGCTATTGTTGTTGTATCTGTAAATACTGCTGCAGCATCGGCCAAACAAACTTCTGGAATCATAAAACCAACATGAGGTAAAGGACGAATATTCAATACCTTAAAAGCAGTATCGCTTTTGCAACCTTTATCTGTTTCTACCATGTGTTTTACAGTATAATTATTCCATGCCAAATAAGCTAGTGAAAATGGATTATTGTTTGAAAAATTATTAATAGTTGTGTTGCCCATATCCCAATACCATCTTGTAATTGAACCAGCGTTGGGTACAGATTGTGGTGTAAACAAGACATCGTTTTTTTCACACAATAAAGCACTATTTATAAACTGTGCAGTTGGTAATGGGTTTACAATATGTGTTCTTGTTGCAGTATCGCTTACACAACCTTTATCGGTTTTATAATACATTTTCACAGTATAATTTCCTGCAACGCCATAACGATATTTGAAGTTTTGAACTGTATCTGTATAAGCTGCTCCACCAGTTGCATCTCTGTTCCAATACCAATTGGCAATGGTATTTCCTGTTCCAGGATTACTGCCATCTGTAAATACTGTGCTGTCTCTTAAACAGGTTTCTGCATTTACAGTGAAAGTTGCTGTTGGAGCAACATAAACAGTAGATAATGTTTTAATAGAATCTTTAATACAGCCATATTGAGATGTTGCTGTAAGCTTAACAGTAAATGGCCCTGTACTTGCATAATTATGTACACCAGTAACAGCAGTAGAAAAACCTCCATCGCCAAAATCCCAACTATAAGCCACTGTGTTTATAGTTCCATCAGCAATAGTTGTAAGGTTATTAAAGGTTGCTGCACCAACAGGTAAACAAACAATTGGTAAACTAAAATTGGTTACAGGATTATCGTGTACAATTACATTTTTTGTAAATACAATACTTTTACAACCTGTATTACTTTCTACAGTTAAAGTAACCGTATATGTGCCTGCAGTATTATAGACTAAAGTTCTAGGAATTGTATTATTTGTAAGTGTGTCTTTAATTCCATTTCCATAGTCCCAATACCATTTTACAATATTACCAACTACAATGCTAGACGAATCAGTATAAACAATTGTTTTGCCTGCACAAGTCGTATCGCTAACACCAAATTTTGCTAATGGTACAGAAGATATGGCAATTGGTTTAGTAGTATCAGTAATACATCCAATATCTGTTATTGATGTAAACTTCACATTGTAGGTTCCTGTTCCTGGACTAGTATATTGTTTAATAGGGTTTTTTACACTATCAATGGTTGCATCACCAAACTCCCATTTCCATTTAATGGTTGGTCGACCAAAGCCATTGGTAATATCGAAAAAGTTTACAGGATCTGAAAAACAGCCAGTATTGGTAAAATTAAAATCAGCAATTGGTTTATCAAATACCTGAACATCGTAGCTTATTTCTTGAAGACCACTACATCCATCGGATGTGGGATTATTTGCAACAACTTTTATTGGATAAACTCCTGTAGCACTGAAAGAATAAAATTGAGGTAACTTATATACGTATAAAGTTCTACCATCAATTACAAAACTACTATCGGCAACTGGTGAGGTATTAATAACATTGGTATTTGGCGATAAATTGACATTGTTATTAAAATTCCACTCTAAAGATGTTGGCTGATATGGCAATGTGATGGAAAACTTAAATGGAGTTCCTTTACAGGTGGAAGGGAAATTTACAGTTGCATATTGGTTTTGCAATGTTACATATTGGTATAAATCCAACACATTGCTACCAGCCGAATAGGCATAACTTTCGGCACTGCCAAATCCACAAGCAATTGCATTAAAGCCTGAATCGCAAGTAACTGTGTGACCCTGTGCTGCTATTTGAATTCTTGCATAAGCGTAAGTAGGGTCTTGTGCAACTGGCGAAAACCTTGAAGCATAAGATATACCATCTATTTTAAAAGTATTGATTGCACCGGGTGTATTCTTTAGAAACACGTTTAAAAAATGAGTAGTAATTGCAGTACCAGTGCTTGGTTGCATCGAATTTAATGTTACCTTATTTAAATTTTGTTCTATGGAATTTAGGTAAAACATTTCAGGATCCCCAATTCCAGAATTTCCGCAATTGGGACCATTTGTCGTTGTGGTAAAGTATTGAGCAACCATTATCCCTTTATCAGATTCAATTAAATTGGTTGTATTGTTGCTAAATTGATAATAAAGGTTATTGGTAAAACTAGCAGATGGAATTATAGCACCATTTAGCTTAACAATAGATGTTGGATCGGGTCTAATAATTCTGTAAAAGTTAGTTTGAAAGTTAGTGCCGTTATTTGTGGACGGAACAGTAATATATTTTTTACCCCAAGAAGAATTTGGATATACTTGTTGGTAAAGGTTATCAGAGGACCCAGCTGTAGTTGTACAACCAATGGATATTTTACCACTCCCTGAAAAAACACCAATTCTTTTACAACTACTACTTCCAACGCTTATGGATTTAATCTTTGAACCCGTTAAGTCAGAGTTCGACAATAATTGATAAATCTGCCCCTTATTTAGGGTAACAGTGAAAGGTACATTTGCTGCTTTCCCTCCTTTTGAGGCTTGGCTAGGTGTTATTTCAACAGTAGTTGCGTCTTCGGTTGCAACTACAGCAAAATAAGAATATGAATTTCCTTCGTTTGATAACTGTGTATAATTTATTGAGTAGTACTCTCTACCCAATACGTTGGTTGGTAAACATAATGTAGCACCAGAAATGGCATTCACGTAAATAAAACTATATACAACAACAGGGCTATTTGCGGTTACGTGAATGCCATGATTGTATTGACCTTCATCTAATAATGCAGCAGTTCTTGGGATATCTACTGTGGTAATTTGATTGGCCGTAACAGTATAAGATTGTGAAAAAGATATACTTGGAATTTCTACTAACCCAGTTGTTGAAACATCGGAGGTAATATATATCTGCATTTTTTCAGCAGCACTATTACCAAACATTCTAACATGGTTACCATAAGCAACCCAAAAATCTTTCCCTTTATTACTAAAGTCTTGTGCTGAAACAAAGAATGTACCTATTGAACAAATTAAAAGCAGAATATAATTCCTCATCTTGGGGGCTAGTTTTATGAGCAAACGAATGACGCAATTTATGCTAAAAAGTTTAATCCAATTATTAGATACAGCTTAATATTTTTTTGTTGCTTTTTGTAGCCAAATAATCCATCTTTAATTAAACATGAAAAAAAATGAAGAATACGTAGTATTTTTTTTGGATGGTTAACTTACCACCGTTATTTTTGCAACCCAATTAAAGGATTGGTCTATAGTATAAGGGTAGTACAACTGATTTTGGTTCAGTATGTCTTGGTTCGAATCCAGGTAGACCAACCACCCAAAACCCACCTGCTGGTGGGTTTTGTTTTTTAAACGAGTATTGTAAAGTAAATGCAATAAAAAAGGAGTTGACTGTTCAACTCCTTTTTCAATTTTTTATAGTACCGATTTCGAACTTCGTAAATCGCCCAGTTTAGGATCCATTGCTATAGCTTTATCACAAATTTGAGCTCCCCTAGTTTTATCGCCTTTTTTAATCATCGACATGCCAGCCATATACAATGCTCTAACATTTTTATTGTCGTTTTCGAACATTTTAAAATACAACTCGTATGCTGTTCCAAATTGTTCTGCCTTATAGTAAGCTTGTGCTATTTGGGTAAGAATTTGGTTATCGCCGGGTTTCTTTTCTAATACTTTATTTAATACTTCTACACCTTTTTTAATGTCAAAAGTTAAATAAGCCATTCCCAAATTCTCTAAGAAAGCTAAATCTTGCCTCATGCCTTTCTCAGCGGCCAATTCAAGGTATTTTACAGTTTCTCTATCGTTACCCTGTGCATTATATATTAATCCAATTTCATAGTATAAGTCATATTCATTAGGCGAAACTTCTAAAACTTTTTTGTACATAGCAATAGCATCGTTGTACATACTCATTTCTACATATACCTTTCCTAATAATGCAATTGTTTCTTTATCAGAAGGTGTTTTTTGAATTTGAGCAGTTAAATATTTTCTGGCTTTTCCGTAGTTTTCATCTTCAAAATAGCTTTTAGCCACCATATAGTTCACCTTGTCTACAATAATATTATTGTTAATGGCCGATTCACCGTATTGTATTACTTCATTCCATTTTCGTTGCACAAAACACAATTCTATATATTTTCCCAATGCAATTGAATGCAATGCATTTTTTTGCAAAATGGCTTTATATTGTATTGTTGCAAAAGCGTATTTGCGTTGCTCGGTATAATAAGTAGCAAACTCTAAACGAATATTTTCGTTTTCAGGGCTAAAATCAACTGCTTTTTGAAAGTATTTTTCAGCATCCCAAATTTTACGTGCCAATTTGGATTCTTTTGCTTTCAGTAAGTAGAATCCAGCACTATCTGTGTTGGAACTGAAGGTGTTGCCATTAGCAGCATTTACTTCATAAGTGCAGGCTATGCACAACAGTAACAGAATGATTTGCTTTTTCATAATCAAAAATATTGGACTTTGTATCAATTTTTTAGCTGAAACAAATGACCATAATATTTGTAGTGTTTGTAAAAATAAGCGTAATATCTAATACTTGCTAGTTTCTTAAACACATTTCAAACACACCTAAATCTATGTTTCATTAAATTATCGACCGTATTTAAACGAAACCTCCAAGTATTTATTTTGCAATGACTTAATTAACAGTTTAATATAATTCTATTAATTGTAGCCTTTTATTAGATGTTACTAAAAGCTCTTTTACACATATTTATTTTATTTTTTTGCCTTTAAGTATGATTAAGCAAAAGTAAAATTCTTGTTTTTCCTTGCAACTTTTGTTTTGTAAAGCAGCTTTTTTCATTTGTGAAACCCCATTTTTAAGAGATGAAGGGTAGTACTTAACCCAAAACAATTCCTCCTAGGGCAGGTAAATTTAGTTTTATGGTGTACTTCTTGAGTTTTTTATCCACCAAATTTGCATGTATAGATGGATTAAACACATCTCCAGTTCCCCAAAACTCTTTAGCATCACTATTAAATATTTCTTTCCACTTTGATTTACCTGTAATTTCTATTTCCCAATTGTAATGTACGGCTGGTGTCATGTTTAAGATTACTAAAACATCGTTGGCAGTTTTTTTACCATTTCGCTTAAACACCAACACACTTTCGGTTCTATGATTTAAATCAACCCACTCAAATCCATCGGTCGAAAATTGGTTTTCATAAAGTGCAGGATTATTTTTATACAGTTCATTCAATTTTTGCACACAATATTTCATTCCTCCATGACTTACAAAATCCAACAACTCCCACTGTAGTTCACTTTTATAATTCCATTCGTTGGTTTGCCCAAATTCGTTGCCCATGAACAACAATTTTGCTCCTGGATGGGTAAACATATAAGTATATAAAAGCCTAAGATTGGCAAACTTCTGCCAGGTATCTCCAGGCATTTTATAAATCATTGGACTTTTACCATGTACTACTTCATCATGACTTAAAGGTTTCATGAAATTTTCATCATAGAAATACATCATACTAAATGTGATTTCATCTTGATGAAATTGACGAAAAATTGGATCACGTTTAAAATAACGCAACGTATCATGCATCCAACCCATCATCCATTTCATACCAAAACCAAGCCCTCCCTGAAAAGTTGGATGACTAATTTGTGGCCAATCACTTGCTTCTTCTGCAATGGTTTGTATAGTTGGAAAATCTCTATATAAAGTAGCATTTAAATCTTTTATAAAAGCAATGGCTTCGAGGTTTCCATTTCCACCAAATTCGTTGGGTTCCCATTGTCCTTCATTTCTACTATAATCTAATCGCAACATCGATGAAACTGCATCAACACGTATTCCATCAATATGAAAACGATCGCACCAAAACCTTGCACTACTTATTAAGAAGCTTTTTACTTCTCCCCTGCTGTAATTAAAAATATAACTGTTCCAATCTGGGTGATAGCCTTTACGCATATCGGCATACTCATAAGTGTGTGTTCCATCGAACATAAACAAACCATGAGCATCGTAAGGAAAATGTGAAGGCACCCAATCTAAAATAACCCCAATACCTGCATGATGAAATGCTTCAACCATAGCAGCAAAATCTTGTGGACTACCAAACCTACTGGTTGGTGCAAAATAGCCTATGCCTTGATAACCCCAACTACCATCAAACGGATGTTCCATTACAGGCATTAATTCTATATGCGTAAAACCCATTTCTTTTACATAGGGAACTAAACGTTCAGTTATTTCGGCATAAGTGTTGTAACTTTCTTCATCGTGTTTATCGGGTCGCATCCAACTTGCCAAATGTACTTCGTAAACACTCCAAGGTGCATTTAAAGCATTGTGAGTGCCCCTTTGCGTCATCCATTCTTCATCTTTCCATTCATAAAAAGTTCCCCATGCAATACTTGCTGTATAAGGTCTTTTTTCCCATAAATGTGCAAAGGGATCTCCCTTGTCTAACTTCAATCCTTTAAAACCAATAATGTGATACTTATAAGCCTCTCCTGCTAAAACATTTGGAATAAATCCTTCCCAAATACCACTACCATCTTTCCTTACAAATAAAGGATGTGTTGTAGTATCCCACTCATTAAAATAACCAATTACTGAAATATAGGTTGCATTAGGAGCCCAAACTGCAAAGTAGGTGCCTTGTGTATGTAGTACTTGAATTTGTTTATTTCCAAACAATTCATATAATCTGTAATGTGTTCCATTTTGAAAATTCGTTACATCTTCATCCGTAAATAAAGAATAATTCCACACAGGCTGAACGGTATCTACAAAAAAAAGTTCTTCGTACTTTTTAGTTGCTTTCTTTTTAGCAGATGTTGTTTTTTTATCTTCAGCTTTTTCAACTGTTGTATTTCCAGCAACATCCTTTTTTTTTGCAACAAGTTTACCAGTTGCACCTGATATCGTCCTTTGGTCATCTTTTACTGTAGCAATCGTTTTTTTCATACCGTATTTTTATATATCTACTTTCTTTAACTTAATATTGGGAGTTTGAATTTTGTTTCATCTCTCAATTTATGGATTTTGCACAGGCTTTAATCTAATTGTTTAAGGCACCATTTATTTTTATGAGACAACTGAAACTACTACTTATTTTTTGTACTTGTACATTTTTTTTACATGCCCAAAATTCTGGCATTAAAGGAACAGTAACCGACACATTAAATAAACAAAACTTACCTAAGGCTACTATTAGTTTATTAAACAGTAAAGACTCTGTTTTAAAATATTTTACAAGAACTACAAGTACCGGAAATTTTTCTTTAGAAAATGTTCGACAAGGTAAATATATTATGCTGGTTACTTATCCAACCTATGCTGACTATTATGACACACTTACCATTAATGAAAATATGCTGAATTTGGGTATGGTGATGTTGAGTACCAAAGCACATTTATTATCGGATGTTACTGTACGCCAAAAAATTGCGGCTATACGAATGAAGGGCGATACCATTGTATATAAAGCAGATAGCTTTAAACTCAAAGAAGGAGCATCGGTAGAAGACTTATTGAAAAAGTTTCCAGGAATTCAGGTAGATAAAAATGGAAATATAACTGCACAGGGAACCAAGGTAGAAAAAGTATTGGTTGATGGAGAAGAATTTTTTGGGGACGACCCAACCATTGCAACAAAAGGTTTGAATGCCAAAATGGTGAATGAAGTACAGGTATTTGATAAAAAAAGTGATCAAGCAACCTTTACTGGTATTGATGATGGACAAACTAGCCGAACGATAAACTTAAAGTTAAAAGATGATGCTAAAAAAGGTTGGTTTGGCAAAATTGAAGCAGGTGCTGATTTAAAAGATAGATGGAACAACAGTTTAATGGCCAATTCTTTTAAAAAGAAAAGAAAATTTTCGGTTTATGGTATTGCCAGCAGTACAGGTAAAACAGGTTTAAACTGGGATGAAAAAGGAAAGTTTGGTGATGGTGGCAGCTCTGATATGCAAATGACAGATGATGGAGGAATGTATATGAACTGGGATGGTGGAGATGGATTTGACAATGGCAATTACTGGGGTGAAGGCATACCTAAAAGTTGGAGTGGTGGCTTTAATTATTCGAATAAATTTAATAACGATAAGCAAAATATAAACGGTAGTTATCGATATGCCAAAATAATTAATGAAGGCAGTGGCTCTACCATTTCTCAATCTATTTTACCCGATACTTTATTTTTTAATAATGAGAGCAGAACGGTTTTTGGTAATAAAGATAGACACGCAATGAATGGAAGTTATGATTGGATGGTAGATAGTTTTCTATCAGTAAAAGTTACTATTGCTGGCACAAAAGGCACAATGAATGGAAGAAGCACTTTTAACAGCGAAGCATTAAATGCGTTTAATCAATTTGTAAATAAAAGCAGTCGTATTACATCTTCAGCTGGCAATAATCAAAGTTTTAAAAGCAGTTTATTAATTAGAAAGAAATTTAGAAAAGCAGGTAGAACATTATCTGTAAGTTTCGACCAATCATTAAATGAAAGCAATACCGATGGCTTTTTATATGCAGTAAATGATTATTACAATAAAGCTGGTGTAAATAATATTAGTGATACCACAGATCAGAAAAAAGTAAATGGTAACAACAACAATGTAATCAATAGTAGAATTGCTTATACAGAACAATTGGCAAAAAATACAACGCTCGAAGTGAGTTACGGCATTAACATAAACAAATTTGAAAATAAAGTGCTCAGTTACGACAAATCTATTGGAGGCAAATATGATGTTTTAAATAGTAAATTTAGTAACGACTATGACTTTAATGTTGTTACCAATAAAGTTGGTTCAACCATAAGATTCAATCCTAAAAAAGTAAATGTTTCTTTGGGTGGAGATATTGCATTTGCCAACTTTAATCAAAAAGATTTAATCAAAGACACAACGAGTAAATACAACTTTACGAATCTTTTTCCAAGAGCAAATTTTACCTATAAGTTTAATGCCAATAAAAGAATATCTATTAACTATAATGGTAATACACGTCAACCTTCTATTCAACAAATTCAACCAGTTGCCGATAATACCAACCCATTATTAGTTCAGCTGGGTAACGCTAATTTAAAACAAGAGTTTAGCCACAGAATTAATTTAAACATGAACAATTATCAGGTTTTAAAAAACAGAGGCTATTGGATTGGCATGAACTATGGTTTTACAGATAAAGCAATTGGCAACAACCGAACTACAGATACCATTGGCAAAACTGTAACCCAATACGTAAACGTTAATGGCAATAATTACTTTGGTGCTAACATAGGTTTCAATGCAAAATTCGAAAAGTTAGGCATTGATTATAATATTGGTTATTCTTATAATAACAATAATGGTGTGAGCCTTGTAAATGGCTTAACCAATACAACAAAAACCAATCGCCATGGAATTAATTTTGGCATGAGTAAAGAGAAAGAAAAAGTGTACAACTTTTATATGTGGAGCAATTTCTCGTACAACATATCTACATCTTCAATTAGACCAGATGTTAAAACAAATTACTGGAGTGGCTACTTAAATGGAGAGTTAAATATTCAACTTCCTTATAAATTAGAATTGAATAATGAAATTGAATTTAATTTCAGACAAAAAACTCCACTTTTTAGTGGTAATAACAATGTAACAGTGTGGAACGTCTACATAGCTAAGAAAATTTTGAAGAACGATAAAGGACAAATACGTTTTACAGGTTTTGATATTCTTGATCAAAACAGAGGATACAGCCGTAACATCAGCTCTACAACATTAACTGAAAACTCATTTCAACAACTTTCACAATACTTCATGCTAAGTTTCATCTGGAATTTCAGCAAAGGAGGAATGACAAAATAATATTTTATGAGATTATTGATTATAGCTTTTTTTGTATTTCTATCAACTGAGTGTCAGGCACAACAAGTATTTATTAGTGCTGGGAAAATTGAGTTTGAGAAACAAATTAATCTGCACAAAGAAATTGATGAAAGTTGGGGCGACGATGATGATGATATTTGGAAACAGAACTATAAAAAGAACTTACCCAAAGTAGGCGTATCTTATTTTGATTTATACTTTAATGAAAATAAATCAATCTATAAAGCTGGAAAAGAAGCACAGCAAGGTTTATTAAAAGTACCAGAATGGATGGCAGATAAAGCGTTGGATAATATTATTTATAACGATGTACAGCTACAACAAACGACCTCACAAAAAAATATTTTTGAAAACACTTTTTTAATACAAGACTCCATTCGTAAAATAGATTGGCGTATAACCAATGATACCAGAACGATTGCAGGCGTAGAATGCAGAAAAGCAATTGGTAAAATAATGGATAGTGTTTATGTAATTGCATTTTATACTGATATTATTACTAGCAGTTGTGGGCCAGAAAGTTTTACAGGTTTACCAGGTTTAATTTTAGGTGTTGCCATACCCAGAATAAATACTACATGGTTTGCAACAAAAATTGAGCTAATTACAGTACCCGACGCAATGCTTATTGCACCTAAAAAAGGAAAGAAAGCTACTTATCAGGATTTAATGATACAACTTAGAAAAAGCACCAAAGATTGGGGTAAAAACGGAGATCGAAATATTTGGAAATTGATGATTTAATCATCGTACTTTTTCTTTTTTTCTTCTTTGTATTCCAATTGTTCCTGTAAAGCTTCATCAGAAGGATTATTAGTTACGGCAACTGCTACCTGAAACAATGCAATAAATAAAACTACAGAAGCTAACAATTCTCCCCACGTAATCCAATAGCCAAAAAAAGCATAAACTGTAGCTTTTTCTGGGTGAGCAGGAACATAAATAACTTCTAGTTTTTTTTGCTCAGGTAAATTTCGCAATACATATCTAGCATCTACAGCATAACTTTTTTTACCATGAAAAAAAAAGGCTTTTGGTATAACCTCATTGCTTACACTATCTCTAACCCAATGAATGGTAGCAGGCGTAAATTCTCCATCAAAAAAATCTGGTTCTCTGCTATATACAATGTATAAAGAAAAGCAAACAATATATAAAAATGCAATGCCTGTGTACATGCTGCTAAAATAAGTGATAACTACAGCGTATTAAAACAATACTATTTCTTTTTTGCTTTCATTCTTTCTAATGCAGCTTTCTTTTGCTTATCGGTTAGCTTACTTTTTTGTACCATTTTATTTAGCTGATAGCTAAATACCAATCGAAAATTTCTGGTATTGGTTGAGTTAAATGACTCTAAAGAAAAATTACTACCATAAGTATATGTGGTTGATTGTTGGGCTTTAAATGGATCGACAATACTGAAGCCCACAATAAATCTTTTATTAAAAAACTTCTTTTGCACACCAAGATTCATTGTTAAATTACTTCTACTTCTGCCCTGCGGTGTTGCAAAACTGCTAAACCTTGCATTGCCTTCAAATGTTAAAGTTGCAGTTGGTGTATAGTTGTAATTAATGTTGGTATAAAAAGTACTTCCATCGGTGTACTTATACAATATTTTTTCAGCTTCACCATATTGGTTAAATGTGTAACCAAAGCTGCTGTTCATTCTAAATTTTTTAGAGAAGGTATAACCACCCCAAATGCTGGCTTCATATTCATTTCTATCAGCAATATTTAACCAAGTAATCTGAGTTTTACCATTGGTGGTTAATGTACGAATAGTATTGAAAATATTTTTTATTTTATTGTATCCCAACGATGTGTTGATGTAGTACTTACCCTTAATCCAACTAACATTCCAATCATAATTATCTGCCAAAGTGGGTAACAAATAAGGATTACCAAATCTTAAATTATATGGATCACTATAATCAATATTTGGATTTAATTCTCCCAACCCTGGCCTTCTGATAGAGGCTCTGTATACCAACGAAGTATTGAGCTCTCTGCCAAACTCTTTTCGAATAGTTATGGTAGGCAACACATTTAAATAATCATTGGCTACATCGGTTGAATTTCCTTTAAAAAATCGAAACTCCATTTGTGTATGTTCTGCCTGAACACCAGCTATAATTCTAAAACTTTTAGACAAAATAATAGTAGCTGCAACCCTTGCTGTAGTTAGATTTTGGTGAAACTTAAAATCATTACTCAATAAGTCATTGGCAATAAACGTTGTATCAATTTTATTAAGAAAACTGGTATTTAATACACTATGGTATGAGCTACGCTGAAAAGTTGCTCCAGTTGAAAAAATGACTACTTTATTTAAGGGTTTATCATAGCTAATCCTTGCAGAAAAGTTACTGTTGTACACATTGAAAAATTGGTTTTGTGTACTATCCCCTGACGGAACCAGATTGCCAGATAAAAACTGTTGAAAAAAATCTCTATCTGTATCATTCTTCCCATAGTTAGCATTCAATATTATTCGTACAACTTCACCAGGTGTTTTCTTTGCTTTAATGTTATAGTTTAAGGTAAGTGCATGACTGTACCCATCTCCTTCACTATCATTTTCTCTTGAACTGAATTTATAGGCTTCATTAAACCTGTTGATATTGGTATATCGGGTAATGCTGTAATTGTGGTACAAATTCAAATTGCCTTGATAGGTAAAACCAACGCTTCGATATTTGTTTAATTCATAATCTACCTGAAAACGCAAATGTGGTCTTAAGCTCTTGTTTTCATAATTCCCATCGGTATTAAATTGATTCGAAGAGTCGGTATAATTATTTTGGCGTTTCGAATAACTGTTACCATTAAAAATACTTCCCCCTAATCCAAACGTAGTATTGATAGAAAATTTTTGACGCCTAAAACTCATATTAGTTGCCAAACCAACTTCACCCCTCGAACCAACATTCAAGGTAACTTTTCCTGTTAAGCCAACTTTCCCTTTTCGGGTAACAATATTTATTACACCACCACTTTCTGTTGCATATTCTGGTGGCGGATTTACCATCAACTCAATTTTTTCGATGCTGCTACCCGGCAAACTTTCCAGTAAATCTTTTAGTTGCTCAGCTGTTAAATCGGTTGGTTTATCATCAATTAAAATTTTAGGTTCTTTACCCTTCAACAAAATTTTGCCATTGGGGTCATTGTTAATTAAAGGCATGCTTTTTAAAATTTCAGCAGTGCTAGATCCATTACTCAATGCACTTTCTCCAACATTATAAATCAACTTGCCATCCCTGTTTTCAATCAATGGTTTTTCGGCATAAACAACAACTTCAGTTAAATCGGATGATGCAGCGGTAAGCTTTACGTCGCCCAAATTAAAATCGTATCGCTCAGCCCTAACTTGAATGCTATCTAAACTCAAATTTTTGTATCCCGTAGCACTAATCACCAAGCTATACACTGCAAAAGGAATTTTTTCGAATTCAAAAGCCCCATTCTTATCGGCTATTTGAACAATTTTTATAGATGTATCCGCTGCTCTCACTAAAATTAGGGTTGAAAAAGCAATAGGCTTGCTTGTGGTGGCATCCATCACATTACCAATGATTACACCAAAATCCTGATTTGATTTCTGCGTTTTTTCCTGACTGAAAACACTTTCAGCAGAGAAAAAAATTAAAAAAAAGAGTATTGCTCTGTACAACATAGATATCGGTTGGTGCTTAATTACAAATTAACAACTAATCTATAATTAAAGTGGAATAAATTGTATGTACGGATGAAATCCTAAACTTATATTTGAACCAAACAATATCTATGAGTTTCATTTTATACGGATTATCCAATTGCGATGTTACCAAAAAAGCCATTCATTGGTTTAAAGAAAACAATATTGATTTTATTTTTCACAATACAAAAGCAGAGGCGATTTCTAAAGAAAAAATACAAAACTGGTGTACTCAAGCTGGTTGGGAAAAATTATTAAACAAAAAAGGAACAACTTTTAGAAAACTACATCCTGCTGTGCAAATGAACGCTACTACTGAAGCTGCAGCCATTGAAATAATGTACGAAAGGCAAAGCACCATTAAACGCCCAGTGATAGAAAAAAACAACAAAATAATAACGGTTGGGTTTGATGAAAAAAAGTACGAGATAGCTTATTTATAAACTATCTCGTACTTAAACTATTCATCAAAAATTTACATTCTGCTTTGAAACTCTTTAGGCTGTTTTACCAAATCTCGGTATGCATACCAAATTATCAATATTACTTTTCGTAAGGCTATGCCTAGAACTTAGTTTTTGTAGCATCTATATAATCTCTTAATATTCAACCACCATCATTTCTTACTTACATCAATCACTTCCATCCATTTTTCTACCATTTTAAATGTAGCAGGACAGTACTCTATATTTTGCTGATGCACATGAATATATTCAGTAACTTTTTTCTTTTTTAAATGAGGGAACCCTGCACAGTCTGTTGGTCTTACTTCATAAATACTACACATATTATTATCGAGATTTAAAAACTGGCAGGGCTGCTGCACATTTACCCAGTCGCCATCTTTTTTGTCAAACTTTAGCCACTTAGTTTTAAACTCATCCTGCGTCATTTCAAAATGTGCTGCAATACGTTTAATGTCTTTACTGGTAAAAGTGGGTGTCATTTTTTTACAGCAATTGGCACAGCTTAAACAATCTATTTCCTGCCACACTTCTGCATCAACTTCATCTACAATTGCATTGATATTTTTAGGTGGATTTTTCTCTACTTTACCTAAGAATTTTTTAAACGCTTTTTTGTGGTAACGAACTTTTTGTGCAAACGAACGAAAATTTACCGGCTGCATCATAAATTAAAAATTGTTGATTGAATTGCTTTGCTGAAATTGCAACGAATATAACTACAAACACTAAACAATAAACAGTTCACCATAGTATGTGGGAAGCTTATAAAAAAGGATTTAAAGCCTGGCTGCAATTAGAGAAATCTCTCAGCGATCATTCTGTTGAAGCTTACCTACGTGATATTGAAAAACTAACTACTTTTTTACTGGCAACCAACAACACAAAATCTCCCGATGCAGTTACCATAAAAGACCTGCAAAATTTTATTCAGTGGATTGGCGAATTGGGCATGACAGCCACCTCGCAGGCAAGAATTATTTCGGGCATTCGCAGCTTTTATAAATATTGTTTAACCGAACAAATTATTACATCCGACCCATCGACCCTATTAGATACGCCCAAAACACAAAGAACCCTACCCGATTTTTTAAGCTTTGAAGAAATTGAATTGATTATTGCACAGCTCGATTTAAGTAAACCAGAAGGTGGACGTAACAAAGCCATCCTAGAAACCATGTACAGCTGTGGTTTGCGGGTTAGTGAAGTAATTAATTTAAAAATAAGTTGCCTGTATTTAGATGTTGGTTTTATTCGTGTAATTGGTAAAGGCAATAAAGAAAGGTTGGTACCAATTGGTGGCGATGCCATTAAATACATAAGCATTTATAAAAACGATATTAGGGTGCATGTTCAACCCAAAAAAGATTGCCAAGATATTTTGTTCCTGAACAAATTTGGTAAGGGATTATCGAGAATTATGATCTTTTATATTATTAAAGAAATGGCTGCTAAAGCTGGTATTACAAAAAACATTTCGCCACACACATTCAGGCATTCTTTTGCAACACATTTGGTAGAAGGTGGAGCCGATTTGAGGGCTGTACAAGAAATGCTGGGGCATGAAAGCATTACCACCACCGAAATTTATACGCATTTAGACAGAGACTATTTACGCAGCACATTGCATCAGTTTCATCCTGCATTTAAAAAGTAATCATCTTACTAAAATAGTGCTGGTAAACTGTTTATTATTCTCATTATTCACCAAACGTATAGAGTATGTACCACTATTAACCAGTGATGGTATATTAAACAATTTCACTTCATGTTTATCGGCAATAACTACCTTTTCTTCATGTAACAAAGTCGCTGAATTATCTATTAATTGTACGGAATAATTACCAGCATTTTTAACAGTTAAGTTAACTACTTTACCTTTTGTTGCAGGATTTGGATAAACACTAAAATGCTTTACCTTAAAAAGCTTTTGTACTAAATTTTTCATGCTATAATCATTTAAAATCATTAAATACAATAACCATTCCAATATTGCAGAATAGCTATGTTAAAGATGTATTTAACCATTTAATTACATATACGTTTGTGCAATAAATATGGTTGGCTTATAATTGATTCATTGTAAAAAAATCCCACTACAACAATTGCAGCAGGACTTTCTTTCACCAAAAACAAACAGATCATTTATTATTGAACAATAAGTTTATCTACATATTGCTTTTTTGTTTTCTTATCAATCAATCTTATATAATACGTTCCTTTAACCATACAAGTAGGAAAAACAATTTGTACCACTTCTCCTTTTGCATTTACCGTTACTTCCTGTACATGTACTAGCTTAGAATTATTATCAAAAATGTGTACAGTATAAATACCAGCCTGTTTTACAGCAATACCAACTCCACCTTTGGTTGACGGGTTAGGCAATATCTTAAAGAATGCATTGTTAAAAATTTTCTTAACAAAAGTGATCACAGTATCTTTTGTTTCCATTTTCTCGAACGATGTAATTCCACCCATTATAATATTTGTTCCACTTAAATCGCCTTTATCAAAACCACCAATACCAGTAATAGTAGTATCTGTAGCAGTTAATGTTATCGTGGTATCACTGCTTTGTAGCATACTTACAGGCACCATTCTACTATCAAACCCTTTTGCACCAACCAATATAGCATCTAATGTTTCGTTCACATGCATTACAAATTGACCTTGCTTATTCACCAATATTTTATCTAAGCCAACTGGGTTTAACGCATAAGCATTTAATAAAACTTCTTGTTCTGCATTAACTACTTTACCCTTTAAAGTAATTTCAGCTTGCTGCATTTGCTGTGTAAATAAACTGTTATTATTGGTAGTTAATAACCCCGATTTTGGTTCTTCACGTACAACTTTTTTTTGTGCATTTCCTTTTACAACACTAAAAAATAACGATGCAACCCCAGCCATAAGTAACTGCCACCCTTTTCTTCTTTTTCTATCACTATCATGCAATGCACGTTGTAATTGATCTTTATGAATCCTGCCACAAATACTTCCATTACCAGCTGATAGATGTTTTAAGACTTCTTGATCAGTCATTACAGTAAAATCCATCACTTGTGTAGCACAGCTATCGCAAAACCGACCTTTTTCAACCGCAGTCATTTTATTCCAGTCTTCATTACAAGGTGTTGCAACGTGTAAGTATGTTTCAGTTCTCATATTTAATCATTTGCTACAAGATGCTGGGTGTAAAAAAATTACATAAAACAAATTAAAAATAATTTTGGGCTTTCAACAGCACTTCAAAACTAAGCTGCAGTTTTTGGCTATTCACTGCTACTCCGCCACAAAACCAACACACATTTTCTTCAGCGTGGTATCCGTTGCTATCCAAAGCCCATCAGTAACAAAACAATTTTCAACAGCAGACACAAAAAAAGGAACTCCGCAAATTGCGGAGTTCCTTTATATACTTACCTATATTACAAACCCAATTTTAGAACTTATACACTGCAGCAAGAATAAATGATGTAGTAGATTTTGATGTTGCTCCCGATGCTTTTTTAAACACAGCATTATCAGCATTATCTAATCTCAACTCAGGAATAATTACCAAGTTATCTACTTTAAAGTTTGCAGAAAGTGTAGATGCAAAAACATTACCACCAATACCTGCAAGGGTTAACATTTTTTTATCGCTGAACATTTCATTTCTCCAATTCAATCCAAATTTGCTGGTAACATCGTAGCCTAAATATAAAGCACCACCCCACCAGTTTTCAGAACCTTCCCACTTACCAGCAACTTTATTTTGTAAAGTTTGGTAAGTAGCATTAACACCAATATTAAATTTAGGAGAAGCAGCATAAGTTACAACCACATCTTCTTGGCTTAATCTCGTATCACCAGTTGCATTACCACCTTGATAGTTTACATACAATTTAACTTTATCGTCTTTAGTAGCAGTTGCAAACTGAGCAATTACAAATTTGTTTAAGCCACTAGCCGATTTTAAATCAGTTGGGTTAGCCAAACCAATCATTAAAACACTTTTTGCACTTGTTGCAATTTCTGCTTTGATACCTGTATGAAAGAAAGGACCATAAGAGAACATATAGCTCATGCTATAGTTTTTATTAGCAACTGCATCTACCAATTCGTAACCAACATGTGTAGCCCAGCTACCAGCAGTTAATTTTACTTTACTACTTACCTGATAAGTTAAGTACAATTGTTTTACAGCAACCATGGTACTTGCATCGTTGTAAGAAAACTCTTGTGCACGTTTACCAAAACCCAAATCGGCAACGATTCCTACTTTTCCTACACTATGTTCAGCTTTTAAAGAAGCCATACCCAACTCAAAAGAGTTTTGAGAATTGGTGAAGCTTGTACGATTGTTAGTAGCATCTTTATTAAAGTCGTACTTATAATAAAAATCACCAGAACCAGATAAGGTAAAACTTGATTTTTTTGTTGAATCACCTTGTGCAAATACACTTGAAATAGCTAATAATGCAACTGGAGTTGCTAAAAATTTCTTTAACATTGTAATAGATTTTTGTTTTATAATGAAAGGGTATAGCCTTAACTGGTGTGCGAAACCAGTTTTACTATGGCTATACCTTTTCTCTTTAAATTAATTGTAAAATTTGTGAAAATCTTAGTGAGCTGGTTCTTCTACCAAAACACCTTCTTTTTTAACCAGCAATGTACCTTGTACATAATTCTCATCATGTTGGCTGGCATCTAAACCTTCTAACTCATCTTCTTCACTTACCCTAACAGGAACAATAAAATTGATGAATTTAAAAATTAAGTAAGAAACAATGAAGCTATAAGCAACAACGATAAACAAAGCTTTTACTTGTGTAAAAAAGAATGTTGCATTGCCATAAGCTAAACCATCGTTACCAGCTGCATTTACAGTTTTGGTAGCAAAGATTCCAGTTAATAACATACCAACCATTCCACCTACACCATGACAAGGAAATACATCTAACGTATCATCTAACTTAGTTTTTCCTTTTAACATTACAGCTAAATTAGAAATAACAGCAGCTATAACACCAATGAAAATACTTTGAGGTATTGCTACAAAACCAGCACCTGGTGTTATCGCAACTAAACCAACAACAGCACCTATACAAAAACCAATTACAGATGGTTTTTTACCTTTTAATACTTCAAAAAACATCCAGCTTAAACCAGCAGCAGCAGCAGCAGTATTGGTAGTTGCAAACGCAGAAACAGAAAGTGCATTAGCACCTAAAGCCGAACCTGCATTGAAGCCAAACCAACCAAACCACAACAACCCTGTACCAATTAATACATAAGGAATATTTGCTGGAACAGTTTCTTTGGTTACAAACCAAGATTTTCTTGGTTTTAAAACCAATGCACCAGCCAAAGCAGCACAACCAGCAGAAATGTGAACAACTGTTCCTCCTGCAAAGTCTAATGCACCCATTTTATATAAAAAACCATTTGGATGCCAGCTCCAATGTGCCAATGGAGCATATACCAATAAAGAAAATAATACGGTGAATAAAATGTAGGCAGTAAAACGAATTCTTTCAGCAATTGCACCTACAACCAATCCTGGAGTAATAACGGCAAACATTAACTGAAACAATGAAAACAATAACAATGGAATTGTTAATGCTGTACCACCTTGTAAAATCGGTTCACCCGATAATACGTTTTTGAAGAATAAGAAAGTTTTGGGGTTACCAATAAAACCTCCAACGGTGTCTCCAAAACAAAGACTAAAACCAACAACTACCCAAAGTACACTTACGATACCTGCGGCTACAATACTTTTCATCATAGTAGAAAGTACATTTTTACGATGTACCATTCCTCCATAGAAAAATGCTAAGCCCGGAGTCATCAAGAATACTAATGCGGTTGCTACAATAATCCAGGCAATATCTGCTGGAGCATAAACTTTACTACCATCGAAAATGGTAGCACTTGGAATGAAAAGTGCAGCAATAGCAACGAGTGCTAATACCAGAAAGGGGGCTACATTTTTTGCAGTGGACGTACTCATAAGCTTAAGGGTTTTTAAATAGTTAAAAAATAAACAATATTAACTTATGAGCACAAAATAGATAAAAAACTAACAAAAAGACCATTTTATTTTACATAATTTATTTTATAATGTATAAAATAATGAATAAAAGAAGGGCTTTTTGTTAGTTTTACACATTAATAGTTGAAATTTTATGCTAAGCAGAGTTTCTTCCGGCATTGATAATACCAAAAGAACAACGCATAACTAATTTTTCTAATGATGACTTATTTGGAGATGGATTGAAATTTTCATCCATTACCCGAACTCGTGTTAAAGCGTATTGCTGTATAGAAAGCAATGGCAATACAATTCTTTCTCTCATTTGAATGGAAAGCTGATCGGCAGGGTAATTAGACATTAAATCAGCATGTCCCGAAAGCAGGGCTACATATTTTTTAGTACGTTCATATTCTTCAAACATCATTGTCCAAATTGTTCCATACTGTGGATGTTCGGCTAAAAATGCTGTTAAAGGAAAGAAGCACTTCTTCATGGCCATTTCACAATTGTCTAATAATGTCCTGAAAAACAATGAATTATTATACAATTCTTTTACTTCGTTCCACTTACCCTCGTTGGCTATCCTTTCTAAAGAATAACCAACACCATAATAACCAGTTACATTTTGTTTTAATTGACTCCAAGCCCCTACAAATGGAATTGCACGTAAATCAGATAAACTTAATTTAGACCCAGCACCACGTTTTGCTGGTCGAGAACCAATGTTTGTTTCAGCATAGAACTTTAGTGGACTTACATTCAATAAATAATCAGTAAAATAAGGTTGTTCTTTTAATGCTTTATATGCAACATAGCCATCTTCCGCAATTCGATCGATAATTGCTTTTTCCACATCACTTAAACTCACTTTTTTACCCTCTAATACTTTATTTGATATACCTGCATGTAATAATTGTTCAATATTAAACTGAGCGGAGTCAATTGTTCCAAAGTTGGAGCTTACTGTTTGTCCTTGTATTGTTAATTGAATTTCTTTATTGGCAATATTTTCTCCTTGTGATGCATAAAAATTATGTGTTTTACCACCACCTCTTGCTGGAGGACCTCCTCTTCCATCAAAAAATACAACATCAATTTCATATTGCTTAGAAATAGCAGTTAATGCTTCTTTAGCTCTGTAAATACTCCAGTTGGCCATCATGTACCCACCATCTTTTGTACCATCACTAAACCCAAGCATAATTGTTTGCTTGTTACCCCTTCTGTTCAAATGAGCTTGGTATACTTCATGGGTATATAAAGTTTCCATAATGGTTGCTGCATGTTGCAAATCATCAATTGTTTCAAATAAAGGAATAATATCTACACTTAAAGATTCTTTCTCCCATCCACTTAGCAAAAACAAACCATAAACTTCAAATACATTTAATGCACTATTACACTGACTAATGATGTAACGATTGCAACCTGCTTCTCCATTTGAACGTTGCACTTCTTTTATAGCTGCCATTACTTCTAATACATCTTTCTCGACTGCATTTTGTAATTGCAACTCATCAACTGCAACAGCATTTAGTGTACTTAACAATTGCATTTTTTCTGTAGCACTTAACGATGCATAATTTGCTGGTAATACAGTATTGGTATTTACAATTGATTGTATGGCTTTTACATGAATACTGCTATCCTGACGGATGTCGAGTGACGCAAAGTACAAACCAAATACTTCAATTTTATTAATCAAACTTTCTACCTGACTTACAAACAAACTATTGTGATCATAAATTAACTGATGCCTGATATTGGTAAGGGCTGAAATAATTTCATACTTATTCAAATCACACAAATGATTTGGAATAAACAAATTATCGTACAGTTTCTTTTCTAGTTGTGTTAAAGCAACATCTACACCTTTAAAAGTTAAACGTCTTTTTAATTTTCTAATATCTAAATAGTAACATTTAATTGCAGCACCTCTTAAAGCATTGGCAACTTGTATTGTTGTTGCAGCATTTACAAAAGGATTTCCATCTCTATCGCCACCAGGCCAAAAACCCATTTTAATAATTGGGTTTTCAGGGTTTAGAACTGAACCAAAATTATTTTTTAGAAACCCAATAATTCTGCCTGCGGCAGGATAAAAAGTGTTTTCTAAATACCATATTAAACTAATAGCCTCATCGTAAGGAGTTGGCTTTTGCTGCTGGAAAAATGGTGTTCTTCCCAATTGTTGCAAATAGGTGTAAATCTGATTTTCATTATTGCTGTTGATAGCACTTGACAAATCATGAATAATACCTAGTACAGCACCTCTATAAAACTGTGTAGGGTGAGCAGTTAATACCAATTGAATATTAAAATCTTTCAGCTTCTCTTTTAAAGCTTCTGCTTTGTCTTTTGCAGCAACTTCAATGGCCAAATGCTTTAAAGTACCAGCTCCACTCAGGTCGTGAGTATCTTTAAAAGCTGCATCTTCTAATGCATCGAATAATACTACTTGACGTTCAATGTACTGTACTAAACGAAATAGCAAATCAATCTTCTCTTCATCTTTTGTAAAAGAAGTTTGCTTGGCAAAAAAATCGTCGATAATTTCTACAGGACTCTTCTTTTTCTTGTAGCCATCTTCGCAATTGAGCAAAAGCAAAGACACTAGAATACCCGTTTTCTCGATGGTGTGAAAAGGCAAGGAAGTAAACAAGCTATTGTACAGCTGAAACTTAATACCTACCTGATTTTTGTACTGCTGTAATGCATTACTGATTGTAGTACTCATACGTAAATTTTAATAGGCAGGCAAGCTATTGGGGGCTGAAAATAATAATAAATATTGAACATTGCACTTGAAAGAAGAATAATTCTACGCAAACGAAAACAAAAAAGCCTGAACAGTAGTTCAGGCTTTATAAATACTATCGAAAATTTATTTTTTTAAATACATTACTTCTTTAACCAATTTAACTACACGAGCTACATTTGGTAATGCCAATTCAGTTAAGTTGGGTGCATAGTGCATTGGAGCATCGGCACTGGTAATTCTTCTGATAGGAGCATCTAAATAATCGAATCCTTCTTTTTGAATTCTGTAAGTAATTTCAGAACTAACAGAAGCAAATGGCCATTGTTCTTCTACAATTACCAAACGATTGGTTTTCTTAACACTTTCTAAAATGGTTTCCCAATCTAATGGACGAATGGTTCTTAAATCGATAACTTCAGCACTTATACCTTCTTTTTCTAATTCAGCAGCAGCTCCTAAAGCAACTTTCATCATTTTATTAAATGAAACAATGGTTACGTCACGACCAACTTTTTTAACGTCTGCCTTACCCAATGGAATATAATATTCCTCTTCAGGAACTTCACTTTTATCGCCATACATTACTTCACTTTCCATAAACATTACAGGATCTTCCTCATAACGAATAGCTTGCTTTAATAATCCTTTTGCATCGTATCCATTACTTGGTGATACCACTTTTAAACCAGGAATATTGGCATATAAACTTTCAAAAGCTGTACTATGTTGTGCTCCTAACTGACCGGCACTTCCATTTGGCCCACGAAAAACAATAGGACATTTAATTTGTCCACCACTCATGGCCAACATTTTAGATGCTGTATTTAAAATTTGGTCTAAAGGTAATACTGCAAAATTCCAAGTCATAAACTCAACAACAGGTCTTAAACCATTTTGTGCAGCACCAACAGCAATTGCTGCAAAACCTAATTCGGCAATTGGTGTATCAATTACTCTTTTGGGACCAAACTCTGCCAACATACCCTGACTTACTTTATAAGCACCATTGTATTCGGCAACTTCTTCACCCATAATAAAAACCCTTTCGTCTCTTCTCATTTCCTCACTCATGGCTTCTCTTAAAGCCTCTCTGAAAGCAATTGAACGCATAACTGTATATATTAAAAATTGAGTGGCAAAAATATAGTATTGAACTATACAAAACCAAAGTGATTTAAGATATTATGACTTGTTTGCAGCATTTTTTCAAAAATTCAATGCTAACAATTGTTCATATTTTTAATTCATATTCAAGTTGTTGAATCTAAAACAAACAAGAACAACTTATTACAAAAACTGCCCTCAATTGAGAGCAGTTTAAAGATAAAATTATTAGAATTTATTCAGCAGTTAAAGTTGCCATTAAATACTCTTGATTTAAACGGGCAATATTACTGATAGAAATTTCTTTAGGACAAGTTGCTTCACAAGCTCCTGTATTAGTGCAAGCACCAAAACCTTCTTTATCCATTTGTGCAACCATGTTTATTACACGACTCTTACGCTCAGGCTCTCCTTGTGGCAACAATGCCAAATGAGATACTTTAGCAGATAAGAATAACATGGCACTGCTGTTTTTACAAGCTGCAACACAAGCACCACAACCAATACACATTGCTGCTGCAAAACTTGCATCGGCTTTGTCTTTATTAATTGGCAAAGCATTACCATCTACAGCATTACCAGTATTTACTGAAATGTAACCACCAGCTTGAATGATTCTGTCAAATGCACTTCTATCTACTACTAAATCTTTAATTACAGGAAATGCATTGGCTCTCCATGGCTCAATCACTACAGTATCACCATCTTTAAAGGCTCTCATGTGTAATTGGCAGGTTGTATTTGCTTGCCAAGGACCATGAGGCTTGCCATTGATATACAAAGAACACATTCCACAAATACCTTCACGACAATCATGATCAAATGCAACTGGATCATCTCCAGAAACCACCAATTGTTCATTCAATACATCTAACATTTCTAGAAAAGACATTTCAGAAGAAATACCCTCTACTCTATAAAGTTTGAATTCGCCTTTTGATTTTGAATTTTTCTGTCTCCAGATTTTCAAATTCAAATTCATATTGTAATGCTCCATACTAAAAAATTAGTCTATTAGTAAATTCTGTGATTCTAAATTATTTATAATTTCTTTGGCTTGGCTTAATTACTTCATAATTCAAAGCCTCTTTATGCAACTCCCACTGATGCTCACCTTTAAATTCCCAAGCTGCCACATACATAAATTTATCATCATGACGTAAAGCTTCTCCTTCTTCTGTTTGATGTTCTTCTCTGAAATGTCCTCCACAACTTTCTTCTCTATTCAATGCATCAATACACATCAATTCACCAAGTTCAATAAAGTCGGCTACACGACCAGCTTTATCCAACTCAGGATTAAATCCATCAATATCTCCAGGTATTTTAACATCGCTCCAAAATTCTTTTTTCAATGCTTGAACTTCGGCAATAGCTTGTTTTAAGCCTTCTGCATTACGAGCCATGCCACATTTATCCCAAATAATTTTGCCCAAACGTTTGTGCAAGCTTTCAACACTTTGGGTTCCTTTAATATTCATTAAAGTTTGTAATCTATCAGCCACAGCTTTTTCGGCTGCAACAAAAGCTTCATGATCGGTAGAAATTGGCTTCGTGTAGATTTCGTCGGCTAAGTAATTACCAATAGTATAAGGAATTACGAAATAACCATCTGCTAAACCTTGCATTAAAGCACTTGCACCTAAACGGTTTGCACCATGATCGCTAAAGTTTGCTTCACCCAAAGCATACAACCCTTTTACGTTGGTCATCAATTCATAATCAACCCATAAGCCACCCATTGTATAGTGAACAGCAGGGTAAATTCTCATTGCAACTTCGTATGGATTTTCGCCTGTAATTTTTTCATACATATCAAACAGGTTACCATACTTTTCTTTTACTACTTCTTTACCCAATGCAATAATTTCTTCATGGCCTACACCTGTTCTTCCTTGTTTGGTAACTTCTGTTTTACCATAACGTTCAATTGCAGCAGCAAAATCTAAATAAACAGCTTGCTTAGATGTACCTACACCATAGCCAGCATCACATCTTTCTTTTGCAGCTCTACTTGCAACGTCTCTTGGTACAAGATTACCAAAAGCTGGGTATCTTCTCTCTAAATAGTAGTCTCTTTCTTCTTCTGGTATATCTGTCGATTTTCTATTATCGCCTTGCTTTTTGGGAACCCAAATTCTACCATCATTTCTTAAAGATTCACTCATCAAAGTCAATTTACTTTGATGATCTCCACTTACAGGAATACAAGTTGGGTGAATTTGTGTAAAGCAAGGATTTGCAAAAGTTGCACCTTGCTTATGGGCTTTCCATGCAGCAGTTACATTGCTTCCCATTGCATTTGTAGAAAGATAAAACACATTACCATAACCACCTGTGCATAACAATACAGCATGGCCAAAATGACGTTCCAAATTCCCTCTTACTAAATCTTTAGCTATTATACCTTGTGTTTTACCATCTACTTTAACTATGTCCAACATTTCGTGCCTGCTATACATCGTTACATTTCCCAATGCAATCTGACGCTCTAACGCTTGATAGGCTCCTATTAATAATTGCTGACCAGTTTGACCCGCAGCATAAAAAGTTCTTTGCACTTGTGTGCCACCAAAACTACGATTGCTTAACAAGCCTCCATATTCTCTTGCAAAAGGAACACCTTGTGCAACACATTGATCAATAATATTGGCACTTACCTCTGATAAACGATGAACATTTGCTTCTCTTGCACGGTAATCTCCACCTTTAATAGTATCGTAAAATAAACGGAAAACACTGTCTCCATCATTCTGATAGTTTTTTGCAGCATTAATTCCACCTTGTGCAGCAATACTGTGTGCACGGCGTGGACTATCCTGAAAACAAAAAGCTTTTACTTTATACCCCAATTCCCCCAAACTTGCAGCAGCACTAGCTCCTGCCAATCCTGTTCCTACTATAATTACCTCTAACTTTCTCTTATTAGCAGGGTTAACCAATTTACAATGACCCTTATAATCTGTCCATTTATTTTCTAATGAACCCGATGGAATCTTAGCATCTAACATATATCAGAAGTTTATAAAATTGATACTTTTTGTTACTGGCGACATTACAACCATTCAACTTTCGTTGCGTCGCACCCTTCAACATTTATATTGCTATTCAGCAAACAAATAATTATACCCAACCTAAATAAAAACTAATTGGCATCATTGCAAATCCCAAAGGAATAACAATGGCAAAAGCATATCCAACTGTACTTAACATACCATGATATCTTTTGTTGTGTACACCAATGGTTTTAAATGCACTTTGAAAACCATGAGCCAAGTGATAGCCTAGAGAAATACATCCAGCTACATAGGCTATAACAATCCACAACTCCTGAAACACCTCTTTCATGGTTTCAAACAAGTTGATTTCTTCACCTAAAAGAAACCCTTGATTAGAACGATTGGGCAACCAAAAATGATAAATGTGCATAATCAAAAACATTAGTAATAATGTTCCTAACAATGCCATACTTCTGCTATACCACTTACTTCCATTATTACCATAATCAACTGCATATTTAGTACCACGGGCACTTCTGTTTTGAATTTCTAGCATATATCCTTGTACAATGTGCAAAATAATACCAGCAAAAAGGCCAATTTCTAAAATTCTTGGCACCACATTACCACCCATAAAATGGGCACCTTTGTTAAACATTTCGCCGCCATCCATAGCCCAAATACATGCATTTAGTGCTACGTGAACAATTAAAAAAAGAATAAGGAAAATTCCGGTAAATCCCATTACCAATTTCTTACCTACCGAAGATGTGAACATTTGCTTCCAAGTCATACAGCTGAGTTGAGGTTGTAAAAATTTCGCTGCAAAAGTAATACAGTAATCAATGCCAATTAAAAAAGAATTTTATTTTTAATGGTATCGTTGCCAATCTAAACACGAAATGTTTAAAATAGTTGAGTGACTACACAACTATTTTGTTTTTGTATAATCTATTAAACCTTTAAAATGTTCTTTGCTAAACGAATAGATGGGCAGCTTTCAAATAAAAATTTTTCCTTCAACAGCTTCTACTAATTTTGATACAATGTTTAAACTCAGCAACATATTATGGAATAGCTTTAAAATGGCTATGCAAGAGCTTAAAGTAAATAAGTTACGTACTTTTTTATCGCTATTTGGCATTACCATTGGTATTTTTTGCATCATTGGTGTACTGGCAACTGTTGATAGCTTAGAAAGAAAAGTTCAAGAAGACATTAAGAAATTGGGTAGCAATAGTATTTATATAGACAAATGGGAATATGGAGGTGGAGGAAATGATTACCCTTGGTGGAAATATGTAAAAAGGCCTTCTCCAAAATTTGAGGAAATGCAGTTTATTAAAGGCAAATCATCCTTAACTGAAAATATTGCTTTTACCTGTAGTACACTTGGAACTGGAAGCTTTGGCAACAGCAGCTTAACTAATATTAAATTTATTGGAGCCTCTGAAGATTTTAGTAAAATACAATCTCTAGAAATGCAGGTTGGTCGATTTATTAACGATGCTGAGTTTAGCCGAGGAACACCAACTGTAGTAATTGGAGAAAATGTAGCCAACGAATTGTTTGGTAAACCTGAACGTGCAGAAGGAAAGGAAATTACTTTTCAGGGCAAACAATTGCTGATATTGGGGGTACTAAAAAAAGAGGGGCAAAGTTTTGCCAATGCATTCAACTTCGACAATTGTATTTTATCGCCATACCGTTTTTTTGCATCCATTTATAATCCAGATAAAAATGGGCCTGTAATTATTGTACAGGGTAAAAAAGGAATTGAACCCAAATTTTTGCAAGATGAACTGAGGGGAGTAATGAGACAAATTAGAAGAATTAGCCCTATTGGAGAAGAAGATTTTAGCTTAAACGATATCAGTGTTTTTGCAGAGCAAACCAAATCGTTTTTTGGCTCAGTAACCATTGGTGGATGGGCAATTGCTGGCTTAAGTTTAATTGTTGGTGCATTTGGTGTTGCCAATATTATGTTTGTTACTGTAAGAGAACGTACCAGCCAAATTGGTTTGAAAAAAGCCATTGGTGCAAAAAGCAGAACCATACTTACTGAGTTTCTATTAGAAAGTGCTGTACTGTGTATTATGGGTGGTTTAATGGGACTTTTCTTTGTATGGATTTTAACCAAGGTGCTCAGTAATGTAATGCCATTTCCTATTTATATTGCTCCTAATATTATTACACTGGCTTTTAGTATTTGTATTATACTAGGCATTCTATCAGGCATTATACCTGCTTCTATTGCTGCAAGAATGAACCCTGTTATGGCAATTAGAACAAAATAAGATAGAAGTAGAAAAGTTGATTCAGTTTATAAGTTGATAAAGTATTATGCAGTGAAATAGATACTCTTACTTTATATACTTTTGCTACTTTATTACTTTACATACTTAATCAACTTGTCAACTATAATATTAGCTATTGAATCTTCTTGTGATGAAACCTCTGCATCAATTTGTGTGGATGGAAAAATTTTATCCAACTTTATTGCCAATCAAACAGTGCATGAAAAATATGGAGGTGTTGTTCCAGAATTAGCAAGTAGAGCTCACATGCAAAATATTGTTCCTGTTGTAGATACTGCTATTAAAGAAGCAGCTGCTAATCATCATTCACCAATCAGCCTTCAAAATATAGATGCCATTGCATTTACACAGGCTCCAGGGTTAATTGGCAGCTTATTAGTAGGTACTCAATTTGCAAAATCATTGGCATTATCATTAGACAAACCGTTGATTGCTGTGCATCATATGCAGGCTCATGTATTGGCTAATTTAATAGACGAAAACAACAGACCTGACTTTCCTTTTTTATGTTTGACAGTGAGTGGTGGTCACACACAAATTGTATT
>CALRLF020000007.1:0-96072 GCA_943368475.1 Allobosea thiooxidans
AAATTCAATTTATTAAAGCTGAGGCTGCATTTAGAAAAGGAGATAAAGTAACAGCTCATGCAGCCTATTTATCAGGTATTAATGCTCATTTCGATTTTATTAATCGTAGCTACAGTGGGATAAGGGGTAATGTAAATATTTTTAATGCATCGGCAATAACAACAACACAACGTACAGCATATTTAGCAAGTGCAAATGTTAAACAAAATGCTGGAGTGCTAACACTTACAGATATTATGTTACAAAAATACATAGCACTTTGGGGTTGGGGTTGGGTTGAAACCTGGTGCGATTTAAGGAGATACCATTATAATGTAGATGTAGATCCAATTACAACGGCACCTGTTTATAAAAACTTCAATTTGCCTACCAGCTACTTTGCAAATAATTTAAATAAACCTGCTTATCGTTTTAGACCACGTTTTAACTCTGAGTATGTTTGGAATTTAGATCAACTAAGAAAGTTGGGTGGCGATAAACTCGATTACCATACTTATGAAACATGGTTCAGTAAACCTTAATAATTAACCAACAATTATTTACAATGAAAAAAATCACACATATTATATCTGCTTGTTTTTTGTTGGGTGTATTATTTACCTCTTGCAAAAAGAATTCGTTTAGTGTAAAAGAAAATATATTTATAGACGGACAAGCATCTTTAAAAGTTAATTACTTTTCTGCCCTTCAGGCAAAACCAACTTATCAAATTAAAATTGATGGTATGAGGGTTAGTAATAACTTGGTTTATCCAACACCCTTTCCTGGTGGTGGCCTAAATACAGGTGGTGGTAGTTACGCAGATTATCTTGCAGTTGCTCCAGGTAGTAGAAAAGTAGATATCTCTATTCCTAATGTTGGTACTAATAACGATTCTATTGCATTGGCTAGTGCAACTGTTACTTTAGATGCTAATAAGGCTTATTCTTTATATTATGCAGATACTGCTGCCAATACAAGTACTGTTTTATTGGAAGATGATTTAAAATCACCTGATTCTGGTTTTGTGAAGTATCGATTTATTAACCTTATGCCCGATGTGCCTGCAGGTTTAGATTTGTATGTTGGCACTACATCTACTTATACTTCAACAACTACTTTCATGAAAGTATCGTCTGGAGTATTGTATAAATCAGCTGGTGATTATTTCACTGTTCCAATTAACACAGGCAATGTTTTTTGGTGTATTCGTCCTGCAGGTGCACTTGCAACTACAACTCCAATTGCAACGTATACAAGTACAAGTACATCTGTTAATCAACGTGTATTTAGTATTACTGCTAGAGGTTACAATGCAATTTCTACACCTACAACTGATGGTAGAATTAGGGCAATTAATTTTATCTTCAATAGATAATAAAATAATACGTTAACATTATACCTCGGCCTAAAAACCGAGGTATTTTTTTATAATTTTGTTTTGTTTTTACTATTGTATTAATCACACGTAAGTGATAATTTATTTTGGATTAATATAATTACCATACAGCTAAAAAAAATATCAATGAAACATTTCTTCGGGCTACTTTTTTTAGTCGTTTTTTCAAGTGTAGGTTTTGCCCAAAATTTGCCTTTTAATAAATCTGTTCTTGATAAGTTTAAAAATGATTATCCGCAAGAGAAAGTTTTTTTACAAACAGATAAAACACACTATTTTTCTGGAGAAACCATTTGGATGAAGGCATGGTGTATGGTTGATGGTATGCCCACTTTTTTAAGCAGAATTTTGTATGTTGATTTAGTGAATAGTACCGGTCAGGTGATACTCAAGAAAATGTATAAACTAGATAGTTTAAGTTCTACTGCTGCTGATTTCGATTTGTCTTCTAATATTAAGTCGGGCAATTACAGTGTAAATGCTTACACTTTATGGATGCTAAATTTCCCCTCATTTGTTTTTAGAAAAAACATATTCGTTTATGGTAAAGATTATAACACTGCAGAGGTTAAGCAACAAAAACCAACACTTAAAATGTCATTTTTCCCAGAAGGTGGAGATATAATAGGAGGATTAAAAAACAGGGTGGCTTTTAAAGTATATGACGATAAAGGTTTGCCAGTAAATGTAAAAGGAAATATTACAGATAATAGTGGAAAACAAATTGTAACATTTGAAACCCAACATGATGGGATGGGAATTGTTGAATCCGAGTTTGCGTCAGGTACAGAATATATTGCTAACATTATAGCTAGCAACGGTTCTACTTTGCAATTTAAATTGCCCACAGTAAAAGAAGAAGGCATTACACTAAGGGTCGAAAATACCAATCCAAATCGGTTGTTTGTTTTACTAAACAGAAGTGAAAAGAATAAAGAAAAGTTTAGTAAAGTAAAGGTGGTAGCTCAAATAAATTATCAAGTTGTTTTTAACAATGAATTGAACTTTGAAGAAGGGCAAACAGCAGCACCAATCAGCAAAAAAAATCTTCCTCCAGGTATTTTACACATTACCGTTTTTGATGTAAACAATTTGCCAATTGCTGAGCGGTTGGTATTTGTAGAAAATTATAGTTTGGAAAAGCCAAAGGTTAAATTAGAATCTATAAATCTAAAACCAAGAGCCAAAAATCAAATTAGCTTTGGTGTGGATAGTTTTAAAACTGCATTATCTGTATCCATCACTACTGCATCATTAGGAAACGATGCAAGTATTGATGACAATATTTCATCGGCTTTTTTATTAACCGCTGACTTAAAAGGAGGAGTGATAAATCCAGGCTATTATTTTGCTAATAAAGAAGTAACAACTTTGCGACATTTAGATTTATTGCTAATGACACAGGGTTGGAGAAGATTTGAGTGGAAAAAAATAATCAACAACGAATTTGCTACACTAAAATACCCTGTTGAATCAGGTATTAGCATTAGAGGTAAGCTTACAAAAAGCGATAGAGATGCATCAATAAAAGATGGGCATGTTGCATTTGTAATAAAAGGAGAAGATTCTACAAGAATTATGGCAGACGCAAGGGTTACAGATAAGGGTGAATTTTTATTAAGTGATATCAACTATAAAAAAAGAGCTACCATTTCATATCAGGGAACAAACAATAAGAAAGAAAATTTAATAGTAGACGTAAAGCTAGAATCATCTTATATCGACTCTTTGTCTAAATCCACAAATACCCCTTTTTTAAATTTAGATACAGCCGATTTGAACAATCGAAACAGTGCATGGGCTAGTTTTTTAAAAGGTACTGTTCAAAAGCAAGATACTGCTTTTAAAGGAAGAGATTTAGGCAATGTAACGGTTAAAGCAAAACGATTATCTAAAGAAGATTCTCTTAATAATATATATGCAACAGGTCCATTTGTAATGGGTAATTCGGTAGTACCCGATGATTATAAAAATTCGATTACTGTTTGGCAAATGCTACAACAAGCAATACCTGGAATTACAGTAGAAGGTAATATGTTCGATCCAACAGTTTACTTTAATCGATTTCGAGGGTTAAATGCATTAAGTGATAACACTTCTTCTGGAACAAGTATTAGCAACTCAACTGGGGAAGTAAGTGTAGATATAGTTATGCAAACTGGCGGAATTGCATATTTTATTAATGAAGTAAATGTTGGTAAAGACGTAGTAAATTCATTAAGTGTAGATGATGTAGCATTAATAAAAGTACTTAAAAATGAAGGAGCCATGTTAGGAGCATCGGAAGGGGTAATTGCTTTTTATACCAAAAAGGGAATAGCTGCACGTTCAAGTATTTTCGATAAAGCGTTTACCAATATTGAAAGAGAAGGCTATGCTATTACTCGACAATATTTTTCACCCGATTATGAAGGCGATCCTAATTTAAAAAAGTTTGAAACAGATAAACGTTTTACTGTTTATTGGAATGGTAACATACAACCTGCTAAAGATGGTAAATACCGATTTATATTTTTTAATAACGATATTGCCTCAAAATTGAAACTCATCATTCAAGGTATCGATAAAGACGGGCAATTTATTTATACGGAACAAATCATTCAATAACATTTGGCATCATTTTAGTTTATTTACACATTATGAAAAGAATTTTAATTACAGTAATTGCATTGGTAAGTATTCATTCACTACATGCACAAGGAATAAAAGGGCTAATCAAAAAGGCAATCAATAAAGATTCATCTAGCCAAAAATCAACAGGATTAAGTACTGCTGAAGTTGCAGAGGGCTTAAAAGAAGCATTGAATATTGGAGTTAAAAATGGTGCAGAAAAATTATCGGCAGTAGATGGCTTTTTTAAAGATGCAGCCATTAAAATATTAATGCCTGCCGAAGCCCAAAAAGTAATGGATGCTGTGAGTAAAATTCCTGGTGGACAAAAAATGGTAGATGATGCCATTTTATCGATGAACCGTGCAGCAGAAGATGCAGCCAAAAGTGCAGCACCTATTTTTGTGACTGCCATTAAAAATATGAGTATCAACGATGCTTTTGGTATTTTGAAAGGTGGAGATTCGGCAGCAACAACCTATTTAAGAAATCAAACTACAAAACCTTTGACCGAAGCATTTAGACCAACAATAGAACAGTCATTGGCTAAAGTAAATGCCACACAATATTGGAATACACTTATTGGTACGTACAATAAAATTCCATTTACTAAAAAACTAAACCCCGATTTGGCAGGTTATGTAACCGATAAAGCTTTGTTTGGTATGTTTTATCAGGTTGCACAAGAGGAACAAAAGATTAGAAAAAATCCGGTTGCACAAACCTCCAATTTATTAAAGAAAGTTTTCGGCAAATAAAATACACAAATGTTAATCGATAGATACGATTAACATTTTTTCTTTAAATAATACACATTTGATTGTAGCTTTTTCTTATACACTATTTTCGAATTAATGAAAGCAATCTTATTCATCATTTTTTCTTGTTTAGTGCAAGTAAGTATTGCACAAACATCTTTTATCGAATATCAAAAAAAGTATCCTCGTGTAGCAGCTGCAATTAAGGCTAAAGAAGATACTATAAAAAAACAGTTCAATAAAGCTGGTGTACAGTGGCCACCACAACAATTGTATTTGCGTAGTTTTAAATACGATTCTCAATTAGAAGTTTGGGGAAGAAACAATACCAAAGAAGCATATAAACTGGTTAAAACCTACAAGGTTTGTGCTTTAAGTGGTAATCTTGGTCCTAAAAGAATGCAAGGCGATTATCAAGTGCCAGAAGGTTTTTACTATGTGAACGAGTTTAATCCACGAAGTGAATATCATATGAGCCTAGGAATCAATTATCCTAATGCGTCTGATTTGCTATTAAGTGATTCAGCCAAACCTGGCAGTGAAATTTATATTCATGGCAGTTGTGTAACTGTTGGTTGTATACCTATTATGGATAGCCAAATAGAAGAATTGTATTTGATTACGTCTTATGCAAAAAACAATGGTTGTGATTTTATTCCTGTACATATTTTTCCTGTTAAATATAATATTACTAAGAGTGTACAAAAGTTAAATGAAGCCACAAAAGATGATAACGATTATCAGCATTTTGCAGAAAAATTGAAACAAGCTTTCGATTATTTCGAACAAAATAAAAAACTACCCGTTATATCCATCAATTATAAAGGAGAGTACGTTATTCTATAAATTATTTAACCGGTTGTAATATTTCATACCATTGCACTACCAATAAATCAAAATCAATACAATGAAACATTTTTTTACTTTTTTATTAGCAGCAGTATCAGTAGTTTTTGTGCAAAAAGCATATTCTCAAGGTACATGGGTAAAACAAAATTTAGATGCTAGAATTTCTGTTAAGTTTCCAAAAGCCCCTGAAACTCAGGAGTCAGGACCAGCAAAAATTTATACATTAACTGGCAGCGATAGTACAAGGTACACAGCCAACTTTATGGATTTTGAGTCATTTGGTATGGATTCTGCAACACTTACAAACATGGCAACTACCGATGAATTTGCAGAACAATTTAAAACTGGCTTTACAGGTAAAATACCTGGATTCGAAGTCTCTAAAATGGATATTGGTAAATGGAAAGATTATACAGCTTATACAATTGAAGGTGCTGTAGAAGAAAAGAAACTAAAAATGTATATCAAATGTATTTTTATTGGTAGCAAAATGTATTCAATGTCTTGTTCCACATTTCCTACAAGTGATGTAAAAAATAAAGATGCTTTTTTAGATTCATTTGAACTTCTATAAAAATTTGCAATCGTAAATAAGAGCCCTGACGAAAGAAAGTCAGGGCTCTTATTTTTTAGTGAATTCTATCGCCTCTAATTTCTAATGCTTTCATTATTTCAGTTTCGTAATTCAACCATTCAGCCCAGCGTTTACGCACTTTTTCTTTATCAATATAGGTTTCAGCAAGGTCAATAAATAACGTATAATGCCCAGCTTCACTTTCCATAAATCTGCGATAAAAATTTCTCATATATTCATCATTCAAACCTTCACTCAAGCGTTTAAAACGTTCACAACTTCTGGCTTCAATTAACGCCATCGTAAGCATTTGGTCTAAAAAACGATCATCTATATGCCCACCTTTTTTTTGAAAAATCAATAAGCGGTTTACATATTCATCTTTTCGTTGTACACCCAAGTGCAAGCCACGTTTATGTAATTCGTTTAACACCAATCTAAAATGTCCCCATTCTTCAGTTACAATAGGTGCCAAATCTTTAACCATTTTTTCCCTTTCGCTATACCGTTGTATTAATGAAATGCAAGTTAAAGCTGCCTTTTGCTCACAATAAGCATGGTCGGTTAAAATAGCTGCTAAACTTATACTGGCTAAATCTACCCAACGTGGGTCGGTAGGTAATTGCAAGCCTAAAATATTTTTTGTGTCTTGTGATAATTCCATCTTTATTTTTTTGTAACCAGCAGAATAATAAGAATTGAACTTCTGTTGCAACGATAGTTTGTTATTTACTTTTCTTTCAGCGAAAGAGAAGCAAATAATCACCCTTCAACGCTTTGTTCTATATTCAACTTTCTCTGCAAATATCTGTAAAGAAATCCTAGTTTTGAAACGATGTACAACGATAGTTTTTTAAACCATAAATTAAACGAACGAAAACAACAACAAACTTTCCGTTCATTAAAATTACAAGAAGGGAAAATTGATTTTTGTTCCAACGATTATTTAGGTATTGTAAAAAATAACCAATTACAAATCTCCAATTCCAAATTGTTGTATGGTTCTACAGGCTCTAGATTATTAGCAGGTAACTACGAATTAATTGAAACAGCCGAACAAGAAATTGTCACATTTCATCAAAGTGAAGCTGCACTAATCTATAATGCTGGCTATGATGCCAATATTGGATTATTAAGCTGTGTACCGCAAAAAGGCGATACCATTTTGTACGATTTTTTATGTCATGCATCCATACGTGATGGTATACGATTATCTTTTGCCCAATCTTTTTCATTTGCACACAATAGTATAGCAGACTTAGAAAAAAAACTACAACATGCAACAGGCAATATTTTTGTAGTTACCGAATCTGTCTTTAGCATGGATGGAGATATTTGTGCTTTGCAAGAACTTGTTGCCATTTGTGAAAAGTACAATGCACATTTAATTATCGATGAAGCTCATGCAACAGGTGTAATAGGAGCAAGGGGAGAAGGTTTGGTGCAACACTTGCAACTACAACAAAAAATATTTGCCCGTGTACATACATTTGGTAAAGCTTGTGGCTGCCATGGGGCAGTGGTATTGGGTAGTAAACAGTTGAGAGATTATTTGATTAATTTTTCTAGAAGTTTAATGTATAGTACGTCGTTACCATCACATGCAATTGAAGTAATTAGAAAGAGCTATCAAATATTTCCTGTAATGACGGAGGAGAGAAATCATTTACAGCAGCTAATTTCATTATTTCAGTTGGCAAAAATACAATACGAAAAATTTCTATCAACAACACCAATACAAATAGTAGTTGTACCTGGTAATGA
Organism: Allobosea thiooxidans; assembly: GCA_943368475.1. Taxonomy (GTDB): domain Bacteria; phylum Bacteroidota; class Bacteroidia; order Chitinophagales; family Chitinophagaceae; genus UBA1930. The sequence goes on from CALRLF020000007.1 coordinate 7,934, forward strand.
GGCTGTAAAACAATTGGCTCAAAAATTACAGGATAACAATTTCGATGTTCGACCTATTTTATATCCAACAGTTCCTAAAGAAAAAGAACGTTTAAGAATTGTGTTACATGCTTTTAATACAATAGCCGAGGTTGAACAATTGATTATACTATTGGCAAATTTTAGTTTATGATTAAATTTATTAACTAAATTTATTAAATAAAGAGTTTAAAATAGATCAAGCAATGCGTTATAAAATTTTCATTTGTTGTTTAATTACTTTTTCATTTTTGATGAGTAATACTTGGGCACAAAAAAGTTATCTTTCAAAAGTTTGGGTAGCCGATAATGGCAATGGCACTTATAAAAATCCAATACTTAATGCAGATTACTCAGATCCAGATGCTATAAGGGTTGGAGATGATTATTATATGGTGTCATCTTCCTTTGAAGATGTACCAGGCTTGCCTATTTTACATTCAAAAGATTTAGTCAATTGGACAATTCTAACACATGCTTTAAAACGTCAACCACCTTTTGAGCATTTCTCCAAAACGCAACATGGCAATGGTGTTTGGGCTCCATCCATCCGATTTCATAATGGTGAATTTTACATTTATTATCCAGACCCAGATTTTGGAATTTATCTAACCAAAGCTAAAAATGCTACTGGTCCTTGGAGTGAACCAATTATGGTAGAAGCTGGTAAAGGATTAATTGACCCTTGTCCTCTTTGGGATGATAATGATAAAGTATACCTCGTTCATGCTTATGCTGGAAGCCGTGCTGGTATAAAGTCAATCATTGTAGTAAAACAAATGAATGCAGAAGGTACAAAAACAATTGAAGCAGGAAAGCTGGTATATGATGGTCATGGCTCAGATGATGCAACCATTGAGGGACCAAAATTTTATAAACGCAATGGCTATTACTACATTTTTGCACCAGCAGGTGGTGTACCAACTGGCTGGCAATTGGCACTACGATCTAAAAATATTTATGGTCCTTATGAAAGAAAAGTTGTTATGGATCAAGGCACTACAAAAATAAATGGGCCACATCAAGGAGCATGGGTAGCCACACAAACTGGAGAAGATTGGTTCTTGCATTTTCAAGATAAAGATGCTTATGGAAGAGTGGTTCATTTAAATCCTATGAAATGGGTAAATGATTGGCCTGTTATTGGAATTGATAAAGATGGTGATGGAAAAGGTGAGCCGGTATATGTACACAAAAAACCAAATGTTGGCAAAACATATCCCATTCAAACACCTGTTGAAAGCGATGAGTTTAATAGCAATGAATTAGGGCTTCAATGGCAATGGATGGCTAATCCAAAAACCACCTGGTTATTTACACATGCTGCTAAAGGAAGCTTACGTTTGTTTAGTGATAGAATTGATAGTGTTGCTAATTTATGGTTTGCTCCAAACGTGCTACTGCAAAAGTTTACAGCAGATGAATTTATGGTTACAACCAAGCTTAGTTTCTCTCCAAACACTAAAATTGAAAATGAAAAAACTGGCTTGACCATTATGGGTTTTAGCTATGCTAATCTTGCTTTAAAAAGCAAGAAGGATGGCATTTACTTAGTACATACTTTGTGTAAGGATGCAGAAAAGAATAAAACAGAAGTGGAAACTGTAATTATGAAAGCAACAAGCTCAACAGTTTACTTTAGAGTAAAGGTTGCAGCAGGAGGAAAGTGTCAATTTAGCTATAGTTTTGATGGTAATACTTTTACGGATGCTGGTAATGAATTTACAGCAGAAGTTGGTCGTTGGATTGGGGCAAAATTTGGCATTTTTTGTACTAGGCAATCGCAAATAAACGATTCAGGTTTTGCTGATTTTGATTGGATAAGAGTAGAACCTATTAAATAATAACTGTTTAAATATAGCAATGGTATCAATTTTTTTCAATAGCTATCATGATGTTGAAGGCGATGAAAATAAACACTCAAAAAATTTCAATTTGAAAAACAGTTTCATTGTTGTTTTTCTACTAACTTTTGCAAATACATTACAAGCACAAGAATTTATTCCTCTTTGGCCAAAAGAAAAAATGCCAAATAGCAAAGGGTTACAGTTAACAGATAGCATTGCTAATGAACGTGTGTACAGGGTTGGTACACCTGGCATCTATTCTTTCTTCCCTTCTAATCAAGAGAATAAAGGTGCAGCAATAGTTATTTGCCCTGGTGGTGGTTATGAACGTTTAGCTTATGTGATTAGTGGTATACAATTGGCTAAATGGTTTAATACCATGGGAATTTCTGCGTTTGTTTTGAACTATCGTTTGCCCAATTCACCAGACTTGGTGCAAAGAGAAACAGGCTTGCTAATGGATGCTCAACGTGCCATTAAAATTATTAGAGCCAATTCGGTTAAATGGAAAATTAAAACAGATAGAATTGGTATTCAAGGTTCATCTGCTGGTGGACATTTAGCAGCCATGGCTGGCAATGCAACAGAAGATATTGCTGCAATAAATGATTCATTGGATACAATTTCTTACAAACCCAACTTTACCATTTTGGTTTCACCAGTAATTGATATGGGCAGCTATGCACACAAGGGTAGCAAGAAAAATTTATTGGGGGAGAATCCTTTACAAACTTTAGTTGATAAATATTCCATGCACTTGCAAGTAACTACTACAACAGCTCCTAGCTTTATTGTTGATGCTATCAATGATAAAGTCGTTCACCCAATGAACAGTTTATTATTTTATAAAGCGTTGTTAGAAAATAATATTTCAGCAGCTTTTCATGTCTTTCCACAAGGCGGTCATGGTATTGCTTTAAGAAACAATCCTGGTTCTACAGAACAATGGACAAGCCTTTGCGAAGCGTGGCTAAACGAAATGAAATTTATTGAAACAATAGCCATAAAGTAAATACAAATATTTGTATAAATTTAATGTATTATAAATAATTTGCAAAAAATGATTATATAAAATAATGAATAATGATTAATAGAAATCCTTCAGTACAAGTGTGCGACGCAACTGGTATTGAAAAAAAAGTTGCTGCTCGTCTCATAAAAAAATATGCTTTTCTTTTTTGCTCTTTGTTAATATTGGTAGTGTTTACTAATGCACAAACAAGTATTGTGTACCCTCAACAAATAGTAGTATCAAGAGATGGAACTGGCAATTACAAAACCATTCAAGAAGCCATTGATGCTGTTAGGGCATACTCTCCTGAACATATTACCATCAATATAAAAAATGGTACTTATCATGAAAAGGTCGTGATACCTGCATGGATAACCAATGTGTCTTTAATTGGTGAAAGTAAACAAGGAACCATTATTACTTATGAAGATTATTCAGGTAAGTTTTTTAGTGCTGATACAGTAAATAATAAAAAGAAGATGAGCACTTTTAGCTCCTTCACCATGTATGTGCATGGCAATGATATAAACTTAGAAAATCTAACCATCAAAAATGCTGCAGGCCGTGTGGGGCAAGCAGTTGCACTACATGTGGATGGTGATAGATTTGTACTTAAGAACTGTAACTTGCTAGGTAATCAAGATACTTTGTTAACTGCTAATGATAGTAGTAAGCAATACTATTTTAATTGCTTTATTGAAGGTACAACGGATTTTATTTTTGGAAATGCTACTGCTGTTTTTCAGGATTGCACCATTAAGAGTTTAAGTAATTCTTATATTACTGCTGCATCTACCACAGAGCGTCAGCAATATGGCTATGTATTTTTTAATTGCAAATTGATTGCGGCCGATGAATGTAAAAAAGAATATTTAGGACGACCATGGAGAGCCAATGCTAAAGTAGTTTTTATTGGTTGTGAAATGGGGAAACATATTCTTCCTGAAGGCTGGCACAATTGGAGTAAAAAAGAAAATGAAGCTACCGCTTATTATGCAGAATACAACAATACGGGTGAAGGCTCATTGACTGATAAACGTGTAAGTTGGAGTCATCAACTCACTAAAAAAGAAGCTAAAAAATATACACTAAAAAATATTTTTAATGGATGGAATCCTTTGTGAATAAAACGTATCATAATTTCAAAGCCTGAATTTTTCTTAAATAAATATCAATGCTGAGAACGTTACCTGAAGTTAGTTTCAACAGCATAAAATATGTGAGTGTATGGGCCGAATAAACTTTTGCTTAGCAATCTGTGTATATAAAAATCTGCTTGGAAATTAGCAGTTTTTTTGTTTTTTTAATTGCAAATTAGGTACTTTTTGATGCGTCATCTAAAGTCTAAAATTATTTTCTTATTGTTTAATGAATTTGATACTTTGTATGATGTCTTTGTTCTGAAGTATTAAAAAATATACACCCTTAGCAAGATTGTTTGTTTCAATGTTTTTAAAACTTGCTCCTTCCTGTAAATTATAAGTTGTAATGAGTTGTCCATTAATATTTAAAATCTTTAGTTGAGCTGTTTTTGATACATGCAAAAACCTTGCTTTTATTGGGTTTCCTGAAGTTATAGTTGGATAAACAACTAAAGGTAAATTTGTTGTATTATAAGAAGTTGAAAGTATATTGCTGTATTTACTGCTGCCAGCTTTATCTACCATTTTTAAACGATAATATTTTGTATTTGCAGCAGTTGGGATATCTATATAGTTGTACCTGCTACCATTCAAGTTACTCGATCCATTGATGGTTGCAATTGAAATGAATGTATTTAAGTCTTCGCTACGTTCTAATTCAAAATGACTGAAATTAACCTCCGACTGTGTTTCCCAACTTAATAAAACTTTATTGTTGTTTCTCTTTATTTGAAAATCAGTTATTGTAACTGGTAAAGAAATCGAAATAATATTATCGTCACTATAACCGCCAGTAATAGTTAAATCGGGGTCAGTATCATTTACGCCACTACCAATAAGAAAAGTTCCTGTACCACTTGCATCAAATGGTGTAATTCTAAATGTTATGGTGCTCGTAGTAGGAACGTCTTGGAGTCCTGAAATTTGAGATAAATCAATTGGGCCTAATAAATAATTACCAGTTGTTCTAGTTGGTCCAGATATGGTTGCAATTGGTCTAAACGAGCCATTGTCGAGTTGGTAATCGATTTGATATTGTATAGGGCCAATATTGTTGATACGAATATTGAGCTTATCAATTGAATGATAGTTAACCGATTTGCCATTTTTAGATTTCAAACTAAATCGAACAAACTTATTTGCATTTACACCATTTTCTGCCGTTGTGTTAGACCAATCAGTTCCTCCCCAATATCCATTTGATACAGTAGAACCAGGTAATGTTACTCCAGAACCTCTAGTGAGAGCCAATGGTGAAGTAAGGTTTGTGTTAAGTGTAGTTGGTGCAAAATTGGCAACGGTATTGCCACCTTGTGTAAATGTTGAAGGATCCCATGTTGCTAAAGTAATTGGAAATGCAGGTCGTGTATCATAAATGTTATCGGTATATGCGTTAACTGAAACATGATTTGCATAAGTAGTTGCACTAGCTGTTAGTGTACCATTTGTATTATACATGGGTACATCATTGCCAAAGAAATATGCATATCTTTCTACACGAGGGTCACTATCTAACCAAGGCAATGCCAATTGCATAAATGCTTGTTGAACTGCTGATGTACGGTTTGGATTTGCATTAAATTCAGTTATCCAAATAGGTTTTTTGTATAAATCATACACATTGTTGATGTAAGTTTTAAATCTGTTAAAAACATCGGTAGCACTTGGGGTGGCATTCAGTGTAGAGAGCCAATTGCCCCAATCGTACCAATGCACAGCAACAATATCAATTTTTAAGCTTTGGTCATTTGCCATATTTGTAAAACTATCTAACCAAACTCTGTATTCCGACTCAGTACATGCAGGAGAAGCCATTCTATGGCCAGCACGTAATAATTTTTTATATAGAGGAACAGCATTGGCTACAGTCATATTAGCCTGACCTGCATTGTCAGGCTCATTAAAAGCTAAGTAATGTGTAAGAGAATCTCTTGCAATTATTGCATTAACATTAGCATCAGAGGTTCCATTACCATTCCATGACATAGGCACAAATTCTCTTGTAGGAGTTGAAAAATCATTAAACCCCCAATCATAAAACCAGCTCACATTTAAATCGGCAGTATTATTATTGTTGGTATTACAAGAGCCTTTCTTTTTTATTGGTGTAGTAGGTAATTTCAGCACTCTTATAAATGATACCTTATTTTGTAAAACCAAAGCAAGGTTTACCCTGATATTGCTTTGTGTAGCCATGTAGGTAAAACGTTCACCACTGCCATCTTCATTTTCAGCCAATGTAGCCATGAAGCCAACATTTAATGAAATGGATTTTATACTGTTATTAAGTGCATTGGGAATATTGCTACCTACGTAAATTGTACGAACTACACAAGTACCTGATGTGCCTTGTAAATTATAATTTGAATAAATATTCAATTGAGCGTTAGATAATTGGCAAGCTAATATCAAAAACAAGCTAAATAAAATTTTTTTCATGTGCGTATCGTTAATAAAATACTGAAACTTTAAACCGTCCATTCTGTGTGCAGTATTTTAAATGTAAATGTATTTTATACCCTAATTTTTCGAGTGGTATATCCGTTTATATAAAAGGTGTATTTGTGTCATAGTTCAAACGTTGTTTAATTATTCAATTAGATTTTGTTTCAGTAGATACGCAGTATTTAACAAAGAAGTTTCAACCAACTTATTTAACATGTAAGGTTAACTTTGAGAAATAAATTTTGTTTCAATGACCTTGCAGTATTTTAATTACGAATTACCGTTTCAATATCCATTTTCAATTTCGGGAGGAAGAACAAAAACACATCAACCCACATTGGTGGTTGTTTTGCAATTGGGTAATTGGTATGGAATAGGAGAAGCCCCAGCAATTACCTATTATAATATTACTGTTGAACAAATGATTGCAGATATAGAAAGCAAGAAAAATATGATTGAAAAATTTGCTTTTACTGAACCCGAACGTTATTGGCATTACCTGCACCATTTATTGCCTAAAAATCCTTTTTTAGTTTCAGCATTAGATATGGCAGCATGGGACTTATTTGGCAAAATGAAGCAAAAAAATCTATTTCAAATTTGGAATACACAATGGGAGAATTTACCTATTACTGATTATACAATTGGTATTGATACTATAGAAAAAATGGTAGAAAAAATGAATGCCAAATCTTGGCCTATTTATAAAATTAAATTGGGTACAAATGAGGATATAGAAATTGTAACAGCACTTCGCAAACATACAAATGCTGTTTTTAGGATTGATGCAAATGCAGGTTGGACAACAGAAGAAGCTTTATTTAAAATTCCATTACTCAAAGATTTGGGTGTTGAATTAATTGAGCAACCATTAGCAAAAGACAATTGGGATGGAATGAAAATATTATTTAATCAATCTGTTCTTCCTTTAATTGCTGATGAAAGTTGCGTATTTGAACAAGATGTAAAAGCTTGCTACCAACACTTTCATGGTATTAATATAAAACTCACCAAGTGTAGTGGCATTACCCCTGCAATAAGAATGATTAAAGAAGCTCGTGAATTGAAAATGAAAGTAATGATGGGTTGTATGAATGAATCTAGTATTGGGAGTGCAGCAATTGCCAATTTTTTGCCTCAGTTAGACTTTGTAGATATGGATGGTCCATTACTTTTAACTAAAGACCTTGCAACCGGATTAAATATTTCATCGTCTAATGTGCAACTGCAGGGAAAATATGGGTTGGGCATTATTCCTCAGATTACTTAGTTTTTGTTTTCCTAAATTGGGATTCTCTTTCCTGAAAAAAGATAAAACTAGCAATTTTTTAAATCATAAGTAATTGATTTTCAATTAATTTACTTGTTGGCATTGTTGTGGTTTACTATTGTTACAACCATACTAACATGACACAGCCATACACAAACTCAGTAAACTTAAATTTAGCCAGCTGTATTGCAGGCGATAGAAAAAGTCAAAAAGAATTGTACGATTGTTTTTCAGCAAAAATGTTTGCGATTTGTTTGCGTTATGCAAAAAATCAAATGGATGCTGAAGATATCTTGCAAGAAGGTTTTGTGAAATTGTATAAAAACTTAGATCGTTTTCGTGGTGAAGGTTCTTTCGATGGTTGGGTTAGAAGAATTTTTGTAAATACTGCAATTGAGCATATTCGTAAAAACAAATTGAACAACTCCGAAATTAACGACACAATAGAAAATGTAGTAAAAGATACAGAGGCTAACGCTTTAGATAATCTTTTTAGAAAAGATTTATTAAAAACTACAAATGGTTTAAGCGATGGTTATAAAACTGTATTTAGCATGTATGCTGTAGAAGGTTATTCTCATAAAGAAATTGCTGACCAATTGGGTATTTCTGAAAGCACAAGCAAGTCACAATTTAGCAGAGCAAAAGCAATTTTAAGAAGCTTAATTCAGGGAAATACTGCTAGTGTTGCAGCATCATAAAATAGTATTCTAGCTAAAGTTCATCATATAAGAAGCACTGTTATTACAGTGCTTCTTTGTTTTGGTTATTTGCAAAAAAGTATAGATTTATTTCTGCTTTACATAACTGTTTATAATCTCAGTAATGTTGGGATAACTGTTTTGTAAACATTGTTCAACCACTTTTTCATTGGCCCAAATTACTTGTTCAATATCTTCTTCTGTTTGAGGTATTAATTCTTTACAACTGTTCACTTGCATTAAATACCACCAGGTTTCTTTGATAACATCAGCACCAACCCACTTGTCAAAATATTCATGGTAGGTTTTTCCAATTAGTTTTTTCAATTGAATATTGCCAACACCCGTTTCTTCTTCCACTTCACGTACAGCACAGTTTTCAATACTTTCACCTGCATCCAATTTGCCTTTTGGTAAGTCCCACTTACCACGACGAAACATCATTAGTAATTCATTTTTTTCATTAAAAACAAGTCCGCCAGCTGCTATAATAGTTTGTTTGTTCATGTGTATGTTGATAATAATTTGCAATCTACAATCTAAAATCTGAAATCAGATATATCTTCGCTGCATGACAAATGAAAAAGCGGTAGCCGAAAAATTATTGCAAATTCAGGCCATCAAATTAAGTCCTGAAAATCCTTTTACATGGGCAAGTGGTTGGAAAAGCCCCATATATTGCGACAATAGAAAAGTGCTTTCTTTCCCTTTTATCAGAGATTTTATTAAAAGTGAAATGTGTAATGTAGTATTCGAAAATTTTGCTGATGCTACATTATTGGCAGGCGTTGCAACAGCTGGCATAGCATGGGGTGCAATGACTGCCGATCAATTGAAACTGCCTTATATTTATGTTCGCCCTAAACCCAAAGAACATGGTTTGGGAAATCAAATTGAGGGCTTTTATGAAGCTGGACAAAAAGTATTGGTAATAGAAGATTTGGTATCTACTGGTAAAAGTAGTTTACAAGTTGTTGATGTACTAAAAAATGCTGGCTTAGAAGTTGTAGGAATGGTTTCTATTTTTACTTATGAGTTTGATGTTGCAGCAAAAGCTTTTGCCGACGCTAGTGTTAAATACCAATCCTTAACCAATTACAGTAGCTTAATAGATGTGGCAATTGAAAAAAATATTATTTCAGCCGATATGCAATCTGTTTTGATGGACTGGAGAAAAGATCCTGCAAACTGGCAAGGTGTTTGAAATTAGAGTTAAAACCTTTAATAAAATTTTATATGAGAAAAATAATTGCTCTTATGAGTTTCTTGTCTATTGCATTTTTTACAAATGCTCAGGTAATGAGTGCAAAACCACAAGCAGTAGTCATTAAATCTGCCAACTTACGTTGCTGGGAATGTAAAGAAAAACTGGAAAAATTTTTAACTGTACAAAACAAAGCCTACTTAGAAAATGGCATTACAGAAATGAAGTTTGATTTATTAAGAGGTGAACTAAAATTAAAATTTTTGCCCGATAGAACCTCTATTGAAGACATTAGAGCAGCAATAAACAATGCAGGTTTCGATGCTGATGAAGAGAAGGCAGAACCTGAAATGTATAAAAAACTGCCAAGTGCTTGTAAAAGGGTAGAGGAAGGTGGTGGTCCTAAAAAAGGAGCTCCTTGTCACAATCCTCCTTATTAATTTATTTACAAACTATTTATAAAAAAAGGATTTCAATTCATTGAAATCCTTTTTTTATTAGTTTAATATTTACTTATTAAAATTTCTTTTTACAAAACCTCAATAATAATTTTTTTATCAGGCTTACCTGTATTCGATACAACTACTTCATAACGTTTGGGTGTGATATTGTTTTTTGATGAATCGTTATTTTTTGCTTTAATAGTAATACAAGTAACCACTTCATTATTAATGGTAGAAGTAGTAATAACAGGAGCAGTAACATCTGTTGCATTATTCATTGCATATTTAAAACCGGGAATAGTGGCTGCCAATTTGTAATAATTATTTTCATTGGTAGGTTCTTCTGCATGTGCTAGATTTCTTTTTCGTTTGCTCTCAATTATTCTTGCCGAATCAATCATGCGTTTATTTCTTGCGATTTCTGCTTTTGCAATAGCTACTGTTTTGGCAACATTTTTACTGCTTAAAGCTTCTTTAAAAGCATTGCTAATTTCCTGTTCAAGGGTATTCCCTTTTAACTTAAATACATCTTGCATTTGCTTAAATTGGTTAATGGTTTTATTAACTTCATTCAACCAAACACTTTGCTTGTTTTGAGGGCTTGATGCAAACTGCTTTTTTTCAAGTTCTATTCCAGCTTTTTTCATTTCTTCTCCTAATAATTGCCAGCCTTGTGCAAACTGTTTTTCATTAAAAGAAAATTTTTGTTTTAATGTATCTACAATAAGTTGAGCAAGTTTTTTATGTTCTGTAGCAATGGGTTCCATAGATTCTTCTTCTAATTGTAGCGATTGTAGTGCTTGCATGGCAACAGGCATTACTGCAGCTACCTGAGCTGGCACTTGTTCCACTTCTTTACTGGCTTCTGCAATTTCAATTTCAGCCAGAGCTATATTTTTACGTATCTCATCTTGTAAAGGTTTTCTAAAAAAGAAAAGGGGATTAAATAATGGATTGCTCACTTTTGCAGCCATAGGTTCAATCATTAAAGAAGTGCTTTTTAATTTGATTGAATTTGAACTTGTAACCATGTTTTTTTGCTGTGGTACAATCCATGTAACACCTAATAAAACAATAGTTATCAATAATAAACTGATCAGTTGATTACGGTAGTTAAAACGATTGTTTTTTGTATCCAGCATTCTTCTAACCCTGCTTAGTAAATCATTTTTTTTATTAACTGCAGTCATAGCAACTGCTGGAGTGTTTTGCAGTACGGCAATTTGTAATAAAGCCGAAGCATAAGTTGCTGCGTTGTATTGAAATTGTAACACCCAATCGTCGCAACTATGTTCTCTTTCTTTTTTAATGGTATTGCTTATCAGTTGTGTAAATGGATTAAAAAATAATATGGTTTCAACAATAGACAAAGCAATGTTTAGCAAATAATCGATACGTTTTATATGTGCCAGTTCGTGTAATAAAACTGCTTCCATTTGTTCAGTACTTAAATGGTTTAGGCTTGCTAATGGAACTAAAATTACTGGCCTTAAAAATCCAATGGTTAATGGTGTTGTAACTTGCTCACTTAAAAAAATGCGTACTTCTTTTTTTATACCTAAATAGGTAGCGGTTTGTTTTACAAATAATTTCCAATCAACATCAATCTTTTGTAAGCCTTGTGTACGTAAGTTTTGAGCATTGTTGTAGCAGTAAATCCATTTTATGCTTAATGTAATAAATACCAATAAATAAGCAATAGACAAATAAGGTAATAATCTTTCTGATTGTAAAAAGAAAGATAGTAAATACGCATTAAACCCATTGTTGGTATTTGGTAAAATAAAATTTATGCCGTTTGTTCCAATTAGTAAACCTGTAGTCCTGATTGCTTCAGCACATTCAAAATAATAGTATTGAAAGGTGAATGTAAACCAAATAAAACCCAATAATTGTGCAATGACTGCAACACTATATTTACTACGTGCAGGCATTTGTACAAAACTATTTACAGCTGTACAAACAGCCCAAATAATGGCCATTTGCCAAAGGCTGTGTGCAATTGCATAGCCCAGAGCCTGTAAAAAAGCAGAGTTGGTTAAGGTTTGCATTGCACTATTGTTTTTTTAGTTGATTCAACAAAAGCTGAATTTCATCTAACTCTTCTTTACTGGCGTTGTGGTTGCCCAAAGCTTGCATAACCAGTTTGGTAGACGATCCACCAAATAATGTATCAATCATTTTACCCATGAATTGTTGCTGGGTAATTTCCTGACTAACATTGGGTTTGTAAATATGGGTTTTACTGCTATCGTCTCTTTTTACCAACCCTTTTTCAAACATAATCTGCATCAGTTTAAGGGTGGTAGTATAGCCACTATCTTTATGTAAACTCAATAATTCATGTACTTCACGTACAGTTGCGGCTTGTTTATCCCACAATATTCTTAAAATCTCCAATTCACTTTCGGTGGGTTTATTTTGTTTAGATATTGCCATGTTTACGATTTAATTCGTAGGCAATTTACGGGAAGTTTCGTAAACAAAATTCTAAAATTTTTGTGAATGGTATTTCGTGTTGATAAACTGATATTTATTGGGTAACTAGCTGTAGAATATCTATTGAACTGTGGTGGCGTCTCACCTTTCAACTGTAAAACTATGTTATGCTTTTTTATTGAATATATACGCTGCTTTTGATAGGTAATTCTTTCAATATTTTATTCCAGTCAGAAGTATTTTGCTCATTAACATAACTAAATATTTTTTTTACGATATTGGTACAATAGTCAATATTTTCTGAGGAAATACAATTGATACATAATGAAGGACAAAGCAAAACAAATCTTCCAATCAACAATATATTGCCCCCTTTTTTTAATGAGTCACATGGCGATATTTCTTTGATTTTAAGTGAAAGCATAGAACAGGTATCAATATCCTCAATTTTATAAATATCATAAATGATATTCGGTTTCCAATTGTTTAATTTTCTGTCGGCAATTGAAAGTGTTCTCCAAAATAATATTTCCCCAATTTTTTGTATTTCATTTGAATTGTTAGTTACTAAACTATGGGCTTTATATTGGTAATTCCAAGGTTTAATAACATTATCAAAATATTCTGCGGAAGACGATTTGAAGTAGTTTCCTTCTTTACGACTATTTGATTTTTGACTATGACTTGCTTGTATTGTGATAATTGATATAATAACCAATAAACATTTTTTCATTTATTTTACTTTAATTAGGTAATTATTTAATCAATCTTTCTTTAGCTCCTTCCTCATTTGTTTGGTTGTTTTCGAACTACCGTCATGGCTCCAGCCTGGAGCATTAAACAGGTATCCAAAGAAATCTTTCAATGAATGTACTTTTTTTAAATCTTTACCAATATTTATCCATTCCCAAAAGGCAATTTTAACAGGGTTAAATGTCTGTACATTTTTAGTTAGACCATAAGTTGGTGTAAATATTTCTGGCTGAAATGTGCCAAATAGTCTATCCCAAATAATTAAAATACCAGCATGATTTTTATCTAAATACTCAATATTGCTACCATGATGTACTCGATGATGAGATGGGGTGTTAAAAATAAATTCAAACCATTTAGGTAGTTTATAAACAGCTTCAGTATGAATCCAGAATTGATAAATTAAACTAACCGATTGCATAAACAAAATCATTTTTGGATGAAAACCCAATAAAGGCATCCAACTCCAAAACAAAAATGCTCCAGTTAAATTACCTGTCCATGTTTGACGCAAAGCTGCTGCCAGGTTATATTTTTCAGAAGAGTGATGCACCACATGGCTTGCCCAAAACCATCTTACACCATGGGCAGTTCTGTGCATGCAGTAATAACTTAAATCATCTGCAAAAAATATAATTATCCATGCCCACCAAGCATTAAAAGGAATCGTAAATAACCGATGATCGTATATCCAAACAAAAAATAGTAGAATAAAACTTTTAGTAACTAAGCCAATAAATAAATTACCTAAACCTAAGCTAATGCTGGTAGTTGCATCTTTTACCTCATACAAATCACGTTGGGTTTTAATGGCATAAACAACTTCTATTATTATTAAGAGAATAAAGGCAGGTATGGCATCAAGCAATATATTTCTCAACTCTGGCATGTAGTAAAGTTAAGGCAGGCAAGATTATAGTTTTACTTTTCAGCAAGAAGTAATTACAACGCTTCTTTTTTTAATCGTTTAACATATCAGCCAGTTTTAGTAGCTCATGCTGTTTATATTCATTGCTATCTAATGAAAAACATTTACTGGTTTCTTCCAATAAAATTTGAATAATGCGTTTATGAGAAAGTGGTTTATAAAATGCAGGCGTAGGCGTTACATTCATTCGTTTAAAATAATCTTCAATGTCTTTATGTCCGTATGCTTGACCATTTACACCATCTACAAAAAATAATATTTTGTCTTGTGGATGACCAATATAATTAGCAGGATCGTGGTCTCTTTGATAAAATGCAATTACCATTTGATTAGGTATACTAATAATTCTTGCATTAATTTCTAGTAATTCACAAACTACCTGATAAATAATTCCATTGGTAATGGTATTACCTTTTTTGGTTTCCAAAACTTTATGAATAAAAAACTCATCAGTATTGTCGTAATTAACTTCTACACCTTTTAAGTTGTAATAGTTAAAAATTATACTGCTTAAAACATTGGCATGTTCTAATGGTGTAAGATAATTATTCAGTTCAAGCCAAACATTTCTTCTTATTTTTTCAATGTCTTGTAAAACAGGGGTGGTATGTAATTCAGGATATTGAAATTTTGAAACCAATAATGCACCAAACAGTAAATCGTTGTAAGCACTGTTTTTCCACTCTTTAAAATCATTCATTAAATCTGTGTAATGCAAACTATGAATAAGCATTTCAATTCTTTCCTGAATGGTTTCGTTGAGTGTGTTCTCCCAAAGATTTTCTAGGTTGGGTATAATGCCTTTGCCAAAATCTATGATTTTACTAGATACTGTTGAGTAAACCTCTTCATCAGGGTCATCAATCAAGGTAAACAGGGCGTTTATTTCTTTGGTTTCCACCATTGGGTTTTGTTTTTGTTATGGAAGACAGTTCATTAACGAATATTGCTCTACCATTTACACAATTCAAACTACGTTAAATTTAAGTGAAGAATCAAGCATAAGTTATTCCACCTATGTGGAAATGTGTGTGGCTCAGCTGTTTTGTTTAGCAAATTGATGTTAAGGTTTAATAATGTTCGCACGTTGATAACAGATGACACAAATCATACTTAGTTTCAAAATTATACGGCTATATTGCAGCGTTAATTTAAAAACCCTTTAATGTCATCTATTAGTTTACCTAAGTTTCCGGTTGTAAAAGAAAGTTTACATGCCGAATTAAGAAGAAGAGTTCAACAGTATTTCGATGAAAATGGTATTTCAGCTACAGGAAATATCAGCTTGTTTTCAAAAGCCATCATTTTAGTAAGTTCATTTGTTGGTGTGTACATTCACTTAATATTTTTTACACCACATTGGTATTTTGCGATACCTGAGTGTATAATTTTAGGTGGATTAATTGCAGCCATTGGTTTTAATATTATGCACGATGGAAGCCATGGTAGTTTCAGTAAATACAAATGGAAAAATAAATTAGCTGCTGCATCCTTAAGTATGATGGGGGCTAACCATTTTTTGTGGAATATGAAGCATAATATGATTCACCACAGCTTTACCAATATTGATGGTGTTGATGATGATATTGAAGTAGGTGTTTTCATGCGTATGGCTCCAACACAAAAACGTTTATTCTTACACAGATTTCAGCATTTTTATTTTTGGTTTTTATACATGTTGTTGTATGTATTTTGGATTTTTTTTACAGACTATAAAAAATATTTCTCTAAAAAAATTGGCGACATTCCATTAAAGAAAATGGAAGTAAAAGATCATATTGGCTTTTGGGTTACTAAAGTTTATCATGGAATTGTATTTATTGCATTACCAATTTTAATGGTAGGCTGGGTTAATTGGTTGGTAGGTTTTGCTGTAGCAACTATGTTTTCTGGGTTTGTGTTAAGTATTGTTTTTCAGTTGGCACATACTGTAGAGCACACTGAGTTTCCTGTTGCTGATATCGATACACAAAAGTTACCTGATGAGTTTGCTGCACATCAAATTAAAACAACTGCAAATTTTGCTACAAGAAGTAAAATTGTTAGTTGGTTGGTAGGTGGATTGAATTTTCAAATTGAACACCATTTATTTCCTAAAATATCGCATGTACATTACCCTGCCATCAGCAAAATTGTAAAAGCTGTTTGTCAGGAATATCAATTGAATTACATCGAATATCCTACAGTTCGTAGGGCCGTTGTAGCCCATGTACGTTTCTTAAAACAAATGGGTACACAGGCTTAATTAATTGTAAAATCTATAAACTTGAAACTCCAACACAAGTGTTGGAGTTTTTTTATTTCTTTGCAGTATGACGAGAAAAATTGTGATAGCTGCATTAGCAACTGTTGTAATGATAGTTGTAATGCGTTGGATGGGTATTGGATTGGAAAGTAAGGTGAGCCCATTGGGTATTGTAAGCTTCGAATTGGCCAACAATTTTGGTGAAGCAAAAGAAATTATTCAGGCAGTTGGGCAAAGGCCATTGCAATGGAATATTGCAATAGATTTTTTATTTTTAATAGCTTATTCATTCTTCTTTTTCTTTTGTTGCAAAGCTTTGATGAACAATTATCGATCATCTGGCTTAAAAACAATTGGGTTGATTTTTTTAGAAATCAGTGTACTAGTTGGTGTATTGGACTTAATTGAAAATATTGCCATGCTCATTACATTAGGTGGCTATGGAAGCGATATTAGTGTGGGTGTTAGCCATTGGGGTGCTATTGCCAAATTTGGTTTAGTGGCACTCGTAATTGTTTATATTATTGTTGCATCGGTAACGATGTACATCATTTCAAAGAAAAAAGCATAATGTTTATTCCTAAAAAAAATATCATAGCAGGACGTAACCCAGTTGTTGAAGCTTTAAAAAGCGGACAAACAATTGATAAAATTTTATTGTCTAAAAATGCCAGTGGCGATGTGATTAATGAAATTAGAAATTTGGCCAAAGACAATAATGTACCCATTCAATATGTGCCAGTACAAAAAATAAATGGATTAACCAATGTACAGCATCAGGGGATTTTGGCTTTTAAAAGTGCAGTACGTTATCAGGATTTGCAAAGTGTAATAGACTTTGTGAACAGCAAAGGAGAAGTGCCTTTGTTTATTATTTTAGATGGGGTTACCGATGTTAGAAATATTGGTGCCATTGCACGTACAGCAGTTTGTTGTGGTGCTCAAGCAATTATTATTCCTGATAAAGGTGTAGGGGCTTTAAATGAAGATGCAGTAAAAACTAGTGCAGGTGCATTGGAGCAAATTAATATTTGCCGTGTAAACAGTTTAATGAAAGCTGTAGATGATTTGCATTTGAATGGCATAAAAGTTTTTGCCAGTGAAATGACAGCCGATAAAAAATTATTTCAATTAGAACTGCAAGAACCATGTGCCATTGTAATGGGTAGTGAAGACAAAGGTGTTTTTCCTGCGTTGATGCGTATTTGTGATGAAAAGTTCAACATACCTATGGTCAACAATTTTGAAAGCCTGAATGTAAGTGTTGCAGCAGGAATGATTTTGTATGAAACCATGAAGCAGAGAACCCAGTCAATAGTCAATAGTCAATATTAATGGATATACCTATTCACCATTCACCATTTCCGATTCACCTTGTCGAATGTCCTCGTGATGCCATGCAGGGGTGGAAGCACTTTATTAAGACAGAAGACAAAATCCGTTACATCAACAGCCTTTTAAAAGTTGGTTTTGATACCATAGATTTTGGCAGTTTTGTTTCGCCAAAGGCAATACCTCAAATGGCTGATACGAAAGAAGTTTTGAAAGGGTTAAAGTTTAAGGTTGAAGGTTCAAAGTTACTAGCGATAGTTGCTAACTTACGAGGAGCCGAAGATGCAGTGTTATTCGATGAAATTACATACCTCGGTTTTCCTTTTTCGATTTCACCAACATTTCAACAACGCAATACCAATAGTACTATTGAAGAAAGTTTAATTCGTGTTGATGAAATTCAGGAACTCTGTATTAAAAACAACAAACAATTGGTGGTTTATTTAAGCATGGGATTTGGCAATCCTTATGGCGATGCTTACAACGAAAATATTTTATTATACTGGGCCGATGAAATGGTGAAACGAGATATTACTATTCTTTCCTTGGCCGATACTGTTGGTGTAGCAACGCCACAACAAATCAGTTTTGCATTAGAAACATTAATTCCCAAATATCCTGAAACCGTTATTGGTGTTCACTTACACAGTACCCCACAAAACTTTGAAGAAAAATTTGCTGCTGCAGTGAAAGCAGGTTGTACCCGTTTCGATGGTGCATTAAAAGGCATTGGTGGTTGCCCAATGGCTCAAGACGATTTAGTGGGTAATATGAATACCGAATTAATGATTCCTTATTTAGAAGAAAAAGGCTTACTGAAAAAATTGAATAAAGATGCTTTGTTAGAGAGCTTGCAAATTGCTTCGGAGATATTTATTTGAGAAATTTTTATTGCACAAATTTTACGAATTACACGAATTATAGGGATTGTTTTTTGGGGCTGTGAACCACACAACAAATCTCAACTGTAGTTGCTGCTATCGCAAGTAGTGCCTCCTTCGTCGGCAGCTACTTTGCTCTATCAGCCAGCCTTTGAGCGATAGAATAGGAATGAACTGTTTAGAGATTTATAATTAAGTAAATAAGATTTATGAAAAATATAGCAATAGGGGTATTGGTTATTGTTTTGCTAAGTTGCCATAGAGTGTTTAAAACAACTAAGAAGGTTTGTAATAATAAATTTTATGTTGAGACATTCAGCAATTCATTTATTGACGAAAGTGAAGAGTTTTTAACTGATTCTATTAGCTTTCGAATTCGTGTTGGTGTAGTGGATAATGAGCATAGTTTTTTTTACTACAGATGTACTGGTGATACATTAATAATTCAGTTAATAGCTAGAGATACAGACTCTCTTGGAAATCGAAAAATTTTGGAAGATAAAAAATACCTTATTAGTAAAATTGAAAAGGAATATAAAATAAGGTAATACTATTTAGTTCTTCATAGCTTCAATAAATAGTTCAGTAAAGTTATGCAGTAAAAGTGTGCGACGCCACTACAGCATTATAGTATTACAATAGCTGGTTTCACACCATTCATTCTACTCAATTTTTTTCTTCATCTTTGCCATCTTTCAATCTTTACAATCATGGTTAAGTTTCATTACGAGTTCGATATAAAATCTTTACCTCAACCCATTGCTCATGTACATAAATTGTTTTTGGTGGGCAGTTGTTTTACCGAGAATATAGGGGAGAAGTTGAAGAAGCATAAGTTTAAAGTGCTGGAAAATCCGAATGGTATTTTGTTCAATCCTGTGAGTGTGGCTGAAGCTGTAATTAATGTGGTGGAAAATAAACAATACACAAAAGACGATTTATTCAACTACAATGAGGGCTGGCATAGCTGGCAACACCATAGTCGTTTTAGTGGAGTTACAGCCGAGGAAGCATTGCAAAAAATTAATACTGCTACACAGGAAGCACATGATTATTTAAAAACAGCAGATTATATTTTAATTACTCTTGGCAGTGCATGGATTTATACTTTAACCGATAAAGCATTGAATGCAAAGCCTGGCACTGTTGCTGCCAACAATCATAAAGCTCCTGCAGATTGGTTTGAAAGAAGATTGATGGATGTTGGTCAGGTAATTACTGTATTGGGTACAATGTTAGACAGGCTGGGTGCATTGAATCCCAACATCAATGTAATATTCACTATTAGTCCTGTAAGGCATTTACGCGAAGGTGTAATTGATAACAACAGAAGTAAAGCTGTTTTAATTACAGGTGTGCATTATATGATTGAGCAATTGAAAAAACTCTATTATTTTCCTGCTTATGAATTGGTGATTGATGATTTAAGAGATTACCGGTTTTATGCTGAAGATTTGGTGCATCCTAATTATTATGCAACCCAATATGTTTGGGAAAAGTTTGTGAATGCCTGCATGAATAAGGATACAAAAAAGCTGATGGAAGAAATTGCATCTATTAATTTGGCATACAACCACAAGCCTTTTAATGCAACATCCAACATGCATAAAAAGTTTTTACAAACCAACTACGATAAAGTAAAACAGTTGCAGGAACAACACAGTTATTTGGATTTTTCGAAAGAGTTGGAGTTTTTTGCTGAGAGATAGGCTTGCCACGGAGGCACGGAGATTCACAGAATATTTTTAAATTATGGATTAACCACAAATAAACTACGTTTAAAAGCTTCGCTTTTCTTTGTGTCTTTGAGGCTTAGTGGTAAATAAAAAAACATGCTTAAAAGAAGAATTACTTATTTGCTCTTGTTTGTATTTTGTACTTGGCTGGCATTGGCTACCAGAAACCATAAACAGTATTTTCATCCACTAGTGGTAACTTATGGTGGAGATATTATTTGGGCTGGTATGTTTTTGTTTTTATTGAGGATTATTTTTTCAAAAATTCAGGTTTGGAAATTGGTTCTTGTTAATTATGCTTTAGGCGTTGCCGATGAATGTTCTCAATTAATTACTGCTACTTGGTTTGTGGCCATTAGGCAAACCAAATTGGGCAAACTGATGTTGGGTGTTGGTTTTGTGTGGAGTGATTTGATTTGTTACGCCATTGGAACATTACTGGCCTGGGGAATTGTTTGGTTGGTTGAGCGGCCAAAGGTGTAAAATTTAAGAGAAAAGGTAGAAGGCATAGGTTAAAAGCTATAAAGACTTTTCGTTGGTATAATTTCAAATCAAAAATTTCAAATTAGTAATAAAGAATTAATTCCTTTATTTGCGTTATGTCTGTTATCACACATCATACTGCCTGTCCTTGTTGCAACAGCCAATCAATACAAGAAGTATTGGTTGCAAAAGACTATACTGTTTCTAAAGAAAATTTTGGTGTATGGGAGTGTGCTAATTGCACAGTACGGTTTACACAGGATATTCCTGATGCTGCAAGTATTGGGCCTTATTATAAAGCTGAAGCTTATGTTTCTCATACTGATACCAAAGAAGGATTGGTGAATAAGCTGTATCATGCAGTAAGAAATATTACTTTAAAAAGTAAATGCAACTTACTTAAACAAACTACTGGTTTAGAGCAGGGAAATTTATTAGATATTGGGGCAGGAACAGGAGCTTTTGCACAAACCATGAAAGTAGCTGGCTGGCAAATAACAGGTTTAGAGCCTGATACTACTGCAAGAAATATTGCTCAGCAAAAGTTTGGTTTGCAATTGCAAACGCCCGATCAATTGTATCAGTTACAGAATGAACAATTCGATGCTATTACCATGTGGCATGTGTTAGAGCATGTGCATGATTTACATGCATATCTACAGAAGTTTCATGCAATACTCAAGCCCAATGGGTTGTTGTTTATTGCTGTTCCCAATTATACCAGTGGCGATGAAAGTATTTATAAGGAACATTGGGCAGCTTATGATGTGCCTAGACATTTATATCATTTTTCTCCAAAAAGTATCGATGTGTTAGCAGCTTCAAAAGCATTTGAAGTAAAAAAATACCTGCCCATGTGGTTCGATAGTTTTTATGTTAGCATGTTAAGTGAACAATGTAAAAACGGCAAAGGAAATTTGGTATTGGCATTCATAAACGGAGCAATCTCTAATTTTCAAGCATTGTTCAATGTAAAAAAATGCAGCTCGGTTATTTATGTGCTGAAGAAACAATAAGATTAAACCACAAAGACACGAAGGCACTAAGATTCACTAAGTAAAAGATTAGCCTGATTAAGTATATACAGTCTAACTCTGTGTAACTCCTCAACTCAGTTACTCTTTTGTAAATTAATTAAACTTTACCTCAAATATTTTAGGATAATACTTACCTGTTATAAAAAAGCGTTTTCCAACACTGTCGTAGGCAATACCATTTAAAACATCTACTTTTTCTTTTACAACTTCAGGGGCATATTTACTTAGTAAATCATCCATATTCACTTCAGCAACAACCTGCCCACTGGTAATATTTATTTGTACAATTTTATTAGTAGTCCATATATTGGCATATACAAAGCCATCAACATATTCCAACTCATTAATACTGCCTAAAGGACCATAATTGTTACTTACTGCAACGTTTTTAGTTACTGCAAAAGTTTCAGGGTCTCTATAGTATAAATTGCTGCTGCCATTGCTCATAATAAGTTGCTTGCCGTCATTCGTCATGCCCCAACCTTCACCTTCATAGGTAAACTCTTTTAATTTGGCAAAGGTTTTTGCATCGTACACAAAACATTTGTTTTCTTGCCAAGTCCACTGATAAATTTTCCCATTCAATAATGTAATACCTTCTCCAAACAAATCATTTGATAATGAAATTTTTTGTAAAGCTTTTCCAGTTTGCAATTCAGATTTGGCTAAAAAGCTTTGTCCTTTATTACCTGTTCCTTCATACAAAAAACCATCTCTAAATTCTAATCCTTCTGTAAACGAAGCTGCGTCATGAGGATAAGTTGCAGTTACAGTATATTGTAATTGTTTAGGTTCGTTGGTAGCAGTTTTTTTAGGGTCGTCGTTATTGTTGTTGTTACAACTGCAACCAAATAAAATTGTTGTTGCTGCAAAGACTTTTAAAATAGGCTGTTTCATATACTTCAAAGATGCTGTAAAATCAATATATACTTTCGGTATTTGCTAAATAAATTAAATAATTAGTACAATTTTAGGAAATAGGGGCTATGTGCATTTGAATAAAGCCCAACAGTATTTCCAGCTTTTCGTTGCAAGCCCCAATTGCATTGGGGGCTTTTCACTGCAATCTGGCAGCCAATCAACTAAATAACAAAGCTGGGCAAACTACGAAGTATGAATTGCTGAATTGTATTCTAAAAGTTGAAGCCTATAGTTATCGGCTGTGCGATACTTCGATTATGCCTCAGTTCAAGGTATCAAAAATTTTGACAAAGTGCAATAGCTTGTTCAAAAATATTAATAATGAAAACCCAAATGCTTAATTAATGAATCGGGTAGTTTAGGTAGTTTTTTTCTTTCGATTAAATAAGTTGATAAGCTAGACAAATCTTTATACACGTAATGTTTATTTAGGGCTCCTTCTAAATAACCTGAACCACTGGTGTTGCCTGTTCCTACTCTCATACCAATCATTCTGCGAACCATAATTAAATGTTTGTGTCGCCAACTGCTCATTAAATGATCTATTTCTATAAGGCTATCCAATATTTGATAAGAAGTTTGAAACACAGGAAAATCTCTATACAACATAATAAACAATGCTGCTTTTAATGCTTTTGGTGTAAAACTGCTTCGCAACATTTCTAATTGCTCTGCTGGCACTGACGGATGTGACTGTTCAAAAAAAACATAATCAAAATCATGAATTTTATTTTGCTCCCTTTCTGTTAATCCAGTGTTATAAATATTTCTATAATCGCTCCAAAAAGGATGTTGTGTAAGTGTATCCTGATGGGTATTTGTGTAATCGTTCCAAAATTTTTCTTCAAAAAATGGCATACGTTCAAGCCAGCAATTCACCAATTGCAACAAGCTTCTTTGTTCTTCAGTGTTATTGATTGTATTGTAATCAGGGTTTGTAAAACCGCCTTCGTTGGTACGTTTATAGTAGTCTGCATGATGCCTATTGTTTAGTTGTAAGCCCATTTTTGCCTCAATTAAACGAAATTGAACACTTTGAAATCCTGATGATGGTGTTAATAAATTTCTGAATTCTAAAAAGTCTAAAGGCGTCATTGTATCTAAAATGCTTACTTGCTGATTGAGCAATTCCATTATTTTAATGACACGTGTAAAACGATGACGAACCAGGTTTAAATCTTCGCTGTTGTCGTTGATACTTTCCTTTGAAAAAACAGTATCTATATAATCTAGCTCAAATAAAATTTGTTTAAACCACAATTCATAAGCCTGATGAATTATAATGAATAGCATTTCATCGTGTGCAGGTTCGTTGCCTTCATTAAAACTAACAGGGTATTGACTGTCTAATACTTTATCTAAATGCAAATATGAGCCGTAGTACATGGGTTGGGTTGACATAACAATCGTCTTTTCTGCAAAGAAAGGAAATTTATAAGCATTGTTATGTAGAATTAGTTTTAATGATTTTTATAGTTTTTTCAAATACTCAATTACAGCTTTTCTTTCAGTATCGGTTAATTTATCTCCAAATGTATGACCATAATTGCCATAGCCCTCCAGTGTTGTGTTATAATATTTTTTGCCATTTGGTTTTTCGTGAGTTTCAAATTTCCACCCCAGTTTTTCATAATCATAATCCGTTTTTGTAAAGCTTCTGCTCCAGTAAGTGGGTCTTAGTTTGCTGTTCAATAAAGCTTCAATGGTTGGTACTGAACCATTGTGTAAATAAGGTGCAGTAATCCACACACCATCGAGTGGTGGAGCTACATAGCCATTAGAGGGAGATAATTTTGCTGCAAATTCCCCCTGTGCATACCAACTTTTATTAAACCATTCTATAAATTGTGGATTTTGATAATTGGCTTTAAACAACAATGAATCGGTTTTAATAATATTGGATGGAATCAATAAATTAGGATACGTTTCCTTTGCTCCATAAGTGCCATGACATTTGCTGCAGTTGTTTATGAAAACAGTTTCTCCTTCTTTAGCCAATACTTCATCAATTGGTTTTGGATATTTTGGTGGTTGAATTGATTTTATAAATGCCAATACATCGCCAAAATGGCTGTACACTTCTCTTGCTTCATTGGTATCTTTTACTGTTAAAATATTGCTGAGCATTAAAAATCTGCCAAAATCGCCACGACCAAAACCATTGTAAAACATAGCATTTTTCTTTTTCAGCATCCACCAGGCTGGTACATCTGTTGGCACAGTTACGTCAGGTATTGTTAATAGCGGTTCATTGCTCCATTCTAACGTTTCAGGATTTCTATGTGCTACCAATAAAGTGGCTAATCTGTCTGCTGCATTGACCCCACGAACTTCAGTTTCCATTTTAGGGTACACCGTTGTAAATGCAGTAAGCATTGGTTTTGCAGCATCATAACCTTTGGGCGAAAACAATTGCATGGCTTTTACACCTGCATTGGTTACAAAATTACTTTGCTTGCTAATATTGCTAAAGTCAATAAGTGTATTACCCAAGCCAATATATAAGCTATCGTCGAATACTTGAGCATGGCATTGCAAGCAAGTTGGGATTACCAAATCAATACCCTCTTTATTGGTAATCACATTAAAGCCCTGCTCAACATTGGCATTTTTGCCAGTACGATTTAAATAGTTCTTTTTATCTTTTCCATTTAAGAAAGTATAGTAGTTGTAAGGAATACCACTTTTTAAAAAATCGCCAGTTGTTAAGTATTCATAGCCCTTAGCTGCATCACCTGTTTTTTGAACACTGGCAGGTATATATTGAGGTTTATCTTCTTCGTTCAGCAGGCTTACAAAGGCTGTACTTGCAACAATTAGTGTAAGTAAACAACTGATAAGGGTGAGTTTTTTCATTGTATTAAAATTAATCCAAGATATACAAACAGAATTTTTACAGAAAAGTTACAGTTGATGTATTTGTAATAGTTTTTTTAAATCTTCTAAAGTGTTTATTTCGTTTAAAGGCTTGTCTTTTCTCCATCTTACAATTCGTGGAAAACGTAATGCCACTCCACTTTTATGACGATTACTTGCAGCTATGCCTTCAAATGCAATTTCAAAAATCAATTCAGGCTTTACAGTTCGTACAGGTCCAAATTTTTCGATAGCATTCTTTTTTACAAAAGCATCTACTTCAATTAATTCTTTATCAGTTAATCCACTATAGGCTTTAGTAAAACTTACCAACTTGTCGCCATCTTTTACAGCAAAAGTATAATCCGTATAAAGGTTACTTCTTCTTCCATGACCTTTTTGTGCATAGATTAACACTGCATCGATAGTTAGTGGATCTATTTTCCATTTCCACCAATCACCTACCTTTCTTCCAACTTGATAGGTAGATGATTTTCTTTTTAACATAATCCCTTCGGCTAAAAATTCTCTCGATTGTTGTCGAATTGTAGTTAACTCCTGCCAAGAACTAAAGTTTAACAATGGAGAAATTTGCAATACTGAATTGTTGCATTGAAAGGTTATCGCTTCTAAATATTCCCTTCTTTTGTTGAGTGATAAGTTTCTACAATCTATCCCTTCGTATTCCAAAATATCATATGCAATAAAATGAATAGGCACTTCCGTTAACTGCTTTTTAGTAATATTTTTTCTGCCGATTCTTGTTTGCATTAATGCAAAAGGTAGTGGCATGTTATTTAGCATAGGAATAATTTCTCCATCTAACACTGTGCCATTGGGTAATAATTCTTTAAGTATGTTGTATTCAGGGAATTTCTCTGTAATTAGTTCTTCACCACGACTCCATACAAAAAGTTCGTTGTTGCGTTTAATAATTTGCCCACGAATACCATCCCATTTCCATTCAGCTTGCCATTCATTTACATTACCCAATTCTTCTAAAGGTTTATCTAAGGCATAGGCTAAATAAAAAGGGTAGGGCTTAGAGTGATCAACTGTATTGCTGTTCATTAAATCTTTAAATTCAATGGTAGCTGGGTTCCAATTTCCACTAATTTTATGAGCAATTGTCGATGTATCTGCCTGTAAATTTTTAGCCAATGCATTAATCATTAATTTTTGTGAAACACCAATTCTAAACCCACCAGTAATTAACTTATTAAACACAAATTTTTCTTGTTGTTGCATGTTTTTCCAGCAATAGATAATGTATTCTTTTTTAGTGGAGTCATCGGATTTTTGCAAATCGATTAGTTGATGAATAGCATCTGTTAAACTTAAATTAGTCGGGTAGTTATTTTTTGCTTCTAAATGTTCAGTTAACAATGCTATTGTTTCAGCCAAATCGCCAACAGTATGGTAACATTCTTCAAACAGCCAACTAGTTAAGTCACACAACTCTATGCACCATTCTTTCAATTGGGTTGACGTAACTGCTCTTTTAGGTCTTCTTCCTGAGAAAATGGCAATTACCCACAGTTTGTCTGCATCTGTTGTACTCTTAAAATAATTTTGTAAGGCTATTAATTTTTCATTTGTTTTAGTGGTGGTGCCTAATGTATATATTAATGCAGCAAAGCTTGCAAAGCCTGTAGCCGTAATACTTGTACCAGTTGAAATTGTATTAGTCTCCTGCATTGGAAGTATCTGTTTGGTTAGCTACAACTGTTTCTTCTTCACTTCCATAAGCTGTTTTTACTTCTGCCGCTTCAATGCCTTGTTCATTTAAATAACGGCTCAAAACCGATTGAAAACCATGTGTTACAAATACTTTTTCTGCAGTTGTTTGTTGTATGGCACTTAATAAACCTTTCCAGTCGGCATGATCACTTAAAGCAAAACCAGCATCTACATTATTTCTTCTGCTATTACCACGTACCTGCATCCAACCACTGCAAATTGCAGTAGCATACGGGTTAAAACGGTTCATCCAAGCACTTCCATCTGCCGAAGGCGGAGCAATAATTACTGCACTTTTTAAATCTTGCTTAGTCGTTTCAGGCGTAATTTTTTTTACTGTTGGTAATTTAAAACCATTTGCTATCAACACTTCTTGCGTATTCCAAATAGCACCATGTACATAAATATTATTACTTACTGCACTTGCAGCTTCCAAAACTCGTTGAGCTTTTCCTAAACTATAAGCAATTAGTACTGAGCTTTTTTGTTGAAGTTGATTTTGTACAATCCATTGCTCAATGTTGTGGTAAATTTCTTGCTGTGGTTTCCAATTATAAATGGGTAATCCAAAAGTAGATTCAGTTATAAACGTATTGCATTTTATGGGCTCAAATTTTCCACTAATGCCGTCGTCTTCTGTTTTATAATCGCCACTAATCACCCAAACCTCACCTTTATATTCTACTCTAACTTGTGATGAGCCAATGATGTGCCCAGCAGGATGTAAACTAAGCTGTACACCATTGATAAAAATGGCTTCATTCCAACCAATACTTTCATAGTTATTGTTGCCCAAACGTAATTGCAGCAAGGGTTTGGTGAAATGATGACAAAGATAATTTTTAGAACCCCATTTTGCATGATCGCTATGGGCATGTGTAATTATAGCTTTATCAACAGCCCTCCAAGGGTCAATATAAAAATCTCCTTGAGCACAATACAAGCCTTTATCTGTAAATTGAATAAGCATAGTTAAATGTATTCATTAAAAACTATTTTGTTGCTGCTGTTGTGGCTTTTTGTTTACGACATTTATCGCTGCAATATTTAATCTCGTCCCAATTCTTTTCCCATTTTTTTCGCCATGTAAATGGCTTATTACAAATGATACAATTTTTTTGTGGTAAGTATGATTTATTGCCTTTAAACATATTTTTTATAACAAAAAAGGCAACCAATGGTTGCCTTTGATAATATTTATTTAATGAATGTCAGCTATGCTATTTAGCTGAAGTTGCGTCGCACCCTTCAGCGTTTATAACATTACTGAACAGTTTATTTCAATTTGCTTAATGCATTTTTAATTCTTACCCATGCTCTTTCAATATTTTCAATGTTATTAGCAAATGAAAAACGAACACATGAAGGCTCGCCAAATGCATCACCCATTACACTGCTAACATGAGCTGTGTTTAACAGATACATGCAAAATTCAGAGGCATTATTAACTGCATTGGTACCATCGGTTTTACCATAGTAATAACTTACATCAGGGAAAATATAAAATGCACCTTCTGGTTCTACAATTTTAAAACCGGGAATTTCTTTTACAATTTCCAATACACGTGTTCTTCTTCTGGTAAATTCTTCAGTCATTTCAAAAGAAGGACGTAAGTCGGTTGTTAGTGCAACAACAGCAGCCTTTTGCGTTATAGAACAGGTACCACTTGTAAATTGTCCTTGTAATTTTTCCATTGCTTTGGCTACTGTAACATTAGAAGCTGTATAGCCCAAACGCCAACCAGTCATTGCAAAACCTTTACTTAAACCATTTACAATAATTACACGATCTTTCAAATCTTCAAATTGTGCTATGCTTTCGTGTTGTCCAACAAAGTTGATGTACTCATAAATTTCATCAGAAATGATGTAAATGTTTGGATGTTTTCTAAACACTTCAGCTAAAGCAGCCAATTCTTCTTTGCTATATACTGCACCACTTGGGTTACAAGGAGAAGAGAATAAAAATACTTTTGATTTCTCGGTTATCGCAGCTTCTAATTGTGCAGGAGAAATTTTAAAACCACTTTCTGGTGAGGTTTGTACTTGCACAACAGTGCCACCTGCGATTTTTACCAATTCACTGTAGGTAACCCAAAATGGTGTTGGAATAATCACTTCATCACCTGCCTCAGCCAATGCCAAAATACAGTTTGCTAGACTTTGTTTAGCACCGGTAGACGTAACGATGTTTTCAGATTTATAATCTAAATTATTATCTTTTTTTAGTTTTGTGCAAACAGCTTCACGTAAATCTAAAAAGCCAGCAACAGGTGTATAGTGACTCCAGTTGTCGTTAATAGCTTTTATAGCTGCGTCTTTAATGTGTTGTGGCGTATCAAAATCGGGTTCGCCTAAACTTAAGTCAATTACATCAATACCTTGTGCTCTTAATTCACGGCCAAGTTTAGCCATTTTAAGTGTTTCTGGTTCGCTGAATCTGTCTAATAAAGAAGAAAGTTGCATGTTAATGATCGGTTGTTAAAAGATTATTTTATAATGGGCGTAAAGATAAGCCTCATAAAAAAATAATCGGGTTATCGACCACTTAATTTCAGAAACAATTGAAGATTTTTCACTAACTAATGTTAGTTGTATTCGAGTAAGGTTAATCCAAGTTGTTGTGCAGTTCCAGCTGTGCCATTGGTAGCACCTTTTAGCAATAATGTGTACACTTTACCCGATTGTAAGTTTACATTGGGTAAAGTAGCAATTGTTGCATTTGTAGTGCTGTTTTTTGCTTCTATCGTAACTGTTGCTGCTGTTACCTGTTGAAACATGTTGGCTGTGGCGTTGGTGCCTTGGTCATTAAAACTTCTTGAGCTGCTTAATTTAGTTGTACCAATATAAAAATCGGTTGTAGCAATATCGACTGCCAAATGAAAGAAACGAATTTTAGATTTGCCTGCATCTGCAGAAACAATGGTATCTGTTATTAAACTCACTTTTGTTTTACTTAGCGAATCGGCAACAAGTAAAGTGTAATTAATATTGGGCTCTAGTGTATAACTGCCATTTGCAATAATTAATCCCGGTAATGGACCATCTTTTGCTTTAATTCTAAAATTGGGTTTGCCAGAATTTACAAAAAAATAATTACTAGCCGAAGGGAAAATAACATCAGTAGCAAGTAGTATTCCATCTGCTTCTATTTCAAGTGTTGGTGCATTTATAGAAGCATTGATGAACTTCATTTGAGATTGAATGCTATAACCATTGTCTTTACTACAAGAAACAGTGGTTATTGCAACGATAAAAATTAGGTAAAATAATCTTTTCATATTGTATAAAAGTGAAGCTAAAATTTTAATAACGCAGCGTAAACTTTGTTAAATCTGGTATATTCTTTCTTAAACGATTTAATTCATAATTATAAATCGTTTGTCCAAGGTTTTTCATAAAAGGGAAACCAATGGTTTCGTAATCATATTTATCATCGTTATAAATACCATCAGTGTTGCAATTAATGGTAGCACTAAGCATAAATTCAACATTATTTTTGATATCTATGATATACGCTGCATCAATCATAAATCCATACGCATCGCCTACTTTATTAAATACCCTAATGTAGTTTGGTGGTGTATTTTTTTCAGAACCATACAATAAAAACTTGCAATAATTATCCAAATAATTGGTCGAATCATAATAAGGGTATTTACTTTCTTTAGGATGAGCACTCATCCAATGCAATAGAAAATCATAATCTTCATTTGTTAAGTTAAAACGTTGTTTGGCTGGTGTTAATTCATTAAAAATAACCGACTTTAAAATGCTGTGTAAGTCTTGTAATTTCAATCGGTTTTTTAATGAAAAATCAAATGATTCATTTATTAATTCATTGCCTTTGTAGTATCCTTTGCCTAATTTAATATCTGTTGTAATGTATTTTGCTTTGCTATATTGTGCTGGTTGTGCTAGTAAAATATTACCAGCAGTATCATAAAAATTTACAGCATTGGTTAATTTATTTTGTTCTATTGTTAGTGGTGTTTGTAATCGATGACGAATAGCTGCTTCTTTATAACCTTTTTCTTTTAGCTTTTTCTGAATGTATTCTTGACCAAGAAATTCATACAATCTGTTGAAAGCATCATTGTCACTCACTAAAAATATTTGTTTGATATAATGAGCAATTGACGGAACGCTATTTTCGGCAGATGGAAGTGTGTACACAAAAGATTGTTTATCTGCACTACTGTCGGTTACCATTGTAGTAAACTTATCAATACCATATTTCTTTAGCTCATTCAGTTTTTCTAAAGCCAAAAAAGCAATGGGCATTTTAACGGTACTTGCAGGATAAAAATATTGGTTGGTTAAATGAAAAGTATAGTCCGTGAAGCTGGGAACATTTTTTTCATCTCTGTTAATTTGGGTATAGATAATTTGAATGTTTAAATCATCTTTTTGTTTTAATAAGGTTGCTAAAATTGAGTTGTTGAGTAGTAAATTTTCTAAAAATGAATCTTGTTGTAATTGTTTATTGCTCAACATTTTTTTTTGTGCTACAAGCGGTTGGTAAAAAAGACTTATTAAAAGCAAGCTGATAATTTTTCTCATAATTCAAATATAAAAAGCAAAACTGATTGCAATTGTATTAAGTTATGAAGGTGCTTGATTTTTCATTTCAAAAGTTATTTGTCCGATTGGGATTATATACTGTTCTTATGGGGTACAACTATCCATATAAACCCTACATCTTTGAACTGCTAAATAATAATGTGCTTTTAGCCGTTGTTAACTTATGAGAACACCCTTGACAATGCAAGGGTGTTTACTTTTTAGGGGTATCGTACCAACAATTTAAACCACTGCTTTTCTCAATTTTACCAACTTCTCTAATAAATCTTCTAATAGGTGCAATGGTAACATATTTGCACCATCACTTTTTGCAACAGCAGGGTTGGGGTGTGTTTCTATAAATAAACCATCAGCTCCTGTTGCAATGGCAGCTTTGGCAATTGTCTCAATCAATTGAGGGTTGCCACCAGTAATCCCACTCGTTTGATTGGGTTGTTGCAAGCTATGTGTAACATCCATAATAACTGGAGTGCCATGCTCTTTCATCCATGTGATATTTCTGTAATCTACTACTAAATCTTGATAGCCAAATGTGGTGCCACGTTCGGTAAGCATAATCTTTTCGTTACCAGCTTTTCTAATTTTATCTACTGCAAACTGCATGCTTGGGCCACTTAAGAACTGACCTTTTTTTACGTTTACAATTTTATTGGTATCGGCAGCTGCCAACAATAAATCTGTTTGACGACACAAGAATGCTGGAATTTGTAAAATATCTATGTATTGAGCTGCAATAGCACATTCATCGTGTGCATGTACATCGCTAGTAGTTGGGAGGTTGTAGGTTGTTCCTACTTTTTTAATTAAGTCTAAACCAATATCATCGCCCAAGCCAGTAAAAGAACTTGCACTGGTACGATTGGCTTTTCTATAACTGGCTTTAAATATGTAGGGAATTTCTAAGCGTTTACAAATGCCCGAAACTTTATCGGCAATTTCCATTACCAGTTCTTCACTTTCTACAACACAGGGGCCAGCAATTAAAAAAAAGTTATCGGGGTTGTACGATTGTTGTTTTACTAAATCTGCTAAAAAGTTGGGTAACATACTTTGATGAATTGTGATAAATGTGGCACAAACTTACGTTAACTTTCCTTTCTTTGTAATACTGATTGAAACGAGTGTTTGCCTGCTGTTTTAATTGTTTAATATTGTTATGTAGCTGAAGTGTGTCCTTGCTAGTCAGCAGGATTCAAAACGACGCCACTACAGTTGTTTGCATGTACTGCAGCTGGTTCCATAAGTTTTCTTCTCTAGATTAAATTAATTCAGTTATAAAAAATCGTTGTATGGCTAAAGAAAAAATATTGGTAATTGGTGCTTCAGGACAAATTGGTGTTGAGTTAACTATGGCTTTGCGTAAAATTTATGGCAACAGTAATGTGATTGCAAGTGATTTAAGAGAACAAAATCCTTTGTTAGAAGGCACTGGACCTTATGTGAGTTTGGATGTAATGAATAAGGAAATGCTGCATGTGCAAGTGATTAGGCAAAATATTACACAGATTTATTTATTGGCAGCCATACTGAGTGCAACAGGGGAGAAGAACCCCAATTTAGCTTGGCATTTAAATATGCAGGGGTTATTGAATGTGTTAGATATTGCCAGAGAAGAAAAACTGAGTAAAGTGTATTGGCCAAGCAGTATTGCTGTGTTTGGGCCAACTAGCCCAAAGCAAAATTGTCCACAACAAACGATTATAGAACCTACAACTGTTTATGGCATTAGCAAATATGCAGGAGAGTTTTGGTGTAATTATTTTCATAACCGATATGGTGTAGATGTTAGAAGTATTCGTTATCCTGGATTGATTAGTTATAAAAGTGCTCCAGGTGGTGGAACAACAGATTATGCTGTTGAAATTTATTTGGAAGCATTAGAAAATAAAAAGTATCAATGCTTTTTGCAAGAGGATACTTATTTGCCTATGATGTATATGCCTGATGCAATTAGGGCAACGATTGAATTGATGGAAGCTCCTGCTGCTAAAATTGGTATTCGACATTCGTATAATGTGGCTGGGATGAGTTTTTCACCCAAAGAAATTGCTGGTTCGATTCAGCAACATATTCCTGAATTTTCAATTTCTTATAAACCTGATTATCGACAGCAAATTGCTGATAGTTGGCCAGGTAGTATTGATGATAGTATTGCTGCAAGTGATTGGGGTTGGAAACCTGAATTTGATTTAGAAAAAATGACAAAGGATATGTTGGAGAATTTGAAGTGATAAAACCACAGAGTAAAGAAGCAGAGAAGGTTGATTGCTGAAAGCAATATTTTTACCACGGAGGTGTAGAGTTTTGGAGAAACATAGAGAAATTATTTACGGTAGAGAACACAATAACTTTTTTATGATTTCAGCGTTATCAGTGTTTTATGCGAGCCATAGATTGATTGCTAACGGCAATTTTATTTTACCAAAGAGGTATAAAGTTTAGGAGGAGCACATAGAAGTTATTTACTGCAAAGAACATAAAATTTTTCACAGAGTTCACAAAGGATTTATTTTGGGTCGGAACAACGAAATCGGGCTGAATCGGATGGAATTTTTTTTTGAAAGCACTACTTTGCATCTACAATCTCAATTTCGAAAACGAGAATACTGTTTGGTGGAATTTTGGGTGATCTTGTTTTGGTTGAATAACCTAATGCTGATGGAATAACTAATTTTATTTTACCACCAACTGTACATTGCGGTACACCAATTTGCCAACCTTTAATTAATCGGCTTAAAGGAAATTTGACTGGTTTATATTTTGTTTGATCGAATACAGCTGTTTCGTTGTTAAATAAGTAGCCTTTATAATAAACTTCAACAGTATCTTTTACAGAAATTGCCTTGCCATTTCCTTGTTTTAAGATAGAATAGTAAATGCCTTCTAGTTCATGTACAGCATCAGTTTCTCTTTTTGTAATGGCTTGCTGTATAATACTTTGCTCTAATTTAAATTGTGCTACACTATCAACATGTGACAACAAATTAATTGTAGGATTGGCAGAGGGTGCTGTTAATAAATTGCTCCAGCTACCATTGTTTCTTTGAGCCAACAAGTTGGTAAAAGTAGTAGATGATTGATTATTCGTTTGTATAGTTTTCACAGTATTGACGTAACCCCATTGTCCATTTATTTTACAGCTGCCAATCAGTTTCCATTTTTGTAATTCAGGTAAAAATATATAGCCAGAATAAATAGTAAAATTTTCAGCAGAATCCCTTGCTGTTTGAATAAGTAGCTGATAATTGGTGTTTGCTTGCCAATTGTATTTTAAACTTAGCTGACTTTTTTTATTTTCAGTAACCTCAATTCCATTTGCAACAATAACTGCATTGGAAGGGAACTGCATAACAACGTTAGACTGTTTTTTATTTTTACTCAGTAATAATTTAACTATTG
Source organism: Allobosea thiooxidans (assembly GCA_943368475.1). GTDB lineage: Bacteria > Bacteroidota > Bacteroidia > Chitinophagales > Chitinophagaceae > UBA1930. Next base: position 43,350 of record CALRLF020000007.1, read on the forward strand.
AATTACCAATACCAGCTTGTATTTTTTTAACTTCGGTAAACTGTACATTCAGTTGTGTGTAAACGCCTGTTGCTTTAACTGTGTCTGCAATATTGTATTCAATACTTGAATCTTTAGTTGCAGTGTCAGCAAAACAAATTGTATGTACAAGAATACTAAGAATGAATAAGCTAAATTTTTTCATTGCAGTGTTGCTTTTTGTACAAATATGTAGTTGATGAAACTATTTTGTTAAGCTTTGAATTACATCGTACTTGGTAACAATATGAAATGCTCCAGTTTCGTCTTTTGCTAAAACGGCTCCATTTTCTTTGGTAATTAAGGTACTCAATTTTTCTACAGGTGTATTAAATGCTACAACAGGAAAAGCATGCTCCATCACACTTTCAACAGTTGCATGCTTAATTTCAGCGTTGTTGAAAATCTTTAAGAATAGTCCAGTTTCACTAATACTTCCTTTCACTTCATTGTTTTCAAAAACAGGTATATGTTCAATATCGTATTTCTTCATTAGTTCAACTGCTTCTGAAACTGTTTGCTGTGGTTGTATGGTTACTAGTTTTTGTCCAATACGCCCACTCACCATGTCTTTAAATGTTTTTACATCTAAGAAACCACGTTCCATCATCCATTGGTCGTTGTAAATTTTACCAACATAACGGCTACCATGATCGTGAAAAACACAAACCACTACATCATCTTTTGTAAGGCTATCTTTCAATTGCATTAGGCCTTGCAAACAGCTGCCAGCACTGTATCCACAAAATAAACCTTCTTCTTTGGCAATTCTTCTGGCCATCACTGCTCCATCTTTATCAGTTACTTGTTCAAAATGGTCAATTACGCTCATATCGTAATTTTCTGGAATAAAATCTTCTCCAAAACCTTCACTAATATATGGGTGAACAAAACTCATGTCTACCTCACCAGTTTTAAAATAGTTGGTGAGTAAACTACCGTATACATCGATTGCCCAAATTTTAATATTGGGATTTTTTTCTTTTAAATATTTGGCTGTACCTGTAATTGTTCCTCCAGTTCCTGCAGTACAAACAAAGTGAGTGATTTTACCATCCGTTTGTTCCCAAATTTCTGGACCTGTACTTTCATAATGTGCCAAACGATTGGCTAAATTATCGTACTGATTCATGTGGTAACTATTGGGCACTTCTTTTGCCAAACGTTTAGCCACACTGTAATAACTCATGGGGTCTTCTGGTAAAACATTTGTAGGGCAAACAATTACTTCGGCACCTACTGCCTTTAAAATATCGGCTTTTTCTTTACTTTGTTTTTCGGTAGTTACAAAAATACATTTGTAGCCTTTTACTACTGCTGCCAATGCTAATCCCATACCAGTATTGCCACTCGTTCCTTCAATAATGGTTCCACCAGGTTTTAGTTTTCCTGTTGCTTCGGCAACTTCTACCATTTTTAATGCCATTCTATCTTTAATAGAGTTACCAGGGTTGAAGTAATCAACCTTTGCCAAAACCATACAGGGCAAGTCTTTAGTAATTTTATTGAGCTTAATTAATGGCGTATTACCAATGGTTTCAAGTATATTATTTTTAATGTTCATTATTAATTTTTGTTGCAAATGTAAGTGTTTGTATTTAAGCTAACGACTGATAGTATTTTGTTCTTAAATCAATTATTATTCCTTCTTTGTTGATTAAATATTATTCTAAGAGCATTTCAAAATCTACATTACTTTCGCCGTTACAAAATATAAGTATGCATTTACAGCTTGAGCGTCCATTAGCATTTATCGATTTAGAAACTACAGGTATCAATATTAGTACAGATAGAATTGTAGAAGTTGCCATTGTAAAAATTATGCCCGATGGAACGAAGCAAGTAAAACGTAAGTTGATTAATCCTCAAATGCCCATTCCACAAGGAGCTTCAGATATTCATGGAATTAGTGATGAAATGGTTAAAGATGCACCAACTTTTAAACAAGTAGCAAATGAATTAAAGCAGTTTTTAGAAGGCTGTGATATTGGTGGTTACAATAGTAACCGTTTTGATATGCCCATGTTAATTGAAGAGTTTTTAAGAATTGATATTAATTATAGTATAGAGGGCAAAAAGTTTGTTGATGTACAAAAAGTGTTTCATCAAATGGAACAAAGAACCTTGAGTGCTGCTTATAAATTCTATTGCAATAAAACCTTAGAAGGGGCTCATGGTGCAGAAGCAGATGCAACTGCAACTTGGGAGGTCTTAGAAGCTCAAGTGCAGCGTTATCCTCAAATTGGAACTACCGTAGAAAGTATTGTAAAGTTTACTGGGGAAGACGATTTGGTAGACTTTGCCCGAAGGTTTATTAAAGTAAATGGGGTAGAGGTTTTTAATTTTGGTAAACATAAAGGCAAGCCTGTGACACAAGTATTGAAGGAAGAACCACAATATTATGATTGGATGATGAAAGGTGATTTTGCTATGAACACTAAACAAAAGTTCACAGAAATTTTAAACCGAACTTTGTTAAAAAAGCCCTAACAACGTTTATTTTGCAACGGTAACTGTTAAGTAGTTATTATTATAACGTTATTCGTTATTTTAGAGCCCTAAATACCCCCTGTAGTCATTGGAAAAGATTGTAATAATACCTACTTATAATGAAAAGGAAAATATTGCTAATATTCTCTCAGCTATATTTTTATTGAATCAAGATTTTCATGTTTTGGTAATAGATGATGGTAGTCCTGACGGAACAGCACAAATTGTAAAAGACTTATTCAGCCAATATCCTAACCAACTTTTTTTAGAGCAACGAAAAGGCAAACTTGGTTTAGGAACAGCCTATATACATGGTTTTAAATGGTGCATAGCAAAAGAGTATGATTATATTTTTGAAATGGATGCCGATTTTTCTCACAATCCAAATGATTTAATCAGGTTATACAATGCTTGTAAAAATGAAGGTGGTGATGTAGCAGTTGGAAGTAGGTATGTGCCAGGTGGTAAAATAGAAAATTGGCCTATCGATCGTCATATTTATTCTAGGGGTGGAGCTATTTATACAAAAATGATCACTTGGATTCCTGTAAACGACCCCACAGCAGGATTTGTTTGTTATACTAGAAAAGTATTGGAAGCGATTAATTTAGATGCTATTCGTTTTGTGGGTTATGCTTTTCAAATTGAAATGAAATTTGCCACATGGAAATTAGGCTTCAAAATCAAAGAAGTGCCTATTACTTTTATTGATAGGCAAGCAGGAGCAAGCAAAATGAGCAAAGGCATAATAAAAGAAGGCGTTTTGGGTGTTCTTAAAATTCAATGGCAAAGCTTCTTTAAAAATACCTACAAAAAATAACTCTAGTAGTTAAACAATTATCTTCACCTTAATGAAAGCTGCATTAATTAAACTGCATATTGCAGTTTTTCTTTGGGGATTTACTGGTGTATTGGGTAAAACGATTCAACTAAATGAAGGTTTATTAGTTTGGTATCGATTGCTAATAACTGTTTTTTCTTTATTAGCGTTAATGCTCTTTAAAAAAGAAGTACAAAAAGTTTCATTCAAACAAATAATTAAACTTTTTGCTATTGGTGCAATTGTAGCATTGCATTGGGTATTTTTTTATGGAAGTATAAAGTATGCAAACGTTTCAATTGCATTGATTTGTTTATCATCTGCTGGGGTTTTAACAGCTTTGCTAGAGCCTCTTTTATTAAGAAAAAAAATGGTTATTTATGAAGTGTTACTTGGGTTAATTGCTATTGTGGGCATTTACCTCATTTTTCATTTCGATACTCAATTTCGAACAGGAATTATTCTTGGAGTTTTAGCTGCTTTGTTCAGTGTAATATTTTCTATTCTTAACAAAAAAACTGTAGCCAATATTGCTCCTAAAACGATGATGCTGTACGAACTTGGTGGTGGTTTTTTAGTACTCAGTTGTATAATGCCATTGTATTTGAATTGGTTTCCTGTATCAAGTTTATTACCATCTATATCCGATTGGTTGTGGCTGATTTTATTAAGTTGGATTTGTACTATTTGGGCAATGGATTTGTCGCTGCAGGCACTCAAAAAAATATCAGCATTTACACAAAATCTTACACTTAATTTAGAACCTGTTTATGGAATTATTTTAGCATTTGTTGTGTATAAAGAAAATAAAGATTTAAGCAACACTTTTTACATTGGGTTTGCCCTGATTTTTATTGCTGTAATTATACAAATGCTCAGGATTGTGAAATTTAAAAAGCTTTAATTATCGCTATCAGTTGGTTTTGTATGCTGTACAATTTCTTTAATGTAATTGTCTAATTCCTCTGATGACTCTTTTAGTTTTTCTAAAATTTCTTTGGTGTGTTCATCCACTAGATTTAAGTCAATTAGTTCAAACAATCCTAAAATATTAGCAACAGGTTTTCTCAGTTGATGTGATTGAATCCAAGCAATTTTTTTCAATTGATTATTTTGTAAACGAATGGCTTGTTCAATTTCTTTTCGTTTAGTAATATCGGTAATGTTCATTGATACCCCCACAATTGAATTATATTCATCTAATACTGGGTGTAATTCTATAAACAACCACAATACCTGCAGTGTTGCTGTACTTTTAAACAATCTGTAGTTTTCAACAAATTGTATTTTTTTTCCTTTTAAAGCAATATTAAATGCATTTAAGAAGCTGGGTTTTGCTACTTCATTAATATAGGTATAGATGTTTTCACCTTCTGATAATGGTATTGCTGTAGCTATTCTTTGAACAAAGGTTTCGGCCGATTTGTTAAAAGCTATAATTTGCTGATTGGTACCTATCAAAACATTTATGTCACTACTACTTTTAAAGAAAGCAGTTAACTTTTGGTTACTCTCTTTTAAAGCCTTGGTTCTGCTTTCAATCAGCTTATTCAATCTGTCTTTTGATGCATTGAATTTTGTTTTCTGAATTCCAATTAACCAAAAAATAATACCAAACAAAACTGGCAGTAATAAGATAAAATAGTGTAAAGGAAAATGCTGATGTAAGTAAATAATATTTGAACTGCTTAAGCTTAGATTATAAGAAGTTAAACTAACTAGATAGGCTATCGTAAGAAAACTAAAGCCAATTACTAAGCCCAATAGCGTATATAGTTTTTCAATTTTTCTCAAGGCTTTCAATTAATACAGGTGAAGTTATTAATTAAAAACCAATTCAAAATTTTATACTTCCTTCCAAGTATGATCTGCTAAAAGTTGTACTGTAGAAATAAATTGTTTAAAGGGTCCATTGCCTCCCCATTCTTTTGGTGAAACCAGCGAAAGCATGTGTGTACCATCTTTTTTTTCATATAAATGATAGGTGTGACCAATTTGAGGCTTAAAACGAAGGGTGGCTTCGTAAATCATTAAGCTTAATTCTTTTCGTTTGCTAATTTCTTGAGCCTGACGAGCAAGCAATTCTATTTGTTGTTTAATTTGATCTAACTGCATGTTGGTTTGTTCTTCCATTGCAGTTAATGCTTTGTGTTTTATAACACCTTCTTTTGTAGGACGAATTGCAACACCTGTAATGCTTGAAGCATAAGGTAGTACACTCATTTGCTTATGATAAATCTCAATATTTGTAAAAGGTTCACTTTTATTATTAATTCCTTTTTGTGTAACCTTCATATATCCATTAGCTAAAATTTCGTTGGTTACTTCTAAAATTGTTTTTTCTTCTTTAATAAAAAGTGTACGAATGGTTGAAGCATTTTCAATAGTTGCTTTTATTGTATCGGCAACTTCCTGATTATCAAATGGCTGTAACTCTCCATTTGGGTTTACATTGTATTGAGTATAAAATGCATCGTTTGTAATTGAAACCCAATTAATGCTTAAACTTAGTTCATGCCCATTTTTAATACTTTCAATTTTATAGTTTCCACTTTTAGGTGCAATACCAAACTGAAAATCACATTTTTCTGGAAATAATTGCCAACTAGCCAAAAAATTATACGCTTGTACCATAATCTCGTCTTTCTAAATTATATAGCTTAACTACAAAATTGGAACAGAAGGGTTCGTTTTTGTTAACTTTTATTCTTGTTTTTTTAAACAAAAAGACTGAATGTGTATTAAATGGGCAAATAATTCGCCTTTTTAAAGTCATTTAGTTTAGTAAATGCTACTTAAATCCATAAAAAAATGTACCTTTGCAGCTGTTTATCCACAATGTGGCAAACTTTAACGTAAGCATTTGCAACGTACCCCGAACTTTAAGAGTCTATTGTTCGTTATTAAATACAAGTATTACACATTATGAGGCAGCTGAAAATTGCAACCCAGATTACCAATCGTGATTCACAAGCCGTAGAAAAGTATCTGCAAGAGATTTCTAAAATCTCTATGATCACTCCCGAAGAGGAAACAACACTGGCACAGAAAATCAAGATGGGCAATCAAAGGGCCTTAGACAAATTGGTGCAAGCTAACTTACGTTTTGTGGTATCTGTTGCAAAACAATACCAGCATCAGGGTCTTTCACTTAGTGATCTCATCAACGAGGGAAATCTCGGCCTTATAAAGGCGGCTCAACGCTTTGATGAAACAAAAGGTTTTAAATTTATTTCGTATGCTGTATGGTGGATTCGTCAATCTATCTTACAAGCTTTGGCAGAACAAGGTCGTTTAGTTCGTTTGCCTCAAAACAAAATTGGTACTTACAATAAGGCCAATAAAGCATATATGGCTTTTGAGCAAGAACATGAACGTGAACCAAGTACTGAAGAATTGAGTGAAATTTTGGAAATGAGTGAAACTGAAATCAACAACATTTTCCAAAGTAACACACGTCACACCAGTTTAGATGCTCCAGTGCATGAAGCAGAGGATGTAGCCATGGGTGATTTATTAGAAGGAAGTGATGATACAGATGACGATGTAATGAAAGATTCATTACGTGAAGAAATTAAAAGAGTACTAAAATCATTAAGCCCAAGAGAAGCTGAAATTGTAAATGCTTATTTTGGGTTAGATGGTGAAAATGGTGTTACCATTGAACAAATTGGAATGAAGTACGATCTTACCAAAGAACGTATTCGCCAAATTAAAGAAAGGGCAATTAAACGTTTACAAAAAGCCCGTTACAGCAACGCATTAAAAGCTTATTTAGGTTAATTCCTCATATCTGTAACTCAAAAAATCCTCTTGAATTTTTCAAGAGGATTTTTTTTTGCTAACCTTTTACATTTCATTTTGTTATAGAAACGTAATTTCGAAATTATGAAGCAGTTTTGTGTTTGTTTTTTCTTCAGTTTTTTATTGATTTCTTGCGAAAAAGATATTCAATTGGCTCCCGAAAGTCAAGAACCTAAATTGGTGGTAGATGCACAAATTGAAACAGGTCAACCACCTGTTGTGATACTTACAAAATCGTTGAATTATTTTTCTACCATTAGCAGTAGTCAGTTAACGGGTTCTTTTGTTCGAAATGCAGTAGTGCTTTTATCGAATGGTACACAAACACATCGTTTACGTGAATACAATATAGTAAATAATGGTATCGTTTACTACTTCTATTCTAACGATATAACAAGTCCTACATCTTCATTTATTGGCGAAAATGGAAAACAGTATAACTTAAGCATTACTGTAGATGGGCAATTATATACTTCAACTACCCAAATTCCTGTACTTACAAAAAAAGTTGATTCTATGTGGTCGAAAAAACCACCAGTTGGTGTAGATACCAATTTTGCAATTGTTATGGCAAAAATTACCGATCCACCGGGATTGGGAAATTATATCAGGTATTTTACACAGAGAGGAAAAAATGCTCCATTTTTACCGGGTGACAACTCGGTTTTTGATGATCAGGTAATTGATGGAAAAACCTATGATATCCCTGTATCGGCTGGGGTTGATCGAAACAGACCCCCTTCTAGTTTAGATAGTTCTGGTTATTTTTTCAGAGGAGATACCGTAACTGTAAAATTCTGCAACATCGACCAATCCACCTATAAATTCTGGAATACCTGGGAGTTTGCTTTTCAGGCAATTGGTAATCCATTTTCTTCTCCTGTAAAAGTTACCAACAACATTAGTAACAATGCACTGGGTTCGTTTTGTGGTTATGCAACACAATTTAAGACAGTGATTATCCCCAAATAAACGTTTTGTGTAAAAACGCTTTTTGAAAACTGTAAGACTATTATACATTTGTTCGTATAGATAAAAAGATAAATTATGAGTGAAACAATCGAAAAAGCAGAAGTATTAATTATAGGAAGTGGTCCAGCTGGTTATACAGCAGCAATTTATACTGCACGTGCAGGTTTAAAGCCAGTTTTATACCAGGGTATTCAGCCTGGTGGTCAATTAACCATTACAACAGAAGTAGAGAATTATCCTGGTTACCCTGACGGAATTCAGGGCCCAGAAATGATGATACATTTCGAAAAGCAAGCAGCTCGTATGGGTGCTGATATTCGTTATGGATTGGCAACAAAAGTTGATTTTTCACAACGCCCATATAAAGTTCAAATTGATGAGGAAAAATGGATAGAATCTAATGCCATTATCATTTGTACTGGAGCTTCAGCAAAATGGTTGGGCTTGCCAAGTGAACAACGTTTAAATGGTTTTGGAGTAAGTGCATGTGCGGTTTGTGATGGTTTCTTTTTTAAGCAAAAAGAAGTGGCCATTGTTGGTGCTGGAGATACAGCAGCAGAAGAAGCATTGTATTTAAGCAAGCTCTGTACAACAGTACATATGATTGTTAGAAGAGACCAAATGAGGGCAAGTAAAATAATGCAAGACAGGGTTAAGAATACACCCAATATTAAAATTTATTGGAATAGTGTAACCGATGAAATTTTGGGTGAAAATAAAACTGAAGCTGTAAGAATTCACAATACTGTAACCAACGAAAAAATAGAAGTTCCAATTAGTGGTTTCTTTGTTGCCATTGGTCATGAACCGAATAGTGGTATTTTCAAAGACTATTTAACAATGGATGAAACTGGATATATTCTAACGGTACCAGGTACTTCTAAAACAAATGTTGAGGGTGTTTTTGCAGCAGGAGATGTGCAAGATAAAACTTATCGTCAGGCTGTAACAGCTGCTGGAAGTGGCTGTATGGCTGCTTTAGACGCTGAACGTTATTTAGCAACATTAGGACACTAAGTTAAAAGAATTGGGAATTTGTAATTAGTAAGATTGCAAATTCCTAGTACCTAATTACAAATTACTAAACATTGCTCACTATTCATTTACATAATTTACTGTTTCATGCTCATCATGGTTTATATGAAGAGGAAAAAGTTTTGGGTAACGATTTTGAAGTGAATATTACGATACTGCAACAAACAGTAGCAGAAAAAATTGTTTCACTTCATCAAACGATTGATTATTCAAAAGTTTATGAAATGGTGAAACAAAGAATGCAAATTCCAACACCATTATTGGAAACTTTAGCTCAGGAAATTTGTAGCATGATTTTAGATAATTTTCATTTGGCTGAGAAAGTGTTTTTTTCAATTAATAAATTAAATCCGCCTATTACTCAGTTTCAAGGCTCTGTTGGTATAAGTTTTGAAATGAGGAGAGGTCAATAGTCAATAAAATGAAACGACTTTTAAAAATATTTTTTTTATTGCTGATAGCTAATAGCTTTCGGCTAACAGCTTTCTCTCAAGATGTAAATACTATGTTGAAGGAAGCTGAAAATTTAGAATATAAACTAAAAGAAGTTGAAGCTTTAGATAAATACAAACAGGTTTTGGTTGCTGAAGGCAACAATTTAAAAGCATTGGTAAAAGCTGCTGAGTTAAGTGCTGCTATTGGTGCAAGATTACCAGCTAAAAAAGATAAGCAATTGTATTATCAATCTTCATTGGCATTTGCTCAAAGAGCTATTGCAGTTGATGCAAAAAATGTGGATGCCAATTATGTAATGGCTGTTGCAAGTGGAAAAATGACGGATGTTGAAAGTGAAAACAAGAAAATTGTAGCTTACGTAAAAGATATAAAAGTGTATGCAGATAAAGCTTTAGCTATTAACCCAAACCATGCAAAAGCTAATTATACTTTAGGTAAATGGCATTTTGAAATGGTTAATTTATCAGGATTTAAAAAAGCAGCTGTTAAATTGTTTTATGGTGGCTTGCCTGACGGAAAGCTGGAATCAGCAATTGTTTATTTTGAAAAGTGCAGAAACTTAGATCCTTATTTTATGCTGAATTATTTAGATTTAGCTAAAGCATATGTACAGGATAATAAACCACCTAAAGCAATTGAAGTTTTACAAAAGTTGGTGAAACTTCCAATAAGAACAGCCGATGATGCTGCATACAAAGAAGAAGGCAAAAAAATGTTAATTGAACTTCAATAATACAATTATGGAATTAAAAGAAATTTTTGAACAAGCTGTAACAAATAGCAAAACTTTAGCTGAAAAGCCTGACAATGAAACATTATTAAAGCTCTATAGTTTGTACAAGCAAGCTACCGAAGGTGATAATAACGAAAGTGGTCCTGCCAATCCCTTTGATTTTGTTGCTAAGTTTAAACACGAAGCTTGGGCAAAGTTAAAAGGCTTGAGTAGTGCTAATGCTATGCAGCAATATGTTGATTTAGTAACCAAACTAAAAGGGTAATTGCTGTTGATTTTATAAAAATAGCCATAGATTTTCTATGGCTATTTTAGTTGAATAGAATTTATGTAGCTGAAGGGTGCGACGCCTATGCAGTTTCAACAAAGTAGCTACAGCTGGTTAACTAAACTTTTATTTTCTTCCATCTATTAGAGTTCATGTAAATAAATGCAGGTATCAGCATACTAGTCCAATATAACCATTCACTTGCCCAACCCCACATAATAGACAACTGTAGTTTTTCTAACACGATGTAAACGTACAAGCAGTATAAAACAATGGCCATTATTTCGATGTACAAATTAATTTTAGTGTTGCCAGTTCCTGTTACTGCATTTAACCAAACTACCGATGCACTCATTAATATTAAAGCTGCTGAAACAACTCTTAAAACAGGTATTGCTGCATTGGTAAAATTTGCATCTTGACCATAAACCGATAAAAAAGGTTCAGGAAATAAATTAATGATAATGCAAACTAGTACAGCAAAGCCCATGCTTAGCTTCATAATTTTATACACCAACTCAATTACCCTATGCTGCAAACCTTGTCCAATTATATTACTCACCATTGCATTACTAGTGCTGGCAAAAGCCCAAGTAAAACAACCAAAAAATCCAAAAATGTTACGCATGGCGTTGCTCACAGCCAAATCGGTACTGCCATGATGTTCAATTAAAATGTAAAAAAACTCCCAACTGATAATACTAATTGCAAATTGGGCAATTAATGGAGTAGATGTTTTTAAAATTAGCTTTGCATTTACAGCATCATATTTCCAGTTATTAAATAATTGCAATTGCTTACCTATGCCTTTCCATTTTATGACTAAAAAAATAACTGCCAATCCAATGAACTCAGCAATTACTGATGCTACTGCTGCACCATTAAAACCCATTTCAGGTAACCCCAATTTGCCATAAATAAACCCATAATCTAATATAATATTGCTTATAGCTTCGGCAGCAGTTCCATAAATTAAAAATTTACTTTGATTGGTGCCTACCAATAATGCATTACGCATTTGATACAGATACAAAAATGGCAAACCCAATATTCTGATATTTAAAAAGCTAATCGCCATTTGAACATGCTGCTGATTATGCAAGCTGTGTTGTAAAATGGTTGGTGCAATAAACCAAGTAATTAACATACCACCCAGCGATAATGCCAATGCAACTAAAACTCCCTGAAAAAATAAAGAACCAATCGCATCAATTTTGTTTTCGCCTGCACGACGGGCAATTAAACTTTGCAATCCACTATTTAAACCATTACCAATTACTGCAAAAATTAAATAAAATACACCTGTAATACCAGCTACAGCTAATGCTTCTCCACCATTATGATTTAAGTGACCTAAAAAAATATTGTTGGTAATAAAATTTATTTGTGGTACCAGTATAGATAAAGCAATAGGAAAAGTAATTTTTAAGATTTGCTTATTTGTAATTTGAACCTGTAAACTGTTATGTACCGCTGTTGTTGCCATATTTGGGCAGCAAAGCTAAGGTTTAGAAACTGCACTAAAGCATTGATTATACAGTGATAATTTTATATCATTGCAATGCAATCTGTTATTCATGATACAAAAAACTATTGGCTTATACAACGACTCGTCGGCTCATTCTCCTTTTAATAAGGATACTTTGGTAATAGAAGTAGGTAATGAACATGTGGTATGTTTGGTAAAATCTGAAGACAATCAAAAAATTACAGCATTTGAGTTTTTTAAAATTGAATTGGATAACAACGATTGGGAAGATATTTTTTACGAACTGAGAACCAACTCGGGTTTAATGGATAAAAGTTACAACGAAACACAGGTTTTCTATCATGTTAATGAAGTGGTTTTGGTACCTGCTTATAAATACAATAGCAGTGTTATAGAAGCTTATCTGAATTTGATGTTTGGTGAAAATGAAAAAACAGTAGCAAAAACCGATTCAATTTCGGTTGAAGAAGAAAAGATTTATACAGTTTATAGAATTAATGAAACTTTGCAAGAAACCATTAATAGAAACTTTTTGTCAATAAAGGAGCATCATGTATACAATGGTATTTTAAATGCCACAACTGCAACTGGATTAAGCAATATGCCTATGTACATGCATGTGAATTTCTACTCCAATCATTGTATTATTTGTGCTTTTAAAAACAAACAATTGCAAATTGTACAAAGCTTTCCATTTGCAACGGCCGATGATGTTTTATATAGCATTATGAATGTTGCAGATAAGTTTAAATTAGATGCTGCCAATACAAACATAACAGTAGCAGGTACCTTAAATACAAACGATGAAACTTTTAAAAAGCTTGTCCAGTATTTTAAAAATTTAAGGTTAACTGTGGTGGATGTAAATCAATCAAGTTTAGAAAAATTATCAATGTATCCATTACATTATTTCTCACCTTATTTCAACTTGCAGGCATGAGAATTATTTCAGGAAAGTTTGGTGGACGGAAAATAAATCCACCTGCAAAAATGCCTTATACCAGACCAACTACAGATATTGCTAAAGAAGGCTTATTCAATATTTTACAAAGTAGAATGAGCTTCGATGAAATTAAAACCTTAGATCTTTTTGGTGGAACTGGAAGTATTAGTTATGAGTTGGCATCGAGAGGTGCAGCTGATTTAACTATTGTAGAAAAGGACAATACTATGCATGGCTTTATTAAGAAAAATATGGACATGCTGGGTGTTGAAAATTGTAAAGTATTGAAAATGGATATTTTCAATTTCTTAAATACTTGTACCGAGCAGTACGATTTTATTTTTGCTGGTCCGCCTTATGCACTTGGACCTATTGATGAAATTCCTAAAATAATTGTTCAAAAAAAGCTAATTGCACCTGATGGTTTTTTTGTGTTAGAACATACGCCACGTAACAATTATGAAAAATTTGAAGGCTTTAGTTTTGTAAGAAATTATGGAACTACCTTGTTTAGCTTTTTTGTTTAAGAAAGAGAAGTGGTGAGCTGTAATTGGAAAAAATTAAGGAAGATGATTTGCATTTTTCAACTTCTAACTAAATAATCCCAAACGATATAACTTCAAATTAATTCATGCAACCCATTTTCATTACAGGTATAGGAACCGATGTTGGTAAAACCATTGTGAGTGCTATTGTAACAGAAGCATTGCAAGCCGATTACTGGAAACCTGTACAAGCCGGTTTTGAAACTGATACAGATGCTTTGCAAGTAAGCAGTTTAATTACCAATACAAATACAATTGTTCATCCCGAAGTGTATAAACTGCAAATGCCTGCATCGCCACATATAGCAGCAAGAGATGAGCAAGTACAAATCAATCTAAATCATATCATCAACCAACAACCCCAAACCCCAAACTCCAAAATTGTAATTGAAGGTGCAGGTGGAATATTGGTTCCATTAAATGAAACCGAATTTGTAATTGATTTAATTGAACAATTACAAGCCAAAGTAATTTTAGTGAGTAGAAATTATTTAGGCAGCATCAATCATTCCTTGTTAACAGCAGCTATTTGCAAGCAAAGAAATATCGATGTGTTGGGCTGGATTTTTAATGATACTTATTTAGACTATGAGGATGAGATTGTGAATTGGTCGGGCCATCCTAAAATTGGCAGTATTCCTTTTACAAAGTGTATAAATAAAGATTTCATTACACAGCAAGCTGAAAAGATACAATTATCTTTACGTGAGTCGTTATGATTAAAAAAGAACTCAGAAAAATTTATAAAGAAAAGAGATTAAACATCGCTTCAAAAGACAAGTTGAAGTGGGATGATTTAATGCTCATTCAATTTCAACAGTTCGATTTTGGTAATGCACAAATATTGCTTACTTATTGGCCAATGGCTCATTCCAACGAACCCAATACACATTTGTTTTCATCTTACTTAAGACATTCAATTCCCGATTTACAAATCTGCTATCCTGTTGTTGATACAACAACTGAAACCATGAAAGCTGTATTGATTAATGAAGACACAGTTTATCATACCAGTGCTTATGGAATAACAGAACCAACAGAAGGTGCTGTTATCAGTCCTGTAGATTTTGATATAATTTTTGTGCCTCAATTAATTTATGATGTTCAGGGTTTTAGGGTAGGTTTTGGCAAAGGTTATTACGATAAATATTTAGCCAATTGCCGTGAAGATGCTATTACAATTGGGTTCAACTATTTTGAACCAGTTGATAAAATTGAGGATGCCGACGATTTTGATGTACCTTTAGATTATTGTGTAACACCCGAAAAGATTTATGAATTTTAATACACTTTTTTTAAAATCATTCCGAGTTTTATTATTGCCTTTTGCTTTGTTGTATGGCATTGTTGTAATGATAAGGAACTGGATGTTCGATAAAAAATATTTAAAAAGTGCAGCATTCAATTTCCCTTTGATTTGTGTGGGTAATTTAGCTGTTGGAGGTACAGGAAAATCGCCAATGGTGGAGTATTTAATTGAGTTGCTTTCGCCACAATTTGAGATTGGTACATTAAGCCGTGGTTATAAAAGAAAAACCAAAGGTTATGCATTGGCCAATGAAAATACAACTGCACTAGAAATAGGAGATGAGCCAATGCAGTTTCACAATAAGTTTCCGCATGTAGCAGTTGCTGTTGGGGAAGAAAGATTGGTGGCTATCCCTCAATTATTGCAAGATAAACCAAACTTACAAGCTATTATTTTAGACGATGCTTTTCAACATAGAGAAGTAAGGGCTGGCTTTAATATTGTACTCACAGAATATAGCAATATTTACACACAGGATTTCTTTTTGCCAACTGGCGATTTAAGAGACGAATGGAAAAGTGCCAAACGAGCAGATGTGATTATTGTAACGAAATGTCCTGCTGATATGAGCCAGGATAAAAAATATAAAATCATCCGTAGCTTAAAACCCTTGCCACATCAGCATTTGTACTTCACTACAATTGAGTATGGAACGCCTTATCATATAACCAATACAACAGATGAATGGATATTAACAACCAACGATGAAGTGTTGTTAACTTGTGGTATAGCGAATCCAAAGCCATTGAAGGAGTACTTATTAAATACTGTTCACACATACTACCAAAAAGATTTTAGTGATCACCATATTTTTTCAATTGATGATTTGAATGAAATCAAAGAACGTTTTGAATCAATCAATACAAAAAGAAAAATAATTCTAACAACCGAAAAAGATGCTGTACGTTTAGTAAAGTTTACAGACGAGTTGAAAGATTTGCCTTTGTATGTAATACCAGTAAAGCATCGTTTTTTATTTGATGATACCCAGCAGTTCAATCAATTAGTAACCACCTTTATCAGCAATTTTACCTTTAATCCAGAAGCATGAATATGAAGAAAAAAAATAAACATACCACCACAAAAAATACTGGAGAAATGAACCTTGCAAAAGGTGTGTTGGATGTTACACGTAGTGGTATTGGTTATGTGGTAATACCCAATGGAGCTGGTGATGTGTTGGTGCGTCAAGGAGATTTTAATACAGCTTTACATGGCGATACAGTTCGTGTAAAAATTGTAAAAGAAAACTTGAACTCTGGGCGTAAAGAAGGTAAAATATTAGAAGTAATCAGTCGTAAGCAAACTGAGTTTATTGGTCATTTGCAACTATCCAACAATTTTGCTTTTTTTGTTCCTGCAACCGAAAAACCAATGCCCGATTTATTTATTCCATTAGATAAAATAAATGGTGCAAAGCATAAAGAAAAAGTAATTGCAAGATTGGTGAAATGGGAAAAAGGTGATAAAAAACCAATTGGTGAAATTGTAAGTGTATTAACTGCAACAGATGAAAATGATGCAGCTATGAAAGAACTCTTAGCCGAAGCTGGATTCCCTCTATCTTTTCCTGAAGAAGTAATGAAAGAGGCCAATA
Source organism: Allobosea thiooxidans (assembly GCA_943368475.1). Lineage (GTDB taxonomy): Bacteria > Bacteroidota > Bacteroidia > Chitinophagales > Chitinophagaceae > UBA1930. Next base: position 59,829 of record CALRLF020000007.1, read on the forward strand.
AACTCACTGATGATTTTCCGGCAGATGAAATTAAAAAACGTAAAGACTTTAGAGACGTACTCACTTTTACCATTGACCCAGTTGATGCAAAAGATTTTGATGATGCATTATCCATAAAAAAATTAAGTAAAGATGTATATGAAATTGGTGTGCATATTGCCGATGTAAGCCATTATGTGCTGCCAGATTCTAAACTGGATGAAGAAGCTTATAAACGTGCAACATCAGTTTATTTGCCAGATCGAGTAAATCCTATGTTACCCGAAAAAATTTCGAATGAGCTGTGTTCTTTACGTCCACACGAAACGAAGTTTACTTTTTCTGCTGTATTTGAAATAACAACAAAAGGCGAAATAAAAAAATATTGGTTGGGTAAAACCATCATTCATTCTGATCATCGATTTGCGTATGAAGATGTACAAAAGATTATAGAAGAAAAGAATGGCAAAGGTATATATGAGGAAGAGTTGTTGTTGATGCATGATCTAGCACAAGGTTTACGTAAAGAAAGATTTAGCCACGGTGCTATTAATTTCTCTTCTCAAGAAGTACGTTTTAAATTAGATGACAAAGGGAAGCCAATTGGTATTGTTGTAAAAGAAAGTAAAGAAGCCAATCAGTTAATTGAAGAGTTTATGTTGTTGGCTAACAGAACAGTTGCTGAACACATTTTTAAATTGAAAGTAGTTGATAAAGAATCCTCGGCTGGAAAAGTACCTATTCCTTTTCCTTATCGTGTGCATGATCAGCCAGATGAAGAGAAGCTAAAACCATTTACTGTTTTTGCTAAAAAGTATGGGCATAAATTCGATACGTCAACACCAGATAAAATTGCAGAAAGTTTTAATCAGTTGTTGTTAGATGCAAAAGGTAAACCAGAGCAACAAGTGTTGGAACAATTGGGCATTCGAACAATGGCTAAAGCAGTTTATACAGTGAATGATATTGGACATTATGGATTGGCATTTGAGCATTACTGTCATTTTACTTCTCCCATTCGTCGTTATCCAGATGTATTGGTGCATCGTGTGTTACAAAGTGTTTTGCAAGGTAATACTATCAACGATAAAAAGATGGAAGAGAAGTGTAGACATGCGAGTGAACGTGAACGTGCAGCAATGGATTGTGAAAGATCTGGGAATAAATACAAACAAGTAGAATATTTGAAAGACCATTTAGGCGAAATATTCGAAGGTGTAATTAGTGGTGTTGCCAGTTTTGGCTTTTGGGTAGAAACTGTTGCTCATAAATGTGAAGGCTTGGTAAGCATTGTTGGTTTGAGCGATTTCGACGATTTTAGAGCCATTGAAGGTGAATACAGTTTAGTTGGTAGAAGAAGTGGTAAAGTTTTTAGAATGGGAGATAAGGTATTTATTAAAGTTGTTGCAGCCAATTTAGATAAACGTCAGTTAGATTATGAATGGGTTATGAATCCTGACGTAAGTGAGGAATCTGTTAGTGAAAGAACTGTTGTTAAGTCTAAGCGTAAAAAGAAATAAATCTGTTTTGGTATAAACTAAAAAACCTGTACTTGTGGTACAGGTTTTTTTATAAATAGGTTACAAATTAAAATTATTGTACAACTACTTTGTCGTAATAAACAGATTTGCCACTGTTGTTGGTTACTTTAATAAAATACAATCCACTCGCTGCACCTTTCGGTAAGTTAATTTTTTCGTTTTGTAAACCATTTATAGCAACAGTTTTTGTAATTACTCGTTTGCCATTGGCATCGCTCAATTCAACTGAATAATTACCAGCTGGTAACTTATCAAACTGAACGGCAAATGTTTTATTTACTGCAGGATTAGGATAAACTGAGATTGAATTATTTAATTTCACATCTTCCAAAACTGGATTAGCTTTTGTATTTTGATAAGCCAAATTTGCATTTGCTAAATCCGATGCATTGTACACTGTTGCATCAGTCTTATCAATTGGTTTTGCATCAAGTGTAGATAAATTAACCTTGTAGTAATTATCTATTTGTGTAGCACTGCTAACAAATACATCTCCATTAATATCAACAGCAGCACCATTTGTAGTAAAATTCGATGGTAGATTTTTTACAGTACCAATATGCTCAGCTATTCTTGTTGCAATATTAATTTTAAACACCTGATTGCGATAAGTAAACAAATATAAATTGCCGTAAACATCAGCAATTAAATCGCCACCCCAACTTGTACATTGGTTGTGTACACTTATGCCATTATTTTTTTTGCTGTCTACTAATGCTCCCAATTTAGTAATTACAGGTTTGGTTCCTGTTGTAAATTGAATAAGCTGATTGCCATCGTTTGTAAGAGCATAGCCATTTCCGTCAGCGGCAAAAGTCATACGTGTTATTACATTACTTTCATCTACACGAGGTCCGGTTGAGTAATTTATATCTGTATTTACAATAACAACAGTTTCACTATTGTTTAAATCAATGTAACGTAAATCATTGCCCCACATTTGAGAAAAGTATAAACGATTATTTTTTGCATCAAATGCAGTTGCAGCAACACCATTGGCCGTTGGCACACCAGTTTGTTGTGGAAGAATAAGCCGAGCATCAGCATTCAAGAAATTGTATTGTACCTGTTTGGCATCGCTTGCACTGTACAATGTTCTAAGAACGTTGCCATTGTTTAAATCAATTTCTCTAATGGCTGTCCAAACATAATTGCCTTTGCCCTCACCTGTAATTGCAAATGCTCTATTTGCCTGAGCTTGGCTTTTGTTGCTAATAATAGCAGTAAGTAAAAGGATGGGTAAAAATAATTTCTTCATAAACTTTTGATTTTAGAAACCTAATTTATGAAGAAATAAGTTGATGCAAACAAATATTTTATGAACGATTAAACAACAACAGCTGAGTCAATTGTTTTTTTAACACTTCCGTATTTTAAAAGCATTTCTTTTGCAATAGTATAATCGGTAATTGATAACTGTTCCATTACCATTTTCACACCACGGTCTACCAACTTTTCATTGCTTAGTTGCATGTTCACCATTTTATTATCCTCTACTCTGCCTAATTGAATCATTACAGTAGTACTAATCATGTTTAAGACCAGTTTTTGTGCAGTACCACTTTTCATTCTTGTACTTCCAGTCACAAATTCTGGACCTACTACTACTTCAACAGGGTAATCAGCAGCTGCTGAAACAGGAGAGTTGGGGTTGCAGCAAATACTACCTGTTGCAATATTTCTTTTTTTACATTCTTCTAAAGCCCCAATTACATAAGGTGTTGTGCCACTTGCAGCAAGTCCAATAACTACATCTTTATCGGTAATGTCGTATTCTAATAAGTCAGTCCAGCCTTGCAATTTGTTGTCTTCTGCAAATTCAACAGCTTCAGTGATGGCTTTATAACCACCAGCAATGATGCCAATTACTAAACCATAAGGCACACCATAAGTAGGTGGGCATTCACTGGCATCTACAATACCCAATCGTCCACTTGTACCTGCACCTATATAAAATAATCGACCACCCGAAAGCATTTTATCACTAATTACAGAAGTCAATTTTTCTATTTGTGGAATGGCTTTTTCAACAGCCAATGGAACAGTTTTATCTTCCTCATTAATATTGGTAAGTACTTCTTCTACAGACATTTTTTCCAAGTGTCTGTAAGTTGAGGGTTGTTCGGTAACTCGTATGAATTTATTCATATCAGCAAATTAACGCAAAATATTGCGGATTTATTCTGATAAATGTAAGTTACTTATGGTAATTTATCAAACCTTCCATTGGTTTTTTTAAAACAGTACCCAATTCCAGCTCATAGGAGCTGCATAAATCTTTCAAAATGTCTTTAAAACCGTAGGCTATGCTACCCACAAAATGAATAGGTAATGTCCAGCTTTCACTGTATTTATTCAGGTGGGTAAAGAAAAAATCATTCAGGCAATCTTCAATTATGTTTTCAACCATAAAATGACCTCTATTTTCGGCTAAAAATTTTGCAAAAGTGGCTAAGTATCGGTTGGCCAATGGCTTTTTATAAACCGATTCAAGTATTTCGTTTTTGTTAGTGTTAAACAGTTTTTCAAACCGGTTCATTAAATCTTCGTCAAACGTATTGTACAAATAATATTGAATTACTTTCTTGCCTAAATAAGCTCCACTGCCTTCATCTCCAAGTATATAACCTAAACCTGGACTGTTTTTTACAATTTTGTTGCCATTGTAATAGCATGAATTAGATCCAGTGCCTAAAATACAGGCAATTCCTTTTTTATTGCCACACAAAGCTCTTGCTGCTGCTAATAAATCGTGATTGGCGTCAATTTTTGCAGTAGTAAATAATTTTTTTAAAGCAATTTTTACAATTTTCACGTTATTGGCGTTGCTTAATCCTGTGCCATAATAATAAATTTCATCAACTGTCACATTTTTAAGTTTGGGCATTAATTCCTTTTGCAGTAAAAGAATGATTTGCTCACTATTCAGGAAGTAAGGACTGATCCCTTGTGTAATAATTGTTTTCTTTTTGCCATCATTTATTAAGCACCATTCACATTTTGTAGAGCCACTATCGGCAATTAATTTTATCATAAAACAGATTTATATATAGTCAATTTATTAATCAAATTTAAACTTACAAACTTGTAAACTAATTTATCTGATATTCGTATTTTATTTTAGTACAAAGAAGCAACATTTATGGGAAGTAAAAAATTACAGGTTTGGTTACCAGCTCTTTTTTCATTGGTAATGGTACTCGGAATGTTTATTGGTTATCAATTAAGAGAAACATCTGGCAGTAGCAGTTTCTTAAGCTCAAATAGAAAAACATCGGTACAGGAAGTGATGGATTTAATACGAACCAAATATGTAGATGCTGTTAAAATAGATAGCATTAGTGAATTGGCAATTGAAGAGTTATTAACGCATTTAGACCCTCATTCCATCTATATTCCACCAACAGATGTTAAATCTGTAAACGAAGATTTAATGGGTAATTTTCAGGGCATTGGGGTAGAGTTTCAAATGTTCGATGATACTGTGAATATTGTTAATGTTTTAAAAGATGGTCCTTCGGATAAAGCTGGTGTGCAAATAGGTGATAAAATTATTTTGGTAAATGATACCGTAAAAATGGCAGGGGTTTCAATAAAGACAGATGCGATAAGAAAATATTTGCGAGGAGGTGAAAATAGCAAAGTAAATATTACTTTTTTTAGAGATGGTCAGTTAAAAAAAATTGAAATTACAAGAGGTAATATACCTGTATCAACAATAGATGCAGCCTATATGATTGATGCTACGATAGGGTTTATTCGCATTAATAAGTTTGGCGATAAAACCTATGAAGAGTTTATGCAAAACTTAGAGAAATTACAAAAAAGAGGAATGCAGCAATTGATATTGGATTTGCGAGGAAACGGTGGTGGATTAATGAATGAAGCAGTTGACATTGCTGATGAATTTTTAGAGGGCAATAAACTAATTGTTTATACAGAAGGCAATAAGGCTCCACGTTATGAATACAAATGCAAAAGGGATGGTTTGTTTGAAAAAGGTAAGCTTGTTGTGCTGGTAGATGAAACCAGTGCTAGTGCAAGTGAAGTTTTATCTGGTGCATTACAAGATTGGGATAGAGCAACCATTATTGGTAGAAGAACCTTTGGAAAAGGATTGGTGCAGCAGCAGTTTCAATTGGGTAATGGTGGGGCAGTAAGATTAACTGTTTCTAGATATTATTCTCCCTTGGGTCGAAACATTCAAAAACCATATTCCAATAAATCTCGTAAAGAGTATAATGAAGAACTAATTGAAAGGTATCATGATGGAGAAGTTGTAAAAGGAGATTCTTTAAAAAGTAAAGGACCATCTTTTAAAACACCTGCTGGCAGAATTGTTTATGGTGGGGGTGGAATAACGCCAGATATTTTTGTAGGGGCTGATACAAGTTTTTTAAATGAGCAAATGGCAAGCATTTACAAGAAAAATTCTTTGAGCAAATTTGTATATGCCTATTTTTTGGAAAATAAAAGCTATTTCAAAGCGTTTTCATCGGTAGAAAGTTTAGCTCAAAAGTTTGTTCCGGCAGAAAAAGAGTGGCTTCGGTTCAATGATTTTGTCAAAAAAGATAGTATATCGTTAAACAAAAATTCTGTTGAGCTAAAAAATGATGTGCTTGAACAAATTCAGGAATTAATGGCAAAGCAGCTTTTTAAAACTGAAGGGTACTTTGAAGTAATGAATAAACGAGACAATATTGTTCAACGAGCCATACTTGCATTTAAGAATTAAATACACAAATAGAGGATTAATGATGGAAATATAAATTATTGTCGTACTATTGTGCAACAATTTGACGGATTGGAGTATCTATTTATTTAAATTGAGTATGGAAATAACGGATAAGATATATATCCTGAAGAAAAAGAAATTAATGTACGGTCCTTATACTTTTGAAGCAATTAAAGAAAAAGGGTTAAGACATACCGACATGATTTGGTTTTCTGGATTACAAGATTGGACTCCGGTAGATAAAATAGATGCTCTTTCAATACATGTGAAGTCAAGTAAAACGCATCAACCTAGGAAAAAGACCTTAATAGAAAAAGTTTTTAGTTTTTTAAATTAAATTTTTTTCAACCCATCCCCAAACTACTGAAAATTGCTTGTTGCAAAACAGGTTAAATTATATTACTGTACGCTAAGTATTAGTTATTGTTATGAATAGAACTTTAAAAGTGTTATTTTTTGTAGGAATTTTATTTGCAAGCATCCAATCTGCTAGTGCACAAGTAACTTACACTGCTTTAGCAAATGGAGACCCTACCAATCTATCTAATTGGGATGATGGTGGGGGTGGAAATCCAGTAGATTTTGCTCAAGGCGATTATTTTATTATACCATCTGGTGTTCATTTAACATTAAATTCTGGTACATGGGCTTTATCTGATGCTTTACTTACTGGAGGGTTGGGGTTAGAAATTGAAAGTGGTGCTAGTCTCACTTTTAATGGATCTGCAACTATGACTTTTCCAACAAGTGCTACACAACCTCACACATTTAATATGAATGGTGATTTTGTGTATAACAGCACAACATTGCTGTCTAGAACTGTAATTGAAGTTACTGGAGCATTCAACAATAATTATGGAGCTGCAACTAATTTTACTTTTGGGCAAAATCAAACCTATACATCTGGTACCCTTCAGAATGCAGTAAAATTCGGAAATTTAATTTTATCTAGTGGTGTAACTGTTACTATAATCAGACAAATAACCCTAGAAGGTTCATTAGATTTAAATTCTGGTTCTACGCTGATTATGACCAATGGAGCTTTAGTTGGTGCATCTTTTACTGGTCAAACAGGTACAGGTACTTTTAGAACCTCTAATGCTACCAATCCACCATTCCCAGCTAGTCAAACTTGGGCTGGAACTATTGAACTTAATAGAGCTGGTGCACAATTTATTCCAGCCGGTACTTATACAAATATTAATGCAACAGGTGGTGCAAGAACCTTAAATACAGGAATAATTTCTATTTCTGGTACATTTACTCCTGGCTCTGGTGCTTATACTGTTAACTCTAATAACACCTTGAACTTTAATGGTTCAGGTGCTCAAAGTATACCAGTTTTGCCATCAGCAGATTATAGAAATTTAACTGTAACTAATTCTGGGAGAAAATCTTTAAGTGGAAATGTAACAGTTGTTGGTGTTTTAACTGTTGCCAATGCTGGTGGTATATTAGCTATAAATGGTAACACACTAAATTTACAAGGTACAGTTTCAATTATAGGTTCTCTGGCAGGTTCTAGTACATCTAATTTAACTGTATCTGGAACTACGGGAGGTGCTACAGGTAACTTAATATTTAATACAGCATCTGCAACAGATACTTTATTGAACACCTTCACATTGAACAGAACTGGAGCTTCTTCTGCAACATCATTAGGTTCAAATGTTGCCATTACTAATTTATTGCAAATTACAAATGGCGATTTAGATTTAAATGGGAGAATCATTACACTAAAATCAACTTCAATTTCAAACACTGCACAGGTTGGTACAGTTGCAGGTACAATTACCTACAATAGTGGTTCTTTTACTGTGGAACGTTTTATTCCACAAGGTAACAGAGCAGTTAGAGATTTAGCTGTTGGTGTAAATACTAATAGTAATGTTTACTTTTTTGATACTTGGCAAGAAGCTGGGGGAACAGCTAGTGGATTAGGTACACATATAACAGGAAGAGCAGGAGCTTCTCCTGGAGGTGTTGATGCTACAACTGGCTGCGATATGACAACCTCTGGTGCTACATCATTATGGGATTATGTTAATGGAGTTTGGTCTAGTGGAGTTACGAATACAAAAACTACTAAGCCCAATGTTTATAAAGGATACAGAATCACTGTTCGTGGAGATCGTTCATTTAACCTTTATGGAACACCTCCAGTAGGTATGAATGCTGCTACAACATTAAGAGCCAATGGCCAACTAGTTACAGGAACTGTTACTTATACAACTTCTGGAACATCTAATACTGGATTAAGCTCTACCTATAGTTTAAATACAAATAATTCGAATGGAGATTATAGCTTTTTAGGTAATCCATACGTAGCTGCTATCAATTGGTCTACAATAGGTAAAACAAATTTATCGAACACCTATACTGTATACGACCCAACATTAGGTACTTCAGGTGCTTACGTAACTTGGGATGGTGATATTTTATCAAACAGCAATCCTAGTTCGTTTGTAAATCAGTATATACAACCTTATCAGGGTTTCTTTATACAAACAACAGCAGCTAGTCCACAATTGGTTATTGCAGAAAGTGATAAAGCTACAGGTGTAGGCTTAACAAGTGTGTTTAGAACAAATGCAACTGTAAGTAAAATTTCTTTTACTTTAAGTAAACCAGTTTCTTCTGTTAACAGAACAATGGACGGTTGTGTAGTTGCTTTTGATCCTGCTTTTGACAACGGTGTAAATACAAATGATGCTGCTAAATTTTTTAATGGTACAGAAAATATGTCATTATTTACCAACAGCAAAGACTTATCAATCGAACATAGAAAGCTACCATTACAAACTGATACTTTAGCTTTAAGATTGTGGAATGTTGTAAACAATATGAACTACACCATAACAATTGATGGACGAAGTTTTAATTCTGCTTATCAAGCCTATTTAATTGATAAGTTAAACAATTCAGAAAGAGCAATTAAAACAAATGATACTACTTTAATTAGTTTTACTGCAAATACAGCTAATACGCTTTCTTTTAGCAATAGATTCTATGTTGTGTTTAGAAATAACAATGCATTGCCATTAACAACAATTGCACTTACTGCTACCACAAAAAATAATGGAGTAGAAGTAAGTTGGAATACAACCAATGAAATTCAGGTTCAATCTTTTGAAATTGAAAGAGCTGATGATGCAAACACTTTTGCTAAAATTGCTACAGCAGCAGCGAAAAATAATGCAGTTAATAATTATTCAATTTTTGATAAAAATATTACTACAGGGGTTTGGTATTATAGAATTAAAATAATCAATCAAGACGGTTCTTTTAAATATAGTAATACAGTTGCAGTTAATTTGAATTTTAAAAATGAACAGTTAATTGTTTATCCAAACCCAGTTAAAGGAAAGCATTTCACTCTTCAGTTGAGCAACCTAAAATCTGGTAGTTATACAGTCGAAATGTATAATACTGCCGGACAGTTACAATTGACCAAAAAGCTTACACAAGTAAGTAATACAGCAATAGCTTCTTTTATAGTTGATTGGGATCAAAATCTTTCAGCTGGTAACTATTCAGTAGTTGTAAAAAATGGCGATGGACTTAGCATAGTTAAAACTATAATCATCGAATAATTTAAAATAGAAAATAGGGATAATTGAATTGTATGAAGCATTTAAGAAATATTTGTAATTTTTTTAGTATTTGTTTAGTAACATTATTTATTTCATCTTCCCAGGTGAATGCACAATTGGATAATAATACTTTAAATAACGGTTTAGATCCAAACTCAAATAATACAGGAGGTACAGGTTCTAGAACTGGCAACAGTGGTTTTGATTCTAGGCCAATTGGAACAGATACAGATCCCCTAGACCCAAGTTTAGACCCTCCAACAGACCCAGGTGGTCCAGGTGGAACAGATGATGGTGCTGTTCCTTTAGATGGTGGTATAAGTGTATTATTGGCAATTGGTATTGCAAGTGGAGTTAAAAAAAATAGGAAAAAGAAATAACAATTGTAATGCAATATTAAAAAGACAGACTAGTTTATAATTAGTCTGTCTTTTTATTTTGATACTTCAAAAATGTAAACATTAGAATGATAATCAAAATATAAGATATTATATTATAAGTCGTATGGTGATCTAAACTAAATGGCTTATACCATTTTTTTTGGTTGGCTATTAATAGCGTACATATTCTAACAATATTCGAAAAAATAATTACTGCAAAACCAATTAAAATCCATCTAATTTTAAAATTAATTTTTCCGCTATTGGCAACAACAAAGGCTGTCCAAAAACTTAAAACACCATAGCCCAAACAGGAATAAACCAATTGCACAGATGCTCCGTTTTTTATTTTAATTACGTAGGCAGTAATAATATCTGCTTCGTAGCCTAGTAAAGCCATTAACCCCTTTGAGCCAAATAAAATTGTATTTCTTAACCAAGTAACATAGTTAAGGTATTGGTCTAACCATTTAAAATAATATTTACCACCCGGTGAAGAAATGCCAATAAAAAAAGTTGTTCCATAATCTAATACTGCGTAAATCAGTAATAGTTTTAGTGCATATATGTAGAATGCTTTGTCTTTTTTCACCAATAATATTTTGGTAAATATAAAATATCAATTAGTAAATCAGGTTTTCTGTTCGATTAAGTTACTCTTTGTTGCTGTATTTTTATTTTATTGCAATTTACATGCGGTTTTGTGCTAATTTAGAAACCATGAACAGGAGACATTTTTTAAATTTTGGGTCAACATTTTTAGCGTCATTGCCATTTATTTCATTTAAACCCGATCAACAAATTAATAAGCCAGTAGTAATTTCTACTTGGGATGCTGGTTTAAGGGCTAACAAAGCTGCATGGGAAATTCTGTATAAAAAAGGTAAAGCAATTGATGCTGTTGAAAAAGGCGTAATGGTTATAGAGTCAGAAATAAATTGCTGTGTTGGGCTAGGGGCAAATCCTGATAGAGAAGGCATTGTTACATTAGATGCAAGCATAATGGACAGTAATGGTAATTGTGGTGCCGTTGCTTTCTTAGAAAATATCGAACATCCTATTGCTGTTGCTAGAAGGGTTATGGAAAATACACCTCATGTTTTTTTGGTTGGAGAGGGTGCACAAAAATTTGCACTTTCTGAAGGGTTCGAATTGCAAAAAAAAGGGTTAAGCAAAGATGCTAAGCAAGCTTACGATGAGTGGTTAAAAAAATCCAACTACCAACCAGGTATTAATCGTGAAAACAAAACACACAACAACAATAATTTACCTGTAAGTAACGAATTTAATCATGATACCATTGGAATGTTGGCCTTAGATGCTCAAGGTAATTTAAGTGGTAGCTGCACCACAAGTGGACAAGCATTTAAAATGAGGGGTAGAGTTGGCGATTCTCCAATTATTGGCTCTGGCTTATTTGTAGACAATGAAATTGGTGCTGCATGTGCTACAGGACAAGGAGAAGACGTAATTCGTATTGCAGGTTCGCATTTGGTTGTTGAGTTAATGCGTCAAGGCTTTTCTCCTAAACAAGCTTGTAAAAAAGCAGTTGAACGACTAGTGAAATTGAAAGGTGCACAAAACTGTAAGAATATTCAAGTATGTTTTATTGCTATTAATAAAAAAGGTGAAACTGGATCTTATAGCTTACACAGTGGTTTTAACTACGCCATTTATTCTACCAAAGAAACCAACCTGCTTAAAAACTCAAACTACCTTTTATAATATGCTTTTAGAAGTTGCAGTTTTTAATGTAGCATCGGCATTAGCTGCTTCAAAAGCAGGTGCTGATAGGCTTGAGTTATGTGATAATAATTTCGAAGGTGGCACAACTGCATCTTATGGAACATTGCTTTTGGTTAAAGAACATGTTAAGATTCCAGTGTTTCCAATAATTAGACCAAGAGGTGGTGATTTTTGTTATTCTCAAGATGAGTTTGCAGTAATGAAAAAAGATATTCAGTTATGCAAAAAATTGGGCTTTGGAGGTGTTGTTTTTGGAATTTTAAACAATGATGGAACTGTTGATTCAGGCAGAACTGCTGCATTAGTAAATTTGGCTTATCCATTGGATGTTACTTTTCACAGGGCTTTTGATAGAACAGTAGAACCTTTTGCAGCTTTAGAGCAAATCATAAATACTGGTTGTACGAGAATATTAACTAGTGGACAAATGCCTAACGCAATTGATGGTTTGCAAACAATAAAACAATTGGTAGATGCTGCCACCAACAGAATTGTAATAATGCCAGGCAGTGGAATTAGAAGTAACAATATTCAGCAAATTGCTGAATATGCTGGAGTCGAAGAATTACATTCATCGGCAAAAAAAATGCTGATGAATGAAAACATATTCAAAAAAGTATCTATGCAAGAAGAAAACAAAAACATAGGTGTAGATGAAGAAGAAATAGCAGTAATGAAAAAAATATTTCAACAAATTAAGTAAAAAAAATCCCCGAATTTTTCGGGGATTTTTCAATTAAAATCTTTCTAAACCAGAGAAGAAAAAGCTACCCTCTATTGCAGCATTTTCGTCACTATCACTTCCGTGAACTGCATTTTCACCAACCGATGCAGCATATTTTTTTCTGATAGTACCTTCTTCTGCATTTGCAGGATTGGTAGCACCAATCAACGTTCTAAAATCAGCCACTGCATTTTCTTTTTCTAAAATTGCAGCTACAATTGGTCCGCTACTCATAAACTCAACCAATTCTCCATAAAAAGGACGCTCTTTGTGTATCGCATAAAATTCTCCTGCTTGTTCAGCAGTTAATTTTGTCCATTTCATAGCTTTTACGCTGAAACCTGCTTTCAGCATCATGTCTAAAATTGCACCTGTGTAACCTTTAGCTGTTGCATCAGGTTTAATCATGGTAAATGTTCTGTTGCTCATAATATTCATTTTCTTAATTCGCCGCAAATGTAGGGTTATAAAACACTCAATTCAATAATCTTATTGCAAAATGTATTTTTTCACAAGTTCTTTTGTTTTCAACTAAAAAATAGTTAATGCTATTATTCATTGAGCAAAATGGGTGCAATATGTTCAATTCCATTACATTTGCCCACATTTATGCAGCCAATTAAAGATTTTTTTGCTCAAATTACGCAACCCCAAAAGGTAATTATTACTACACATCAAAAGCCAGATGGTGATGCAATGGGCAGTTCTTTGGGTTTATACCATTTTTTACTTCAATTCGGGCATCAGGTAACAGTGATTTCTCCAACCAATTGGGCTAATTTTTTAGATTGGATGCCAGGCGTTAATACGGTTGTAGATTTTGAATTGAACAAAGAAAAATGTAAACAATTGGTTGATGAAGCAGATGTGATTTTTTGCCTCGATTTTAATATTCTGCATCGAACCAAGCATTTAGAACCATTATTAAAACATGCAAACTGCACCAGAGTTTTAATAGATCATCACGAACAACCACAGGTTGAAATGTTTCACTATGGCATAAGTTCTACTGCAAAAAGCAGCACCTGTGAAATGGTGTATGATTTTATAATAGATAGTGGTCATGCTAACAAAATTAATTTAGATGTTGCTGCGTGTTTATATACAGGGTTAATGACAGATACAGGCTCTTTTCGTTTTCCTTCTACAACAGCATCGGTTCATAGAATGATTGCTTTTTTCAAAGATTTAGGATTAAAGCATACACCCATACACGATAATATTTACGATAATTTTCTAGAGAATAGGTTGCGTTTTATTGGCTTCGTTTTAAATAATAGAATGGAAGTATTATACGAATACAATACAGCAATCATGTATGTTTACAGGAATGATTTGCAAAAATTTGATATTAAAACTGGAGATACAGAAGGATTGGTAAATTACCTATTAACCATTCAAGGTATTAAGTTAGCTGCAATTGTTATAGATAGAGATGAAGAAAGAAAATGGAGTTTTAGAAGCAAAGGCAACTTCGATGTAAATACATTTGCAAGGCTGCATTTTGAAGGTGGTGGACATTTTAACGCATCTGGTGGAAGAAGCAGTGAAGGTGTAGATGCAACCGTTAAAAAATTTAAACAAGTTATTCAACAATACGAATCACAATTACAATAACAAACAATGAGAATTTTAACAACAGTTCTTGCAGCGTCAACTTTATTTTTTGCCAGCTGCAACAAATTTGAAAAGACAAAATCGGGTATGCCTTATAAAATTATTAAGGGTAATGCCAAAGAAAAATTGAAGCAAGGTCAAATGATTGCTATACACGTTGAGTATAAACTGAAAGACAGTGTATTGAACAACACATTTGGGCATATTCCTATTTACTTTGCTATCGATACTGCACGTTTTGGTAAATACAATTTTGCTGAATTGATTACTAAATGTGGTGTTGGCGATAAGGTAGAATTTAGATTAAGTATTGATACTTTGAAAAAGATGGGGCAACTTGAGTACAATAAAGATTTTAAACGTGGTGATTATATTAACGGAAAAGTAGAGTTCATAAAATCATTTGCCAGTGAAAATGAAATGAAAGATGATTATGCCAAGCAAATCGAAGCGGAAAAGCAGCGTGAATTAAAAGATGTAAAAGAGTATGCTGCTAAGAAAAATTACAAAACAGAAACAACACCAGGTGGTGTAGCTGTTGTTATTGATAATGCAGGACAAGGTCCAAGATTAGATAGCGGTAAATTGGCTAAGATTTTTTACAAAGGAACTTTATTAAGCAATGGTAAAGAATTTGATAGCAATGTTAAGAATGGCGTTAAAGGTGAACCTTTACCAGTTGTAGTTGGTACAGGTGGTGTTATTCCTGGTTGGGATGAAGGGTTGAAATTATTTGCCAAAGGTGGAAAAGGTAAATTAATTATTCCAGCGATGATGGCTTATGGAATGCAGGGTGCAGGTGCAGCAATACCTCCTTATGCAAACCTTGTATTTGAAATTGAAGTAGCCGATGTAACTGATGCTCCAGCTCCACAAGCTGCTAAGCCTGATATGGTTGCTCCAATGCCAACAGAACCTAAGAAAGACGAAAAGAAAAAATAAGTGTTCAATACAATTTTTAAAGGTGCTGTAAGAAATTACAGCACTTTTTTTATTTACTGAATTGTTTGCCGTATTTTACATTTAAAATTAATCACATGGAACAGGAAAATAACTCAATTTTTAGTTTTGGTATTGATGATGTTGCTACAAGTCATTTAATTTCTATTGCAAAATGGAATAAATTTTTATCTATTGTTAGTATTGTATTTTATGGGCTGGCAATTTTAGCAATTGTATTTGGGGGGTCTTTTTTTGTGAGTACAATAGCCACGTTAAGTAATTCAGGTATTTCAAGTGGTGCAGAAATGGGTATTTTTTCAGGTGTATTAATCTTGTATGCAATTATTTTTGTTGTATTATTAATACCCAACTTTTTTCGATTAAATTTTTCGAATAAAATGGTAAAAGCGTTGGCAGCACAAGATCAGCAGTTGCTTAACGAATCTTTTGGGCATTTTAAAGCCTACAGCAAATTTTGGGGCATCTTAACAATAATTGGTATCTCGTTTTATGCACTGATGCTCATTTTTATTGTATTAGGAGCAATTATGAAATAAGCTAATTTGTAGATAAATGATTGTAATCTTTTAACAGGATTTCCAAAAAATAAAGGGGATCCTGTTTTGATTCTATCTTTAAAGCAATCTGTATTTTTTGAGCAGTACGTTCCACCAAATCGGCATTATATTTTTTTATAGAGCTATCGTAAATGTTTTTAATCATGTTTATATCCCGATCGCTTAATTGCATAACCTCAGGAAAAGTTGGTACATAGCTATCTTCAATATCCATAAAAACAGTATCACTTAATGAGCCTGCATTTTTAGTACTGATTAGTAACGTACCTGCAGCAATATCTCCAATTCTTTGCCCCTTTTTGGTAAGTGCAACACAAAATACATCTGTTGTGGCAAGTGCAGCTACAAAGAAAAATTCGTTTATTATTTGCATTCCATAAACAAATAATAGAATAATCATTATAAACATAATAAAGTCCGATATCCTCAACATCCATCTTATAATAAATTGGCTCATTGTTGCATTTCCACCAGTTTCATTAATCACTTTTATATGCATAATTTTTTTGCCAAGTGTTTGTCCTTGCATTAGTGATTCAGTAATTAAAGTATAGAGAGCTATCGGTAAAAAAGAAATCAACAAAACCCAATTGAAATCCTCACTCTTATAAATACTTGGAATTATATCGTACAGTTTAAACATGCAATAGCCATAAATAATAAATAGTACAAAGTCTATTATCCATGCAATTAAACGTTTATGAAATGGAGCAGTAGTAAACTCCAAATCAATATTAATATTGGTCGCAATTTTTAGTAAACTCATAATGTGAATAATAAAATTAGAGATGTCTTTTGTTAGTACCAACAGTTTCTTTAATTTTCCATGTATTATTTTGCATTTTAATTCAAGAAACCGTTTTTAAATTATCCGAATTAGTTGAGAGAAGCCTTATTTATAAAGAAAAATAAAGATCGTTGGACTGAAATTAGTCAATCGCCATCTGCCGATACAGATGAAATGGCTGCTGAGTTTATTCAGTTAACCGACGATTTAGGTTATGCAAAAACATTTTACCCTTACAGTAGTGTAACTAAATTTTTAAACGCAGAAGCATCGAAGCGTTATTTGAATATTTATAAAAATAGGAGAGAAGAGAAAAATAAACTCATCATATTTTTTAAATACGACGTACCATTTGCTGTTGCCAAGCATCATGCAGTATTGGGTATTTGTTTTGCTATTTTTTTATTCTTCTTTTTTGTTGGTTTTTATTCCGCAATGAAAGATGAACACTTTGTAAGAGAAATAATGGGGGATGGTTATGTAAATATGACTGAAAAAAACATAGCCGATGGTAATCCTTTTGGTGTTTATCAAAATGGCAATAGTGTTTTAATGTGGTTGGGCATTATGATTAACAATATCAGCGTTTCTTTTAGGTATTATATGGAAGGATTATTGTTTCCTTTTTTTACAGTTCAGGAATTAATTAGAGATGGCGTTATGGTTGGTTCTTTTGATTATATGTTTTATTCGAAAGGGTTAGGAGGTATGTTTATTTTAACAGTAATGATACATGGAACACTCGAATTATCTGCCATAACCATTGCAGCAGCATCGGGTATAATATTGGGCAAAAGCTGGATTTTTCCGGGTACGCAAAAAAGATTGAATGCTTTTAAACATGGAGCAAAAGATGGTATTAAAATTCTTATTGGTTTAGTGCCCGTATTTATTGTAGCAGCCTTTTTTGAAGGCTTTGTAACTCGTCACTATAAAATGCCAATATGGATTAGTATATCTATTTTATTAGCATCGCTTGTTTTTGTGATTGGTTATTTTGGCGTATATCCGATTATATTAAAACGCAGATTAAAAAAAATGATGAATAGCTGATTATGTTACAAAGACTCCTGAAAAAAATACTATGTATTTGTTTTTGTACACTCATTTTTTTGGGGGAGAAGCTGCATGCACAAACTTCAATAGATACAGCAACCGAAGAAGTGATAGCTCCAGTTGAAGAATATGTTGATTCAATAGCGGAAGTTGAAAGTTCTACAAAAGAAAAATTTAAAGGAGATTTTACACCAATTGATACTAGTAAAATAATTAGCATTACAAAAGGTAGTATAAGTTTAAAAGATACTATTCAATCTTTAAAAAATAGCGATGATTATTGGTACGCAGATGGTGTAGAAGAAAAAAAAGAAATTGTAAAACAACAGCCAAGTGGTTTTTGGAAGTGGCTGGCAACTATATTAAATAGTCAAGTGTTTAGGGTGATTGCATGGATATTAATAATTGGTATTTTGGTATTTATAATTATTGCTTTTTTAAGAAGCAATGGAATAGGTTTATTTACATCAAGAGCTCGAAAAATTGAACCATCTTCTACCGATGCAGAAATATCGGATAATATTTTCGAGATTGATTTTGATGCAGCAATTGCTCAAAGTATTGCCAGTGAAAATTTTCGGTTGGCAACTCGTTTATTGTTTTTAAGATTACTTAAAGGTCTTTCTAACAAAAACATTATCGCATATGCACCTGATAAAACCAATTTCGATTATCTATTTGCTTTAAGTAGCACTGCTGTTTACACTGATTTTGCTGCTGTAGTGAAAAATTATGAGTATGTGTGGTATGGCGATTTTACAGTAAGTAATCAGCAATTTATTGGTATAAAAAACCAGTTCGATAAACTACGACAATATTTATAAAAATAGTTTTGAAAAAAAATCTACCATATATTTTATTGATACTGCTAGCTGTAATAGCAGCTTTGTTGCTTTTTGGTAGAAAGCAGCCTAAAGTATTGGATAAAAGGGTGAGTTTAAATAAAAAATATACTCATCCTTATGGCACAAAAGTATTCTTCGATATGTTGCCAAATTTACTATCAGGGGTTAAGGTAGGCGTAAATAAAAGATCGCCTGAAGATTGGTTTTATGGTAACGAAGAAGAAATTGATAGTACATTATTTGTAGTGGTAACTCAGCATTTTAATCCAACTAAAACAGAAATGTTGTTGTTGGATAGATTTGCTAAAAAAGGCAACCAACTTTTAATTGTAAGTTCAAAGTTCAATAAAATTGCCTCCACTTATTTTGATGTAGAACTAGAAAACACCAACTTTATTTATTACGAAAATTATACCGATTCTCCATCATTGCTTTTACGAAAACCATTGTTTACAAAAGACACAACTTATACTTATCCTGGTTTTACTTTTGATACATATTTTAATAATGTAAATAAAGAGAACTTGCAAATGATTGGAACAACAAAAATTGGGATACCTAACTTTTTAAAGGCATCAGTTGGTGATGGGGCATTCTTAATACATTGCAATCCATTTGTTTTTTCAAACTATTTTATTTTGCACAAAAACAATAGAGATTATTTAGAAAAAACATTTGCATTAATTCCTTCATCTATAAAAAAAGTTGTTTGGGATGAGTACTATGTTTATAAGTTAGAAGAGAATGAAAAGCCAAAGGAACCATCTCCATTAAGGGTTCTATTAAGTATTCCTGCATTTAAGTGGGCTTTTTGGTTGGCAGTAGCTTTGTTAACAGTGTATTTACTGTTGAACATAAAACGTAAACAACGCTTTATTCCAGAGATAGCAATACCTAAAAATGAATCGTTGGAGTTTGTAAAAACTATTGGTAGATTATACTTTGAAAAACAAGACCATATTAATCTTGCTCGAAAAATGTGTGCTTATTTTTTAGAGCATATTCGCAGCAAATATTTTATTAATACCTCTGCATTGAATGATGATTTTATTGAAAAATTAACTGGTAAATCGGGCTGTGCTGAAGTTGAAATTAGACAACTGGTTCAGAGTATTAAAGAGATACAATTAGAATATTCTATAACACAGGAACAATTAACTGATTACTATAAACAATTTAATCACTTCTATAAAAATACCATCTAATGGAAGAAAATATATTTGAACAAAGAACCGATTTAAGTCTTCTTAGCAATGCTGTGCATGCGATAAACAATGAAATTAAAAAAGTAATTGTTGGTCAAGATGATATGGTGAAAATGATTATTTCAGCCATACTAGCCGATGGTCATGTAATTATAGAAGGTGCACCAGGTGTTGCAAAAACACTTACGGCAAGATTGGTAGCTAAAAGTATAGACGTACATTTTAGCAGAATTCAGTTTACCCCTGATTTAATGCCAAGTGATGTATTGGGTACATCAATCTATAATCCAAGAGATTCACGTTTCGAGTTTAAACGTGGTCCTGTTTTTTCGAATATTGTTTTGATAGATGAAATTAATAGAGCCCCAGCAAAAACTCAAGCTGCATTGTTTGAAATTATGGAAGAGAGGCAAGTAACAATGGATGGGCAAACTTATACTATGGAACCTCCTTTTATGGTTATTGCAACACAAAATCCAATTGAGTACGAAGGAACCTATCGTTTGCCTGAAGCTCAATTAGATCGTTTTCTATTTAAAATAAATGTACCTTATCCAAATGAAGAACAAGAGTTTAAAATTTTAACTCGTTTTCATGAATTGGGTAATGCTCAGGTCTTGTCTAATATTTCTGCTGTACTAACAGCCCAACAAATTAAAGAGGTGAGACAGTTAGTTAAGAATATTATTATAGAAGAAAAATTGTTACAGTTTATTGCCAAATTAATTGTAACCACCCGTAATCATAAATCTATATTCTTAGGAGCATCTCCCAGAGCTTCTCTAGCAATTATGAATGCTGCAAAAGCAGTTGCAGGAATGAGTGGTAGAGATTTTGTAATACCAGATGATATTGTGTATGTAACACCTTATGTTTTGCGTCATCGAATTTTGTTAACGCCCGAAAAAGAAATGGAAGGTATTACAACCGACGATGTAATTCAACAAGTAATTCATTCTTTAGAAATTCCAAGATAGTGCAAGCCAAGTTAATATCATTATACCAGTCTTTTTACCTAACTAAAAGAACTTATTTAGCAGCAACAGCTATTATTCTGTTGTTTGCCTTGTCGTTTTTTATCAACTTTCTTTTTGTATTGGCTCAAAGTGCATTGGTTTTATTATTGTTGGTTATTTTGTTAGATACTATTTTAATGTATGTTAAACGAAAAGCATTGTTGGCTGGAAGAATTTGTTTGCCACGTTTTAGTAATGGAGATGAGAATGCGGTGCAACTTCAATTTTACAATAATTATGGATTTGTAATTGAACTCAAAGTGATTGATGAATTGCCTATTCAGTTTCAAGAGAGAAACTGGATAAAAGAATTAAAAATTCAAAAGGAAGAAAAGAAAATACTGAACTACGCATTACGTCCTGTGCAAAGAGGAGAATATTTTTTTGGAAAAATTTTAGCTTTTGCAACTTCTCCATTACAATTGGTACAAAGAAGATTTAGTTTTCCTGCTGATGAAAAAGTATTGGTATATCCTTCTTATGTACAAATGAGAAAATATAGCCTACATGCAATAGGAAATCAGTTGAATGAAGCTGGAAATAAACGATTGAGAAAACTGGGAAACAGTGTTGAGTTTGAACAAATCAAAGAGTATGTAAGAGGAGACGATTACAGAACAGTAAACTGGAAGGCAACAGCCAGAAACAATCGTTTAATGGTAAATACTTATGTTGATGAAAAAAGTCAGCAGGTATATTGCTTAGTAGATAAAAGTAGAAATATGCAAATGCCTTTTGATGGCATGAGTTTACTGGATTATGCAATTAATGCAACACTTGTTATAACCAATGTTGCCTTGCATAAACAAGATAAAGCTGGGCTAATAACTTTTGCCGAAAAGATGAATACTTTTTTACCAGCCAATAGAACAAATGTTCAAATGGAAGCCGTTCTTGAAACTTTGCATAAAGAGCAAACCAATTTTTTTGATGCTGATTATGAGGCTTTGTATGCATTGGTAAGAAATAAAATTAAACAGCGAAGTTTATTGGTTTTGTTTACCAACTTCGAATCGCAATATGCTTTAGAAAGACAATTGCCCTATCTTAAAAAAATAGCCCACCATCATTTATTGCTTGTTGTTTTATTTGAAAATACAGAGATTAAAACAATGCTACAATCAACGGCTGCAAACACAGAAGAAATTTATATGCAGGTAATTGCTGAAAAGTTTTCTTACGAGAAAAGGCTTATTGTAAAAGAGTTACAAAAAAATGGCATTCTTACATTGTTAACTACTCCCGAAAATCTTACGGTTAATGCCGTAAATAAATATTTAGAAATAAAATCGAGGCAGGCTATATAAACTGAGGTATAGAGTATCCAACATCTTTCTTACTTTCGCCACTTATGCAGCCATTACAATATTACGCAGATGGACAGGTTATTTTGTTTGATAAACCTTTAAAGTGGACGAGTTTCGATATCGTTAAAAAAGTACGCATTTTAACCAAAGTAAAAAAAGTTGGTCATGCTGGCACTTTAGACCCATTAGCAACGGGCTTGTTAATCATTTGTACTGGTAAGTTTACTAAAAAGATTAATGAGTACATGGGCATGGAAAAAGAGTATACGGGTACTTTTACATTGGGCTCAACTACATCTACCTATGATTTAGAAAAAGAACCAGAAAATTTTAAAGATACTGCTCATCTAACGCCTGAAGATATACATGCTGCAACACAACAGTTTATTGGTGACATACTACAAATGCCTCCACAACATTCGGCTATTAAAAAAGATGGTAAGCGTTTATATGAGTCTGCAAGACTAGGTATTGAAGTGAAAGTAGATCCACGTCCTGTTACTATAAAGGAGTTTATGATTACAAAAATCGAAATGCCTGTTGTGCATTTTAAAGTTGTTTGTAGCACTGGAACTTATATTAGAAGTCTAGCAAACGATTTTGGAGAAGCTTTAGGCGTTGGAGCACATATGAGCAGTTTACGAAGAACAAGAATTGGTATTTTTAATGTAGATGATGCCTATAATTTAGATTCTTTTGAAGCTAAAGTTCAACAAATGAGAGCAGAACAATCTTCTAATGCTTCTTTGATTGTTGATTAAATTATGATGCACATAAAAGAAATAGCTGAACGTAAACCTACTCTTTTTTTGCTGATCTTATTGGCAATACATACCCTATTTACTTTAGTGTATGTTCAACAACAGCCTTTAACCAACGACGAATCTGATTATATAGAATATGCCAAACGTTGGGTTAAAGGACAACCTGATAAAGTTTATGATGTAGATGATAGTAAAACACCAATCATTGCAATTGCTTGGTTGCCTAGAGCTATTAAGCAAATTATAAAACCCGATTTGCAACTAAACGATTGGGGTAGATCTGATCAGTTAATGGGTAGATACGTAATGATACTTTTTTTTGTATTGGTATTTATTTACTTGTATTGGTTTAGTAAAGCATTCTATGGTAATAATGGTTGGTTGTTGCCAATTATATTGCTGTTAATCGATCCATTGTTTATGGCTTTTTCGCCAATCGTAACCAGCGATATTGCAAGTGTTTTTGTTTTATTGGCTTCTTGTTATCATTACTATAAATTTTGCTCAACTAAATCTTATAAACAATTTTTGCTTGCAGCTTTTTTTACAGGCTTGGCTTTAGTTACAAAATCAAGCATGGTGTTTTTACCTTTTATTTTTTTAATAATTTATGGTATTCGATTTTTTACAAAGCAAGTATTCGTAAAATCAAGCAAATGGGTATTGGTGTATGGTTTTGTGTTTGTTTGTATAGTTTGGTTGGTAGTTAATGTGAGTTTTTATTTTCATCATTCATTTAATAGTTGGGGAAGTATTGAATTGAAAAGTACTTCCATGAAGAAGTTAATGCAAACTTTTTCTTTTTTAAAACCATTACCAACTTTATTGCCAGAGCCATTTATAAAAGGTTTCGATTTGTTACAATACCACAAAGAGGTGGGCTCATTCATTCCCAATTTACCCTATAAAGGAGTATTTATTTTAAATCAAAAATTTAATACTGGAGTTTGGTATTACTATTTTGTGACAGCTTTTTTTAAGTTTACCATCGGATTTATTTTATTGGCAGTTTGTGCTTTGTTTGTTGGATTAAAATCTTTTAAGCTTCAAGCATTTAGCAATAAATATATTTTTATTGTTGTGCCATTTTTGGTGTATGGTTGTATGCTCACTTTTGTAAATCCTTTTCAACAAGGAATTAGGCATGCTATGATTTTGCTTCCTTTTGTTTTTTTAGCTATTGGTTATTTGCCTGCTTATTTCTCCAATAAGTTTAAAAAAGGTAAATGGGTAATTTGGGGGCTGGTGTTGTATGCATTGATTTCAGCAGCAAGTTTTTATCCAGATATTATGCCTTATACCAATGAGTTCTTAAAAGATAAATCAAAATTATTTAACTATTTAGCCGAATATAATTATCGTCCAAGCGATATTCCAAGGGATGTACAACCCTTCATACAAAAAAATCCCGATTATATAATAGCACCAAATAAACCTGAGAAAGGTAAATTTATAATCCCAGGTGCTTTTGTTTACAATTCAACTTATGAAGTATATAGTAACTATGCTTGGTTAAAAAAATACCAACCCGTTGGACATTACAGGTATGTTTTTTTGTTGTATGATGTTAAGTAACAGGCATTCTTTTCAATTTTTTATAATTCAATATTTAGGTTAAAAAAGATTTTTTTTTCTCATTTACAGTAGGGGTTAGTGAATAAATTATTATCTAAATTTAATCCGCATTTGGTATAGTTATACAACCTAACTTTGCAGACTGGATTAAAATTAATTTATGCTAAGACCAACAAAACTGCTATTGTTGCTACTGCTTGTTTCTACAACAGCAATAGCTCAAAAAAAACAAACAGCTGTCAAAAAAGACACTGTAATTACTACATCTGGTGATACAACTATTACAGACGAAACAAAAGATGCTATTTCCGATAATATCGCAGTTGTTACTGTAGATGATAACGACCAAGGCGATGGTGGAAGCCAAAACGTATCAAGCGTTTTAACAGCTGGACGTGATCCTTTTTTCTCGGTAATGTCTTTTAACTTTAATGCTGTACGCTTTAGAGTTAGAGGCTATGATGGTGATTTGAATACCACTTACATGAATGGTATTCAAATGGACAATTTAGATAATGGATTTACACCATTTGGATTGTGGGGTGGTTTAAACGATGTTATGAGAAATAGAGATGTTTCTATTGGATTACGTTATAACACATTTGCCTTTGGCGATATTTCTACATCTAGTTCTATCGATGCAAGAGCAAGTAAGCAACGTAAACAAACACAAATTGGTTATGCATTAAGTAATCGTAACTACACACATCGTTTATCTTTTTATCATGGTACAGGTATCAGTAAAAAAGGATGGGCATTTGTTGTTGCAGGAAGTTTTAGAGGAGCCGATGAAGCTTATGTTCCTGGTACTTATTATAATGGATACAGTTATTATTTAGGTGTTGATAAGCGTTTTGGTCAAAGACATTTATTGTCTCTATCTGCATTTGCAGCACCCACTGAAAATGGACGACAAGGTAGTGCCATTGAAGAAATGAGAACGATTACTGGTGATAAATACTATAATCCAAGTTGGGGTATGCAAAATGGTAAAAAACGTAATGCCAATGTTGCAAAAAGCAATCAGCCAACTATTATTTTAAACGATGAATTTCGATTTAATAACAGGAGTACTATTACCACTGCCATTAGTGCAACTTTTGGCAAAAGAAGTACCAGTGCTTTAGATTGGTACAATGCTCCAGATCCTAGACCAGATTATTACAGGTATTTACCTAGCTATCAAATTGGTTCTGGCTTACAAAGTGAAGTTTTAGATGCAATGAGAGCTGATGTAAATAAAACACAAATCAATTGGGCTGGCTTATATGATGTTAATAGAAACAGTATTGCTTCTATTCAAAATGCAAATGGCATAGCTGGTAATACAGTTACAGGAAAACGAAGCAGATATATTGTTGAAGACAGAATTATTAATACCAAACGTTTAAACTTCAACTCAGTATTCAATACTTCGGTGGGTAATCATGTGGAAATTACAGGTGGCGTTTCTTTTCAATCTCAAATCAATAACTACTATAAAGAAGTGAATGATTTGTTAGGTGGTCAGTTTTATGTTGACTTAAATCAGTTTGCTGAAAGAGTTACGACAAACGACCCAAGTTCTAATCAAAATGATTTATTAAATCCAAACAGAATTTTAAACAAAGGCGATAAGTTTGGTTACGATTACGATATCACCATTCGTAAAGCTGCAAGCTGGTTGCAAGGTGTATTTAAGTTTAAGAAATTCGATTTCTTTATTGCTGGAGAAGTGTCTAATACCCAGTTTTGGAGAACAGGTAGAGTTCAAAATGGATTGTTCCCTAATAATTCTCTTGGCCAAAGCAGTGTAAATAACTTTAATAACTATGCTGTAAAAGGTGGCTTTACCTATAAAATTGATGGACGTAATTACTTTTATATAAATGGAGCCATGCTTACAAGAGCCCCATTGTTTGATAATGTATATATTTCTCCACGTACAAGAGATTTAATTCAAGATAATACCACCAACGAAGAAATAAAAACAGTAGAAGGTGGTTATGTATTAAATGCTCCTAAAATTAAAATCAGGTTAAGTGGGTATTATACCAGTTTCGAAAATCAAATGAATGTGCTTACATTTTATCATGATGATTACAGAAACTTTGTAAACTATGGTTTAACCAATATCGACAAACTACATTTTGGTGGTGAGTTTGGTATTGAAGCCAAATTGGTTAAGAATGTAACCATGAATGCAGCTGCATCGGTTGGTCGTTATTATTTTAATAGCCGCCAAGAAGCTACAGTAACTTTAGATAATGATGCCTCTATCTTAAATAAAGACTTAATTTTTTCGCAGAATTATAGAGTTCCAGGAACGCCACAAAATGCATATAGTTTTGGCTTAAGCTATAGAAGTCCTAAGTTTTGGTTTGTTAGTTTAAGTGCCAATTATTCAGATAATATGTGGTTAGATTTTAACCCAATTCGTAGAACTTACAGTGCTGTTGAAGGATTAGATGTAAACAAACCAACTGAATTGGCTTTACGTGAAGGTATTTTGGCACAAACCAAATTAGACGCTCAGTATACAGTTGACTTTTTTGGTGGGTGGAGTTACAAATTGCCTAAAAATTTCTTAGGCTTCAATAAAAGTACATTCTTGGTATTTAATGCAGGTGTAAATAATTTATTAAATAACCAAAACATTATTTCAGGTGGTTTTGAACAATTGCGTTTCGACTATGCTGATAAAAATATCAATAAGTTCCCGCCTAAATTATTTTATGCGTATGGCTTAAATTATTTCACCAGCGTAACATTCCGATTTTAAAATTTAATTAACTCATTCTTCAAATAAGAAATATGAAAAGTAAACATTTAATTTGGCTGAGCTCATTAATGGCAATATTTTTTGCCACCATTATCATTAGTGCATGTAACAAAAAGTTCGATGAACCCGATGTTTATCCAGATCCAAACATTCCTGTTACAATGACTTTGAAAGAATTAAAAGCATTATTGCCAACAGCTGGTACAGTAAAAGCAATTACTGATGATAAAGTTGTTTCAGGTGTTGTAGTTGCCGATGATAGAAGTGGTAACTTCTATAAATCTATTTCAATTCAAGATGCAACAGGTGGTATCAGTGTTCGTTTAGATGGAACTAACCTTTTTAATAACTATCCTGTTGGTCGTAGAATTTATATCAAAATAAAAGGATTGTGTGTTGGCGAATATGGTGGCTTAGTTCAATTGGGTGCAATTGACAATACTACAACAGCCATAGCTCAAACTCCATTACCACAAAACTTATTTGATAAATACATTATCAAAGGAAGTTTAGGTAATCCAGTTGTAGCCAAAACATTTGCATCTGTATCTCAGCTATTAACAAGTTTACAAGATACTGTTCAAAGCACCTTAATTAAGTTAGACAACTTTGAGTTCTCAGCTTCTGATACTGCTAAAACTTATGGCGATCCAACTTTGTCTGCTTCTGCAGTAAACTATACAGTGCGTAACTGTGCTGGTAATACCATTACATTAAGAACAAGTAGTTATTCAAACTTTGCAGGTACAAAATTGGCAAAAGGCAATGGTAGCATTACTGCTATTTACACTTTCTTCAATGGCACAAAACAGTTGTTAATAAGAGATACCAGTGATGTTCAATTTACAGGTGCACGTTGTGGTCAAGGGCCAACAACTTTAATGAATACAGCCGATTTAAGAGCTTTATATACTGGAGCTGCTTATGCTGTTCCAGCTGCTAGAAGAATTACAGGTATTGTAATTAGTGATAGAGCAAATATTAACACAGTTGCACAAAATTTAATTGTACAACAAGGTAATGGTTTAGCTGGTATAGTTGTTCGTTGCGATGCTGCACATTCATTAGATTTAGGCGATTCAGTAGATGTAAATATTTCAGGTTCTACTTTAGATATGTTTAGCGGTACCTTACAAGTAAGTACTGTGCCTACTGGATATATCACTAAAATAAGTTCTGGTAAAACAATTACACCAAGAGTTGCAACAGCTGCTCAAATAAATACGAACATTGGTATTTGGGAATCTACATTGGTAAACATGGTAAATGTTACTATTTCTGGTGGTACTGGTGGTACTTGGGCTGGTAGTGCAAATATTACAGATGCAACAGGTACAGTTGTTGCATTTACACGAAGTGGAACTTCGGGTGCAGTATTTCAATTAAATCCTTATCCAACAGGCAATGTAACTTTTGTACAAGGCTATTTAGGTCGTTTTAATACTACCAATCAAATCTCTTTAAGAAACTTGAATGATGTTGGTACATCTACAGGTGGTGGTGGAGGTGGTGGAACCACAGGCATTAGTTTAGGTACAACTTCTCCATTCTTATTAAATTTTAATAGTGTTGGCACAGGCTTACCTGCTGGTGTAACTGTATTTACAGGTGCAACTTCAACAGCATTTGGTAATGCTGGTACCTTTAATTCAGCTGTTGGTTTATGGGCTGCAACTGGTGCAGGTTTCAAAAACTTTGCATCGGCAAACGGCTTAACTGCAACCGCTGATCAAGCAACACAAGATGCTGCAACCAACAGAGCATTGGGAGTACGTCAAACAAGTTCTACTGGTTACGATCCAGGTGCCTCTTTTGTTTTTCAAATTGCAAATACAACTGGTAAAACCAATGTACAATTGCAATTCTTATTACAATCTTTGGATAATACAATTGGCAGAACAACAACCTGGACTGTTGATTATGCTTTAGGCGATAATCCAACTTCATTTACTGCTGCAACGCCAACTGGTACAATGACTACAGCTGGTACATTTACCAACAATACAATTAACGTGAACTTTGGTGGAGCATTGGATAATAAATCTCAAAAAGTATGGATTCGTGTTTCTACTTTTTCTGCTACAACAGGTAGTGGTAGCCGTCCTTCAACTGCTATAGATGATTTTAGAGTGAGCTGGAACTAATAAATCAATAAAAAATTGTTTAAAAACCCACACTATGTTGTGGGTTTTTGTTTGCCAACATGTCAGCAAAGAAGCCATTGGTATTATGTTTGAAAATAGGATTGTATAAAAAAAAATTAGTTAGCCAGCTGTAGAATATGTGTTGAACTGTCGTTGCGTCGTTTAAAATCCTGCTGAACAGCAGGGCACCCATGTACGTTTGGTTCATTGTTGAACAAAGTACAGAACTTTGAAGTGAGTGACACAACAGGCGATTCCATGAAAAAATAGTGCTGGTAAAATAAAAATTCTTTAAAAATATAGCTATGCAAAAAGGACAAATTAGGGTACAAACGGAAAACATTTTTCCAATTATTAAAAAGTTTTTGTACAGTGAACACGACATTTTTTTACGTGAATTAATTTCTAATGCTACCGATGCTACACAGAAATTGAAAACACTTTCTTCTATTGGAGAAGCAAAAGGTGAATTGGGTGAATTACGTATTGACGTAACCCTTGATGCAAAAGAAAAAACCATTACTATTGAAGATCGTGGTGTGGGCATGAGTCAAGAAGAAGTGGATAAATACTTAAATCAAGTAGCCTTTAGTGGCGCTGAGGAGTTTTTAAACAAGTATAAAGATGCCAACATTATTGGTCATTTTGGTTTGGGTTTTTACAGTGCATTTATGGTTGCCGAAAAAGTAGAAGTATTAACACAAAGCCACAATGCCGATGCTGCAACTGTTTATTGGAGCTGTGATGGAAGCCCTGAATTTGAATTGTACGAAGTAGAAAAAAAGCAACGTGGTACTAAAATTATCTTGCACATTAACGAAGAAAGCAAAGAGTTTTTAGAAGCGTTTCGTATAAAATCAACCTTAGATAAGTTTTGTAAATTTTTGCCAATTCCAATTTATTTTACAGATGTTGCTGAAGAAAAAAAAGCAGATGATGTTGAAAAAAGCATTAACAATACCAATCCAATTTGGGTTAAAAAGCCAAGTGATTTAACCAAAGAAGATTATGAAAATTTCTACAAAGAATTGTACCCTTACAATGAAACACCATTGTTTTGGATTCACTTAAATGTAGATTATCCGTTTAACTTAACTGGTATTTTATATTTTCCTAAGATTAAGCAAAGTCACGAAATTCAAAAAGATAAAATCCAATTATACAGCAATCAGGTTTTTGTAACAGATGAAGTGAAAGAAATTGTTCCTGAATTTTTAATGTTATTGCAAGGTGTAATTGATAGCCCAGATATTCCTTTAAACGTGAGTCGTAGCTATTTGCAAGGCGATCCAAATGTTCGTAAAATAAATGCACACATTACTAAAAAAGTTGCTGATAAATTAGAAGAAATTTTCCGCAACGAAAGAACTGAGTTCGAAGCAAAGTGGGAAAGTCTTGGCTTATTTGTGAAGTATGGTATGATGACGGATGAAAAATTCTTAGAAAAAGCCAACAAGTTTTTGGTAATGGAAGATACCACTGGTAAGTTTCACACTTTTGAAGAATATAAACTTGCTACTGAAGTTTTACAAAAAAATAAAGATGGCAAACAGGTAATTATTTATACCACCAATCCTATACAACAAGATGCTTATATACAAGCTGCTTTAGGTAAAGATTATGTGGTAGTTAAAATGGAAACGTTGGTAGATGCTGCATTTATTAACAACATGGAAATGAAATGGGAGAATACCACTTTTGTTCGTGTAGATGCGGATATTGTTGATAATTTAATTGACAAACAAGAAGGCAACGAAAGTGTATTAAGTAAAGATGAAACCGAAAATTTGAAAAAATTATTCGAGTTTCCAAAAGGCGATTTACATGTAACTGTTGAAGTAAAAGGGTTGAATAAAGATACTGCACCAGTAATTGCAACCAGACCAGAGTTTATGCGTAGAATGAAAGATATGGGTGCTGTAGGTGGCGGTATGACTGCATTTTATGCACAAATGCCCGATGAAGTTACCTTAACTGTAAACGGTAATCACCCAATTTATCAAAGCTTATTAAAAGAAGCAGATACTGCAAAGCAAGAAAAGCAAATTAAAAATTTAGCCGATTTGGCTTTATTGTCTCAAGGATTATTAAAAGGAGCGGAGCTAACTAATTTTATTAATAGAAGTGTAGAATTAATGGAAAGTGAGAAAGCTGTAATAGCTTAATTGCTTACTTGATAAAAAAAAGTAGAGGATGATGTAGCAATACATCATCCTTTTTTTTGGCTGCATGCAACTTTGTTTTATTTTCGATTGAATACAAAAAATATTTTATGGATTTTGTACAATGGCAAAAAATGGCCAATCTTGTTTTTGAAATAGATAAAAAGGTTTTAAGCAAAGATGTACAACCAGCTTTGCAACGCATCTATGATAAAATGAAACAGTTGGTAGAAGAAAATGGGGTGTTTACCT
This sequence comes from Allobosea thiooxidans, assembly GCA_943368475.1. Classification (GTDB taxonomy): domain Bacteria; phylum Bacteroidota; class Bacteroidia; order Chitinophagales; family Chitinophagaceae; genus UBA1930. The sequence continues at coordinate 91,538 of CALRLF020000007.1, forward strand.
ACAATCCTAAAGGAGAAAAATATAGTGAAACAAGAACCGATGTAGAAGCAAGCATTGCCGGAACGTCAACAGCTAATTTGGTGATTACCGATGTAATTAAACCTATTTTATACATAGAAGAAAATGGTAAAAAAATATTGATACAAAAAGGAATTGTAATTGTTGGACAATAGTCGTTATAATCAATTTTAAGTTATGAGTAGCACAATCAATTTTGGAATAGATTTAGGAACCACCAATTCATTAATTGCTAAATGTAGTAATGGTGTGGTAGAAGTATTTAAAAACCCTATTGGTCATAGAGAAACCCTGCCAAGTGTAGTTGGTTTTAGAAAAGAAAGAATTTTAGTAGGTGAAAAAGCCAAAGAATATGTAGAGAAAGATGCAGCCAATGTTTTTGCTAGTTTTAAGAGAAAAATGGGTACGTCAGAGAATTTTTTTGTACCCAATCTTGGTGATTTTAAAAGTCCCATACAGTTAAGTAGTATGGTATTAAATGAACTGAAGAATTTTATTTATACTGGTGAAGTTCCACAGAGTGTGGTCATCACCATTCCTGCTTCTTTTGATACTGTACAAAGTAATGCTACCAAACAAGCTGGTTACGATGCAGGTTTTAAAGAAGTAATTCTTTTGCAAGAACCCATTGCAGCAAGTTTAGCTTTTGTAAATAAAGGAGCTGAAAAAATTACTGATGGTCAGTGGTTGGTTTATGATTTAGGTGGTGGAACTTTTGACGTGGCATTGGTGAAAGTTGAGTTTGGAGAAATGAAAGTAATTGATCATGAAGGAAATAATTATTTAGGAGGATTGGATTTTGATAATTTAATTATTGAACAATTAATTGTTCCTGAAATTGAAAAACTTGGAAACTTTACCGATATAATCAATAATCTAAAAAGTTCGAGTGGTAAATACAATAAACTATATTACGAATTATTGTACAAGGCCGAAGAAGCAAAAATTATTTTAAGCAGTAGCAATGCTACAGAAATTGAATTTGAAATTGAAGATGATAATGGCAAAGCAATAGATGCTTTAATTAACATTAAAAAAGAAAATTTTAATGCAATTATTCAGCCCAAAGTGATAGAAACAATTGCATTTACCAAAACAATTATAGAACGTAATCAATTAAAAGCTGGTGATGTTAAAGAAACTATTTTAATTGGTGGCAGTACCTACATTCCTTTGGTAAGAAGTTTATTACAAAAGGAATTGGGCGTTGATGTTAATGCTTCTGTAGATCCAACTACAGCAGTAGCAATTGGTGCAGCTTATTATGCAGGAACTAAAAGCAGTAATTATGAAGTTACCTCTAATTTAAATGCAGTAAATGATGAGCCTGTAACTGAAAATTTAGTTGAAATAAAAACTGCTTATCAAAAAAATACCAACGAACGAGAAGAGTATTTTTCGGCAATGATTTCTGGACAAATGCAAGGAATGCAGTACAGAATTATGAGAGAAGATGGTGGTTTTGATAGTGGATTAAAACCAGTAACTGCAAGAATAGAAGAGGTACTTAATCTATTGCCAGATACATTGAATGTATTTCATTTAAAGTTTTTCGATGCACAACAAACCCCTGTAATAGTTAAAGTTGCTCCCATTCAAATTGTTCAAGGAAAGTTCAGTATTTATGGTCAGCCTTTGCCTAATGATATTTGTTTAGAAGTAGATGACGTTTACAACAATACCACTCATTTGGAATTAATTTTTGAAAAAAATGCAATCCTTCCAATTAAAAAAACAATTACCAAAACAATAAGCCGAACAATTGTAAAAGGCAGCGACGACCAGCTATTAATTAATGTACTCGAAGGAAGTCGATATGCAACTGCACAAAGCAATTTAAGCATTGGTGTAATTGCTATAAATGGCAAGGATTTAGAAACTGATTTGATTAAAGGGAGTGATGTAGATTTATCGATAGAAATTACCGAAAGCCGTGATATAAAAATTACTGCTTACATTAATGTAACTGATCAGGAATATGCACATGTATTTAGCCCTACGTCAAGAACAGTAAATACACATCGTTTATTAGAAGAAGTAGATTATTTATTACGAATTGCAAATAGGAATATTGACGCTTTAGTAGAAACAGAAGATTATGAGAGTAGTGGTAAAATGCAGGATGCAATTGAAAAACTAGAAATCATTAAACGTAGGCTTAAACTTATTAGAGAAGATGATGTAACCGATGAGAAATATCAATTAGATGAACAAAAAAGACGATTGGCACAAGTAGTTGATGCATCTGGCAAAGACAACAGAGTTCGTGAGTTAAAAGAAGATTATTATGCTTGGAAAAGTTCTACTGAATATTATTTAGAGCAAATAAAAAATGAAGTTTTGAACAGAAAATTTCAGCAAATTATTGCTGCTGAAAATGATTTTTTAAATGGCAGTGAAGCCTCCATCAAACGTAAAACAGAAGAACTAAGATCCTTAACTTGGGAAATTAGAAAAAAAGATTTAGAATACGTAACAGGTATTTATTTGTATTATGCTTTTAAAGAAGATGCAGCTTATAAAGACCCTAAACGTGTTAAATTATTAAAAGAACGAGGCGATGCAGCCTTAGAAAGGAAAAGTGTAGAAGAATTATTAAACATTGTTTATCAGATGTATGAATTATTAATAGATAAACAATTAGATGAACCTTTAAAAGGAACAGGATTGTCTTAAATGGTTGTTATGTTAGATTTTTTATTGGTAGATATTTTCCAATGAAATATTTATACTTTTTATTGTACTGAAACGTACAGCCACTTGTTTTATTTGAAGGTTCCAAAATGCCACAATATGCCAGCTGGGTCGTGTAAAAAACATTCGCTGCCCCAATCATTGTATCTTATGGGTATTAGTTTAGTAGATGGATATTTTTTTGCTAATTCTAAGCTTTGCAATTGCACATAATATTCTTCAACATTATTCACTTCTACAAAAATCATAGAGTTGTTTACCCAATCTTCAACAAAGGCATTTTGTAAGTAGAAACCAATTGCAGCAGTTATTTCAAAGTAGGATAGACTAGCAGAAATAACAGCTTCTTTAAAGCCTAAATCGCTGTAAAAACACCTTGATTGCTCATAGTCTCTTGTTCCAATAAATGGTCGAATCGATTTTACTTGTTGTTGCATTTTTGATATTTTGTTGTGATAACTCAATGAAAATAAGAAACAAGAAATAGTACACAAAGCCGCACATAAAAAATCCCACTTTAAAAGTGGGATTTAATACTGTAAACTTCGTTTGCAGCAATATTGGAAGTAGGAATCTTTATTATTTAATTTTTGGTGCAGCTGCTAATATTTCCTCACTAACACCACTTGCATATTTCTCAAAGTTTTTAATAAACTGTTCTGCAAGATTTTTTGCTGTTGCATCATAAGCATCCCTATCGGCCCAAGTATATCTTGGGTTTAAAATATTCACAGGCACATTAGGACAACGTTTAGGCATCAACATACCAAATACAGGATGTGCTTCAAACTCCATATTATCCAATTCGCCATTTAACGCAGCTGTAATCATATTACGTGTGTAGCTTAATTTCATTCTGCTACCAATGCCATAAGGGCCACCACTCCAACCTGTGTTAATCATCCAAACATTAACATCGTGTTCTTTCATTTTCTTGCCCAACATTTCAGCATATTGCCCAGGATGTAATGGTAAAAATGGAGCTCCGAAACATGCACTAAATGTACTTTTAGGTTCGGTAACACCAGCTTCTGTTCCTGCAACTTTTGCAGTATAACCACTAATAAATTGGTACATGGCTTGTCCTGGAGTAAGCTTACTTATTGGAGGTAAAACACCATACGCATCACAGGTTAAAAAGAAAATATTTTTAGGTAATCCACCAATACTTGGTTCAAGTGCATTGCTGATAAAATCTAAGGGATAACTAACCCTTGTATTTTCTGTGATGGCTTTACTGCTGAAATCTATTTTTGTGGTACCTGGATAAAAAGCAATATTTTCTACCAATGATCCTGGCCTGATTGCATGAAAAATTTCTGGTTCTTTCTCTTCACTTAAATCAATGGTTTTTGCATAACAACCACCTTCAAAATTAAAGACACTGTTTTCTGTCCAACCATGTTCATCGTCACCAATTAATTTACGGTTAGGGTCGGCACTTAAAGTTGTTTTTCCTGTTCCACTTAAACCAAAGAAAATAGCAACATCATCGTCATTGCCCATATTGGCACTGCAATGCATGCTTAACACATTTTTGTTGTGGGGAAGGATGTAATTTAAAACAGTAAAAATGCCTTTTTTCATTTCTCCTGTGTAACCAGTTCCTCCAATAACAATGGTTCTTTCTGTAAATGATACTACTGCAAAATTGTGTTGTCTGGTTCCATCAATAGCAGGGTCAGCTTTAAAACCTGGTGCCTGAATAATGTGCCAATCGATAGGAAATTCTTCTAACTCTTCTTCATGAGGACGAAGGAACATATTGTAAGCAAATAAATTGCTCCATGGGTTTTCGTTAATTACACGAATATTAATTCTGT
>CALRLF020000008.1:0-95031 GCA_943368475.1 Allobosea thiooxidans
CAATCCGCCCACATTGTATTTTTGAATAAGGTTGGTTACTTCATCTACATGTTTTTGCCCTAAGTTGCTGTGAGCCCTAATGACCATGAGTTGGGCAATTTTTTCTTCATTGCTCAAGGTTTTAAAAACACTATCCGCCCAATTGGTTGCAGCTTTTGTTTTTTGCAAAAACTGTTGTGCAGTAGTATTTTGATACAAGAAAACAGTGGCAAGAATGCTAAGCGATATAATTTTTTTGAACATAATGGGCAATTAAAACAGCAATATAGCAAAAAACCGCAAAGGAGTGATTGTTTTTGCTGTTTTGTGATGAATGAATTGTGTCAGACACTGAAACTAAGTAATTGCTGTAGTAAAGCAATATTAGATTACCAGTGGTTAATAAACTCTATTGGATATTTTATTGCTCTTTCTATTGCATGCATAACACACTCATAAGAGCCCTGCTTAGGAGTTTTTTTATTACCGCTCTTTTTCTTTTTTGATATGCTCATTGTTTTTTCTTTTTTCATTTTAGATGACATAGAAAAAGTTTACAGCAAGTTATAAAAAAAGCCACCTGATTTATCAAGTGGCTGAAATTATATTCACACGAATTGAACTTATTCTGCTTCTGGCGTTCCTTCTTCTTCTGGTTCTTCGGTTAACTTCAACTCTACATTATTGGCTTTTAAAATGGCATACCATTTTACCATTTTCTTCATGTCGCTGGCATAAACACGATCAAAATCCATATCGGGATATACTTTTTTCATGTAGTCAGTAACGGCTTTAGCGTCTTTATCGCTTGGTAAAGCTTCTTTACTGGCATCCATTGCCTGTAACACTTCTACCAAATTTACATTTTCACGAATGGTATATACTTCAATACTTTCTAAATGAGAGAAGTTGTGTACACGGCTGCTTACAAATTTGGTGGTTTTATCGTCTAAGCTTTTAACAATGGCTCCATCGGTTTTGCTGCCAACCAACTCAAACAACCCTGGTAATCCTGTTACTGATATTAATTTACTGTATTCCATTTTTAAAAATTAAGTGGTTGCAAATATAGGTTTGCAAAGCTTATAAGCATGTGAAAAATACAAAGCGTTTTTGTATAAGACAACTTAATGCAAAAAGGGCTGCATAATTGCCAGATTGATTGTTGTTGAATGCTTTTATATGATTGATGGTTCCTGTTGGCTTAAACAATGAAAACTTCCCAAGCCCCAGATAATTTCAGTAGAATCTATACCAACTACTTCACGATCTTTAAAACAAGATTGAATAATTTGTAAAGCGTTATCGTCTTTACTGCTTCTGTAAGTAGGTACAATTACATATTTATTGGCAATGTAAAAGTTGGCATACGCAGCTGGTAAACGTTGTTCATCGTATTCAACAGCATCGGGCATTGGCAACTCAATAATGTTGAGTTGTTTGCCATTTAGCAAACGCATGGCTTTTAACTGCTTTAAATTGTGTTGCAGTATTGCGTAGTTTTCATCGTTTTTATTCTCTTCAACTACAGTTAAAACAGTGTCTTCGTTTACAAAACGTACTGTATCGTCAATATGCCCATCTGTATCATCTCCAACAATGCCTTCATCTACCCAAAGTATTTGTTCAACACCATAATAATTCATTAAGTATTCCTCAATTTGTTCTTGATTTAAATGTGGATTTCTGTTGGGGTTTAACAAACAGGCAGTTGACGTAAGCAGGGTTCCAGCTCCATTAAATTCTACTGAACCGCCTTCCATTACAATACCAGGATTAAACACAGGAATATTGTAGTGTTTGCCAATTAAAGTTGGAATCACATCATCTAAATCGAATGGAGGATATTTTCCTCCCCAGGCGTTGTAACCCCAATCTACAATGGCTTTTTTTGCTTCTGTTTTGTGTAATAAAAATGCAGGGCCATGATCTCTGCACCATGCATCATTGGTTGGGTGTATGAAGAACTCTACCTTGCTTAAATCAACATTAGCTTTTTGTAAATGCCCTACAGCAAATTGTTGCATTGCTGCATTGTTTACATTAATACACACACGTTCACTTAGTGCCAAGTATTTTATAAACTCACTGTAGTAAGGATAAATTGTATCGATTTTTCCTGGCCATGATGCTTCTTTATGAGGCCAGCTCAACCAAGTTGCATCATGCTTTGCAAATTCAGCAGGGAAATAAAAGCCGAGTTGTTTGGGAGTTTGCATTTATAATTTCTTTTTAAGTTCTTTTTCTAATTGTTTGATAGATGGCAATTGCGATTGCATATTTTTAGGCAATACATTTTGCACTTTATACTCAGAAACACCCAGTGGTGCTTTAATATTTTTCAAGGTGTATTCAACCACCACTTTATTGGGTGTTTTGCAAAGTAATAATCCTATGGTTGCATTGTCGGTTTTTTGTTTTACTTCTGCATCAACAGCATTCAGGTAAAAATTTAGTTTACCTACAAATTCGGGTTTAAAGTCTTCTACTTTTAATTCCACTACTACATAACAATGCAATCTGGTATGATAAAATAATAAATCGATATAAAAAGCATCGCCGTTTACTTGTATAGGAAACTGTTTGCCCATATATGCAAATCCTTGTCCAAGTTCTAACAAAAAAGTTTTGATGTGGTTAATTAAACTGTTTTCCAGTTCCCTTTCTGTTATGTCCAACGCCATTCCCAACAACTCAAAGTTGTATGGGTTTTTAAACGTTTCTTTTGCTAAATCTGATTGTAATCTGGGTAGCGTCAGCTCAAAATTGTTAATCGATTTTCCTTGTCTTTTATATAGCTTACTATTTATTTGAGCAACCAATACACTTCTGCTCCAATTATTTTTAACTGTTTCAGTTATATAAAATAATGCTTCATTTACAGTTTTTACTTTAGAAATAATTTCTCTATGGTGCCCCCAGGGAATTTGTCCCACAAGCTGTGGGACTTTTTCGTTTTGTAAGACTTTTTTAGGCAATTGTCCCACAGCTTGTGGGACAATTATATCCTTACTGGGCTTGCGTTTCAGAGAAGTGGAAATAGTATTTTGTACAGTTGATTGCGTATAAAAAACATACCATTTTTTAATGTAAAAAAGGTTGGTTCGACTAAATCCTTTTATCTCAGGAAAAGCTTTTAATAAATCTATAGAAAGTTGATCTATTAGTCCATCTCCCCAATTGCTATTAATTTCTTTTTCGCAAATTTCTTTTCCAATTAACCAGTATAAAGACAATAGCTCTTTATTTACAACAATTGATGCTTTTAATTGAGCTTGTTGTATTTGCTGCTTTATTTCGCTAAGCCAGGATTTGTATATCCTGTTTTTTTGAAGAGCTGTAGGCATAGTTTAATGCGATTTAATCCTCATCAATAAAACGCTTGGTAATTGGCTGATAGCTGTCAATTCTTCTGTCTCTTAAAAATGGCCAATGGGTTCTGTACTGGTCTGTTTTTTTAGTATCAATTTCTACAATTGTTGTTTCTTCATTATCGTGAGATGCTTTGTACAACAAACTTCCAAAAGGATTGGCTACAAAACTTCCACCCCAAAACTTCATGGCTCCTTCTTGTTCAAAACCCACTCTGTTAACGCTTACCACATGCACACCATTGGCAACTGCATGACTGCGTTGAATGGTTTGCCAGGCATTGTACTGCTCTTCGTTGGTAGCTTCATCTTGTGATGTAGCCCAACCAATTGCAGTTGGATAAAACAATATCTCAGCACCCATTAAAGCTGTAATTCTGCTAGCTTCAGGATACCACTGATCCCAACAAATTAAAATACCAATAGTGGCAAATTTTGTTTTGAAAACTTTGTACCCTAAATCACCCGGTGTAAAATAAAATTTCTCGTAATAAGCAGGATCATCAGGAATATGCATTTTTCTATACTTGCCCAAATAAGTACCATCAGCATCTAAAATAGCTGTGGTGTTGTGATATAAACCTTCGGTTCTTTTTTCAAATAAAGATGCAATAATTACTACACCCAATTCTTTAGCTACAACACTTAAAGCATTAGTACTTTCTCCTGGAATTGATTCTGCCAATTTAAAATTTTCATAGTCTTCTACATCGCAGAAGTATAAGCTGGTAAACAATTCTTGCAAACAAACAATTTGTGCTCCTTTAGCAGCGGCTTCTCTGGTTTTTTCAATGGCTTTTTGCAGGTTGACTTCTTTGCTGCCACTGCAGGTCATTTGTACTAATCCTATTTTAACTTTTCCCATATTCAAATTTTGAATTGCAAATGTAACAACCACCAATCATTTTTAAAGTGAAGTTTTGGGGCTGTGAACTGAAGAATATAGCTGAGCTGTGGTTGCAGCTTTTCGTTACAAGTCCTCAGCCTTCATTCCTCAGGCTTGTGGGCTTTTCACTGCAATCTGCCAGCCATTCAACTGTGGAATTTTTTTGAGCAAAAAAATCCGTGCAAATCCTTTCAATCCGTGTTCCTGTTCTACCATCAATAATCTACTGCATAATCTTTTTTAAAAGGCTTGCCACTCCAGGCTTTCATTTGTGTCCATTCAGCAAAAGGAGCAGTCCAAAAATCATGTGTAGCAGGCAAACCCAATGGCAAAAACACCAATGAGGTTAAATATAAACTTCCTGTATTGGTATAAGAATCTGCAATATTGGCTTGTTGGTTACCCACTAAACCCAATGTAAGCCAACCATCTTTTGTAAAGGTTGATGGTATAAACATTCTCATCATTACAACTGTTAATGCACAGCGTACTTGAGCAGGTAGTATTTCTTCTGGCAAGGTATTTTCCAATGCAAGTTTTACCAATGGTTGAAAAGCACCAACTCTATAGGTAGAAGAACGACCAACTACAACATACGTTCCTTCTGGTGAAATATACCTTTCTTGAAATGTAGCATAACGTTGCATTCGTTTGTATGCAAGATCCAACTCTTCTTTTTTTCTTCTGCCTTTGGCAACATTTACCCTTAATATTTCTACCAACATTGGGTGTATTACATAGCCATTGTAATGATCGAAATGAAATTTATCTCCATCGCTGTACCATCCATCACCTACATACCATTTTTGTAAAGATTCAATTGCATGATCAATTCGTTTGGCATCAACTGGTACATCAATGCTTAACAAAAAACTTTCGATGATTGCTGCAAATAATAACCAATTGCTATTTACAGGCGGTATCTGCCGCATTTGCACAAACTCTTTAATAAATCTGTTCTTAGTTGCTTCACTTAATGGTTGCCACAAAACAGCTGGTGCTGCTAAAAATGCTTGTGCTATATAAGCTGCATCTACCAAGGGTTGTCGTTCTTTTGGAGAGCCCCAGTATAAATAATCAGGGCTTTCAGGATTTACTGCATGTTCTAAACTGGCCAATGCTTGTTGATATAATCTTTCTCTAATTTTTCCTTCGGCACTGTCTTCTTTTGGCAAAGCTAAAAATGGAGCAATGCCAGCCAACAATCTTCCAAAAGCTTCCATATAAGCAACTTTGGGGTTGCGTTTATCTTTTGTTGGACTAAACTCAACCTGCATATTTTTCTTTAATAAACCCTGGCTCATATTGGCTAAAACAGGTGTGGCTATTTTATCTAGTAAAGTCACCCAATATTGTCTATCGGTTTGTTTTTTATTTTTCTCTAAAAGATCAACTGAGTTTGTTATAGCTTTTACTGGTTGAGCAACACCCATAAAACCCAATATCGATGACCATTGTAAAAATTTTCTTCTTTGCATAATTGTAGTTTAATAAAATAACCTCGTAAAGGTGCATCAATTTTTTCTATCAATCAATCTTGGAAAAGCCATAAAAAATTGGCATATTGTACCAAAAATTATACCCATGTCTTTTAAGAGTGCCATCAGCTGGTTTGAAATTCCAGCAATTGACTTAGACCGTGCAACAAAATTCTATGAAATCATTTTTGCAATGAAGCTTATCCCTATGGATATGCCCAATATTAAAATGCGAATGTTTCCTATTGCAGATATGATGAATGATATTGGAGGTGCAATTGTAGATAGTGGTGGTTTTCACAAGCCATCGGGCAGTGATGGCGTTTTAATTTATTTAAACGGAAACCCCGATGTGCAGCATGTTTTAGATAAAGTTGAAGCAGCAGGAGGAAATATTTTTTTACCTAAAACCGAAATCAGTCCTGAGTTTGGTTTTATGGCCATTATTATTGATACCGAAGGAAACAGAATTGGTTTACACTCAATTGCATAAAATATGAAATACATTGTTTTATTTACACTGCTTACTACATGCTTTGCTTTTCAAACTAAGCAACTCAACAATGCATTTGCTCAGTTGCAGGGTAAATGGCAAATGCATAAGAACAAAGAAATTATTATAGAGGAATGGGGAAAATTCACCAACACTTCAATAGCAGGTAAAAGCTATAAAATAAAAGCCAGTAAAGACACTGTTAGCTTAGAAACCATGCAGTTGAAAATTGTGAATGGAAAAACTTATTTTATTCCTGTTACTGCTAATGAAAACAAACCTAAACCTGTGATGTTTGCGTTAACAAAATCTGTCAATAATAATAAATTTGAGTTTGTAAACTTAAAAAATGACTACCCTAAAAGAATTGTGTATCACATCATCAACAAAGATTCTGTTCATGCCTGGATAGATGATAACTATGACCATACAGAATACAGATTGGATTTTTATTATTCAAGAGTAAAATAAAGTTTATGCAATTAAAGGTAACTACTGTAGAAGAATACATTCAAGAACTTCCTGAAGAGAGAAAGGAAGCAATCAATAAATTGAGAAAAGCATTCAAAAAAAACCTTCCCAAAGGGTTTAAAGAAGAAATGAGTTATGGTATGATTGGATATGTAGTACCACATAGCCTTTACCCATCTGGTTATCATTGTAATCCATCTTTGCCATTACCTTTCATTAATATTGCTTCACAAAAAAATTTTATTGCAGTTTACCACATGGGTATATATGCCAATCCTGTATTAATGAAGTGGTTTACTGATGAGTATCCAAAGCATACGAATGCTAAACTTGATATGGGTAAATCCTGCATACGTTTTAAAAAGCCGGAAATAATTCCATTTAAACTATTTGAAGAATTGGCTACAAAAATGACCGTTCAGGATTGGATTGACTGTTATACCAGTGCTTTTAGAAAAAAATAATTTTTGTATTTGCCTGTAAGGTTCTGTTTTCAGCTGCGTAAATAGCTGAAAACACAACCTTTTTTTATGCAAAAAGTAATTCTACCGGTTTGTATTATTTGCTTATTGGTTGCTTGTAAAAAAGAAACAACTTCTACCATGCAGTTAAATGAAATGGTCGATACTACAGCTATCGTTCAATTGAAAGGAAGTTTTATGAATGGACCTTGGGGTAGTGTATCTGGTAACGCAAAAATAATAAAGCAAAATACCACCTATCAACTTCAGTTAGATACTTTTATGAGTAGCAATGGACCTGATTTAAAAGTGTATTTATCTAAAGAAGTACAACCTGTAAATTTTGTAAACCTAGGTTCGCTAAAAAGTACCAATGGCACTCAATTGTACAATATACCTGCTGGAGTAAATTTTAATGAATACAAATATGCATTGGTGCATTGCCAGCAATACAATCACTTATTTGGCAGTGCCGAATTAAAACCATAAAAATGAAAAAAATCAGTTTCCTTATTGTTATTTTATTTGCGTCGAAACTTTTAACTGCACAAGGCTGTAGCGATGCAGGCTTTTGCAGTTTAAGTGTTTTAAAAAATGAACAAAGTTCACACTCGTACAAAAACAGTTTTAGCATTGGAGCTAATTATGGTAGTGGAGATCAAAATACTTCTACCATAAATCCATACATAGAATATTCAAGAAAACTGAATAACAAATGGGCAGTTCAGGCAAAAATTACTGCCACTTACTCCAACGGTTTTTTGGGTAGTAATTTTAATGTTGGTGATGCATTTGCTTTTGTTACTTATAGCCCTACTTCTAAAAATACACAAAATCGTTTTACATGGTTGGGGGGTATTAAACTGCCATTAACCACATCGAACGATAAAAATAATAATGGTAAACCTTTGCCTTTAGATTATCAAAGTAGTTTAGGAACTTTCGATGCAATTATTGGGTTTAATTATGTAGCTAATAAAAAATGGGAGTTAAATACTGGTTTACAAATACCAATAATTAACAGCAATAAAAATAGTTTTTTCCCAAGTGAGTTTACCGACCCACAAGCAGCAAAATTTCCTCCTACCAATTTATTTGAAAGAAAAGCCGATGCATTGGTTCGAGTTGGTTACTATATACAATTACCTAAATCAATTACTATTAAACCCAACTTATTGGCAATTTATCATTTAGGAAACGATGCGTATACTGATCAATTTGGTAAAGTACAAACACTTCAAAAATCACAGGGATTAACTTTAAATGGAGGTATTGTAGCAACAAAGCATTTTAATGCCAAAAATGAATTGGAATTAGTTGCAGCAACGCCATTTGTAACAAGAACAATTCGTCCAGATGGTTTAACAAGAAGTGCAGTGATTAACCTGCAATACAAGTTCAATTTTTAAATACAACTACATGAAACAATTGCTTATTCTTTCAATATTAGTTTTTTCGTTTCTTACTACTTTTTCACAGAATGAGGCAACTGCTTTACGTCAGGCTCAATTTAATTTACCTAAAAATAAAGTTGCGATTGAAGGCTATGATGTAGTTGCTTACTTTATAGATGCAAAGCCCAAAAAAGGAAAAGCAGAATTTGCAGTTTATCATCAAGGTATTACTTACCATTTCAGCAGTAATAACAATAAAGAATTGTTTAAAAAAAATCCTGCTCAATATGAGCCTCAATATGGTGGTTGGTGTGCTTATGCAATGGGTAATGATGGAAGTAAGGTAGAAGTAGATCCTGAAACATTTAAAATCCTCAATAGTAAGTTGTATTTATTCTACAATAAATATTTTACCAATACATTAAAGAGTTGGAATAAAGATGAAGCCCGATTAATGAAAAGTGCAGATGCCAACTGGATGAAATTTTACCATTAATTTCTTAAGAAAATTATTACTCAAGTCAAACTAACTTCTTTTGAAAAAAACAAATATCATTATCTGGATTTGCAGAATAGTTGCTGCTGCAATCATGTTGCAAACATTGTATTTTAAATTCTCTGCAGCCGAAGAATCTGTGTATATTTTTTCAAAAGTAGGAATAGAACCCTGGGGAAGAATTGGTACAGGAATAGCAGAATTGATTGCTGGTATTTTAATTCTTATTCCACGAACTTCTGTTTATGGAGCATTGATGGCTATAGGTATTATGGCTGGTGCAATTGCCACACATATTTTTATTTTAGGCATTGAAGTAATGAATGATGGTGGTCAGTTGTTTATTTATGCAAGTATCGTTTTATTATGCAGCAGTTATATTTTCTGGAAGCAAAAAGGCCAACTCCTTAAACTGATAAAAAAATAAGCATGACGGAAAAAATTATCAGCGATTTAGTTTATCTGCTGCAGCAAATCAGCGATATCGATTATACAAAAAGTATTGAACGATTACACAATGCAACTATTGGGCAACATGTTAGGCATTCGATAGAAATGTATCAACTTATAATGAATCATTGCGATGAAAATGAAGTGGATTACAGTAACAGAAACAGAGATATTGTTATTGAAACATCTGCAAAGCATGCCATAGAATGCCTGCTGCAAATACAACAACAAGTAATACAAAAAGACCGTATACTTTATGTAAAAAACAATCGACATGAAGTTGCAGCATTGTCTAGCTATAACAGAGAAATTGGTTACTGCAACGAACACCTCATTCACCACATGGCATTAATTAAAGTGGCATTACAGGAAACAAAACAATACAATATTACTAATACTTTTGGTGTTGCACCATCAACAATTCAATACAGGCAGCAATGTGCACAGTAAGTTTTATTCCTTCTAAACATGGTATTATTATAACGTCTAACAGAGATGAAAAAAGTATAAGAGAAGCAGCCTTACCTCCACAATTATTTGAAATCAATGATAAGCGATTGATATATCCAATTGATAGAACATCTAATGGAACATGGTTTATACTAAATGATAAAGGTAGTGTTGGTGTTTTATTGAATGGTGCTATTGTACCTCATATTGTACAGAGTGAATACAGCATGAGCAGGGGTAAAATTTTACCTGCCATTTTTAAAGAAAATAATCTAATTGATGCATTGAATCACTTCAACTTTAAAGGGATAGAAAATTGCACCATTTTGTTATATCATGAAAACGGGTTGTATGAATTTATATGGGATGGTGTACAATTGTTTTCAAAAAAACTAAATATTAATCAACCACACATTTACAGCTCGGTTACATTGTACAATCAACAAATGATACAACAAAGAGAAGGTTGGTTTAGCAATTGGTTGAAACAATTTCCTCATCCAACTCAAGCAGAGTCAATTCATTTTCATTTAACCGCAGGAAAAGAAAATAGTGAATTTGGGTTACAAATGAACCGCAACAATGCAATGCTTACAGTAAGTGTAACATCGGTTTGTATTCATCAAAACAAAGCAAGCTTGTTGTATAAAGATTGTGTGCATGAGCAAGAAGTAATACAAGAAGTGAATCTTGAATCATCAAATGAAATAGCACATGCTTAAAAAGGTAACCCACCATCCTTTTATCATTCGTTTGTTGCATTGGGAGTATTGGCCATTTCATGTGGTATATGCTTTGTTGTATCCAATATTTTTTTGGTATTGCTTTAAGGCAAGAAGTTTTTTCTTTTATTCTGCTGCAAACCCAACTATTGAAAATGGCGGATTTTTAATGGAATCAAAAAAGAAAATTGCTGATATTATTCCAGCCGAATATCAACCTATCACTTTATTTTTTGAAGCTGGTACACATCAGCAAAATATCATCAACGCTATTCATCAACATCAACTCAATTATCCATTAATTGTAAAGCCTGATATTGGTGGCAGAGGCCGTGGAGTTATTAAAGTGAACAATGAACAGGCATTAATTGAAGCTGTTCAAAAATTTCCTTTTGCATTCATCATTCAACCTTTTGTAGCTTATGAAAAAGAAATTGGACTGTTTTATGTTCGATATCCTAATGAGTCAAAAGGAAAAATTACAGGTATTGTACAAAAAGAATTTGTGCAAGTAATTGGTAATGGAAAGAATACCATTGAAGAATTATTGCAACAAAACAAACGTTACATTTTACAAATGGATGCTTTGAAAAAATTATGCAGCAATAGAATGAATATTGTTTTAGCAGCTGGACAAAAAGAAGAATTGTTGCAATTTGGTAATCATGCTAGAGGTGCATTGTTTTTAGATGCAAGCCATTGGATTGATGAAGAATTAGAAACAACATTCAATAATATTTGTACAACTATTTCAGGATTTTACTATGGGCGTATGGATATAAAATATGAAAGTTTATCGTTGTTAAGGCAAGGGAAAAACTTTAGTATTATAGAACTCAATGGCAGTGGTAGTGAACCTACGCATATTTACGACCCTAAACATTCTATCTTTTTTGCCTGGAAAGAAATTATACGCCATTGGGATATGATGTATAAAATTTCTATCCTTAATAAAAAAGCTGGAGTATCATTTATGAGCTATAAAAATGGTAAAAAAATGTTCACTGAAAATACTCTTTATGAAGCTCAATTGGCATTAATACAATAGCCTGAGACAATGCTCAGGCTATTGTTACTGGTTATTGCTTATATAATTATTTTGTTCTTGAAAACTTCATTTCCATCATCTTCATTTCTTTACCATCTTTTGGGTTGGGTCCATACATTTCCATTACATGTGTGTTGTCATCTACTACTTTAAACACCTCTTTCATTTCACAATCTTTACCACTTGCAGGATCTACACACATTCCTTTTAAGACGATAGATTTTGTTGCAGCATCCCAAGCACCTTCAAGCTTAATAATTCCACTGCCTAAATTGTCAATCCATGTACTAATAAAAATTTTCTTTGCATTATCATAACCCATTGTACCATGACCTTCAAATGGCATACCCATCATTGTTGAGGTATGCACACTTTCCTGATATCGACCACCCAATACCATTTTATTAACACTGGTACCGGTACTTTTCGTAGGTGGTGCATCTGGGCTCATCCAACTCGAAATTTCTGTTTTCCATTTACCATCCCAAGATGCAACCATTTTATGCATATCACCAGGGGTCATATAAGCATACCAATTTTTTTCGGCAGTTGCACTATCAACAGGAATAAAAGTAGTTTCTTTTTTTGAAGTATCTTTTTTGTTATCGTTGTTTACTGCATGTTCTACATGGTCGCAGGAAATAGCTAGAAAAACAGTTCCAGCTATTATTAAATACATTTTTTTCATGTGGAGTTGTTTTGGTGAATCTTGAAAATACAATGTTGTACCTAAAGTTGCAACAATTAAATGATGAAAGTATTTTAAGGCTGATGAATGTACTTATAAATTATTTTTCTCCATAAAATTGTACAAACCTTGTTTGGCGTTTTTAGAAACTCGGTTATGCATAAATTCTGTCCACCCAAAAATCAGTCCTTTTAAACCCAAAGCTTGTCTGCACCAACGGTAATAATTAAACCCATCACTGTGTTCAATTATTATACCATCCTGCATACGCATGTAAGCTTTACATTTGTTTACTACTCTACGATTGGTTTTTGAAAAAAGATATGAAGCTGTCCATTCACACGTATAATATTCGCCATCATCGGTTTGTATATTGCTAAACTGTAACGAAAAATCTTTGGCTCTTGTGCAAAGCATTTGCCACATGGCTTTGGTTTCATTGCCTCTTAATAAACCAAAAACAGGATCGTTAAATGGTATATCATCAGCATAGCAACTGTTCATGGTGGCATAATCTTTTTGCTGAAAAGCAGTATAAAATTTTTGTATCGTTAGAATATTATTGTCCATTGTGTAGTGTTATGATTTGTAAATGTAATTGATCGCATAAACTTTTTATCAAAACAAGTATCTATTCAAAGGGTTTTCAATTGTTTTTCGTCTTATCATACACTAACTGTACATTTAATTTTGTAAATATTTACTCAATATGGCTGTAACCATTCGTCAGTGGACACAAGAAGATTTACCCAACTTGGTTTTGTATGCCAACAACATAAATGTTTGGAATAACCTACGCAATTATTTTCCTCATCCTTATACTGAAGAAAATGGACAAGCCTGGTTGGATAAAACCATTGGTGCAACACCTATTTTAAATTTAGCAATTGATTTAGATGGACAAGCCATTGGTGGCATTGGATTGATACTGAACAGTGATGTGTATGTGATGAGTGCCGAAATCAGCTATTGGATTGGAGAACCCTTTTGGGGGCTTGGAATTACCACAGAAGCAATTAGGCAAATGGTGGAATATACTTTTTACTATTATGATATTGTACGTTTATATGCTGAGGTTTTCGAAACCAATAAGGCTTCGATGCGAGTATTAGAAAAGAATGGGTTTTATTTAGAAGGCGTAAGAAGAAAAGCAGTTTTTAAAAACAGCGTTTTAATGGATGATTATATCTGGGTTAAAGTAAGACCCTGGTAAAAATATCGGTGAAAAAATATTTTTTGTCTGTGAGCGAAGGTTTTTTATCGGTGAAACGTCTTATTGATTAAACAAAGTTTTTTAAGATTAGTCAAAAAATATTATAAACACACGATTATGCATGTGAAAAAAAACATTGCCACCAGCGAATCAGGTTTCATATTTAATCCTTCAACTGGCGACTCTTATTCTGCTAATCCAATTGCTGCTGAAATTTTAGCTTTATTAAAAGAAGGAACACCTGTTTCTGCAATCAAAGCACAAATCTTAGAACGTTACGATGTTACCAATGCACAACTGGAAAAAGACTGGGACGATTTTGCCAACCAATTAAAGTATGCCAACGTTTTAATAAATTAATTAAACCTCCAGGGTTTGTTCCTTGCTGAAAAAATGAAGTAAAATTCTACTCAAATTTTTTATCATGAGTGAAAATACACATCCACTAACTGTGGCTGTAACTGGTTTGAATGCCATTGACAGTCCTGGCCCTGGTGTTGCAGTTATAAGAGCATTAAGAGATGGTTTATCAAAACCTTTACGCATTATTGGTCTTTCTTACGAAACATTAGAACCTGGCATTTATATGCATGATGTGGTGGATAAAACCTATCAAATTACTTATCCTGGTGCTGGTACAGAAGCTTTGCTCAACAGAATTAAATACATCCATGAAAAAGAAAAGATTGATGTACTGATTCCAAATTTTGATGCCGAGTTGTACAACTTTATGAAGTTGGCTCCAACATTAAAGAGTATGGGCATTGCAACATTTTTACCAACCTTTGAACAATTTGATGCAAGGGATAAAATCAACCTCTACCAATTTGGATTGAAGTATGGATTATCTGTTCCTGCTGATAAAGTGATTTATAGTGTGGATGAATTATATGCTTGTGCTGAATTGTTTGGCTATCCTTTAGTAGTAAAGGGAAAATATTATGATGCTGTTGTAGCTTATACCATGGAGCAGGCACAAAAAGCATTTTATAAACTGACAGCCAAATGGGGCTACCCAATTATTGTACAACAATTTATTAGTGGTAACGAAATAAATGTTGCTGTATTGGGCGATGGAAAAGGAAATGCAACGAGCATTATTCCAATGAAAAAATTATACATCACCGATAAAGGCAAAGCGTGGGCTGGTATTACATTAGAAGATGATACACTGATTGCATTAGCCAAAACTTTTGTAGAAGCTACCAAATGGAAAGGTGGCTGTGAGTTAGAAATTATGCGTACCGCAGAAGGTGTACCTTATATAATGGAAATTAATCCACGTTTTCCGGCATGGATTTATTTAACAGCTGCTGCAGGACAAAACCAACCTGCTTCTTTAGCTAAAATGGCTTTAGGTGATGACGTACAGCCTTTTACAGATTATGAAGTAGGCAAAATTTTCATTCGCTATTCATGGGATCATATTACTGATGTGAAGGAGTTTCAACAAATCAGTGGGTTTGGGGAATTATAGGTTTAACCACAGAGAACACTGAGGTTTACACAGAGTACACAAAGCTCTAGAAACTCTGTGAAAAACTCCATTAACTCTGTGGTTAAAAAAAGTTCAGTAAAGAACAGAACCTTGAAGAGTGCGACGCAACGAAAGTTAAATAGTAGTGCAACAGTGGGTAACAAAAAATTAAAAATTTAAAAAACAAACCATGCAAAAATTAAGATACGAAAGCCCAAGTATTCAAAAAATGAATGCAGGATTAATGAACAAATTTGGTACTCGTACCGAATACGAAGCAGTAAAACAAATTGATGGTGTACCAGTAAAAAGCATGATTGAACAATATGGTTCGCCAGTGTTTGTGATTAGCGAAAGAACCATTCGTCGTACCTATCAAAATGCTGTACGTGCTTTTAAAACTCGTTATCCAAAAGTGCAGTTTGCTTGGAGTTACAAGACGAATTATATCAATGCAGTTTGTAAAATTTTTCATCAGGAAGGAAGCTGGGGTGAAGTAGTGAGTGGCTTTGAATACAACAAAGCATTGGGCAATGGTGTGCCAGGTAATAAAATTATTTTTAATGGTCCAGAGAAAACAGAGGCTGAATTAACCTTGGCCATTAACAACGATTCATTAATTCACATTGATCATTTCGAAGAGTTATACCAGTTAATTGATTTGGCAGACAAGTTGAATAAAAAACCTCGTGTTGCCATTCGTGTGAATATGGATACTGGTATTTACCCTATGTGGGACAGGTTTGGTTTTAACTATGAAAATGGTCAGGCATGGACAGCCATGAATAAGATTGTAGCTTCAGGTAAGTTACAATTAACAGGTTTGCATTGCCACATTGGAACTTTCATGTTAAGTACAGAAGCATATGCTGTTGCTGTAAGAAAATTGGGCGACTTAGCATGGAATGCAAAAACACAATTGAATACCCTAATTCAATATTTAGATATGGGTGGAGGTTTGCCCACAGCCAATAATTTACGTGGTGCTTATATGCCTTCTGCAGATATGATACCAAGTGTAGATGAATTTGCTGAAGCAATTACCACTGCATTGTACACCATAGGTTTTAGTAATGATGAGTTACCTTTATTGATATTAGAAAGTGGCAGGGCTTTAATTGATGATGCTGGTTATTTATTAGGAACTGTATTGGCTAATAAAAGATTGAGTGATGGACGTAAAGCCACTATCATGGATTTTGGTGTAAATATTTTGTTCACTGCATTTTGGTATGAACATAAAATGAGCCCTGCACAAGATTTCACACATCATACAGAAGACATGGTATTGTATGGTCCTTTGTGTATGAATATTGATGTGGTTAGAAGCAGTATCAACATGCCTTTGTTAAACAGAGGAGATCATGTGGTGGTACATAAAGTAGGTGCTTACAACATGACACAATGGATGCAGTTTATACAAATGAGACCTAATGTGGTACTGATTGATGAAAAAGGTGAAACACACTTAATCAGAAAAGCTGAAACATTGGAATACATTGAACAAATGGAAGTATTGCCAGATTATTTGAAAGAAATTAACCTGTAGGGTTTCACACAAAGAAACAAAGGTTACAAAGAGACAGAGCTATTGAAGCAATATTAGTGAACTTCGTATTCTTTGTACCCTTTGTGTGAAATAAAAAAAATAAATTGAAGTCAACTAATATTATATCATTCACTAAATACATTGCACATGCCATACTGAACAGTTATGGCATGTTGTTCTTTTCTAAGAATAAGACTTTTGCATTACTCATTTTAGCAGTTTCATTTTTTACACCATTTACTGGAGCAAGTGGGTTGGCTGCTGTTATTATTGCTATACTAGCAGCACATGCATTGGGCTTTGGTAAAGAGCAAATTCAAAATGGATTACTTACTTATAGTGTTGTTTTATTTGGCTTAGGTTTTGGAACCAATTTTGAATTTGGAATTGCATTTGCAGCATTGCTTATTGTTGGATCCTTACTTACTTTATTTATTTCTACTGCATTGAATGCCATTTTAAATAAAAGAGGCTTACCAGCTTTATCATTGGCATTTATTATTAGCACTGCTTTATTAATTATTGCTTCAAAAAGCTTTACTGGAATTGGTCTAACAGTTCGTCATATTTATTGGTACAACGAAATGTATGCCTTGGGTGGAAATAGGTTAGTTAACGTAATCACTAAAATTGAAAACTGGAGCATACCTGAATTTGTGGCTGGCTTTTTTAGAAGCATGAGTGCCATTTTATTTCAAGTAAATATTGCATCAGGCATTGTGTTGGCTATTGGCTTACTCATTTATTCAAGAATAGCTTTTATGCTTATGGTATTTGGTTATTCTGTAGCTATTTTCTTTGGTTATTTAATGGGAGGCTTTAATCAAGTTGATGTTAGCTATTACAATATGGGTACCAATTTTATGTTGGTAGCTGTAGCATTAGGTGGTTTTTATTTAATTCCTTCGATACGTTCTTTTTTATGGATTTTCATTTCAGTTCCTATAGCTTATTTATTGGTAACCGGTCTTGGAAGTTTACTGTTTAAAGTTGGCGTTCCTATTTTTTCTTTGCCATTTTGTGTAACGGTAATTTTGTTTTTGTACATGTTGCAAATGCGTACAAGATCCAGTAAGTTGGTACTTACACCAGTTCAATATTACAGTCCTGAAACGAACTTGTATCGTTACATCAATGGCAGAGAAAGATTGATGTACAATGTTTATCATCAACTATCCTTACCATTTATGGGAGAATGGATGGTGAGCCAGGGCTATGATGGAACTATGACTCATAAAGGAGATTGGAGCAAAGCTTTAGACTTTGTGATATTAGATGGTGAAATGAAAACTTATCGTTTTCCAGGCAATTTACCAGAACATTTTTATTGCTATAACAAACCTGTACTTGCACCAGCAGATGGTATTGTTGAAGATATTATTGACCATGTAGAAGACAATGAAATTGGTGGTAACAATGCTCAGCAAAACTGGGGAAATAGTATTGTAATAAAACATGCAGAAGGATTGTATACTAAGCTTTCTCACCTGAAAAAACATTCTTTTAAAGTAGTGAAAGGAGCTTATGTGAAAAAAGGAGAGATGGTTGCACATGTAGGTAATTCTGGTCGTTCACCAGAGCCACACTTACATTTTCAGGTTCAATCAACTCCTTATGTAGGTTCTAAAACATTGGCTTATCCAATTAGTTATTTTACTGTAAAAGATAACCATTCGGTTGTTTTAAAAAACTATAGCACACCGGCTGAAGGAAGTTTTGTAAGTAATGTGGTGGGTAATGTACAATTACAACAGGCCTTTAATTTTCAGCCAGGGTATATTTTAAAAGTAAATGCTGAAAATTTTGCTGAAGAAGAATGGGAAGTTTGCACCAGTATTTACAATGAAACGTATTTGTATTGTGCATCACAAAATGCATTTGCTTATTTCATTAATAATGGAACCACATTTTACTTTACCAATTATTTTGGTACTAAGAAAACATTACTTTTTGCATTTTATGAAGCAGCTTATAAAGTGTTATTAAGTTCAGAAAAACAAATAAATGTTAAAGACCATTTTCCACTGAATGTTTTTTCTGTAAATCCCATCAAATGGTTGCAGGATGTGCTGGCACCATTTTATATTTTCATTCGAATGCGTTATGAAAGTGAAGTAAAACAAAATGATGGGTTATTAAATAGTGGCAGCATATCCTTCACAAGTAAGCAAACGCTGGAGTTATTTGGTATTGGCAAACAACAATCAACAGCAATAGCGAATATTGAAAATGGTGATTTACAATCTTTCATTATTCAAACTAAAAAACAAACAATACAAGCAGTATGCAGCCATTAAAAACGATCGCATTGTTCATTGGTGTTTTACTTAATATTCATACAATGGCTCAAACAAGTTTAACGTACGATGAAGTGAATACTAAGAGTTATGCCCTATACGAAAAGGCTTCTTGGAAAGAATTATTGGCTTATGGAAAAGAAGCGGTAGAAGCTAAACAAGATTTTACTTTATTGCGTTTACGCATGGGTTATGCAGCTTTCATGTTGAATAATTTTAGCGAAGCAATTAATCAGTACGAGCATGTTTTAAAAAATGATTCATACAACAGTACTGCACATTATTACATTTGGCTTTGCAGAAAATATTTGAATCAAACCGAGTTAGCTGACGCTCAGGTAAAGTATTTATCGAAAGAAGTAATTGAAAAAGAAAAATTGAAAAAGATAGCATTTACAAATGTTGGGCTTGAGTTAAGTGTTAAGCAAACAGATGCAAACTCGAGACAAAATCCAACTTATGCAAGATTAGATTTAGGCAATCGTTTTGGTTGGAATGTTCATATGCAGCAAGCGGTTGCAACCTATCAACAAAGTATCAGAGAGCCATTGCTTACAACCGTTATAAGTAATAACAACATTAACATTAACCAATTTGAATATTACAACAAACTCACAGTAAACCTAAATAGCAAATGGCAATTAAAAGGTGCTTATCACTTTGTTTATACGCCATTTAATAATTTGGTCTATTACAATCACCTTGGCATGTTTGGACTAAAATACAATTCAAATTATTTTGATGTTCAGGCCGATGCAGTTGTTGGAACAGTTACGGATTCTACTTTTCAGCAATACAATTTTCAGTTAGGAATATATCCTTTGGGTAATTTAAACTTATATGGTTTCTCAACAGTTTCGTTAAGACAAAGTGGACAAACTGGTACGAATTTTAAACAGGTTATTGGTGTTAAGCTAATGAAAAGCTTTTGGGTAGAAGGTAATGCAACATTGGGTAGCTTTAGAAATCTTGCAGAAAATGATGCCATGTATTTATACAATGCCATCGATATGAATAAAATGAAGGCAGGCATTACAGGCTATCTATCGTTAAGTAAAAAATGTGTTGCTCAATTAGGATACACTTATGAGCAACGGGAACTTTATAAAAAAACAACCACATTTAATCAACATTCAATTACAGGAGGTTTATCATGGAAATTTTAAAAAAACAAATCGTTACAGTAGCAATTATGCTGTTTAGTTTTAACGCTTTTGCACAGAGTGATGCCGTAGTACAAAAAGCTTTTAAAGACAGCTACACACAAGAGTACAACAAATTATATGGTGAAGCAATTGCTACCATAACAAAAGTGTATGAGGCTGATAGTTACGAAACAAACTTGCGTTTAGGCTGGTTAAATTACATGAACAAAAATTACACACAATCTCAAACATTTTACCAAAAAGCAATTGCTTTAAAACCTTATGCTGTTGAAGCAAAACTGGGTTTAGTAAAGCCTTTAAGTACTTTAGAAAGTTGGGATAAAGTATTACAGACCTATGAAGATATTTTAAAAGTTGATGCTCAAAATTATACTGCCAATTATTGGGCAGGTGTAATTCAGTACAACAGAAAAAAATATGAGCAAGCCAGTAAATTATTTGAAAAAGTAATCAACCTATATCCCTTTGATTTTGATGGAAATCACATGCTTGCATGGACCTATTTAAACATGGGCAAAAACAATGATGCAAAAACGTTGTTTCATAAAGCACTATTAAATCAACCAACCAATGCTTCTTGCTTTGAAGGATTAAGTAAGATAAAATAAATTAAAAGCTATCAGCTAATAGCCATTAGCTGATAGCTTTTTTTATGCATTCAACTCCTTCAATACATTTTCAATTCTATCTTTCAAATTTTCATAACTGGTATAACCTCTAGCCAACAAATAAAATTTGCTCTCACTGGTTTGCAGCATCACACAAGGATAACCTGTTACCTGCAATTGTTTGCACAAAGCAAATTCGTAATAGGCTTTCTCTTTATATTCCTCACTTTTTAGTTTACCATAAAAAGCTTCATGTTGAATACTGTATTTTTCTAAAAGATGTTTGTACGATTCGTCATCTGTTAAATCTCTTCCTTCAAAGTGTAATGCAATTTGTAAATCTGCAGCAAACTCAACTTGCCTTTCGGGATAATACTCTTTAAAAATGCACATGGCAATGGCTGGCTTTTCACTATTGGGATACCAATCGCTCAAATCAGGATTTTCAATATGCCATAAATAATCTTGGCCAAATTCCATTCCACTGTATTCTTCCACAGTTTTATAGGCATTTAAAATATAATTAGCAGTTGCACCAATGTGTACAGGTTTTTCAGGCAAAATCATTCCGCCACTTAACACTTCAGTATGCATTGTATCGTGATAATCGGCTTCAATTTTTTTTATTACAGGACTAAAACCATAACACCAGCCACAGTAGGCATCGTAACAATAAAATATAGTTGGGTTCATAGCTCAAAGATATGTTTTGCCACGGAGGCACGGAAAAGACGAAAGTAAAAAGATGAATATTGTTTCATAAGTTGAAGGGTGCGACGCAACAAACGCTAAATAGAATTTCTGCCGCTGGTAACCAAAAGAAAATCTACTTACTAACTTTCTTTTACTTTTGCAATTGTCAATTTTTAATTATTAATTCTTAATTATACAAATATGCCAGGTTTTGAACTTTGGGGCGACGAAGAAAGAAAAGAAGTAAACGATGTACTGGAAACAGGCATCTTAATGCGTTATGGATTTGATGGCCCACGTAAAGGCATTTGGAAAAGTATTGAATTAGAAAAAGCCATTACCGAAACTTTTGGTTGTACATATGCTCAACTAACCAGTAGTGGCACAGCAGCTTTAACAACAGCCATGGCTGCATTGGGTGTTGGTGTGGGCGATGAAGTAATTATGCCAAGCTTCACATTTGTGGCAAGTTTCGAAGCTATTTTAAGCGTTGGTGCAATACCTGTAATGGTTGATGTTGATGAAACATTGACTTTAAATCCTGACGCAGTTCGTAAAGCAGTTACTGCAAAAACAAAATGCATTATGCCAGTGCACATGTGTGGTAGTATGGCTGATTTAGATGCATTGAAAGCAATTTGCAAAGAACATAATTTAATTTTATTAGAAGATGCTTGCCAAAGTATTGGTGGAACTTACAAAGGCAAACATTTAGGTACAATTGGTGATGCAGGAACATTTAGTTTCGACTTTGTAAAAATGATTACCACTGCCGAAGGTGGTGTTGTAATGACCAACAATGAAGATGTTTATATTAAAAGTGATGGTTATACCGATCATGGTCATGACCATAGAGGCGTTGATAGAGGTGCAGATCTTCATCCTTTCATTGGCTACAATTTTAGAATCAGTGAATTGCATGCTGCTGTTGGTTTAGCTCAAATTCGTAAGCTGGATAATTTCTTAGCATTACAAAAGAAAAACAACAAAGCATTACGTAGTTATTTAGAGCAAATTCCTGAAGTAACATTTAGACAAGTGCCTGATGGTGGCGATGACAGTTGCAGTTTTTTAAGTTGGTTTTTGCCTAAAGCAGAATTGATGCAGGCTTTTGTTGCAGAAATGAAATCACAAGGCATTTTAGCAGGCAACTTTTATTGGTTTGGCAACAATTGGCATTACATTAAACAATGGCAACACTTACAACAGGCCACAACTTTAAATAATATTAGTGCCGAACAAAAAACAGCTTTAACCAATTTAGCTACGCAAGATTTTAGTACAAGTGATGCTGTAATGAGTCGTTGTATTAGCACTGCCATTAGCTTAGTTTGGACAGATGAACAAATTAAAGATAAAGGCGAAAAAATGGTGGCAGCAATAAAAAAAGTATTAAGTGAAGCAAATAGATAATTATTGATGTAAGTGCATTAATTAATTAGATATCCGAATCAAACATCTAAATGAAAAAATTTTTATATGAATATGGTCAACTAAATTGGCTGTATGCTCTATTTGCTGCAAATGTGGTAGGCTTCTTAGTAGCTTTCTTTGCATTTATGTTCTCAAACGGAGAAAGTGTATTGTTTTTTGCAATACACAGCGGTGATAAATATTCTTTATTTAAAATTTGGAAGTTAATAACATATGCTTTTTTTGATCATACTATTTTTTCATTAATATCAAACTTAATTTGGTTAGCAATATTTGCAATGCCATTAAGTACTACAATTGGCAGCACTAAACACATACGTAATATTTATCTTTTAACAACCATTGTTATAGGTTTAATAAGTGGTTTACTTTGCTTTTTTGAAACAGAAAAATATCCAATTTTTTTATTAGGATTTAGTATGGTTACTATTTCGGTTGCTAGTGCATGCGTTTACAAAATACCTAATTACCAGATAAATTTAATGCTTATTGGCAGCATTCCTATTTGGATTATTGGCTTAATATTTTTACTGTTTAGCATTTTCACTTTCCCATCTAAAGAAATGGCATTAATGTTATTGATAAGCTTTTTAGCCGCAGTTTTAGGAGTTCTTTATATGATTAATTTAGAAAAAGGTAATTTACCTATAGCTTGGAAGGGCATGATTTCTTTTCCCATAAAAAAGAAGAAAAGAAAAGGCAAACTCGTTGCTATTTCGGGCAACAATAATAAAAAAATTGTTGACCATTTAAATCAAGAAAAACTAAATACTATTCTAGACAAAATATCTGAAAAGGGATTAAACAATATTTCAGACGATGAGAAAAAGTTTCTTGAAAATTTTAATAAAGGTTAAATCATAAATATTAAACATTGATAGTGTTTAGTAAAGCAATTCTATAACAATATAATAGCCTAAAAAAATTTTTACAGCCATACATTTTTGTGTGGCTTTTTTTATGTAACCAACTGTAGAATATAATTGGGGCTGAAGTGGCGACGCTCCATTCAACAGCAACGATTCTATCATCTGTTTTAATAGTTTGCTTAAATACTTTGATGTACAATTATTTGTAACTACATTTAAGCACCAACACTACTGCAAATGAATACCCTAGCTCCTGTTCAACTAAAAGACAGAGAAATTTTTATGGATGTTTTAAGAGGCATTGCCATCTTAGGCATCTTTATAGCCAACCTTCAATTTTTTGCTTATTACAGTAGCAACAACATAGGTAAATATATTTTTCCTGCTTTAGACAAACAGTTCTCTTTTTTACATGCCATGTTTATTGAAGGAAAATTCTACTCCATTTTCAGTTTATTGTTTGGTTGGGGCATTGCATTGCAAATGAGCCGTTCCACAGCCAACGATGCAATAACTACTAAATTTATTAAAAGAAGATTGTGGTTTATGATGCTGTTGGGTGGCGTTCATTTAGTGTTTATTTGGATTGGAGATATTGTTGCTTTTTATGCCATGCTTGGATTTATATTAATTTCATTAAGAAGAAAATCGAATAAAAAATTACTACTCATTGGCATCAGCCTAATTCTGTTACCCATTATTCTATATTTTTTAAAAATGAAATTTCTATGGTTAAATGCACCAGCAGGTATTTTATTTGAAGCAAGTAATTATTTGCAAATACATTTTGCTGGCATAACTAAAGAAATGCAAGAAGATGCCATTATAAAACAAAGTCATAGTTTAATAACCGATGTTAAAATAAATATGGCGAATGCCCCTTTTAGGTATGCCTATTTATTTTTTGTAAGTCGTATCCCTAAAGTTTTAGGCATGATGCTCATTGGTTTTGTAATTGGGCGTAGCGGCATTTACAAAAAGCTCAATGAGTATAAAAAGCAGTTATTCTGGTTTGTGATTATTGGTTTAATGGTTTCTATTCCTGCAAACTATATGTTGGCATTTTATATGCAAAACCCCGAGCATTATTACAATTTAAAAATTGAAGGTTGGTACGAAACCATTGCTTATGCTTTAGGTGTTGCACCATTAGCAATGGTATATGCAATTGTTATTGCCTTATTGTTTCAGCAAAATTTCTTACAAAAAATATTTGTCTTAATTGCTCCAGTTGGCAAAATGGCTTTTACCAATTACATCATGCATAGCTTAATTGGGATTACTACATTTTATGGAATTGGCTTTGGTTATATGCAACAAGTTGGTCCTTTTGCACTCACAATATTTGCAGTACTTGTTTTTATTGCTCAAACAATTTATAGTACCATTTGGCTACACTATTTTGAGTTTGGCCCAGTAGAATGGGTTTGGAGAAGTTTAACCTATGGTAAAAAACAAAAAATATTGAAATAATTTTTTAGAGGAGTTGTAATATTCAAAATATTGCTGCTACTAATTTGAAAAATTACAGCCATGACAAACTCAACTGTAAACAATAAAAAAGATATTACTCCTGTAGTTTCAAAAATTGGTTATGGTGCATTTGTATTGCTAACCATTTATTTTTTAGCCACTAACCAAATTATGAGTGCAGCTAGCAATTTAGGTATTGCATTAATTTTTGATCCATTTAATCAGCAGCAAAAATGGAATGATAGACCATTGTATCAAAGAGTTTGGTTATTGGTTCATGTGGCTGTAGTTTTTGGATTGTTTATATATGGCTATTTGGTGAAGTAAAAGAGTTTAAATTATTATTCTTCTTCTTTCATTTCCTTTCCATAGTAAACTGTACAACTAATATAATTTTCAGGATAAGTGTCTGCTTCTCCCTCGGCATTCCAAATTAATTCTATTTGCAACAACATGTTATTGGGAAGTTTCTTACTAAGAATACTGTAGCTTCTTGTTTCTGTATCAAGATATGCATTTTTTTTCAAGCTAAGTTTTGCATCACAAGATTTTATTAATGTATATAATTTTTTATACTGTTCTTTAGCCGATTGAGCGTTTTCAGCACTAAAAATCAATCCTCTAACAAAATATTGATTGGCTTCTTCATATACACTGTATTCTGTTTTCTCAAACCCTTTAAAAGCTCTTTTTGCTTCTAGACGCCCTGTTTGTGGATGCCTTTTTAATCCAACGGTTTTAAGTTTTGACTTCAATGCATTTTCCCAAAACTTCAATTCATTACAATCGGTAACGCCTTTGTTTTTTGCAGATTGTGCAAAAGAAGTATGACTCAAAGCTGCTAATAGTAGTACAAATAGTAATTTTTTCATTGCTATACATTTATTGTAAAACTATTTACCATCAATAACTAATTGCTACGTAAAACTGGGTATTTTACTTATACGATAATGCTGGTTAATTGCTTTAAATATACTTCGTTTATACTTGCACCAATGCCTGGCGTATCATCAATGGTAACAACACCATTGGCTAAATATTGCAAGCCATTTTCAATAGGATCTTCTGCCATCATTAAAGGCGTATCTAAATCAAAATGTACAATTGAGTTATTGCTATAAGCAAAATGTACAAAAGCAGTGGTTGCTAAACGGCTTTCCATAAAACTGCCTATTTGCATTTTTATATTGTGTTGATTACCCACTTCAACAATTTTTAAGGCATTACAAATGCCCCCACTTTTTCCAAGTTTAATATTGAAATAATCACAGGCCTGAAGAGTTGCTAATCGATTTGCGTCATATTGCGTACAACAACTTTCATCTGCCATTATTTTTATTGGGCTTGCTTTTCTCACTTTTGGCAATTCCATAAAATCCCATCTTGCAATGGGTTCTTCACAATGTTCAATATTATAAGGAGCTAATGCTTGTAAAGTAGCAATAGCTGTTTCGAGATTCCAACCTTGATTGGCATCAATTCTTAAAGGAAGCTTGTCACCCACTGCTGCACGTATGGCTTTAATTCTATCAACATCTAATTCGGTAGTTTGTCCTAACTTAACTTTCACCGCAGGAAAACCAGCTTCTTTAAAACGTAACGCATCGTTGGCCATTTTTTCAGGAGAACCAATGCCAACAGTCATATCGGTAGTAATTACTTTGTTTTTTTTACCTCCTAAAAATTGATACAATGGCATATTGCTATGCTTGGCGGCTATGTCGTACAAAGCCATATCAAATGCACTTTTAATGCTGTTGTTGCCAAAAATTACTCTATCCATTGCCGCAATACAACCTTCTATTTGCAATGGATTTTTTTCTTTCAAAGCAGTAGCTAAATATTGTGCAACTATGTAACAAGTATCTATACTTTCTCCATTAATACTCATGTATGGGCTACATTCACCAAAGCCACTAATGCCCTCATTGGTACGGATTACAATTAAAATATTATCGGCATTAAACTGTGTGCCTAAAGAAATTACAAAAGGCTCTTTAAGTGGAATAAGGAGTTTATAAATTTCAATTGAGGTTATTTTAAGCATACAATTTTATTTTTTTAATGAGATCGAACCGTTCAACAATGGCATTTGTAAAACCTGTTGCATAAATAACTTTGTTTCTCTTTCCACTCCTGCAACATCTTTACTTTTAATAGGGCTTGCCAATACATGATCTTCGGTTAATGGCATTGCTTTTTGCACTTTTAAATTGGCCGTTGTAGCCAACTGTTCGAACATTTTTTGCATGGCACTTACTTTAACTACCTTATCCTGGTGTTGCTCATCTTTATAGTAGTACAATAGTAAAGTTGGTTGTTTTATTTTTTTGAATGTTTTTTCTGTCATGCTTGTTTCCAGCATTTCTTGCAGCTCTACAGCAGCTTCTAACCTGTATGGTTTGTTCCAATATTGTTTATAAATAGGGCGTTCATCGGCAGGATCGTTGTATTTTCCACCTTTTACCAAACGTGCAATTTGTAAACCCCAATTGTTGTTTAAAATCCAAGCCTTGGGATCATTAATTGCAATATTGGGAGAATATAAAACAACTGCTGCAACATGGTTGGGGTAAGTAGCAGCTAACTGTAAAGCCTGTGTAGCACCTGTACTTGTGCCCATTAAAATAACTTTATTGCCCAGTTCTTTGCCAATAGCCAAAGCTTGTTTTGCAGTTTCCCAATATTTATCGGCTGTTAAGTTTTGTAGTTGTTCTGTGGTGTCAATGCCATGTTCTGCCAATCGGCTTAAGTACAAATTGCAACCAAATGCTTGTGCAATATTTCGATGAACTGGATTTCCTTCTTCCTGCGAAGCAGAAAAACCATGCAAATACACAATAGAATATTCGGTTTTTTGCTTAACTGAATCATTGGCCCAAACGATTCTTGCCTGATTGTTGGGGCGTAATTGATGTGCAGCTTCTTGTGCAGCAATATAATTTTCTATATCGGCTGTTTGTGTAAATGAAAACGAAGGAAATTGTGTATCATATTTAGGTGTTATAGGGCTTGGACCAAAAAAGTACATGATAAACAGTAATGTAAATACAACCAATATTTTCTTAAAAGTCTTCATAACAAAAAATCATTAGTAAGGCTAAACTAAGTGATTTATGCATGTTGGTTTATTATTTTCTTACCCACCAAACCCACAATATTAATATTGGGTGTAGTACCAATAATCTTACCCATGCTATTGTATTAGTTACATGAAATTTACCCAACATAAAAGGTGCTTTTTGAATCATGTACACATGTGCAGATATAAAAGCGACTAGCATAGCCATTAATGCATAAATAGCTATTTTTTTTGTAGAGGGGAACAATAATAAAATAGCCAACAATATTTCAGCAATGCCTGCAAGTATGTTTAGTGTAGCAGTCCATTGTTGTAAATATGGCGGAAAGAACGGGGTATAAAATGCTGGATTGACAAAGTGATACAATCCTGCAAAAAAGTAGGCTGCAATTAATGTGTAAAAGGCAATTTTTTTCATGATGATGAAGTTAAACCATTAAGTTATTGTAAAGTTTAGCTGGTTTTAGGGTAAAAGCCAGCTTAAAGCCAATCCTTGAGGTAAAAACCCTACCTTTGCCGCCAGAAAAAGCTGCCACCTCTTTTTTTGAGGATTCTGGCAGCATTTATTTTTAAATTAAATACTCCTCTGGAGTTCGTTAAAAGGTTTTATGGAAATACGCAACATTGCCATTATTGCACACGTTGACCATGGCAAAACAACATTGGTAGATAGAATTCTACAAGCTACAAAAGTATTTAGAGACAACCAAGAAACTGGTGATCTAATTATGGATAGCAACGATCTTGAAAAAGAACGTGGTATCACCATTTTTAGTAAAAATGCTTCTGTTACTTACAAGGATGTAAAAATCAATGTAATTGATACTCCTGGTCACAGTGATTTTGGTGGTGAAGTTGAACGTGTACTTAAAATGGCCGATGGAGTTATTCTTTTGGTAGATGCTTTTGAAGGTCCAATGCCTCAAACACGTTTTGTATTACAAAAAGCATTGCATTTAAACCTGCACCCAATAGTTGTAATCAATAAAGTAGATAAACCAAACTGCCGTCCTGATGAAGTGCATGATGCAGTTTTTGAATTATTCTTTAACCTCGATGCAACTGAAGAGCAATTGAATTTCCCTACTTTTTATGGTAGTGGTAAAAACGGTTGGTTCAACGATAGTTTAACACAAACTGAAGATATTCTTCCTTTAATGGATGGTATTTTAAAATATGTTCCTCAACCAAAAGTTAATGAAGGCACATTGCAAATGCAAATTACTTCGTTAGACTATTCATCTTTCTTAGGTCGTATTGCCATTGGTAAAGTAACTCGTGGCAGCATAAAAGAAAACCAACAAATTGCATTGGTTCAAGCCGATGGTTCTATTAAAAAGAGCCGTGTAAAAGAATTGTATGTGTTTGAAGGAATGGGCAAACGTAAAGTACAAGAGGTTTTGAGTGGCGATTTATGTGCCGTTGTTGGTTTAGAAGAATTTGGTATTGGTGATACTATTTGTGATATTGAAAACCCAGAAGGATTACCAATTATTAGTGTTGATGAGCCTACCATGAGTATGACTTTCAGCATCAATAACTCACCTTTCTTTGGTAAAGATGGAAAGTTTGTTACATCTCGTCACTTACGTGATCGTTTGATGAAAGAAACAGAGAAAAATTTGGCTTTGCGTATAGAAGATACCGATAGTGCTGATAGTTTCTTAGTATTTGGTCGTGGTATTTTGCATTTAGGTGTACTGGTAGAAACTATGCGTAGAGAAGGTTATGAATTAACCGTTGGTAATCCACAGGTTTTGGTAAAAGAATTATTGGGCAAAAAGCATGAGCCTTTTGAAATACTGGTAGTTGATGTACCAAGTGATTACAGTGGTAAAGTAATTGACCTTGTAACACAGCGTAAAGGTGAAATGTTGGTGATGGAAAGCAAAGGTGAAATGCAACATTTAGAATTTGATATTCCTTCTCGTGGATTAATTGGTTTACGTTCTCAAATGCTTACTGGTACTGCTGGCGAAGCTGTGATGGCTCATCGTTTTAACGAGTACAAGCCTTGGAAAGGACCAATTCCTGGAAGAAGCAATGGTGTTTTAGTTTCTAAATTTGCTGGAACTACTACTGCTTATTCAATTGATAAATTACAAGACAGAGGTCGTTTCTTTATCGACCCAACTGAAGAAGTTTATGCAGGTCAAATTATTGCAGAACATATTAAGCCAGGAGATTTGAATGTGAATGCAGTGGAGATGAAAAAATTAACCAATCACCGTGCAAGTGGAAGTGATGATAGTGTACGCATTACGCCAAAAATTCAAATGACTTTAGAAGAGTGTATGGAATATATTCAGCAAGATGAGTGTATTGAAGTAACTCCTAAAAACATTAGAATGCGTAAAACCGTGTTGGATGAAAATGAAAGAAATAAGCAAACAAAAAGTATGAAAGCGGAAATGGCTTAAGCTTATTGGTTATTATATTGATACCCTGCAACTAAAATTGCAGGGTATTTTTTTGATAATTTCATCAGTATACTGACGGAATTTATATAAAAACGTCAGTTAATTGACGTAATTAATGTTTTTTTAAAGCTTTATGTTTGCTCAAGCAACATTAATTAACCAAGATATTTATCTAGATTTTATTGCGTAGTAACGTGTACAATAGCTAAAACACAATTAAAAACAGTTTCTTACGTTTTGTAAATTGTCCTATGAGTATTCTAAATAGAAAATTACTATTTAAACACACAAAAATCTGTTATGGACAACCAAAACGTACGATTGCTTTCTGCCTCAGATATGGCTGTTTTGTCTCAATGCTTTTCTCAAATAAGGCAAATGGTACCTTCTTCTAAGCCATTAAAATCTACTGAAAGAAGATCTATTTTTAAGTTAACGGATAACCGATTGGAGTTTGTTGAGAAAGCCATTCAAAAAATGAAAAGTAACCCATCGTTAATACCAACATATTTAGACGT
The DNA here is from genome assembly GCA_943368475.1 of Allobosea thiooxidans. Classification (GTDB taxonomy): domain Bacteria; phylum Bacteroidota; class Bacteroidia; order Chitinophagales; family Chitinophagaceae; genus UBA1930. The sequence goes on from CALRLF020000008.1 coordinate 31,187, forward strand.
AACGGCAGCTGTTAAATTATTACACTTATACAATCAGCTAAATGAAGTAAGTGCAGAATTGCAAAAACTACAAGAACAGGTAGAAAATACCCGTTTACAAGCTGGTAACCAGGCATTGGTTATTTCAAAAATGTTTTATCATCAAACAAAAAATGCTTCTACCATTGGATTAAAAGAGGCGAAAGCAATTAGTGATGAATTAGTAGAACTGTATGCTGTTGGTAGAAATGCAAAGGTCAAGCAGAAAAAAAGAGCTGAAACTGCCAATCAACAATCCTCATTATTTGATAATGTCTAGAATGTCTTCATCATCTTCAATCAATGCCATTTGATGTACAATTTGAGGATAACGCCAACTTACCCTTCTGCTCATGGGTACAACTGAAAATATTTTAGGATTTGGTAAACAAGCAATAATCATAGCGGCTTCGCTACGGCTTAGTTTTTTGGCTGGTTTATGAAAATAATGTTGGGCTGCAGCTTCTGCACCAAAAATGCCAGGGCCCATTTCAATTACATTTAAGTACACTTCCAAAATGCGTTTTTTATTCCATGTCCATTCCATCATTTGTGTAAAATAAAATTCAGGAATCTTTCTAATTACACCACCCCCTTGCCATAAAAAAACATTTTTAGCTGTTTGCTGAGAAATAGTACTTGCACCACCACCCAAAGGAATTTTTGATTTTTTACTGCGTTTGGTTTTACGAGGTTTAAAGCTTTTTTCAATAGCATCCCAATCAAACCCATTATGGTCGGCAAAGGTTTGATCTTCACTTGCAATGGCAGCTAATTTAATGTTGTAGCCAAGATTTTCCCATGTTACATAATCCCTTTTTAATCCATAGCTAAACGAATTATTGATTTGTGTAACTGTAATGGGTGGCATTAGCCAACGGCAAAGAATAATATAAACCAACGATGAAAAGAACATAATAATAAATGCTCTTTTTGTAAAACGCCATAACTTTTTAAAAAATGGTTTTGCCATAAATGCCATGAGGGCAAGATAATATTTTGAGTTGAATTATTCAGTAATACACTTCATTAAAAGAGTTAGCCAATATTTACAAAGTGCAGTTTATACTTTTTGCCCAACTTATAGCCACTTACTCTTTTACGTTTAAATAAAGTAGCCTGAGCAACAATAATATTAATACCTACTACAGATGTGTATTGCACAATGTTGCGAATGTTGGGCTGTAAATTAATATTATTGCCTGCCACAATTCCACCAGCTAATAACCCAAGTTTAAATAAAAAATTACCAATGCTGGCAGCTGAAATATTGTTGTTGGGAATAAGTACAATGTCTTTAATATGTACCTGATAAAAACCGTAATACACGGTATCTATCTTAGTTCCAAAGCCACCAGAAACTAGTGTTACAGTACCCAATCTTAGAAAAATAGAATCGTTTTTACAATAACGAATAAACCCTTCAATTAAATAATTTTCAACAGTATAAAATTGCATGTGACTGCCTTTGTAAAAACGTTCTACAGGCATGTTTCTTTTTTTAAGCACTACAAAATTTGATTGTGCAAATAAATTTGTTGAAAATAGTATAGCTACAAGCAGTAACGCAGCTTTCATAAATGGAAAGATAAACTGCTGCATTTATTTGTAGTAAAAAAAAGTAGTTAAAGAAACATTAATGAATTACTGTGCCATGAAAAACCAATCCCCAAATTAGTACTGCACCAAAACCAATTAATATCAGTCCTGATATTTTATTAATGATATGAATATTATGTGGCGTAAGCTTTGAACGAATTTTTCCTGCCAGTAAAACCTTGGCAATATCTGTGGCTAAAACAAATCCTAAGCAAATAGTATAAACAGTAATTAAATAACGAGTAGGATGCAATTGTTCAGCAGCCTGGGTATGAATTTTTGCTGTGGCAGCTAACCAAAAAATAAATACACCGGGGTTTAACACATTCATAAAAAAACCCGATAAAAAAATACCAAACAATTCTCTTTTTTTAAACTGTTTATTGGGCAAGGTTTTTTCTTCTTTAAACTCAGCTTTTTTAAAAAATAAAGTATAAATACCAATGGCAATTAAAAAAATACTTCCTGTAACACCAATGGCAACTTTATTGTCTATGGCTTTTTGAAAAAGAGAGCTCAGTATATTACAAACCAATACCAACCCAATATCGCTGGCCGAAACTCCTGCTACAAAAGCATACCCACCTTTATGCCCATTATTTAAACTTTGTTTAATAATAGCAAAAATGATTGGTCCCACCGAAATGGCCAATAGAAAACCCAGCGTTAACCCACTAATAATGGCTTCAATCATTACACTATTTTAGCGATGCCGAAAGTAAGCTCTAAAATTAAAAAAACCTTGAAGTGTTGTATAAACTTCAAGGTTTGCATTTCAGATTGTAAACTATTACACCAATTGTTGTTTTAAAAATTGTTGCCAATCTTCGAGCATTTTACCTTTTAAAACTCGAGGAAACTTATGTTGTCCACCAATTTTACCTTTCGATTTCATAAAGTCCATAAACTGCTCTTCACTCAATACATCTAAAAAAACTTCTTTTAAAGCACTGATTCTTTCTACAGCATAATCATCGTTTAGTTCTTTTAGTTTGGTATCTATTAATTGTGCCAACTGTATTGCGTCAACCTTATCATTACAGGCAACATACCAATGATGGGCAAAGAAGTTGCCATGTGGAATTCCTGCAACTGTAAATTCAGGAATACTGATATTCAACTCTTCGCTTACCAGTTGAATGGCGTGGTTCATGTTTTCTACACTTAAATGCTCGCCAACCAAACTTAAAAAGTGTTTGGTTCTTCCGGTAATTACCACTTCACAACGTTCTTTATCTACAAATTTGATGGTATCGCCAATTAAATAACGCCATGTACCTGCTGTGGTGCTTATGAGTAAAGCATAATCTTTTCCTTCTTCAACTTCATGAATCATTAATGCTTCAGGATTGGCAATCATTTCTCCATCGGCATCAAAATTTTTATCATCAAAAGGAACAAATTCTAAAAAAATATGTTGATTGGTTACCAGCCTCATGCAATGAGCATTTTGCATATCCTGATAAGCAATAAAACCTTCACTAGCCAAGTAGGTTTCAATATAAGTAATAGGTTTACCTAAAAGTTTTTCAAACCCTTTTTTGTAGGGTTCAAAACTTACACCACCATGTACAAAAAATGCCAAGTTAGGCCACATATCATGTATGGTGTTCAGCTTATATTTCTCAATCACCATTTCCATGAGCATTTGAATCCATGCAGGTACACCAACAATAAATCCAATATCCCATTCAGGAGCTTTTTCTACAATTTCTTTTAGCTTTTTATTCCAATCTTTTTGTCTGGCAATTCTTTTACCCGGTTTATAAAATGGTTGAAACCAAAATGGGGCTTTCTTTTGTGTAATGCCACTTAAATCACCAGCATAATAACCAGCATTTTTTTGTAAATCTGTACTGCCACCCAATGTAAGCCAGCCTTTACCAATTGATTTTACAGGAATACCCTCGTAGCTGCGTAAGCTGAGCAACTGTTTAATCATGACCATTTTATTGCCACGTAACAAATCGTTGGTAATAGGAATGTATTTGCTAGCTGCCTCACTTGTACCTGACGACAAAGCATAATATTTTATTTTGCCCGGCCAGCAAACATCTGGTTTACCTTCTAGTGTTTTATGCCACCATTGTTTGTAAATGGAATTGTAATTAAATGTTGGAACCAATTCCTGAAATTTTTTGCCAGCATGTTTACTCATTAATATTTCATCGAAACGATATTGCTGACCAAACTCTGTAAAACGAGCTTTTCTCAATAGTTTTTTCAGCACATTAATTTGCTGACGTCGAGGATTGTTTTCGGGTAAACGTAAAGCTTTTGCAATCGTATTTGGAAGCTTGATGTCTATTATGGCCATCGGATAGCTTTATGTTTTAGTAAATTGTATTTAATTAAAAGTAGACAAAAATACCTGTATTTCTTCAATCTATTTACCTCCTAAATAACGGTAATTACGAAGTATAATTTTTATATCCTGCATCCAATCAAAATTTCTGGCATATACCATATCTAATTTGCTTAAACTTTCTTTATTTAAAGGGTGTTCAGTTTTGTAAGGAATTCCATAATGTGTAATTATAGGCTCTTGTAAAAGAGGTAGTTTTTTTTCGGGAACGATATAACCAACCCAGGTTTTTCTGCCAATTACAACTTTTATTATTTGTAATAAAAATGGAATTCCCTTTTTTACAAAAACCAAATGTATTGGATAAGTAAATAAAAACAAGATAGCCAAACATACATCCACCAAACGTTTCATTCTTCGCTGATACGGCTGGTTGAGCAGGTAGAAACCTTCGGCTGTTAAAGCTTCGCCAGAAGTTGCTTTAGAATCACTGCCAATAATACTATGGCTACCTTTTGCCATAAAACGATAGTTGATATTTTTGGGAAGCGTAACCAGCTGTTGAATAATTTGCTGATAGCTTAAGCTTCCTTCGCAAAAAATAACTTCTCTAATGCTTAAATGTTTTAATAGTTGATGTAGATTGGTTAAATCGCTAATGGCATTGCTTGTATCTCCATTCATTTTTATTCTGCCTAAAATTCTTTCTTCAAGCCCTGCCTGTTGCATAATATGCACAACAGCATTGTATTCTTTATCTGAACCAACAACAATGGTTTGCTGATATTTTTTTTCTTCAGAATCGTTTTCTTTCACCCATTTTAATTCAATTAATATCCATCTTACTAACGTAATCATTAAGCCTGCAGCAATACCTCCTGTTAAAACAATACCCCGAGAAAATCTAAATTTTTCGGGTAATAAAGAGTAAACTGCAAGCAACACTATGATTGAGGAAAGTGAAGCTATGAAAGCTTTTGATGGCTTATATAATTTATCGTACATGCCAGATAATGCCGCCACAATTAAAAAAATAAGTGTGAAAGATGGCATAATTATCATTAGTAAATTTTCACTGAAGCCACCACCATCTCTCACGTATTTTACCCAGTTTTTTTCTACCAGCCACAAGCTGGAGTAAACAACAGCTGCATCTATTAAAACCATACTCCATTTGGTAAGTAAACCACTCAATAATGAAACAATTGCCCTAAATCCAATTGCCAATTGTATTAAAAAACTAAATAAAAAAACTGTGCCTCCGCTATAATGTTTTTTTACAAAAATGCTCATCGCCTGATAAAACATTCTCACATAATTCAAGCTGCCCCTTTTTGTACTTTCCCCTTTAAAATGAACGATACTGGTTTCGCTGAAATAATAATTTTTAAATCCGGCTTTTTGTATGCGATAGCTTAAATCTACATCTTCGCCATACATAAAAAATGTATCGTCAAACCCTTGTACTTTTTCAAGTACAGGTTTACTAAGCATCATAAATGCACCAGCCAAAACATCTACTTCATGGTTTTTATTTTCATCTAAATAACCCAACGCATATTTATTAAATATTGGCGATTTTGGGAAGAAAGAAGCCAATCCCACCAGCTTAAAAAAAGAAGTCATGGGCGATGGAAAAGAACGTTTGCTTTCTGGTAAAAAAATACCTTTTCCATCCAGCATTTTTACACCAATTGCACCACAGTTGGGTGTTTGCTCAAAAAAATAAATACATTTTGTAAAGCAATCTTCTGGTACAATAGTATCGGGATTTAAAAAGAGAATATGGTTGCCTTTAGCAATATCTAAAGCCTGATTATTGGCTTTGCCAAAGCCTACATTCTCTTTATTTACGATAAAATTAACGGTAGGAAATTTTGGTTGCAAATAAGCAATGCTACCATCGGTAGAAGCATTATCTACCACAATAATTTCGCCACGAATTGTTTGTAAAGCTTTTTGTGCAGCATGTAAACACTGTTCTAGAAAAAACTGTACGTTGTAGTTTACTATAATTATCGATATATCCATTCAGTGGGCAAAACCGTTTATTTCAATTGGCAACATACTTTGTATTTGTGAAGTTGCCAAAAAACTCCTGAATGTAGCCTCTTGCAAGTATATTTGCCACATGCTAAAAAACACGTTAATCAAAGCCACAGAAGCAGCTGGCGTAGTTATTAAAGAGTATTTCGACAAACAGTTTACCATTTCTAACAAAGAAGGAATTAATAATTTAGTTACTGAGGTAGATCATAAAAGTGAAGTAGCAATTTTTGAAGTAATCAAACAAAATTTCCCCAATCATTATATATTGAGTGAGGAAGCTGGTGAAATGGCTCAGGACAGTGAATACAAATGGATTATTGACCCCATTGATGGCACTGTAAATTATGCTAACGGCATACCTATTTGTTGTGTAAGTATTGGATTAGAGAAGAATGGCAAAATGATTATGGGTGCGGTATATAATCCTTTTATTAACGAATTTTTCTTAGCAGAAAGAGGAGAAGGTGCTACTTTAAACAATAAAAAAATTCATGTTTCGGATAAAACAGAAGTCATCAAAAGCTGTTTGGTTACAGGGTTTCCTTACACGTATTTGGATATGCCCAATGGACCCTTGCAAGTGTTTGAAAAGTTTATAAGAAAAGGAGTTCCCGTTCGTAGATTAGGAAGTGCAGCAATTGATTTATGTTGGGTTGCTGCAGGAAGATTTGATGGCTTTTATGAACATAAATTGAGTGCTTGGGATAGTGCTGCTGGTTTCATTATTGTTGAAGAAGCTGGTGGAAAAGTAACTGATTTAAGTGGAGCATATTATAATCCTTATCAACCAGGCATTATTGCAAGCAATGGTTTAATACATGATGAGTTGATGAAAGTGGTGAATGGTGGAGATTTATAAGATTTTTTTTCATTTTTTAGAATAGTATAAAATAGCATTTGAATGAGCGAAAGAACAGAAATAGCATCATTGGGAGAATTTGGTTTAATAGACCATTTGACCAAAAACTTTGAAATCAATAATGCATCTACATTATTGAGTATTGGTGATGATGCTGCAGTAATCGATCATTTTGGCAAACAAACAGTAATTACTACTGATTTGTTGGTAGAAGGAATTCACTTCGATTTAATGTACACACCATTAAAACACTTAGGTTACAAAAGTGTAATTGTTAATTTGAGTGATGTGTATGCTATGAATGCAACGCCTACTCAAATAACCATGAGTATTGCATTTAGTAATCGTTTTAGCTTGGAAGCCTTGGATGAATTTTATGAAGGTGTTTATGCAGCTTGCGAAAAATATGGAGTTGATTTAGTGGGTGGCGATACAACTTCTTCTCAAAAAGGATTCATTATTTCTGTTACTGCAATTGGTGAAGTTGCTCCTGATAAATTTGTGAAAAGAAGCACTGCACAAAAAGGAGATTTAATTTGTGTAAGTGGCGATGTTGGAGCAGCATTTTTGGGTTTAACCATTATGGAAAGAGAAAAGAAAATTTACTTAGAAAACCCACAAGTGCAACCTGATTTAGAAGGAGAAGATTATATTATAGGTCGATTGTTAAAGCCAGAAGCTAGAAAAGATATTATTGAATTTTTTGCCAGCAGTGAAATAACGCCTACGTCTATGATGGATGTAAGCGATGGAATAAGCAGCGAAGTTTTACACTTGTGCAAACAAAGCAATTTGGGTTGCAGGGTATATGAAGATAAATTACCTATCGACGATAAATCGAGACAAGCAGCATTTAAGTTTGGATTAGACCCAACCGTTTGTGCATTGAATGGTGGCGAAGATTATGAACTGATTTTTACCTTAAAACAAGAAGACTACGACAAGATTACATTAAATGAAGAGATAGCTGTAATTGGTTATATGGCAGAGATTGAAGAAGGTTGCAAAATAATTACCAAAGGTGGTAATACATTTGATATTACAGCACAAGGCTGGAATGCATTTACCAAATAAGCAAGGCAAAATCTATTTATGAAAATGAATACAGGCAAAATAAGAGGCATAAACCTATTGTGGTTTATGCCTCTTATTATTTTAGTAGCCTGTGTTTCGTCTAAACAAGCCAACTATACTTTCAATAACAAAAAAAGTGCAAATGACTTAAAGGAAGATGTTGTATTGCTGAAAAAAATTCTTGAAGCCAATCACCCCTCTTTGTATTGGTACACACCAAAAGATAGCATCGATTATTATTTTAATCAAACCATTAACAGTATTACCGATTCTTTAAGTGAAGTTGAGTTTAGAAATAAAGTGAGTGCAGCTGTTAGCAAAATTCGTTGTGGGCATACTGGAGTTCGTTTTTCAAAAGATTTTATAAAAGAACAAGATAAACATCGTTATCCTCAATTTCCATTATACTTTAAAGTTTGGGATGATAGTTTGGTAGTTTTAGCAAGTGCACACCCTAAAGACAGTATTTTTAAAAGAGGAACAATTGTTACTGCTATCAATGGTAAAAGCAACAGGGTATTGTTAAATACTATGTTCAATGTAATTAACACCGATGGCTATAGCGATAATCATAAAAACCAAATTTTAAGCAACAATTTTGCAGGCTGGTATAAAAATATTTTTGGGTTAGATAGTACTTATACAATTGACTATATAGATCCCAATGGTACAAAGGCAATTGCTGTAATTAAAAATTTTAGTCCTGTAAAAGATACAACCACAAAGAAAAAAAATATTCAGCCAACAGTTGTAACTGCACCCAAAAAACCCACACGAAAACAAGTTAGACAAGCTCGTTTATTGGCTAAACGAAGCATGCAAATAGATACTAGTATTAATACTGCTTATATACGATTAACTACTTTTAGTGGTAGTAAACTGAGAAAATTTTTCAGACAATCATTTGCTGAAGTCAAAGGGAAAAAAATTACTAATGTGGTGATTGATTTAAGGGAAAATGGAGGAGGAAGTGTTGCCTTATCTACGAAGCTCACTAAGTATTTAGCCAATAAACCATTTAAAAATGGAGATAGTGTTTTTGCAATCAGCAGAACCTTTCCTTACAAAAGGTATATTAAAGATTGGTGGATGTATTGGTTTCCTATGAATTTTTTATCGCACAAAGAAGCCGATGGAAATATTCATTTTCGTAGATATGAAAAACACTATTATCAGCCACAGAAAAAAAACCATTTCGATGGAAATATTTATTTAATACAAGGTGGTATTACATTCTCAGCATCTACCATGTTTATTGGGGCACTAAAAGGTCAAAGCAATGTAACAGTTGTTGGAGAAGAAAGTGGTGGTGGTTATTATGGCAATACTGCCATGCATTTACCTACTATTGTTTTACCAAATAGCAAGTTGAGGGTTATATTACCCATGTATCGTTTGGTAATGGATAAAAACAGGCCTAAAGGGCATGGAATTATACCTGACGTAAGTATTCCACCATCTTCAATTGCGATAAAAAAAGGAATCGATATTAAATTGCAAAAAGTAAGAGAGTTGATTTTGCAGAGAAAGAAAAATAGTTAGAAGTTTTATGAACTGAGCAATTGTACTACTATCAACTTCAGTGGCGTCGTTTTAAATCCTGCTTATTGCAGGGCACTCTTCAACAGCATAACTTTATTCGGCAATTATCCATTCAACAAAATCAGCTCTGTATCCTTTTTCAATCATTCCCAATTCATCATCTAATCCTAATACTTTAGCAGGGTATAAGCTACACATTCTAAAAGCCTCTTCTAATTCAATACCACAATGGTTTACCAAATTGTATACAGCTTTTTCCATGCTCAAAGCACTGCCACTTAAAATATTGTTGCTCTCATATTTATTGCCAACTAAATTGTGTTGGTAATAACCACTTGTTGTAGTTGTAACAGCATCGGTAATTACAAATAATCTTTCTTTTAATATTTTTTTTGCAATTTGTATTGCAGCAAAATCTACATGGTATCCATCGGGAATAATACTTGCCATTACATTGGCATGATTAAAAACTGCACCAACCATCCCTGGTTCTCTATGTTGTAATGCACTCATAGCATTATATAAATGTGTAACAGTTGTGATGCCATTATCGAAGCTTACTGTAGCTTGTTCGTAAGTTGCATTGCTGTGACCAGCAGAAACAATTACATTGTATGATTGAATTAACGTAATAATTTCTTTACTGCACACTTCTGGAGCAAGTGTAATTATTTTAATTACGCCTTTACCGTATTCTAAAAGCTCTGTTACTTCATCAATTGTTGGTGAATGAATGAGAGATGCAACATGAGCACCTCTTTTTTCTATATTAATCCATGGACCTTCAATATGTAAACCCAAACAACCTTTACCACCTTGTTGCCAATATGTTTTTACTGCATCTATACAACTAAAAATAACTTCGTAAGTATTGGTGGCAACTGTTGGTAAAAAGTAATGTGTTTTACCTTGTAAGCAGTAGTTATATAAATTTTCTAAAGCATCTTTCATTGGATAAACTGAAAATAATTTTTCAGCAGCACCATAAATTTGAATATCAATAAATGCAGGAATTAAGCAATTGAAATGCTGTGTTGCTGGTACTAAAATTTTTGCAGTAGGAGTTACGTCAGCAATCCATCCATTATTTACCACAATTGCATGATTGTATAACCACACTTCTCCAGTGAAAATTTTATCCGCAGTATAAATACCATCTGTAATCATGATTTAATCAATAATATTAAACTCATCTGCATCTTTCAAAAAAGGAAATTTATTTCTGGTTTCTATCAACCTATCTTTCTCTAAAGTAATGGTAAAAATATCTTCATCATGTGCTTTATGATACAAAGTTTCTCCTAAAGCATTTACCACCATGCTATCTCCACTGTGATAAATATTGTTACCATCATTTCCCACTCTATTTACACCAATAACATAAGCTTGATTTTCTATGGCTCTGGCTGTTAACAATGCTTTCCATGGATGATTTCTTCTTTCAGGCCAATTGGCAACATAGAGTAAAATATCGTATTCGAGCCCTTCATTTTGTTGCTGCCTAGCCCAAACAGGAAAACGCAAATCGTAACAAATCTGCACATTTATTTTCCAGCCTTTTACACTGGTGATTAATCTTTTATTGCCTGCTGTATAATATTCATCTTCTCCTGCAAAACCAAAGCAATGGCGTTTATTGTAATAGCCATATTGTCCATTGGGTAACATCCATATTAAACGATTGTAGTATTTGCCATTTTCTTCAATTATCAAACTACCTGTAAGAATAATTTTTTTTTCAATCGCTATTTTCTTCATCCAGCTTATTGTATTGCCTTCCATCGTTTCAGCAAATAATTCAGGTTTCATGCTAAAGCCTGTGCTAAACATTTCGGGTAATACAACAACTTCTGTTTTTACATCAATACTTTTTATTTTTTGTTCCAACATTTGCAAGTTGGCAGCTTTATCTTCCCAATGCAATTGGGTTTGTATTAATGTAAAAGTGAGCGTATTGTGCATGTAGTAAAAGTAAATAATTAAAACCGATAAGCAGCTTGTAACCCCACATATTCATGGTTATTCAATTGGCTAACTGCCTCTTTTGTTTGATAAATAGCTTCGACTTTTGTTGTCCATCTTTTGTTGGCATAAGCAATACCAAAAGTATTTTGTAGTACAAGAGTTTCAGGCTTTGAAACAAATACTATGGAAGGCATTTGTTTGGCAAACAAATTTCCTTGTATAGTTGCATTATATCCTTGCACAATAATTTGTGGAAAATAATAAAAGATCAATTCGTGTTTTCTTTTGTTTTTTACTTCTGTGGCATTAATACGAGCATCTAGTAAAACACTGTTTTCTGTTTTTTCAAATTTACCAACACAGAAATAGGCACCAGCTTTTGCATTGATAAAATAATTGCCAGCATTGGCTTTTACAATAGGAACAATTTTAAATAACGATTGATTGGCTTTTTCAGGAGCAATTGTTGCAGCATATTTTATGCCAGCAGTAACACCAATACTATTGGGTATTTGTGTTTCCCATTGAGGAAAATATCCAGAAAAGTCGAGCAGTTTATGCAACGATTCTTGTAACGATTTTCCCAATGATGCATCTCCTGTAGCACCAATTTCTATTTTATAACTAAATAATCTAGAGTTGGTTAAAAATTTATCTTTAGAATATTTCACAAATAAGTATCCACAAAAAGGTCTATCTAATGGTTCTATAATTCTCCAGGTATCACCTGTGTGCTGTTGTGTAAATATCATTTGACCCAATGCCAATCTGTTAATTATTTTTTTTCCGTTTATATTTTTTGCTTTACTGAATTGCAAAAAAAGTCCGTTGGTGTAGTAGCTATCATTAGATTTTAGGGCATAAAAATCATTTTCTGTTGTAAAAGAAATTTCTTGCGAAAAAACATTTGTTTTTTGCCCCTTTGCTACCACTAAAAAAAATAAACCCAATAAACTGATAATTAATTTCATAAAAAAAATTTCAAAATGGACTAATGTAAAAGTTAATCTTTGTTTGTTTCTTTAATTTTTGCAATGGCTTCGCTAATCAGGTTAAATTCATACCCTTTTTGCATTAGGTAATTACTGGTTTTAACTTGCCTATTTATGTATTGTTCATTTTTTAGTAGTTGCCATTTTGCAGTAGCAAGTTTTTGCAATGTTTCCTTATAATCAGCTTCGTTTATACATTTCATAGCCTTTTTAATAATGTATTCTCCAATTCTTTTTTGCTTAAGCTCATAAGTAATTTTTACTCTTCCCCATTGTTTTGTTCTAAATTTTCCACCAGTAAACTGCTCGGCAAAGCGTTGTTCGTTCAAATAGTCTTCTTCTATTAACTGGCTCATTAGCAGGTCTACTTCGTTTTTATATAACCCAAAAGAGTATAATTTTTCTTTCACCTCTGCGTGGCAGCGTTCTTGATAAGAACAAAAATGTTTGATTTTTTGTAAAGCTTGTAATGGGGTATAGTTTTTTTTAAACAAAATAGTATTTTTGTTGGTACAAATTAAAGGATAAGCAATTTTAATTGAATGAAATACTGGTTTTAATTTAGTTATTTTTGAATACTACACTTTAAATTGTAATTTACGTTTTATTTAAAATACCAACCTGTTGATGAACCCATCTCAATACAATATCTGTTTAATTGACGACGATAAAATTTATCAGTTCACTGCTAAGAAAATTATCGAATCTACCAACCTTACAAAAGCGGTATTGTCTTTTTTTAACGGAGAAGAAGCAATAGATTTTTTTAAAAGCAATCTTCAAAATGTTGATTCTATTCCTGATATTATTTTCCTAGACATTAATATGCCCATTAAAGATGGCTGGCAATTTTTAGAAGATTTTAAATCTTTATTAAATGATGTAAAAAAAGACATCACCATTTATATGGTAAGTTCATCGGTAGATGATTATGATATTAAAAAGTCTAAGGAGTACAGTTTTGTTACAGATTACATTATTAAACCCATTAATAGAGAGCGTTTTGAGCAATTAATTGTAATGGCTCAAAAAAAATAACCAGCTCAATTCACATTATTCAACATTTTTCTGTTGATAACCTGTAATGTGTACTTTCGTGTAGTGAAATATTAATCAATTTACATTAGGTTTGCCCGAACCGAGCATTTTCGGATATGCCATAACTAAAATAATGAGCCATGAAATTTATAGTTTCATCATCGTCCCTTTTAAAACACCTGCAACAAATTAGTGGTGTTATTAATGCCAATACGGTTTTGCCTATTTTGGAAGATTTTTTATTTGAAATTCAGGATAAAAAATTAAGTGTTACAGCTACTGATTTAGAAACTGTAATGCGTGTTCAATTAGACATTGAAAGTAAAGTAAATGGCAAGGTTTGTATTCCTGCAAAAATCTTGATGGATTCGTTAAAAAATATTGCTGATCAGCCTTTAACTTTTAACATTGATAAAAATTATGGTGTTGAATTAACCAGTGATAATGGTAAATACAAGGTAATGGGCGAAAATCCAGATAACTTTCCTAAAGAACCAGCTGCCGATGATACTACAGGTTTTACCATGACTAGTGGAGCTTTGGTAACAGCCATCAACAAAACTTTATTTGCTGTAAGTGGCGATGATTTAAGACCTGCAATGACAGGGGTTTTCTTCGAGTTAACCAAAGAAAGTGTTCAATTTGTTGCAACCGATGCTCACCGTTTGGTACGTTATAAAAGAACCGATGCAAAAGCAACAAAAACCGATTCTTTCATTGTGCCTAAAAAGCCCTTGAATTTATTAAAGAATGCATTGCCTGATAATGATGATGAAATAAACATCAGCTACAATGGCAATCACCTTTTTGTAAGTCATGGCGATGTACAAATGATTTGTCGTTTAATCGATGCTCGTTTCCCTGATTATAAAGTGGTAATTCCTGCCGATAATCCTTATCACTTAATTGTAAACAAACACGATTTCCAAAATGCATTACGCCGTGTAAGTGTATTTAGTAATAAAAGCACCAATCAGGTTGCATTGAGCATTAGTGGCAGTGAATTGCAAATGGCTGCTCAGGATGTTGATTTTAGTTTCGAAGGTAACGAACGTATGAATTGCCAATACAATGGCGAAGACTTACAAATTGCTTTCAACGCAAAATTTTTAATAGAAATGTTGAGTGCTGCCGATACAGAAGATGTTCGTGTAGAATTATCAACCCCAACCAAAGCTGGTTTGGTAAAACCAACTGAACAGGCCGAAGGCGAAGATTTATTAATGTTGGTAATGCCGTTGATGTTAAACAATTAAACCATTTTTTCAGAAATGAATATTTTAAATCCCTTTGCTAAACACAAAGGGATTTTTGTTTGTACATTCATCACCTAAAATTGCTGCCATGTTTCATGCTATCATTCAACACTTTTCTACTTTAGAGCAAAGACCATTGGAAAGAATGGCTTTTCTTGTTGGAGGGTTACTAATTTTTTGGATTATCGAAGGCTCTATTCCACTTATCCAACCTAATTATAAAAGAAACAAACTGCAACATGCAGCAGTAAATTTTGGGTTTACGGTTATTCATTTAATCATTCATACTTTTTTGGCAATACTCATTGTTAAGCTGAGTGATTGGTGCAAAACTCAACAATTTGGTTTGGTATATTGGACACATGCAGGAACGCTATTTGCCATCATCATTTCATTTTTAGTATTGGATTTTTTTGGAGGCTGGCTGGTACATATTACTGAGCATAAAGTGCCTGTACTATGGATTTTTCATGTAATTCATCATGCCGATAATAATGTAGATGTAACAACAGGCTTACGTCATCATCCTGTAGAAAGTTTGTTGCGTGGTGTGTTTTTCTTTATGGGCATTACAGTTAGTGGTGCACCTATGTATGCAGTAATGATTTTTCAAACAATTCTCATTATAGCAACAGCATTTACACATGCCAATATCAGTTTGCCAAAATGGTTAGATACTGCATTAAGTTATGTGTTGGTTTCGCCTAATATGCACAAAGTACATCATCATTGGAAACAGCCTTATACCGATAGTAATTATGGAGCAATCCTAAGTATTTGGGATAGAATTTTAGGTACGTTTATGCATTTAGACCATCAGCAAATTAAGTATGGGTTAGACCGATATTATCCCAACGATAAAGACGAAGATTTTGTTCAGTTAATGAAAAGTCCGTTTGGTAAAATGGAGTAATATTTTGTAACGAGCTGTAGTATTTCAATTGAACGACATTTGCGTCGCACACTTGTACTGCAACAATGCTATTCATCAATTATGCATCTTTGCACAAATATTTTCAATGAAAAAATCTGCTTTCATTCCTGCACGTTATGCTGCTACCCGTTTTCCTGCTAAGCTTATGCAAATGCTTGGCAATAAAACAGTGATTCGTCATACTTACGATAATACGATTGCCACAGGTTTGTTCGATGAAGTTTGGGTAGTAACCGACAGCGAAATTATTTACAACGAAATTGTAAACAATGGAGGCAATGCAGTTATGAGTATTCAACAACATGAAAGTGGTAGTGACCGTATTGCTGAAGCAATTGTAAATATGGATGTAGATATTGTTGTAAATGTTCAAGGCGATGAACCATTTGTAAAACGTGAGCCTTTAGAAAAACTTTTGGCCACTTTTGAAGATACCAATGTGCAGGTAGCAAGCTTAATGCAAATTTTAAAAGATGAAAAAAGTATTGCCGACCCAAACTATGTAAAAGTTGCAGTAGATAAAAATATGAACAGTTTAATGTTCAGTCGTAGCCCAATACCTTATCACAGAGATAAAACTGTAACGCCTATTTATTATGAACATATTGGTGTGTATGCTTTTCGTAAGCAAGCATTAATCAACTTTACCAATTGGGAAATGACACCATTAGAAGCTGCTGAAAAAGTAGAATGCTTGCGTTATTTAGAAAATGGTATTCTCTTAAAAATGGTAGTTACTGAATATATGGGTGTAGAAATTGACACACCAGAAGATTTAATTAAAGCTGCATCTTTTCTATAAATTTCTGTTCAATATGGTGTTTAGTACAAACATGTCCTGCTATTCAACAGGATTAGCCAACGAGGCCAATGCAGTTCAATTGAAATACGAATGCTGATAACATAAAAATTCATTCTTTTATTCAATTGAATTAACTCAATTTTACTACTCAATAAAACACACAAACTTTTTGAACTTTTAAACTTTATTATAATGCAATTCAGGAATTTTAAAATGGTAAGTTATGTGGTGTACGGTCGTGGAAGTTTTAACCAATTAGACGAAATTTTAGCACCACAACGCAAAGGTGATGCTCCAATGATATTTTTAGTAGATCATTTTTTTGAAGGAAAGGCATTGGGAAATCGTGTGCCATTGAGAGGTAAAGACAAAATTATTTTTGCCGATGTTACTTATGAGCCAAAAACTACACAAGTAGATGCTTTGGCTAAGCAATTAAGAGAAGAGTTTGGAACAGTAAGTGGTGTAATTGGTATTGGTGGTGGCAGTACAATGGACTTAGCAAAAGCTGTTGCTTTGATGATGAACAATCCTGGCAGCAGTGCTGATTATCAGGGTTGGGATTTGGTAAAACAAGCAGGCGTTTACAAAGCTGGTATTCCTACCTTAAGTGGTACAGGTGCTGAAGTAAGTAGAACAACTGTACTTACTGGCCCTGTTCGCAAATTAGGTATGAACAGTGATTTTACACCTTTCGATCAAATTGTTTTAGATCCTGAATTATGTAAAGATGCTCCAAAAAACCAGCGTTTTTATACAGGTATGGATTGCTACATTCATTGCATTGAAAGTTTAGAAGGCACTTACTTAAATGAGTTTAGTAAAAGCTATGGAGAAAAAGCATTGCAATTGTGTAGAGAAATATTTTTAGAAAATCCTGTATGGACAGATGAACACGACGATAAATTAATGATGGCTTCTTATGCTGGTGGCATGAGCATCGCTTATAGCCAGGTGGGTGTTGCACATGCAGTAAGTTATGGTTTAAGTTATTTGTTGGGTACAAAACATGGTGTTGGAAACTGTATTGTAATGAATCATTTAGAAGAATATTATCCTGCAGGCGTTGAAGAGTTTAAAAAGATGGTAGAATTGGGTGGCTTCGATATTCCACAAGGCATTTGTGCCAATTTAACGGATGAACAATTTGAAGCCATGATGAATGTAAGCCTTGGCATGAAACCTTTATGGGAAAACGCTTTGGGCAAAGACTGGGAAAAAATAATGACCAGAGAAAAATTGAGAGCTTTATACGAAAAGTTATAATTTATTATATCCCAGTTTCAATAAAAAATAATAATGATGCAAACCATAACGAATAAAATTTTAACCATTAAGATTAACCCTAAAGGAGCAGAGCTAACCAGCATTTTTAACCATGAAACTGGCTTAGAATATTTATGGAATGGAGACCCTGCTTTTTGGCCAAAACAAAGCCCGGTTTTGTTTCCTATTGTTGGTGGATTGCGAAATGGAACCTACAACTACAAAGGCAAAAGCTATCAAATGGGGCGTCATGGCTTTACCAGAGAGTTTGAATTTGAAATCACCCATACAACTACAAATAGCGTAACTTTTACATTAATCCAAAACAGAAAAACCTTAGAACAGTATCCATTTAATTTTTCTTTTTCGGTTACCTATTCTATCAACAAAAATATACTTACCTGTGCCTATAGTGTAACCAATACAGGCAATGAAATCATGTATTTTTCTTGTGGAGCACATCCTGCATTCAATGTTCCATTAACCAGTGATACAACTTATACAGATTGGTATTTGAAATTTTCATCTGTAGAAAATACGCCTAAATGGGTACTTTCTAAAAATGGATTAATCGATAACGAACCTGTTGCTTGTTTAGAAAATACCAATCAATTGCCATTGAGTAAACCTTTGTTTTACGGCGATGCATTGATATTTAAGAGCTTGAAATCTGATGCTATTACCATTCAATCAGATAAGTCAACACATGGCTTAACATTAAATTCAGTAGGGTTTCCTTACTATGGAATCTGGGCTTTTAAAGATGCCAATTTTGTTTGCTTAGAACCTTGGTTTGGTTTAAATGATACTGAAGCTAGCACAGGAGAATTAAATGAAAAAGAAGGCATTTTAAGTTTGGCACCTAATGAAAACTGGACAAAAAGCTGGATGGTAGAAATGTTTTAGAAATACAAGGTTATTTTAACTAAAAAAGGATGTTCAGTAATGAACATCCTTTGTTTAATTTATTTTTAGCTTAGTTAATTCTTATGGTAATAATGCCTTGCTTATCGTCGCTTTTTTTCATCATCAAGGTAATATTAAAGCCTTTGCCTGCATTCTTTAGTTTACCAGCCATATACATAGTGCCTCCCATTTCTCTTTGAGAGGCTAATTCAAAACCTTTAATGCCATTATCAGCAAAAAATGCCTTCAAAGCAATACCAGCTTGGTTTTTGCCCATATTTTTTACCTCATCTTTTTCGGGTAGTTTCAAGTCTATAAAGCTATCAAAAAAAGTAGCCAATTGCTCGGCATTTGCTGCTTTTAAAGCTTTAATAATTCCATCACTATCAACTTTTGCAGTGAATGAAAGTGAAAAAAATCCAACAAAAAACAATAACAATAACTTTTTCATGTATAATTTTTTTTGGCTTTCGCCAATCTTAGCTTGCTAAAACCGTACCAAAGTACAACTAATTGGTAAGCATGCCTAAAGTTAATCATATCGACTACATATTTCCAAAAAGTGTAGCTTTACAGCATGAGCAAGAAAGTTATTTTAATTATCATGGACGGATGGGGATTGGGCAAAACTAAAACAGCCGATGCCATCCAAAACGCACAAGTTCCATTTGTGACGTCATTATATAGTAAATATCCCAATAGCACATTGGTTACCTGTGGAGAAGCAGTGGGTTTACCCGATGGTCAAATGGGTAATAGTGAAGTTGGTCACCTGAATTTAGGTGCTGGAAGAGTAGTGTATCAAGAATTACAGCGAATTAATGTAGCCATTAGAGACCTTTCTTTTTTTGAGAATGAAAAATTGAATGCTGCAATAGCTTATGCAAAAAATAACAATAAAGCTTTACACTTAATTGGTTTGGCAAGCGATGGTGGTGTACACTCACACACTAGTCACTTAAAAGCAATTGTAGATGCAGTTGAAAAAGCAGGCTTGACGCAAGTTTACATTCATGCTTTTACCGATGGTAGAGATTGTGACCCAAAAAGTGGATTGGGTTTTATACATAATATACAAGAACATATTGCACCCACCCATGCAAAAATTGCCAGCATAACAGGTCGTTATTATGCTATGGATAGAGACAAACGTTGGGAACGTGTGAAACTGGCTTATGATGCTTTGGTAAATGGTGTTGGTGAGCAAAGCAATGATTTGGCTGTTACTTTAAAACAATCATACGATGCAGGTGTAACCGATGAGTTTATTAAGCCAATTATCAACAGTAGCTTAAATACTGCTGAAGCATCTATTAAAGATGGGGATGCAGTAATTTGTTTCAATTTTAGAACCGATCGTTGCCGTGAAATAACAGAAGTGTTAACACAGCAAAATTTTCCTGAACAAAATATGAAAGCTTTGGAGTTGAATTATACAACCATGACGGAGTATGATTCAACTTTTAAAAACATTCAGGTAATGTTCGAAAATGATAATCTGAATAATACTTTGGGTGAAGTGTTGGCTGCCAATGGCAAAAAGCAAATCCGATTGGCTGAAACAGAAAAATATCCTCATGTAACTTTCTTCTTTAGTGGAGGAAGAGAAAAAGAATTTGATGGGGAAAGAAGAATGATTGTACCTTCTCCAAAAGTTGCTACATACGATTTACAACCCGAAATGAGTGCAGTTGGTTTAACAGATACATTGATTCCTGAAATTGAAAATGAAACAGCCGATTTTATTTGTTTGAACTATGCAAATGCAGATATGGTTGGTCATACAGGCGTTTTTAGTGCTGTTGTAAAAGCTGTTGAAACTGTGGATGCTTGTGTTGAAAGAGTTGTATCGGCTGCTTTAAAACACAATTACACCGTTTTATTAACTGCCGATCATGGCAATGCCGATTTTATGGTTAATGAAGATGGCAGCCCCAATACACAACATTCCTTAAATCTTGTTCCATTATTTTTAATAGACAATGAATTTAAAGGAACTTTGAAGGCTGGTAAACTGGGCGATATTGCCCCAACTGTACTTAGTATTATGCAATTGCCTGTTCCTAAAGAAATGACTGGAACTGTTTTAATTTAACCCAAATCAAAAAACATGAAAATTGTAAAAAAAATACTGATTGTTTTATTGTTTTTATTTATTGCAATTCAATTTATACGACCAGCAAAAAATCAATCTACAGAGCTTACAGCTAACCATATTTACAATGTTTACGCAACGGGTGATAATGTAAAAAACATATTGGATAAAGCCTGTAACGATTGTCATAGCAACAATACCAAATACCCTTGGTATGCTGCAATACAGCCAGTTGCTTGGTGGTTAAACGATCATGTTAAAGATGGTAAAAAGCACTTAAATTTTAGTGAGTATGGAGCTTATAATTTAAGAAGGCAATACCACAAAATGGAAGAAGTAATTGATGAAGTAAAAGAAGGAGAAATGCCTTTAAATAGCTACACAATAATACACAGCAATGCTAAATTAACTGCTGATGAAAAAGCTATAATTACAGGCTGGGCTCAAAGTATTATGGATTCCATGAAAGCAAAATACCCAATTGATAGTCTTGTTAAAAAGAAAAAATAGGTTTTTTCAAGTAAAGAATCAAAGGCCTTGCACATAAATGCAAGGCTTTTGTTTAAGTAGCCACTCCTATAATTACATTTGCAGTATGACAATAAAATCAGCCAAGTACGTTATTTCATCTCCAACATTCGATAAATGCCCTGAGCCAACAAAGCCAGAATATGCTTTTATTGGCAGAAGCAATGTGGGTAAATCTTCGTTGATTAACATGCTGGTTAATCAAAAAAAATTGGCTAAAACTTCTGGAACACCGGGTAAAACACAGTTAATCAATCATTTCATTATTAACGAGAAATGGTATATAGTTGATTTGCCTGGTTATGGTTATGCAAAGCGTTCTCAAAACGATAGAAACCGTTGGGAACAAATGATTGAGCACTATTTTAAGAAGAGAGAAAACTTAGTAAATGTTTTTGTATTAATTGATGCAAGGCATGCACCTCAAAAAAATGATTTGGAATTTGTAAATCAATTGGGGCGTTGGGAAGTGCCTTTTACCTTGGTATTTACCAAAGCCGATAAAGAAAAACCGGGTGTAGTAAAACGAAATGAACAATTGTTTTTAGACAAGATGAGAGAAACCTGGCAGTTTTTGCCTCAAAGTTTTGTTACAAGTGCCGAGAAGAAGACTGGACGAGACGAGGTTTTACAATTTATACAACAATGTAACGATCGTATAAAAGAAAATGAGTTGACCTAAGTCAACTCATTTTCTTTTTAACACTAAGTTTCCTGTGGAGAGCATAGTGGGGAATTACCCTAAAAGTTCATCTACGAACTTAACCACTTCAGCAAGACGTGCATAGTTTACACTGTAATGGATAAACTTACCATCACGTGTTGTACTTACAATTCCTGCTCTGCGTAAAATCGCAAGATGCTGAGAAGCAACTGATTGCTCTAATCTCAACTTCACATACAATTCTGTAACAGTGATTTGCTTTTTGTCATCAATGAGTTTAATCATTTGCTGACGAAGCTTGTGGTTTACTGCTCTTAAGATTAAAGCAGCTTTCTTGGTACGCAAATAATCCACCTTTAGTGCATTTTTGCCACTAGACAATGTGATACTTGTTTGACTCATAATTTTTAAATTTGGGGGGTTTAAAAAAATTTCCGTAAATGTATAAAAAATAATATAATTATAAAAGATAATTACCAAAACTTTTTTTATTTATTTTTTTGAAGTCGCAGGATTGTAGAACTCTTTTCCATAAAAAGGTTCACTATAAGCTAAATTGGCAAAGGATTTTAGTTTGTAATGATTTTCTGCCAAAGCAATCATGTTTTGTGCTGAATAAATTGTATAAAGGAATAAGGCATTACCCGTTTTTAATAAAGATTTAAGTTTTATATGTCCACTGCCTCCAAAAAGGATTAAATTTTCACTCAATTCATTTGAAAAACTATCTTCAGTAAGAATCATTGGGCATGGTGCAAGTACAGTTTCTTTTATTTTGTTGTACAAGGCTGTAAAAACTTCCATTCGTCTTGCATCTATTAGTGGGCAGTATAGTATTGGTAATGAATTGTTTGAAGGAATTATTGCACTTGCGTCAGCTTCCATTGCTGCTACCATTACTTCTAATGTGTTTAATGTAATCAATGGCTTATTAATAGCATAACAAATGCCTTTGGCAGAGGATAAGCCCACACGTAAACCAGTATAACTTCCTGGACCATTGGTTACAGCAACTGCATCTAATTGATTGATATTGATTGAAGATTGATTTAAAATTTGTTGAATGGCTGGTTGTAAAAAAGAAGCATGGTTTTTCTGTTCCTTACTTTCTTCAAATGCAATTACATTGCCATTTTGTGATAAGCAAATACTTGCATTTTCGGTAGCGGTATCAATATTTAAAATTAGAGCCAAAGTATTATGATTTAAGGTTTTGTACAGTTTGTTGCAGCAATAAAGATGGTGTATATCTTGAATCTTGTTTGCTTAAAACAACTAACAAGTGATAAATTTTATCCAAACCAATTTTTTCACTCCATTCAAATGGCCCCAAAGGATAATTGGTTCCTAGCTTCATAGCAATATCAATTTCTTCTTTTGTGCTAATGCCATCTGCCAAACCAAAATAAGCTTCATTTACAATCATGGCAATAATTCTTGGTGCAATCATGCCAGATTCATCAGGCACCAATTGGAAATTCCAACCCAACATTTTCATTGTTGCATCAACATGTTGTTGGTATATAGTTGTAACAATTTCAGCAGTGCTTCTTTCTATAAATCCATCCCAAGCATTTATTCTAATATAGTTTTCTGGTAACTGATTGCAGGTTGTAATAACTGCATTTACAAAAACGGGTTGACTGGTTTTATGAAATGGAGGATTGTTTTCATCGAACAACAAATCGAAAAAAACATCACCCATGGTATTTTCAAATTCACTGACCGATGAAGTAAAAACAAATTGAACACCTTCAGCAGTTTGCTTTTTCAGTATTTCATTTACCTGCATTTTTGAACATAAAACCACTGCAATCATTATTCTTCGTTTTACGCAAAAGTAAGTTGGTTGATTACTAAAAATACAGTTACTTGCTTCATTAAAATAAAATCTATGCCTAAACAAATTATCAATACTTCAAAAGCTCCTGCACCAATTGGCCCTTACAACCAAGCTGTAAAAGCTGGGGATTTATTGTTTGTGAGTGGACAAATACCAATTGATTCATCAACAAATGAGTTAATTACTGGTTCAATTAAGGAGGAGGCACATCAGTCTATGAAAAATATTCAGGCTATTTTAACTGAAGCCCATATTACGTTTGAACATGTAGTTAAAACAACTATTTTTTTGAGTGATATGAGTTTATTTGCTGAAGTAAATGAAGTATATGGAAGCTATTTTAATGGCGATTTTCCTGCAAGAGAAACTGTTGCCGTTAAAGGTTTACCCAAAGGTGTAAATGTTGAAATAAGTGTAATTGCAACCATGAGTTTATAAACAAAAGCCCGATTTACGGGGCTTTTGTTATTTTATATTTTGCACAGCATATGTTGTGGTAAAACTGTATTGTTTATTGGGTTCTAATAATAGTAAACCCATTTTATTATTAAATGCATCTGGTGCTGCACTTAAATTTTCTATGGCAATACTTTTTCTATGTGGTGGTGTATATACTTGTAAAAAAGGATATGTTGAATCAGGCGAAATAGTTAATTGCAGTGTATCATTTTTTAAAATGCAAACGGATGAGCCCGGAGTTGAAAGCTTAAAACAATTGTCTAACTCAATATCTTTTAGTGAAGAACCATTTTTAAAGCGTTCATCTGTAAAAATATTTCCATTAGGAATTAAAGTTGCATCAAACTCAACTTGTTCATTGCTATCAAATTGAAGTGTGCAATCGTCAACTGTTTCTCCCAATGTAAAATATGGATGCCATCCATCGGCAAAAGGAATAGCAAAGGTATTGTAATGCTCTGCAGTTGTGGTTACAGATAATTCAAAATTGCTTTTCAATTTCCAACAAACAGTGGTTGTATAATTAAATGGAAAGCCTTTATCATTTCCTGTATAATGATGTTGTAAAATCACTTCAGCATATGTATCATTTGCAGTTGAAGCAACTATTTCAAATGCAGCATCATAAATAATTCCATGAATAGCATGTGGCTGTAAATAAAACTTTTCAATTTTATATACGTTCAAATTAAATGAATATTTCCCTTCCTTCATTCTGCATACAAATGGACTTAACTTCGAACTCTTAAATCCATTAGTAGTATTGGCCGCAGCTTCATCAACATTGGCAAATCCATCAATGATATTAGTAGAACCATTTTTTGTTGGAATATAAAATGCATTCAACAAGGCACCCAATGCATAAACTTCTGCAAAACAACCTGTGTCATTGTCTTTCAAAATAATAGAGGGATATGAACTTTCCTGATTAATTTCAACTGTAAACGCCATGTGTTTTTTTATAATGGCGTAAATATAAATTGATAAATCAGCTACAAAAAATCTTATAAACTAACAACTGTTAACCGTTAGCTGCAAACACTTAATTTTGTTGCTTTCAATACAAATACTATGTTATTTAAACTTACCAATAAAGTTAGAATTGTTACTGCTGCCAGCTTATTCGATGGACATGATGCTGCCATAAATATTATGCGTAGAATTATGCAAAGCAAAGGAGCCGAAATTATTCATTTAGGTCATAACAGAAGCGTTCTTGAAATTGTAGAATGTGCTATTGAAGAAGATGCTCAAGGTATTGCCATTACTTCTTATCAAGGCGGACACGTAGAATTCTTTAAGTACATGAAAGATTTGTTAGATGAAAATGGTTGCAGTCACATCAAAATTTTTGGTGGTGGTGGCGGAACAATTTTGCCAGATGAAATTAGAGAATTAGAAAACTATGGTATTACCAAAATTTATAGTCCTGATGATGGTAGAAAAATGGGACTTGAAGGCATGATTGAAGATGTGGTAAAACAATGTAGCCCCCAAGCCCCCAAAGGGGGAATTATGGAGGTTCCAAAATGGGGAACTTCATTACCTTTAGGTGAAGTAAAAGATGTAAGAAGAATCGCTAGAGCTATTACACATGCAGAAAATGGAATAAACTATAATAACTTATTAGATGAAATAAAGCAACTTAATACAAGCGAAAATCAGAACCCTCCTTTGGAGGGCAGGGAGGCTTCAGTTTTAGGTATAACAGGTACAGGTGGTGCTGGAAAAAGCTCAGTAACCGATGAAATTGTACGACGTTATTTAACCACATTTACCAATAAAACCATTGCTGTTATTAGTGTTGATCCAAGTAAGAAAAAAACAGGAGGTGCTTTATTGGGCGATAGAATTAGAATGAATGCCATCTCTCATCCAAGGGCTTACATGCGTAGTTTGGCAACAAGAGATGACAATACTGCGTTGAGTGCTTATGTACAAGAAGCCATTGATGTTTGTAAAGCTGCTGGCTACGATTTTATTATTTTAGAAAGTGCAGGTGTTGGGCAAAGCGATGCCAGTATTTTAGATTATTGTGATGTTAGTTTGTACGTAATGACTCCTGAATATGGTGCTGCATCTCAGTTAGAGAAGATCAATATGCTGGATTATGCAGATGTGATTTGTATCAACAAATTTGACAAAGCAGGAGCATTAGATGCATTACATGATGTACGCAAACAATACAAACGCAACCACAATTTATTTACTGCTAAAGATGAAGATTTACCAATAGTAGGAAGTATTGCTGCTCAGTTTAATGATGCAGGAATCAACGCTTTGTTTATAAAGTTGATGGATAAAATCTATGAAAAATTAACTATTGAATTTGGCGATTTAACTGCATTAAGAAGCATTACAACTGAATTATCTTCTAAACCATCTATCATTCCTCCAAAAAGAGTTCGTTACTTAAGTGAAATTTCTGATGCCAATAGAAGCTACGATACATGGGTGAATGAACAATGCATTATTGCTACTCAGTTATATCAACTAAATGGTGTTAAAAATATTGCTGGCTTAAATCATGAAGGAATTGCGGAGGCTAAAAAACATTTAGAAGAAAAGTTACATCCTGAGTGTAAAAAATTAATAGATAACTGGACTTCTATAAAAGAAAAATATTCTAAAGAATTTTTTGAATATCAAGTTCGTGATAAAGTAATTAAACAACCACTTACTTCCCTTTCTTTAAGTGGTACAAAAGTGCCCAAAGTAGTTTTACCAAAGTATAAAGACTGGGGCGATATTTTACAATGGCAATTACAAGAAAATATTCCAGGTGAGTTTCCCTTTACATCAGGTGTATTTCCCTTAAAACGAGAAGGCGAAGACCCAACCAGAATGTTTGCTGGCGAAGGTGGGCCAGAACGTACCAACAAACGTTTTCACTATGTATCATTGGGTCAACCAGCAAAACGTTTAAGTACAGCTTTTGATAGTGTTACATTGTATGGAGAAGATCCAGCTATTCGTCCTGATATTTATGGAAAAGTAGGCAACAGTGGTGTAAGTATTGCCACAGTAGATGATGCCAAAAAACTGTATAGCGGTTTCGATTTGTGTGCTCCTAATACCAGCGTTAGTATGACCATCAATGGTCCAGCTGCAATGGTTTTAGCTTTCTTTATGAATGCTGCAATAGACCAACAATGTGAAAAGAAAATAGAAGAACTAGGATTGTGGGATGAAGTTAAAAAAATCAGCGAAGCAAAATTTAAAGCAGTTGTAAAACCCATTTATTATAACCCTTCTTCACCAGAGCGTTTACCAGAAGGCAATGAAGGTTTGGGCTTAAAATTATTGGGTTTAAGTGGCGATGAAGTTTTATCAAAAGACATTTATGAACAATGCATGCAAACTGCTTTGCAAAATGTTAGAGGTACTGTACAGGCAGATATTTTAAAAGAAGATCAGGCCCAAAACACTTGTATTTTCTCTACAGAGTTTGCATTGAAATTAATGGGCGATGTACAGCAATATTTCATTGAACAAAAAGTAAGAAATTTTTATAGTGTAAGTATCAGTGGTTATCATATTGCAGAAGCTGGGGCCAATCCAATTACACAATTGGCATTTACATTAGCCAATGGATTTACCTATGTAGAATATTATTTAAGCAGAGGTATGAACATAGATGATTTTGCTCCCAACTTATCTTTCTTCTTCAGCAATGGAATGGATCCAGAGTATAGTGTAATTGGCAGAGTAGCTCGTAGAATTTGGGCAAAAGCTATGAAGTACAAATACAAAGGAAATGATCGTTCTCAAAAATTAAAATACCATATTCAAACATCTGGTCGTTCATTGCATGCACAAGAAATTGACTTCAACGATATTCGTACTTCGTTGCAAGCATTGTATGCTATTTACGATAACTGCAACAGTTTACATACCAATGCTTATGATGAAGCCATCACTACACCAACTGAAGAAAGTGTTCGCCGAGCAATGGCCATTCAGTTAATTATCAATCGAGAATTAGGTTCTGCTAAAACTGAAAATTTTATACAAGGTAGTTTTGCTATTGAAGAAATGACAGACCTTGTTGAAGAAGCTGTGTTAATGGAATTTGATAGACTTACCGAACGTGGTGGTGTTTTAGGAGCAATGGAAAGAATGTATCAACGCAATAAAATACAAGAAGAAAGTATGCATTACGAAATGCAAAAACATACAGGTGAATTACCATTGATTGGTGTAAATACTTTCCTCAATAAAAATGGCAGCCCAACCATTTTACCTACTGAAATTATCCGAAGTACCAAAGAAGAAAAAGAGCAACAAATTACCAACCTTCAAGCATTTTGGAAACGCAATGAAAGCAAAAGTGTTGAGATGTTACAACGCCTAAAAGAGGTAGCTATTAACAATGGTAATTTGTTTGAAGAGTTGATGGAAACCGTTAAATATTGCAGCCTTGGCCAAATTACACATGCTTTGTATGAAGTGGGTGGGCAGTACAGACGCAACATGTAATTACTAAATACGTATACTTGTATTATGAAACAGTGTTTAATAGCAATAGTTTGTTTTTTAAGTGTTCAATTAAATGCACAAAAAAATAAGTTCGATACAACCATGAAAATTGGCAAGGTTGGTTATAGGGTTACATGTACCAATAAAGCCAATGAAAAAAATGAAATGTCTATTTCAATGATTGGGTTCGAAGAAAACCGAAGCGATGTAAATATTGATGTAAAAGGCAAGGTACAATCAGGTGAAATTGATGATTTAAACCGAGATGGTTTTCCTGATATTGTGATTTATGTTTTTTCCGAAGGAGAAAAAAGAAAAGGAAGTATTTTCTCAATTGCTTCAGAAGGTAATAAAAGTATTTCAGCTATATTATTTCCTGATATTACAGACGACGCAAAGCTAAGTGCAGGTTATAAAGGTGGAGATCAGTTTAAATTATTCAACGGCATTCTTACAAGGCGTTTTCCTGTTTATAGTACAACAGATTCTACCAGTACTACGCCAACAGGCGTTATCAGGCAAATTATTTATAAAGTAGTACCAGGCGAAAGAGGTGGCTATAAATTTAAAGTTGAAAGAAGTGTAGATATTGATAAGCCGAAAAGTTAATTTTTGTAACAAGCAATAATGCAAAGCCAAACAGCAGTTGCGTCGCACAGCCGATAGCTATCGGCTTGAACGAAAGAATATCTTTCAACAATTCTAAAAGCTGGCTATATGAATATTCAAGTGCTTAAATATACAAGTCCACTTATAGTTTATATACTTGCTATAA
The DNA here is from genome assembly GCA_943368475.1 of Allobosea thiooxidans. GTDB lineage: Bacteria > Bacteroidota > Bacteroidia > Chitinophagales > Chitinophagaceae > UBA1930. The sequence continues at coordinate 60,635 of CALRLF020000008.1, forward strand.
TAGCATTTACACAAACCGATATTTGGTGTTGGCTGGCACTTATCTATGCTTGGGTTTGTATTCCATTAGCTGAACTTTTTTTACAACCCAATGAAAAAAATTTAGCTGAAGCCGAGGAAATTTTGGCTAAGCAAAATAAATGGTACGATTATATTTTATACTTAATCGTAGCCATTCAAATTCCAACATTGTTCTTTTTTTTAATTCAAATAGAACAGCAGGAACTTACCAGTTACGATGTGTTTGCACGTGTAATGACAATGGGTTTGTTATGTGGTACATTTGGTATTAATGTAGGCCATGAACTTGGACACAGGGTAACTAAATTTGAACAAGCACTTGCTAAAATTTCTTTGCTTTCTTCTTTATACATGCATTTTTTTATAGAGCATAATAAAGGTCATCACAAACATGTAGCTACAAAGCAAGACCCTAGTAGTGCAAGAATGGGCGAACCTGTTTATACTTTTTATTTTCGTACAATCATTTTCACTTACCTCAGTGCATGGAAAATTGCCAACGATGAAGTAAGAAAAAAAGGAAAATCGGTACTAAGCCTCGGCAACGAAATGCTGCAAATACATTTTATTCAAATAGCATTTTTTGGCCTAGTTTACTTTGTATTTGGCTTTAACGGATTTATCTATTTTCTACTTTCAGCAGCAATCGGAATCCTATTGCTCGAAACTGTAAATTATATTGAGCATTATGGGTTGAGTAGAAAAGAATTGGCAGATGGTAAAATTGAAAGAGCCATGCCACAGCATAGCTGGAACAGCAATCACATTATTGGACGATTAATGTTATTTGAACTGAGCCGACACAGCGACCATCATTATTTAGCTTCACGCAAATATCAAATATTAAGGCATCATCAAAATGCACCTCAACTACCTACAGGTTATCCAGGTATGATGTTGCTGAGTTTATTTCCACCTGCATGGTTTTATGTAATGCATAAACAAATTCGAAATTTCATTTCCGAAAATTAATTTTCAATAAATTTTGAAAATTCAATAAACTGTATTTACTTTGTATTATGAAACTATCAGAAGCCAAAGCAGAATTCATTAACCAGTGGGGCATATTAGGTAGTCAATGGGGTATTAATAGAACCATGGCTCAAGTACATGCACTCTTATTGGTTGCTAGTGAACCTTTGAGTACTGATGACATTATGGAACAATTGAACATTAGCCGTGGTAATACCAATATGAATGTTAGAGAATTAATTGATTGGCAATTGGTACAAAAAACTTTAATAGCTGGCGACCGAAAAGAATATTTTACTGCCGAAAAAGATATTTGGAAAGTAGCAACTAAAATTATGTATCAACGCAAGAAACGTGAATTGGATCCAATGATAGCTGTATTGGGTAAGCTGGGAGATATTGAAGGCGACAAACGAAACGCTGATATCAAGGCATTTACTGATACGGTTGCGAACATTCAAAAATTTGCTGGGCATGCTGAAAAAACATTAGACACAGTTATAAAAGCTGAAGAAAACTGGTTCTTTACCAACTTCATGAAAATGTTTAAATAAACAAAATAGTCAACCGGATCATCTCCGGTTTTTAAAACAATAAAACTTTCATTTTTTTCTGAAAATATAAAATATTAATTAATCAAAAAATCAATTGTTATGAACTACGTTATTCTCACTTACACCATCTATTTAATGGTAAGTATTACATTAACTGTTTGGGTTGCAAAAACGCTTTTTAAAAATGGAAAAATATTTCTAATAGATATTTTTCATGGCAATAAAGAATTGGCAGATAGTGTAAATAATTTATTACTGGTTGGCTTTTACCTCATTAATGTTGGTTATGCAGTGTACACATTAAAGGAGTACAACACAATAATTAGCCTACAAGAAGTAATCGAAAGATTGAGTGTTAAACTGGGTATAATCATTTTAATTCTGGGTGGTATGCACTTTTTTAACCTGTTTATCTTTTTCAAATTACGTAATAAAGCCAACGACGACAAACGAAAAAGTTTATTTGTAAACAAAGCCCTATAACTATTATTATTTAGCATGAGTTGTACACAACTCATGCTGTTTTTTAAACTAAATTATTTTTTATGAGAACTATTAAATTATATGATGCTTGGATACAAATAATATTGATTATTGTATTCACAACTCTGTCGGTATTGAACCCGAATAACAACTTTTTAATTGGTTATTTTGTAGTAGGTGCATATCAGGTAATTAATACAATCTTACATGCATTGTTCAATTTCAAATTGCCAAGCAAGTACCGCCATTACTATAATCTTACATTGGTGTACTTAAGTATTGTAGTAGCTATTGCTTTTTTAGTTCCTTCTATACTTTTTATAATTGCTTACATAATGTTATTTATATCTCCATTTTTAGCAATTGCTTACAATGCAATTTGCTTTTATGAAGTTAAAAAATTACACGAAAGACCTTTAGCTCAATTGAAATGAAAATATGAAAAAAAAGAAAATAGTTATAGCAGGCGGAACTGGGTTTATTGGTTCAGCCCTAATGAATTATTTTGGGAAGGATAATTCTATTGTAATACTAAGCAGAAAATTGAGTGAGACAGATAACAATGCTTTTACGACTTTTACAATACCCAAGGAGATACAAAAGAATGTAAGAACCGTTTATTGGAATGCAAAAGATGAGGGTGCATGGACTAGCGAAATCGATGGAAGTGATATTGTAATTAATCTTACAGGTAAAAGTGTAAACTGTAGATATACCTCAAAAAATAAAGCAATAATTTTTGATAGTAGAACCAATGCTACAAAAGCAATTGGTAATGCAATTGCCAAAGCAAAAGAGCCTCCAAAAATTTGGTTGAATGCATCTAGTGCAACAATATACAGGAATGCTAACGATAAGCCACAAGATGAAATTACAGGGGAATATCACAATGATTTTAGTGTGCAGGTTTGTAAACTTTGGGAAAAAACTTTCTTTGAGTTTAATACTCCATCTACAAGAAAGATTGCATTAAGAATGGCAATTACATTGGGTAATGGTGGTGTTATGATACCATATATAAATCTTTGTAAATGGGGCTTAGGTGGTAAACAAGGAAACGGTAAGCAAATGTTTAGTTGGGTACATGCAGAAGATGTTTGTAGAAGTATAGAATTTTTTGAAGCTCACGATGAGTTGGAAGGGTTTTTTAACATCAGTTCTCCAAATCCAGTTTCTAATAAGCTATTTATGGGTACAATGAGAAAAGCTACAGATAATAAAATTGGTTTACCTGCATATAAATGGATGTTACAAATGGGTGCAAGTTTGATAGGCACAGAAACAGAGTTATTGCTAAAAAGTCGTTGGGTAGTGCCAACTAAATTAACAGCAGCTGGATTTCAATTCAAATATCCAATTCTCGAAAATGCATTAGAAGAGATTATTGGTAAATTGCCTCGTAGAAAATATCACTTGTTATAAAATATAAAAAAATGCAAAAAAAAACATTGGTTCTAGGTGCATCTGATAATCCTGAACGATACAGTTATTTAGCTGTAAAAAAATTAACTGCTCATCAGCATCCTGTTGTGGCTATTGGAAGAAAGAAAACAAGTATTGGAAATGTTCCTGTAGAAGCAGAATTGGCTGCTCAAAATGATATTGATACAGTTACTTTATACCTAAACCCACTGGCTCAAAAGGAGTATTACGATTATATTATTTCGTTGCATCCTAAACGAATCATTTTTAATCCGGGTACTGAAAATGAGGAACTGTATGATTTAGCTAAAACCAATAACATTGAGCCTGTAGAAGCTTGTACATTGGTAATGCTAAGTACCAATCAATATTAACTCAACACTTCTTGTAGTACACTTAAACTTCTCATTTCTCCGAAGTCGTTAATGTGTAAGCTAATGTACAATTGTAAATGTTGTAATACTACACGACGTATATCTCTATTCAACTTAATATGCTCTAAATCGTTGTAAAAACTTATGTTATTAATATCGGCAATGGCTTTAGCATAAATACCTTCTGCATAATAAGGATGCAATGGAATTTCGGGTACAAAAAAACCTTCCTGTAAATCTAAAATGGGTGTTGCATTGTTGCATTCTCCTTGTATTTGAAAACCCAGTTCTCCACCTAAATGTAATGTGAAATACAAAGCTAAATTAGCAATTAAGGTATCATTGCCTTTATCCAATTGTTTTAAAGTATCTTCTATTAAGTAAAATAATTCAGGATTGGCTTCTGGCTGTTTTAAGCTGTGTTGAAGTAATTCAATAACATACATAGCAACTGTATTGCGTACTACATCGAACAATACTTTCTCGTACATGTAAGCCCATTGATAATCTTTTACGAACTGAAGATTTTTCATTTCGTTGTGATAAACCTCCATTTCTAGTATAGCTGATGGCTGAAAATAATTGGCTTTGGCTTGTGATGTTTTAGAAGATTGACGAACACCTTTTACAATATAACTCTGCACCCCAAACAACTCAGTATATACCGAAGTAATAATACTGGTTTCACCATATTTAACGGTGCGTAAAACAATGCCTTTGGTTTTGTGAATTTGCACTGTGTAAAGATAACTGGAACACAGATGACACAGATTAAATGGATTTAAACGGATTTGATTCATTCAAAAAATATCTGTGTATCTCTGTTGCTCCAAAACTCTGTGATAAAACATTACTTCATTCCATGCACCAATACAGGTAATAAATAATAACTGAATAAAGTAATCAATATTGTAGAAATTATATTCATCACAAATCCTGTTTTTACCATATCACCCAATTTAAGTCTTCCACTTGCAAAAACAATAGCATTGGGTGGTGTTCCCATTGGTAACATGCCAGCACAACTTGCTCCCAATGTCATTGGAATGCCCAATAACAAAGGGCTAATATGCAACGCATCTGCAATACCAGCAACAACAGGAGCAAATACAATTACCTGTGCCACATTGCTCATAATTTCACTAATAAAAATTGAAATGATAGTCACTAAAAAAACCAGCAGCAATAAATTAGTGCCTGCATAGCCAGCAATCCAGGTTCCCAATTGTTGTATCAGGCCAGCTTTTTCCAATTGATTGGCTAATGAAATTCCGCCACCAAATAACAATAAGATACCCCAAGCCATTTTTTGTGTATCCTGCCATTCTAAAATTTGTTTGGTTTCAGGTATCAATGATTTTGATGGAACAATAAACAATAATATTGCACCAAATACTGCAATCATTGTATCATCTAATTTAACCTGCGTTTGATATTTATTAATCAAGTCTTTGGTTATCCAAAGCAATGCTGTTATTATAAAAATGATGAGTACTCTTTTTTCTGGTGAAGATAGTTTGCCCATTTGTTGTAACTCATGCTTTATTAATTGAGCGGTAGCCTCATTTTTTTTGATATTATTTTTATACAACCATCTTGTCATAATAAAATATAAACTAAACATCAGCAGTAATGCCATTGGTAAACACAATATCATCCAATCTACAAACTGAAAAGTATAGTGGTATTTTTTTTCTAAAAACCCAACAAAAGCAACATTGGGTGGTGTACCAATAATGGTTGCAATGCCTCCAAAATTGCTGGAGTAAGCAATGGCCAATAATATACAAATTGCCATGTTTTTTATATTGCCACCCTCTTTATGATTTTGTTCCATTACATGCACCACACTCATGGCAATGGGATACATCATCATGGTAGTTGCAGTATTGCTTAGCCACATACTCAATAGGCCTGTTGCTAATACAAATCCTAAAATTATTTTATTGCCACTTGTGCCAGTAAGGTTTACAATATTTAAAGCTATGCGTTTATGCAAATGCCATTTTTCAATGGCCAATCCTATTAAAAAGCCACCCATAAATAGAAACACTACAGGATTTGCATAAGGTGCAGCAGCTTCATCAACCTTGCAAACACCCATTAAAGGAAACAATACAATTGGTATTAATGCAACAACTGGCATGGGTAAAGTTTCGGTAACCCAAAGTGTAATCATTAATACACCAATAGCCAAAACCTTTGTAGCATTGGTGTTTACAGAAAAAGGATTTATAAATAGCATGAATGCAAATAGTAATGCAGCAACTGTAAGAAAGAGTTGGGTTCTAGTTATAGCTTTCATGCACTCAATATAAATACTTATCCTGAATTTTATTGAGTGAACTGAAGAATAAACATGAGCTTCCTGTTGCGTCGCACAGCCGATAGATATCAGCTTGTGCTTAAGGAAACTTTAATGTATATTTTATCTCGTCAATAAAAATTAGAGTTACTTAACTTCGATTAGAAATTACTTTCAACCATAAAAAATATTGAGAGATGAGTCAAATGTTGGCTGAAATAAAAAGAATAGTGAATGAGGATATTAGTAATCGCTTAACTCAGTATGATGTTATTTACGAAGCAATAACTAACTCAATACAAGCTAATGCAACACATATTATCTGTAAATTCCATGCTTCTGACAATCTTCTTCAAAGTGAATCAGGAGAAGAAATTGCTAATAATAAAATTGATAAGATTTCTGTTTGGGATAATGGAGATGGTTTTAATGAAGAAAATTACGAATCATTTTGCAAGTACAGAAGTGAATATAAAATTAAACTTGGCTGTAAAGGTGTTGGAAGACTTTCATTTTTGAAAATATATAACAATGCAGTGTACAAATCTTCTTTACTAGATAAGCAAATTGTGAAAAGTTTCAACTTTAGTAACGAGTTTGACACTAAAAATATAACCATAGAGCCCCAAAAAGTGAAAACGCAAGAAACTGAACTTACATTAAATTCTATAACACCCCAATATCTCAATTCAAAAAAGAAAATTGATAGGCGGATTGAATTGAATGTTGAATTGATACGTGCAAAAGTTTTACTTCATTTAATTCCAACTTTGTTTTTTTATAAAAAAGACAAAACAAGAAGTATAGTAATAGATTTTATAGATGTTAAATCAGACCAACAAGTTTCCATTACTAATGAAGATATTCCAGAGTTTGAAGTTGAGAAATTTACAATAACAGATAAGGAATCAAATAAAGAAGACTTTACATTGTACTATGAAATCAGAAAAGTTTCTGGGGATTTACATGCTTATTACTGTGCAAATAATAGAACAGTTTGTGACTTTTCTGATAAAGACTTGAAAATTTCACTACCTTATGATTACTCAGGGTTTTTGTTACTAGAATCTAAATACTTAGATTCTCATGCAAATAATGAAAGAAATGATTTTGATATTTTCCCTATTAAAACAGATGTTTATTCTACTATATCATGGGAGCAAATAAATAGCTCTTTAAAAAAGACAATTGCTAAAGTTATTAAAGCTGGTATTCAAGAGACAGAAGAAATCAATAAAGAGAAGTTATTAAGTATTCAAGAAGAAAGGCCTTACTTAATAGAATATATTGAAGAGTCTGATATAGATATGGCAGGTTTTATAGATAAAAGAAATATTATTGATAAAGCAAAAAAGAAGTTTGATGTGGCGAAAGAATCTTTTTTAGCAAACTCAGGAAAAGAAAAGTTTACTGATAAAGATTTACAAGATGCTATTCAAATAACACAGAACGAATTAGTTGCATATATTTTTGATAGAGTTCAAGTCTTAGAAAGATTAAAATCAATGATTGATGATAAAGAAAGAGTCGAGTCTATAATTCATAATCTCTTCATGCAAAAATATACTGACGATAATTATTTTTCAGTAGGCAAAAACAACCTTTGGTTATTAGATGACAGATTCACAACTTATACTTATGCTGCAAGTGATAAGAGAATTAAAGATGTACTAAAGCAAATTGGTGAAGAAAGCGGCGAAACTGAAAACGAAGAAGATAAACCAGATTTATCGCTATTCTTTTCACACAATCCTCAACAATCAGAAAGGTTGAAATCTGTTTTGATTGAAATAAAACCCTTTGATTATAAAACAAAATCAGACAGGAAAAAATTCCAAGGAATTCAACAACTTGTTGATTATGTAAAAGCATTTAAACAGAAAGAAAAAGTCGAAGAAATATGGGCGTTCTTAATTACAGATATTGATGAGAAATTAGCTGATAGATTACGAGGTGATGATTATACTCCATTGTTTTCTACTGAAGCACCAATATTTCATCGTTTTTTCAAGGAGTTGGGAATTTCTATTTACGTAATTAGTGCCCGTACTCTCATTTTAGATGCAGAAGCAAAAAACAAAGTATTTCTTGATATTATAAAAAAGAAAAACAAGTTAAATAAGCTTCTGAATATATAACTAGCTTCTAGCAATAATTAATATAAGAGAAATTCCTTGAAGGGTTAAATTTAATTTTAAGGAGGCACTAATCATTTACCTTAAGTCATCACCGAACAAGGTGTTGCCATGTAAAGTGGTATTCCAAATCCCAACAATGTTGCTAATTACTTTAAAAAATTTCTTCTTTTAAAACTTGACTGCACATTAATTCACCACCTCTTTTACATTACCAGTTCTTTTTAAAACGCCCCAATGTTGTAGCTCTCCCTTAATGGCACGACGTAGAGCCTTGAACAGTATTACCATCATTAACCAACGATAAATTAATCGTTGTGGAATTAGCCAAATTAATTTAAGTGGGTTTTCTTTATCGAACGCAAATGCAATGGCAGCAATGGCTGTATCGATTAGTGTGAATATTAAATAGTATAAACCAATTTGTCCTGCATTGTCTGTTAGTAATCCAATAACCATTAACACATCGGCCAATGGCATAAAAAAAGGAATAATGTATTTAAACAACAACATATCTGGCAGGGCAATAAAACCAAGATTTTTTTGTGCTGTATTAAATAACATATCCTTATGTTTCCAAAAGGTTTGCATTACACCAAAACTCCAGCGGTTGCGTTGCTTAATAAACTGTTTCAATGTTTCAGGAGCCTCTGTATAAGCAATGGCATGGGGCTCGTTGGCAATACTGTAGCCAGCTTTTAGAATACGAATGGTAATATCACAATCCTCAGCAAGTGTATCTGTAGTAAATCCTCCTGCAGCAATAATGGCATCTTTTTTAAATGCTCCAATTGCACCAGGAATTACCGTGATGGCGTTGGCATAAGCAAAACCTTTTCTATCAAAATTTTGACTGGTAATGTATTCTATACTTTGCCATTTGGTAAGCACATTTACTTCGTTACCAACTTTTACAATACCTGCAACAGCACCAATGTTTTCAGATTTGGTATTGCCCATGAAAAAATGTTTCATCAATAAACTCACCGAATCTGGTGCTAATTTGGTATCGGCATCTATACAAACAACAAAATCGGCATGCGATTGATTGATGCCATAATTTAATGCACTGGCTTTACCACCATTGGGTTTGGTAAAAACTTTAATACGTAAATTTTGGGTAAATGCTGCTTTTACATTTTGGTAAGTATTGTCTTTACTGCCATCATCTACAAAAATAATTTCGAAGTTTTGATAGGTACATTGTAACAAGTTTTCTAGGGAAGCAACTGCATTTACTTCTTCATTGTATGCAGGTACAATAATAGATACCAATGGTAACTGACCAGCAATTACTGGTATGCTTGCAGCCATTACTTGTTCTTTTCTTTTTTGTAAAGTTGCCATAACAGCCATTGCTACTAAACGTACAGCCCCTAAGGCAATAAATACAAGAAACAAAGACTTAAAAAGTTGCCCACCAATGTATCCAACTTCAGCTAATATATAATTGAATTGTAGCCAATAATAACCACTTCCTTTAGGAACTGGAGGCATTACATCATTGGGTTTTTTGCCCAACAAATCTGCAACAGTTGTAAATGTGTAGCCTTTGCTTTGAAAGTAACGAATAATTTTTCCTGTTGCTTCAACTGTTGCACTTCTATCGCCACCAGCGTCATGCAATAAAATAATACTGCCGTTAATACCTGTCGTATCACCATCGTTTTGAGGTGCAATACGGCGTTCGTAAATTCGTACAATTCTATTAAAAATACTATCGCCGTTTAGTGTAGGGATCTCTTTTTTCTGCCAATCTTCGGGGTCTATACTTTCGCCAACTGTAATGTAATTTTTTGCCCTACTTAAAGCAACTGGTGCCAACTCTTCAAATAAGCCAGGTTCGCTATCGGCATTAAAAGGAGCTCTGAACATAATGGTACTATGACCAGTAATACATTCAATTAACAAGCGAGTTCCGTCCATTTCCATCGAAGCTCGTTGCTTGCTTACTTTGGCCATGTTGGGGTGTGTGAAAGTGTGGTTGCCTATTTCATGCCCTTCTCTAAAAATTCTTTTTACCAATGGAATATTGTTTTCAGCTTCATAGCCTACTATAAAAAAATTAGCAGGTATATGATAATATGCAAGAGTATCTAATATTTGCTTTGTGTATTTAGGGTCTGGACCATCGTCATACGTTAAAACTAGTTTTCTTTTTTTCTTTTCACCAAATCTTCTAAGTGTATAAGTAGAAGGAAGTTTATCGAAATATTCTTCGCTGATTAATAAGGCATCGTTATCAATTTCTGTTCTTAGTGCACCCGGTTTAGGTGTTTCAACAATATCAAGTATTTCACCTTCTCCAGTAAAAATTGGATCTGATCCTGCCTCTAAACGAGCAAAGTTGCCAAAGTTAAAATTGGCCAAAGCTTCTTTGGTCATTTCTAAATGATAGAAATCCCAAATGCGTTCATCTTCTCCACCCAAACGCCAAATAGATGTGCCAGCCAATTTTGATTCTGTTGCAAAACGAAGCGTATTAAAAATAGTAGCAGCATCGGTAAAGTGCACTTCATGCAAAGAGTCGTCGTCTTCATTATAATACTGATATCGCAAATTGTAAGTTGTATTATCGAAATAAACCGATGATTCGTACTTTTTTGCATTGCCTATGGCTTCTTGATAGGTAAAGGCTTTTGCAACATCTCTACTTTTCAGTTTCCAATCGTAACCAAATGCTGCCATTGCTAAGATTACTTTGTTGGCGGGTACAACATCGGTTATTTTATCAACAGCAGCTTCAATCCATTTTTGCCCACCAATTGGTCCTGCATCCCCATCGCCATGATGTTCATCATAGGCCATCAGTATCAAATAGTCGTTGTATTTTTCTAATGCTTTAAAATTGTAGTCATCGTTAAAAGGAATTACATCTTGCGTAACAATAAAATTTTGTGCATGTATTTTTTCGTATAAATCTTTTTGAAAAGCAACTAAAATTTTATCATTTTCTAAATTCAATTCTTCGAAGTCGATATTAATGCCTGCAAAGCCATTTTGTTTTAAGGCTTGTATAATATCATTGATAAGCAAGTCGGATTTAGCTTTATCTTTTAAAATATTTTTAACCAATTCTCCTCTAAAAATTTGGTTGATATTATTGGTTAAAATGGGCATTATTTTAACACCAGCTGTTCTCATAACTGCTAATGCCTTATTGTCGATATCAGTTCTTAAACGACCAGAAGTAGAGTCTAAAAAAAACCACTCCGGTAAAATGAGATTGATTTTTGAAATATTTTTTTCGAGCGATTGAAAAGAATTTTTCTTATCCCAGTTTACATAAAATGCTGCCCTGATACCGATACTATCATCGAATAAAGTGGATGTTGATAAATCAACAGCATTATTACTTTGCCCACAGCCTTGACCTTTAGCCCATTTATCGCCAATGGCTTTTCTAAAGCCACGATATTCTTTGCCCAGCTTACTTTCTCTGTAAGAAGGAACCCCTTTGGTAAGCACTTTTTTTATGGCTTTACTTTCTAATTGTATATCTGGCTCATACAAAAAATAGGTACCAACAACTACCACTACAATTGCAATTGGTATAAGTAAAAGCAATACCCTGAAACCCCATTTAAAACGTTGCCAACGTGTTCGGGTTGTGGTTTGAAAAACTTGAGACTGATTGGCCATTGATTGTTGGAGATTAATCCTTTCTACAGCAAAGTAAACGATGCTGTTATAAATAATAACTTTAAAAATAATAAAAAATTAATTTTGCCCGATTAACACACAATCAATGATTTTAAAAAACAAATCCTTTTTTTATTCTTTTTACCAAATTTTAATAGCTTTTGTTAGTACCATTTGTCTTGTAAGGGGCTTCGAATATTTTTCAGTAGCCAACAAATCTTTTGTTGGTAATACTTATGCTTATGAGTTGATGGGTATTGTGTATGATGCTTGGACTTGCCTTATTTATGCTTTTGTTCTTTTGTTGCCCTTATACCTGATTTCATTATTAAGCAATAAATTGACGAAGTTTATTTTTCATTTGCTGAATATTGTATTGCTTATTAACTACATCTGTTTAATCATTGTTTTTTCTGAAAGAAATAATCCATTTGATCATGAATTTTTTACTCGAAAATCTTTTGATACCTGGACTACAGTAAAACAAATGATGACAAGTGGGTTTTCATTGTATATACCTTTTCTACTTTATATACCTGTATACTTTTTTATTTATTTTAATTGGGCTAAGAAAATCAATTTTAAAAAATCGGTTTTTAGCGTATTAGTAAGTTGCACTGTATTAGCTGCTGTGTTTTTTAAATTTTCTAATCCACCACAAAGCTTATTTAAATCGGCTGGGGCTTATTATTTAACAGTCAATAAACTTACCTATTGGATTGCTGATTCTTATAATTACCTTCAAACGAAAGACAAATATGATGCCAGCAAACTTTCAGTAAAGGAACTGAATGATGCAATTGATTTTTACCAGCGAAATCAACCATTTGAGTTTACCAATAAAGAATACCCATTACTACATACAAGCAGTGATAAAAATGTACTGGGTAGTTTTTTTAATTTAGATTCTACCAATCCGCCAAACATTGTAATTATTGTAGGCGAAGGCTTGAGCAGAGATTTTAGTGGTGATAATGCTTATGCAAGCAGCTTTACACCATTCTTAGATTCGTTAAGTAAACACAGTTTAACCTGGGATAATTTTTTAAGTACTGCTCCTGCAACATTTGCTGCTCATCCTGCTATTGAAGGTTCGGTACCTTATGGACGAAAAGGCTTTTCATCCCTAAATGTAATGCCAGATCATTTATCGTTAATTAAAATTTTAAAAGCAAATGGCTATCATTCAAAATTCTTAATCGGCTTCAATCCCGATTTTGATAATATGGGTGGCTTTATTCGTTTGCAAGGAACGGATATGATTTTAACCAAGTATGGTTCTAAATACAAAGAAATGGGTATTGGAGAAGAAGGTTGGAGCATGGGTTATCCGGATGATGCTTTGTTTAATAGAAGTTTTGAAGTGATGGATAGCTTAAAACAAACACCCTATTTAAACATTTATCATACAGGAACAACACACATGCCTTATTTATTTGAACAAAAACCTGTGTACGAAAAACTGTTTGATAAAAAGATGAAAACCATCAACGTTTCATCGAGTATAAAACGAACATTGAAAGAATGCAAAAAAGTATTGGTTACGTATATGTTTGCCGATGATTGTTACAGAGATTTTTTTACAAAATATGCTAAAAGAAAAGATTTTAAAAACACGATTTTCATTATCACTGGCGATCATCATATAGGTTCATTTCCTTCTACATGTAATATTGATGATTACCATGTTCCATTGGTTATTTATTCACCCATGCTAAAAGCACCAAAGAAATTTTTATCGGTAAATTCTCATAATAATTTAGCACCTACGATTACTTCACTTATTTTAAATAATTATAAGAAGCTTCCTTATAATCCAAAAGAAGTTCATTGGATGGGCGACGTAATGGATACTGCAACTGCTTTTAGAAATACACAGAGTATGCCTTTTATGTATTGGAGCAGAGAAATTGGTGATTATATTTGGAAGGATTATATGCTATCGAATGGGCAATTGTACAAGCTTACGTCTAATTTACAAATGGAGAAATATGAAAACGATTCTATTAAAAATCATATAACCAAACTCCTGAATAATTTTAAAATCATCAATTCTTATGTATGTGATAACAACAAATTGTTTCCTGCAAAAGAAGTGGTAGGCGTTGGTGAGAAAAAGCTATTGCTCAATTACAATGATGCATCACAAAAAAGTATTTCCACAAATAGTTCTGATACAAGCTTAATGCAACAATTTAAATTACCGAGAGAATACAAGTATTTATATATTGAAATCTCAGCCGATGTAAATTTATTAAGGCCAGGTGTAGAAGATCAACCTTCCATTCGTTTTGCATTAATAGATACAACAAAAGACAATTGGGATTTTGTGTTTTACACCAACCACGATATTGTAGATATTGCTAAAGGTGATTACAAAGAGAAACAATGGAACAGCATTTCAACCAATGATATGTTTACGATGGATGATTATAGTAAATACAAAAACCTCCTATTCGATTTGGCTTTATACGCTCAACAACCCATCAACTTGCAGATGAAAAATTTACGATTGAAGATTTATGGGGTGAAGTAGGGTTTCACACAAAGCAACAAAGAGTACAAAGTTCACGAAGGAGATTAAAGAGAAAACGTATGCTCCAGTATTTTTTATAAATTGTAATCTTCAAAAGTCTGGTTAGCTTTTATTTAGATAAACTATCTACTTTTCTCCAGCATCACCCAAATTGGGTAGGTGCACATGCAAATGCCCCAACTACTTTTATGGATAAATATTTCTATCATGAAAAAATTATCCTTACTACTATGCTTTTGCTGTTTAATAAGCATTACTAATGCAAAAATTTGGAGAGTAAATAACAATGCAGGTGTAACAACCGATTTTACAAGTGCACAACAAGCTAACGATGCTTCTAGTGTTGTTAACGACGACACCTTACATTTCGAAAGTTCTATTAATAGCTATGGTCATCTAACCTTAAATAAACGATTGGTATTAATTGGGCTAGGGCATTTTTTAACAACCAATCTTAACCAACAAGCAACAGGGATTAATGCATTTTTAGATAATATAAATGTTGTATCAGGTGGTGGTGGAAGTACCATTATGGTATCCTCTAATGACATTACACTTTCTACTGTTAACGATGTAGCAATACAGCGTTGCTATGTGGTTAATAGCATAAACATTAATTCATCGAGCAATGCTATCATTAAAAACTGTTACATCAGTGGTAGTATTTATATTAATAGTGGTGTTAATACACAGGTGTTCAATAGCATTATTAGAAGTTTTATACATGTTGGTAGTAGTGCTAGTGCAGTATTAACCAATAACATTTTGGCAGCAGCAAGCTATGCCAATGCCCCAACTATTTACAATACTACTTACCGCAACAATATTTTCTTAAACATGATTACTGTGGTAGGCTATAGTAATTGTTTATTAGAAAACAATATTGCCAATAATGCACAGTTTGCTGCTACAAATGGTAACCAGATAAATGTAGATATGGCAACCGTTTTCATTAACCATACTACTGGTTTAGATAAAGATCTTCAATTAAAAGCAGGAAGTCCGGCTATTGCAGCAGGTGTTGGAGGTGTTAATTGTGGTGCATTTGGCGGTATCACACCTTATAAATTATCTGTTATTCCACCTGTACCAACAATCTATAAATTGGTGGGTCCGCCAGCTGCAGTTGGTGGCAGTATGAATGTAACCATTAGCACCAGAAGTAATAATTAATAATACAACACTTCCGTCAACCCATTCACATAATTAATACAGAATATGAAATGCATATTTCGTTTTGCCATAGTTGCAACAATACTTTTTACCAGCACTAATATTCTTACAGCCCAAGTAAAAGTGGGTGATAATATAAGTAGCATTAATAGCAATTCAGTTTTAGAATTGGAAAGTACCAATAAAGGGTTGTTACTACCAAGACTTACCACAGCACAAATAAATGCTATGACCAATGTGCCAAAAGGCATGTTGCTCTTTAATATAACTGATAGTGCTTTATATATTAAAAGAGATACAGGCTGGGCCATTATTTCTATTGCTGTTGGTAATAATAGTACCCAACCTTGGGTGTATAATGGCAGCAATATTTTTAATAATAACAATGTAGGTATTGGCACGAATATTCCAAAAGCAAAATTACATGTGCAAGATAGTAGTGTGGTTTTTGCAGCAGACGGTAGTTTGCCATCTAACACATCTGCTAATCCGCCAGTTACAGGTACGGGTAGAAGAATGATGTGGTATGCCGATAAAGCTGCGTTTAGAACAGGGGCAGTAGCAGGTGATTTCTGGGATAGAGATAATATTGGAAATTATTCTTTTGCAACAGGGTATAATACTTCTGCAAAAAACATATTATCAGTTGCATTTGGCGATAGAACTGTTTCAAATGGAGCTACTTCTACTGCTATGGGAACGGGTACTATATCTAATGCGTATTCAAGCACTGTTATTGGGGCTTACAATGATAATTTACCACCAGCAAATTACTCAGGCTTTGATCCAGCCAATCGAATATTTGAAATAGGAAATGGCTATTCCGAAAGCGTACGCAAAAATGCTGTAACTGTTTTGTATAATGGTAATGTGGGAATTGCTCCTGCAACACCAACAGCTAAACTTCATTTGGAAGACGGCAGTGTTGTTTTTAATACGACTGCTAATCTGAATGAGACTGCTCTTCCTGTTTCGGGTGCAGGTACAAGAATGTTGTGGTATGCTAATAAAGGTGCGTTTAGATCTGGGCGAATAATATCTGGCAATTATTGGGACAAAGACAGTATTGGATATTACTCATTTGCAGCAGGTGTAAATACCATGGCAAGTAATATTGCTTCAGTAGCCTTGGGAGAAAGTTCACAAGCTACTGGTTCCATTTCTATTGCAATAGGAAATCAAGCAAAAGCCACAAAAAATTTTGCAATATCAATTGGTTACCAAACAACAGCCGATGGTCTGAACTCGACAGCTGTTGGTCAAAATGCGATAGCTAATGAACAATCATCTGTTGCCATAGGAAAAGGAGTAATCGCAAATTATAATGGAGGTATTGTTGTTGGAACATATAACGACAGTTCAAATAATCAAAGCAATAACAACTTAAACCCTGCGGATCGTTTATTTCAAATAGGTAATGGAAGTGATGAGAATAACAGAGGGAATGCTGTTACTGTTTTAAGGAATGGTTATGTGGGTCTTGCAACCACCAACCCAAAGCACAGATTAGATGTTGGAGGTAATATTCGTCAAAAAACATATTCCTTTTCATTTACGCTTTACTCTACTGTAAATAATGTAATGTCTTACTACTGGAATCACAACTTAGGCTATAAGCCAATCATAATGACTTCTTTAGATCAGACCAATGGTCAAAATTGTGATTATGTTGGTGTTTCTTATTCACATATAGATGATAATTCTCTTTATATAATTATCAATAATCACTTAACCACCGGTGCATATGCAATTGGAACACTGAGATGGATAATCGTGTATTAATACAACAGCATCTAAACTAACATATCAAATGAAAAAAAATATTTCCCTTTCATTAACCATTGCAATGCTATTGTTAATCACAACAGCAATAAAAGCCCAAGTAAAAGTGGGTGATAATGTAAGCAACGTTAACCCTAACTCAGTCTTAGAATTGGAAAGCACCAACAAAGGTTTGTTGTTACCAAGACTTACCACTGCACAAATTAATGCCATGACCAATGTGCCAAAAGGCATGTTGCTGTTTAATATAACCGATAGTGCTTTGTATGTAAAACGAGATAGTGGTTGGGCAATATTATCTATGGCAGCTGGTAATAATGCAAACCAACCTTGGGTATACAGTGGCAGTAATATTTACAACAATAACAATGTAGGTATTGGTACAAATACTCCAAAAGCAAAATTACATGTACAAGATAGCAGTGTATTATTTGCAGCTACAACTGAACCTCCTGTTACTGCTGGTAATCCACCCATTTCAGGTGTGGGAAGAAGAATGATGTGGTATGCTGATAAAGCTGCTTTTAGAGTAGGTTATGCAGAAAATACTGAGTGGGACAAAAACAATATTGGTCTCTATTCTTTTGCAACTGGTAGCCACACATTGGCCAACAAAGCTTATTCGTTTGCGGCTGGTGTGAATTCTTTTGCAACAGGTACAAGTTCTTTTGCAACAGGCGGAGATTCTAAAGCAATGGGTGATTATTCATTGTCTGCTGGCAATGGCACTGTAGCACAATCTTATGCAGGTTTGGCAATTGGAGTGTACAACGATACTGCAAGCAATGGAATAAATTTAACATCACCGAATGCAACAAATAGATTGTTTCAAATTGGCAATGGTAGTTTTGGTTTTCGCAGCAACGCATTAACTGTTTTGCAAAATGGAAATATGGGTATTGGTACTACAACACCAAAAGCCAAATTACATGTAGAAGATAGTAGTGTTGTATTTACTGCAACTGGCATTACCAATATTGGCAATTACAACAATCCACCAGTATCTGGTGCAGGACGACGTATGATGTGGTATGCCAATAAAGGTGCTTTTAGAGTAGGTAATGTAACTGGCAATAACTGGGATAAAGACAATATTGGTGAGTTTTCTTTTGCTGCTGGAACAGATGCAAAAGCCTCAGGCGATTATTCTTTTGCTGCTGGAAATTATTCAGCCTCAAAAGCTTATACCAGCTCGGTTTTTGGGCATTGGACACAAGCTCAATCATTTGCAGGAACCACCATTGGTGTGTTTAATGATACTACAGATATTGGTAGCACATTTAGTATTAATAATGCCAATAGGTTGTTTCAAATTGGTAATGGTACAGGTAACAATGCAAGAAGAAATGCTGTAACCGTTTTACAAAATGGGAATATGGGTTTAGGCACTACAACACCTATACAAACTTTAGATGTAAATGGTAGAATGAATATAAATAATGGTGTAATCCAAAAAGGTGGTGCTGCCATTACCACTACCAGTGATTTGGGGTTGTACTCTAGAAACGCTGGTGAGTATTTAAGATTGGTTACTAATGCTGCACCTATTCGTTTTTACAGTGATGATAATATTGGCACCATTGCAAATGTTAGTATTGAAGCCAATGGTAATGTGGGCATTGGTGTAACAAATGCCGACCAAAGTTTGGTTACAAAAAAGGGTATTCGTATAGACGATGAAAACAATAATAATGGTACCAATTTAAACAGCCTTCGTTTTGGGCAGGGTTCAACAGGCGAGTTTATTGGTAGTAAAAGAACAACTGGTGACAATGCTTTTGGTTTGGATTTTTTTACAGCTTCTACTAGTAGATTATCCATTGCAAATGGTGGCAATGTAGGTCTTGGTACAACCAACCCACAAGCAAAATTGGAAGTAAATGGATTTACAAAACTGGGAGATGACGCACCAAAAATTAAAATGAAAAAATTAACGGGAACAACAAATGCAACTCCAGGCTTAGCTGCTTATATCAATCATGGACTTGATAAATCAAAAATCATTTCGGTAAGTGTATTAGTTGAAAAGGGAGATTACCTTATACCTCCACATTATTCAGAAATTGGGCTTTCGCTTGATCTTTACACATTTTATATTCAAAATGGCCAAATAGTAGTATCTATTGATGTAGGTGCCTTGAATTTACTCAACAAGCCTATTCGCATCCTCATCACCTATGAAGAATAAAATGGTTGCACATTATTCTTCTCACAAGTCAAAACAAAGCCCATGAATCGTTTCCATATTTATATTATCGCAACTGCTATTAGCTTATTGCCATTATTGGTAAATAGCCAACCAGTATTGGGTGTAAATAATGCCAATATAAATGTAGTAGGCAATATGAGCATGAAAGGTGGTTTCCAAGCAACAGGCAGTAGCTCTGTTTTTTTAAATGGCAGCATGACTTTATATGATAATACAGGCTTGGGTGGTGCAGGTTCGTGGATTGATTTTACAACGGCTGGTGTAATTGCAAACAGCAGTATTGGTAGTGTGATAATGAATGGCAATTTAAGTAGTGGTATTTCAGGTAATTCTGTTTTCCCAATTTTACACATCAATGCTATTGGTGGTGTTGGTTTAAACAATCATGTATCGGTAACCAATCTTGTTTTAACACAAGGCAGGTTATCAACTGGTGCATATCGGCTTATTGTAAATAATTATGCCGATAGTGCTATTGCAGCAGGAACAGGCAATACCAATTTTGCCAATGGTTGGGTGTATGGCAACTTGCGTCGTTCTTTTAATAGTACCAATACCAACTATCATTTTCCTGTGGGCAATGCAGCAAGAGGTAATTTAATAAAGTTGATAAACAACAACGCCAATCCATTAACGGGCATTACTTATATTGATGCATCTTTTGGTGCAAAACGTGGCAACGATAATAATTTGTCTTTAATTGTTGGTACTAAATTATATGATAGCATAAATACAGGTGGTGTTTGGTATGTAACGCCCAACAATCAACCTACGTCAGGCAACTATACGTTGCAAGCTTACTTCAACGGCTTTACAGGATTGAAAAATAAAAAATTCGATTTGCTTCGCCGAGCCGATTCTTCATCTGTTGCAACAGATTGGCAAGTGCCTACCAATAGCAGTTTAGATGCTGCTGATACACGTTTGGTAAGTAATGGTTATGCAAAGCGTACCAATATTTCTACGTTTAGCCAGTTTGCCATTGCACAAGCAAGTGCAGTGAGTTTAATGGTAAAAGCTGAATACTTTTTTGATATAGATCCAGGCTTTGGCAATGCTACTGATATTCCACTTACATATGGTTTAGACATTAGCAATAAAGATTTTTCTGCCAATATCAATTCTTTGAATGTGGGCATTCATAAATTATACATTCGTACACAAGATGGCGATGAAGTTTGGAGTAATACTTATTCGATGACGTTTTATAAGCAGGCTTTAAACGTAACATCGGATATTGTAAAAGCTGAATATTTTTTTGATACCGACCCTGGTTTTAGTAATGGTTCAGATATTCCTGTTACCCAAGCAGTGGATATTGCCAATCTCAATTTTGCAGCAAACATTAGCAGCTTGCCAGCAGGAATTCATAAAATGTTTGTGCGTACAAAAAATGCTGCTGGCATTTGGAGTGTGGCACATCTTCATTTATTTTATAATGCCCATTCCAATGCACCTCTAATTACAGAAGCAAATTATTATTTTGATGGAAATAGCAATAACTCCTTCAATATTCCTATAACACAAGCTGCTGATATTATTGATTTGAATGTTGCAATTAATACTACGAGTTTAAGTAATGGCATACATCGTATGTATTTGAGAACAAAAGACAATGAAGGCAAATGGAGTGTAGCCCATGTTTATTTATTTTATAAAACAAGTTCTCCTATATCAATTGTAAAAGTTGAATATTATATAGACAATAATGCTCTTATTGATGTTCCTGTAACGCAATCAACTGATATTATTGACCTGAACTTTTCAGTAAACATTAGTAGTTTGCCAATTGGTTTACATAAAATGTATTTGCGTACAAAAGATGCTGAAGGCAAATGGAGTGTAACCAATGTACATCTGTTTTATAAATCGGCTAATTCAGCTAATCCAAATATTACACAATCCGAATATTTTTTTGATACCGATCCAGGTTTTGGTAATGGAACTAGTTTAGCAATAACGCCTTCGGCAGATATTAGCGATGCAATATTTACGATTAACATATCAGCTCTTACAGTTGGTAATCATAAATTCTTTTTACGTACAAAAGATGCTGATGGTAAATGGAGTATTACCAACTATTTAGAGTTTATCAATAATCAATCACTACCAGTAAGCTGGCTTAATTTTACTGCTGATGCTGTAGCTGATAACGTATTATTAAAATGGATGGTTGCCAATGAAATAAATGTAGAACAGTATACAATAGAACATAGTTTAAATGGCGTTACATTTAATACAATTGGTATTGTTGCAGCAAATCAATTAAGTAACTATCAGTTTACACATATAAGGGCATCTGCAAACAAAACAAACTATTACCGAATTAAGCAAATTGACAAGGATGGTAAGTTTACTTACACAGCTGTAAGAATAATTAAGTTCGATGGTAAATCTTTATTTGTTATTGCTCCAAACCCAGCACACGATTTTATTAAAATAACTACATCTGAGAATAATACAACCTTGTATTTGTTTGATGAAAAAGGTAGCAAAGTATTAACTGCACTGCTTATCAATACTACAACTACTGTAGCTATAGAAAAACTTGCAGCTGGTTTATATGTTGCAGCAATTGTAAAAGATGGTAAAATAATTGAAACGAAAAAGTTATTGAAACAATAAACAACTACAACAAAAAAAATCCTGTAACAAAATGAGTTACAGGATTTTTTTTAAGCAAAAGAATAACTATATCAGCTTTTGCTTGATAGCCTTAGCAACGGCCTCTCCCTTAGAGTTTACATGTAGTTTTTCATAAATATTTTTGATATGTGTGTGTACAGTATCAAATGCCACATTAAGTGAAGCAGCAATCATTTTATAACTCAACCCATCTACCAGCTTTTGTAAAATTTCTTTTTCTCTTGGCGATAGTTGAATGTATTCTACCTTTTGTTCTGGCTGTGCTGCCATTAATAAAACTCGTTTAGCAATGGCTGGCGTAAAAGCTGCACCACCTTCATACACTTCTTGTATTGCTTCTAATAATCGGGTAGGGGGTGTATTTTTTAAAATATAGCCCGATGCACCAGCACAAATGGAGGCAAATATTTTATCGTCCTCATCAAAAACGGTTTGCATTAAAACCTGAACAGTAGGGAATTCTTTTTTAAGTTCGGCAACAGCCTCAATTCCCGAAATACCAGGCATGTTAATATCCATTAAAACAACATCAGGTTTGCTTTCTCTTATTCTTTGGCCAATACGTTTAGCATCGGGATAAGCACTGGTAAAAATATAACCAGGTGTAGCTTCTATTAAACCACTCATACTGTCTCTCAGTGCATTATTATCTTCAAAAATTGCTACACGTATCATTGTATAAAATTATTGTAAATGCCCGTTGTAGCACTCACCAATTTAGGTGATGCTACAACTAAACTCAATGGTAGTTCCAACATTACTTGTTGATGATATGAAGAAACTGCCACCAATATCTTTTGCTCTTTTTTGCATATTCACTAAACCATTTCCATCTTCAATTTCATTTAAAATAAAGCCTTTACCATTGTCTTTAAGCAGTAGTACAAACAAATTATTTTGCTTACTTAAACGAATGATAATTTCAGTACAATTGGCATATTTCAAAGCATTGTTTATGGCTTCTTTAAACAGTAGAAAAATATTTTGTCGTTGCTCCATACTCAACTTCAAATTATAAATGGCTTCATCGCATTGAAAATGCAAAACAATATTTTTTAGGCTGCACAGTGATGCTGCATGTGTTTGTATTCTTGTTGCCAAATGCTTTACGTCGTCGTTTGTAGGATTAATCGCCCAAACAATATCACTCATATTGCCCACCATTTCACGACTGGTTTCTCCCATTCTATTAAGCAAAGGTGTTAGGTGTGGTATTTTTTCTGCAGTTTGTTGCTTTATCGTTTCTGTGTAAAATGAAATACTGCTTAAGGTAGAGCCAATATCATCATGCAAATCGGTAGCAATTTTAGAACGTAACCTTTCTTCTTTAACAACCTGATTTAACTTATAACGATACAATAAATAAATTGCACCAATCAATACAATTGTGCAAATTGAAATAAACCACCAGGTTTTCCAAGTAGGAGGCTTTACATAAAAATTAAAGGATGCAATTTCTTTACTCTCGATGCCTGCATTGTTAACAGCCTTTGCATACAAAGTGTACTTGCCCGATGGTAATTGCTCATAACGAATGGTAGAGGTGTTTACAAGTTCTTTCCAATCATTATCCCAGCCTTGCAATTTGTAATAAATTCTATTTTCTTTTTCATTACAAAAACCCAATGCACTCAACTCTGTTTCTATGCTACTGGTGTAAGTAATTTTTACAGTAGTGTTTTGTATTGTCGGAAAATGATAGGTTGTGTCATTTGTTTTAACTGATGTTATAACAATAGGAATTGGCTGTGTATTTGCTGTAACTTCAGTTGGTTTAAAATGTAATACACGACCCGCTGAAGCAACGATAAATTGATTGTCTTTGGCTTTGAAAACTTCAGTTATGTCTGCCATTCCATTGATACCAGAATTGCCAGTGAAGTTGGTCCATTTTTTAAAGTCGGCACTAACTTTATAAAAACCATTATTCGTTTGCACCCAATAATTTCCTTGTGTATCTATTTCTATTTTTTGTATTAAAATATTAGCCAAATCTTTTTTAGGAAACAATTGAAACAATTGTTGATTGCGAAATTCCAGAATGCATCTAGGATTTATTAACAGCATTCTGTTTTGATTATCAAATAATATTCTTGGTTGACAACGTTCTGAAATACTCTGTTTATCGGTTGTAGCAATAAAATTAGGATAAGTTTTAAACGATAAATCTTGCTGATTAATTTGATATAGCAAAGAATCGATGCTTACCCATATTGAGCCATCGGACGATTTTTTAAAATCATAAACTGTCTTGCCATATAAGCTCTCTTTTTCGTTGGGCAAGCCCAATAAAGTAGTTACTTGTAGTGTTGCAGGATTAACTATTTTTATACCACTTCTAAAATGTGTTAGCCATATTCGACCTTTATCATCTTGCAATATTCTACCTGTTCTTACAGTTCTAAGTGGTTTATGATTATCTGGGTCTATAAGTTGGCTTAAGTCTTTTACTTCTTGTGTTTTGGGGTTATAAAAACCAAATCCTTTTTCAGAGGTAAACCAATAACCATTATCAGTTGCTATATACCGGTTGAGGTTGCTGAGCAAGTCGAAATGTTTTTCTGGAACACTAAATGGCTGTACAGAAAAGTTAGATAAATCCATTTTCCACCAACCTTGTTGTGTTGTTAAATAAACCGATTTAGTTGGTTGACTAAAATCTTCTACTGTATGAAAAATTCGATTGCTTTCAGCACTAACATCAGGCAAAGAAATCCATTTAAAAAACTGTTGTTGCAAATCAATTTTATGCAAACCATTATTCGAACCTATCCAGTAACAGTTGGTTCTATCTTTATAAATTTCACTCAAAAAATCCGAAAGCAATTCGTTGTCTTGTTTGCCAGCTTTAATTACTTGCTTTGCCGAAATACTGCCATTAGCAATAGTTTCAGGATTAAGCAGTACCAATCCTGCAACTGTCGAAGCCATTAATAAACGTTCCCCATTCAGTTCAATTTCTTGTAACGAGAAAATAGTATTAACGCCATCATTTGCTGAATAATTTATTTTAAGCTGTTCAAACTTGTTTTCTTTTTCATTCAATTTTAATAATCCACCTCCCCACGTTCCTGCCCACAAAACCCTTTTACTATCTTCAAAAAAAGTAGTACAGTTATTTACGGTTAAATGAATATTGTTTTGCTCAGGAAAATGGTAAGACGTAGCCTTTTTTGTTGCTCTATTAAACTGTTTTGCACCCAATGATGTAGCAATCCAAAAGCGGTTTTTGCTATCTTCAAAAAAAGACAAAATGTATTGGTTCGATTTGGTTTCTTTTTGCTGAAAACTCAACTGAAATTTTTCGACTTTGTTTGTCGAAGTATTTAATAAACAAAAATCCTTAGCTGCATAAAACCAAATGTTGTTTTGTTTATCTACAAATACTTTTCCTGCAACATCGGAGTAAGTAATAAATTTTTCGGTCAATGGGTTAAAGCTACAAATACCACCACTAGTGCCAATCCATAAAAGTCCATCTTTATCCTCAGTAATATTATAAATGCTTAAATTGGGTAAACCACCAATACCTGTAGTTAAATATTGCTTATAAGCCCTACCATCAAATCGATTTAAACCCCATTCTGTTCCTATCCATAAAAATCCACGTTTATCTTGAAATATACTGGTAATACTGTTGTTCGACAAGCCACTTAGTATAGTATAGCGTTCAATTTTTTCAATGCTCGTTTGTGCTACAGCAATTGTAGTACAAAAGCAAACTAGGCATAAAAAAAGAAACCGCTTCATGCATTAAATCTAATGTATGAAGCGGTTAAAAACTATAAAAAATGTAATAATTTCTTTACCCCTCAAATGTACTATAAAAATAAGGTGTCTTAGCTTCAAACTCAGCTGCACAGGTATCTACCATTTTGTAAACCCTTGTAATGCCAGCAGCTTTTCGTTTTTCATATACATCATCTTCGGTACAATCGCCATGCAAAATTTTAGCAATCTGCTCATCGCCAAAACCATTACGTTTGGCTTCTTTCAATAATTCATCAGGCAAGTTTTCTAAAAAGTGTTTGCCCAACTCTTTTTCTATGGTACAAATTTTTTGAATTTGGTATAAAAACCATTTATCAATACCAGTAGCTTGTGCAATTGTTTTTACAGTAACGCCTTGCATCATAGCATCTTTAATTCTAAAAATCCTATCCCACTTGGGTACTTTAATGTACTCAACAATTTCTTCACTCTTCATTAAACTCTTGCCATAATAACCCAAACCAACAGCGTTGTTCTCTAAACTCTGACAAGCTTTTTGTAAGGCTTCTGTAAAGCTTCTACCAATGGCCATTACTTCACCAACACTTTTCATTTGTAATCCCAAGGTATCGTTGGCTCCTTTAAATTTATCAAAATTCCAACGAGGTACTTTTACAATTACATAATCCAATGCAGGTTCAAAATAAGCACTGGTAGTTTGTGTGATTTGATTTTTTAATTCATCCAATGTATAACCAATGGCCAACTTAGCAGCAATTTTTGCAATGGGGTAACCAGTTGCTTTACTGGCTAGTGCACTTGAACGACTAACCCTTGGATTAATTTCTACAGCAATCAATTCTTCAGTTTCTGGATTTTGTGCAAACTGTACATTGCAACCCCCAGCAAAATTACCCAAGCTACGCATCATTAACATGGCTTGGTTACGCATGTCTTGAAAACTGGTGTCACTTAACGTCATGGCAGGTGCAACAGTAATGCTATCACCTGTATGCACACCCATTGGATCTAAGTTTTCAACAGTACAAATAATCACTACATTATCGTCCTTATCACGAAGTAATTCTAATTCATATTCCTTCCAACCCAAAACTGCTTTTTCTACCAACACTTCATGTATTGGGCTTGCTTCTAATCCATATTTCAAAGCCTCATCTAATTCTTCTTTATTGTGTACAAAACTTCCTCCACTTCCACCCAATGTAAACGATGCTCTAATAACTAATGGAAACCCAATTTGCTGAGCAAATTCTTTTCCTTCTAAAAAGCTATTGGCAACATGACTGGGAGCCACTTTCACCCCAATTTTCACCATCAATTGTCTGAACAATTCACGGTCTTCAGCAGTATTAATAGCAGCCACATCAACTCCAATCATTCGGCAATTATATTTCTCCCAAACGCCCAATTCATCGGCTTCTTTACACAAATTCAATGCAGTTTGTCCACCCATGGTTGGCAATACAGCATCAATTTGGTTTTCTTCTAAAATTTGTTCAATACTTTCAATAGTTAATGGCAATAAATACACTTTATCAGCCATCATTGGGTCTGTCATAATAGTAGCAGGGTTACTATTAATCAAAATCACTTTAATCCCTTCTTCACGTAAACTTCTGGCAGCTTGAGAACCACTGTAATCAAACTCGCAGGCTTGTCCAATTACAATAGGACCAGAACCCACAATTAAAACCGATTTTATAGAATTGTCTTTAGGCATAATAATTTTTTGTAACCAGCTACAGAATAAGCATTGAACTTTCGTTGCGTCGCACCCTTCAGCGTTCAGTATAAAACCGAACAGGCTATTTTCAACGTGGCGTTCTTTGTTTTCTTAGCCTTGTTGCGTGAAAAAAAACAAATTGTGCAAACCTACACGAAAAAATGAGATTTCAAAATCAAAATTCAACTATTTGTATTTTTTTGCTCAAATGCAATAACTACAAGGCTTTTAAGCACATTTAAATAGTAACAATCGTTAGTTAAAAATGATTGTTTTCTACAATAAACTGAATCTATAAATACACTGAATTGAAAACCAATCAACATAAAAAAAGAGGTTTCAAATTTTGAAACCTCTTTTACTCGATAAAGTATCGATTATAGTTTTTAGCTGATAACTCAAAAAGTCAATAAAAATACTTTCCGCCTTCTCGGCAATCCTATTTTACAACGCCTCCATTTGTGTATTCACAAAGTCCATTAAGGTTTTAATATGGTTCGGACTCAAATCAAATTTCAATCCTGCTGTTGCATACAATTCAGGTAAAGTTTTTGTACCACCTAAGCTTAATGCATTGATATAATTGGTAATCGCCTGTTCAGGATTTTGTTTGTACTGCATCCACAAACCAATAGCACCCAATTGTGCAATGCCGTATTCAATATAATAAAAAGGCACTTCAAACAAATGTAACTGACGCTGCCAGCCAATTGCACGATACGCTTCTAATCCACTAAAATCAATGGCGTTGGTACTAAATTCTTGTAAAATTTCCATCCATTTAGCAGTTCTTTCTTCTTCGGTATGTGTTGGATTTTCATAAACCCAATGTTGAAACTTATCAATCGTTGCAATCCATGGAAAAATAGTAATGGTTCTTTCTAACTGATGTTCTTTGGCACGTTTCAAGTCTTCTGCATTGTCAAAGAAACTCTCCCAATGATTCATGCTAAACAATTCCATCGCCATACTTGCTACTTCAGCAATTTCCATAGGATATTCTTTAAAAGCACTCAACTCTAAATTGTGGCTTAAGAAAGAATGTATTGCATGGCCACCTTCATGTACCATTGTTGTAACATCGCTCATTTGCCCTGCTGCATTCATAAAAATAAATGGAGCACCGCTTTCCGTCAGTGGACAATTATAACCTCCCGGAGCTTTGCCTTTTCTGCTTTCCAAATCAAAATGTTTCAGCTCATGCATCTTCTTCAGGCAATCAGCAAAAAACGGATTTAGCTTTTCAAAACAAGCCACCGATTTTTCGTATAATTCTGTTCCACCATTAAAAGGTTTCAAAGGTTGTATGCCAGCAGGTTCAGCTTCTGTATCCCAAGGTCTTAAAGTTTCCAGCCCTAATTTTTCTTTCTTCTTGGCATAAATTTTTTCAATCAAAGGCAGCACATGCAGCTTCACTGCTTCATGAAAATTGTAGCAATCTTCTTTGCTATAATCAAACCTGCCCAACTCTACAAACTTGTAATCACGGTAGTTGGCAAAGCCTGCATTCTTAGCAACAGCATCACGTTTTTCAATCAGCTCAGTATATAAATTTTGCATGGCATCTTTATCCTGCAATCTTCTGTCCTGTATTTTTCTATATACAGTTTCACGCAGGCTTCTGTCATGACTTTCCAAAAACTTACTGGCTTGTTGCAAAGTATATTCCTGACCATTTACTTCAACCGTCATTTTCCCTGCAATGGCACCATATTGTTGCTGCATCACACTCAACTCGGCTTGTATAGGAATATTTTCTTCTCTAAATAATTCAATATTCTTTTTTACACTGCGTAAGTAGGTAAAGAATTTTTGTTCATCCAGTTCTTTGGTAAAAGGTGAGTTGATAAACTTTTTATTCAATGCATCGGCATAAGGTTGCAATTGAGGTTGTATCTCCATGCAGAAGTAAGTAAAGGCTTCTTCCAATGTTTTATCAGTGGTATCACAGGTCATTTTAATTTGTCGCCAACAAGCATCTTCACTTACTACAGCTTCAAGCTCACTCATGTTTTTCAACCATTGTTCTAAATCTGCTTTACTATTCAATTCTTGCTCTAATAAAGTTTTAAAAAAAGGCTCTAAACTTTCCCAATTGGTAACGGTAAAATTGGCCGGTAAAAAATGACGTTCTAATTTTTTAATATCTGCACTCAATGCATTCATACAAGTAATTTTTAAGAAGGGCAAAAGTACAAGATTGCATGGCTAAAAATTTGCGAATAAAGAAGAACCATTTGGGGCTGTAAACAGCAGTAAAAAATTGAACAACAGTTCATTGCCCGGCTGCAATGTTTTTTGTGTATTTCATCATTCCCCTCCTGTTGATGGGCTAGGTATGGTTTTATCATTCCACTCATCTACCTAAAATACTACACACAAAAAACGATTTCCGCCTAAGCAATGCAGCCAGTGTGGCGATAGAATGTGCATGAAAATGGTTGCCAAAGGCAACAGAATAAACCTTCTAAACTACAAGTTTAGAAGAGCTGTGGTTCACTTTAACTAATATGCACATTAAATTATTCGTACAAGAGTAATTGTTAGCTACATTATTAGTAATTTTATTCGAAGGGTTTCTTTTTCAAATTTAATTCAAACGGGAATTCATAAATTTTATTCTTAAATCACATTTAATTTAACATATGGATAAAACAACTGAATTAATTACATCTAGCTTAGTACTACCATTAATAAAAAGCCTAGTAGAAAACAAGGTAAAAACGCTTTTTGATAAAAATAAAAGCATTAATATCCGTGCTGAAATATTAGAAGCAAACTTTGAGGAATATCTAATACAACGCTATGATAAGTTTATAATCATTGACACATTAGCCTTTCCAAATAAGCAAACCCTTTTCGATACGCTATATGAGCCTTTGACAGTAATGACAGAGGAGGTGAATAGGAAAAAGGTTAATATTTTGATAGATGATTATCCTTCTGATTTTATTCCTAAATACATACGAGTTCTTATAGAAGACACTGCAGGAATGGGTAAATCAACCATAGTGAAAAAATTGTTCAAGTCTGCAATCGAAAAAAAAATTGGTATCCCAATTTTAATTGAATTACGACAAATAAATAAAAACAACACTATCCTAAAAGAAATACAAAACCAATTAACTCCATTAGGAAAAAAGATTTCTCAAGATTTGATTTTGAAAATCCTTGCTGAAGGGGGATTTATATTTTTGTTTGATGGATTTGATGAAGTATCTAATGATGACAGGAATTTTGTGAATAAAGACCTCCATATTTTCATTGAAAAAGCAAGTCAAAATTATTTTTTAATAACATCAAGACCTGAAAACTCTCTAGCATCATTCGGTGACTTTCAAAAGTTTATTATTGAACCTTTAAGCAAGGAGTCGGCATATAGGTTGATTCAAAGATATGATATCTACAGTTTTATTTCTGTTCAAAAAAAATTAATAAAGGCATTAGAGGAAAATAAAGAATCTTCTATAAAAGAATTTTTAAAAAGCCCCTTACTTGTATCACTTTTATATAAGTCGTTTGACTTCAAAAAGGACATTCCAATTAAAAAAAATCAATTTTATCGACAGGTTTATGATGCCTTTTTTGAAGCACATGATCTTTCTAAAGAAGGATACTTTAAAAGAGAAAAATATTCAAAATTACATTCTGACGATTTTGATAAAATGCTTAGGTATGTTGGTTATTTGACATCAATAAAAAATAAGGTTGAATATGAAATGAATTTCATAATCGGAATCATTGATAATGTAAAAACACATTTACCTAGTTTGAGTTTTAACAGTGGAGACTTTATTAAAGATTTGTTGGAGACAGTGCCATTATTCAAAAAAGAGGGGAATTATATTAAATGGGCTCATAAATCTTTTCAAGATTATTTTGCTGCTAAATTTATTTGGATTGATTCAAAAGAAAATCAAGAAGAAATATTAAAAAAAATATACAAAGACAGTGATAATAAACGATTTTATAATTTGCTAGATTTATTTTATGAAATGGATCCAAAAACATTCGAAACTACAATTTTATACTGGCTACTTAGTGATTTTAAAAAATTCTCGAGTGATAACATAAATAAGCTAAATACAATTCCAATCCAACTTCGCAAGCAAAGAATTGAAAACCTCTTTCACAAGAAATGTGTAATAGTTGTAACAAATCAAGCAGATTATGAAAGCATAAAATCAGGCATAACAAGGAATAGAATCTCAATTAATCAATTTCTTAGTGAGTCGGAAAAAGATCAATATGAGTATACAAGCACCATTTATAATTATTTTACAGAACCCAAAGTCGTAGTCTTAACAGATATTATGCGACTTAAAAATACTGCAAATTTATTAAAACTCATATGCTCATTTGATCCTGATTTAGTTTCATTTAAAAATCATAAAGTGAACTTAAAAGAGCTAGGACTTTTAGAAGAAAATATGGTATATGCAGTTGATGATTCAGAAAATAACATAGTTAATAATGAAAAAAGTTTCGCACTTATTAATGATTTAACATTATTTAATTATACTATTTCGTTTGATACCGCATTGTTAAGACTCGAAAATATTGAAAAACAAAAGTCTTTAAAAAATTCTAATGATTTTTTGAATTGGTAACCCGCTCTTCGAGACGTCTTCGTCTCGTGTTTCCATTCTGTTGCTTTTAGCAACAGTTCTTCCAACCAAATAACTTTTCAGCATCTACTCTCTACAAAGCATTGTGCAATGGGCAAAAGAAATTTCTATTTATCTATCAATTGGCGTTCCATCAACCAATAGATGAATACATTGCTGGTTTATTGCTTTATAAAAGATGTTGAATAGGTAATTGATAAACCAGATAAACTCAAAATAGGAGATGTGGTTTTTGAAATGTTACTGATTCTGTTCCACTGCAACTGAAGTTTATTTTTTGCAAAAATATATCCTGCATTTAACCCATATCCAAAACTTGCAGATTGCAGTTGAGGCATGTCATTAAATGTGCTAACTGTGCCATTGGAGTATACAGCAGTTAAAGTAACAGGTTTACTATTTAGCAATATTGCTGTTTGAAAAAATGGACCCACAAAAAAACCAGTATTATTTTTAAGTGAGAAAAAATAGTGAACGTCAATTTGTGGTTTTATAAAAAATAGATTGGCAGCGTATTGCTCTTTAAGCCCTACAGGCGTAGTAAGGTTTTCACCTTTTATTTTTAAAGTTTGAAATTCTACTCCCAATCGTGGTTGCCAATGGTTGATAGTATTTTGTTTCTGAGAAAAAGAAATTCCTGCATAAGCTTTAAAACTAATGCTTGATGAATAATTGGCTGTATTGGGAAAGATAGTGGCATAATTAGGTATACTATAAGAGGTACCTCTTGGTAAGCATTGATAATATCCTACACCTATACCTACCTCAAGCTTTGTATTTTTAGATTCTTTACTTACTTGAATGCCGCTATTATTATTCAGTAGTGCAACTATTTTAATTAAATCGTCTCTTTCATATTTGCTGTTTTCGATGAGGGTTCTAAGTTTAGTGGAAGGGTTTTTAGAATAAGTTAGCAGTTTGTTTTTGTATTGCTCATCTTTTATTACACCATTAATTTCACTTACTTTAATCCTGTAAACTAGTTCTTCAATTTTTTGAGTACTGTCTTCAATAAAAAAATATATCCGATGATTATTTTTAAACTCTAATAAAGAAAAATTACCAGCATACAGCAGCTTAAGCCATACAGTTTCGGTTTTTGTTTCTGCTGAATAATTTTCTTTAGCGTTGGCAATATCTATTGCACTTTGTTGATATTTAATTTCATGTCTGTCATAAACTAAATTACCATTCGCTGTGAACCGCTTCACTTCAAAAACCCTATAAACACTTGTCTTATTTGTTGATTTAAATGTTATTTCTTTAGGATTAATTTCTCCAATATTGGTTATATGTTCACCAAAAATGGTATCATTATTATTGAGAATAACAAAATCTTTGTTTAGGGCTACTTGAGATATAGCAACTTTTGAGAGTATAATAAAAAGTATTATACTATAAAATAGTTTCATTTGTTTTTTTAACGAAAGTACTGGTTCTTTTCTATAAATTTTTTCCTGAATACTTGCTATTAATAGATTTTATGAAAAGCCTAAATAAACCCAATATTTTATTAAATAAAAACGCCTTCAAAGAAAACTCTTTGAAGGCGTTGGTTGCTGTAGGGGAAGGGATCGAACCTCCACGAGGCAGTTAGCTGTAGTACAAAGTTCAGTGGTCGACCCTGGTCGCTCCAGTATTGCTACCTTTGCGGCTCTATACTACGTTTATCCTGTTATCCTCACCCCCGAGACAAGAGGGCATGTCTGCCAAAAATTTCATCACCCCACAGTATAAAGAACTTTTATCGTTACTTTGATAATGCAATATTACAGTAAAAAGCGTATTCGTTGCAAATATTTCAACAATTATTTTTAAATTATTGAAATTATTCAATAAAATTGCTATTATTGTAAATAATATTTAAAACAGGAGCTCAAAATGTCTGCAAAATTAAATCTCGACAAATTAGATCTCGACATTATTCAGGCACTGATGGAAGATGCCGAAATTTCTTATGCCGATTTGGGCAAAAAACTTTTTGTGAGCGGCGGCACCATTCATGTTCGAATAAAAAAGTTGGAAGAACATAAAGTAGTGATTGGTCGCAAACTAGCAGTT
>CALRLF020000009.1:0-82865 GCA_943368475.1 Allobosea thiooxidans
GCGTAACCCTTGCATCATACAATTGTCTAAAGCCCGGTAAATTGCTTTTGGCTTCCGCTTCTTTAGCTTCTTTGGTTTGGTACACATGTGTCCAATCGAATAATTGTTTTTCATTGATAAATTTTTTCCAATCAGGTACATTGTCATCATATACATAAACGGAATATACTTTTAAGCCCAATGCTTTCCACTTGGCTTTGTACATACTATCTACTCTGGGAATATGCTCTTTACAATGCCCACAATGTGGGTCCCAAAAAACAACCATGGTAAACTTGGCATCCACCCCATACAAAGGTTTTACAACACCCAAAGTATCTGTTAAATTAAGCACTGCAGCTGGTTCTCCCAATTGATTGGCCATTAAGCTGTACGCCCTTTCGAAAATCATTTTTCTCGATGCTTCGTTTAAAAAAACAGTATCTCCTTTGCTGTAAAATTCATTGAATAAATACAGGAAAACTTTATCCTGACCCATATATTCTGGGTTCACATATTTATTAGTAAACTTGGTAAGCATGTAAGGAAAAATTTCTTTACCTGTTCTGCCAGAAAGCAACATAAACTTCACTTCTTTAATAATAGAATCTGGCTCAGGACTTACCTGGTATTTAAAGTAATCATCCATTTTAGGCTCAAAAAATGGCGTACGTAGTAAGCGATCATCAAAAAAGTTTACATCATCCCAATAATGGTCTTTGATAAAACGGTAAGGATATAATGAATCTGGTTTTCCGTTTACAATAGGAATGGCAGGAGCTTCTGGTCTTTTCATTACTGTAAACAACATGGCTAATAATGAATTTGGATTTTTTGCTACAAGATTATCTCTGTAAGCCTGCAATTCTTTATTGCCTTTAATAATTTCATTTCTTATAGCCGTGCTATCTGCATTGGTTTTAACAGTAGCCAGCTTATTATTTAAATCGTATAAGTATTTGCCTTTTGTAGCACTTACTTTAGAATATTCTTTAAATAAATCGTTTTCGGCCGAACCAATAATTTGAAAATTTTCTTTTTGAGCACTATCTCCCACAATGCTAAAATGTTGTTTATCATCCATCAACAATTCAAACTGAATGGTATATTGCGGAGAAACCACAAAATAAATTCCACCTGTTAATTTTGTATTTCCTTTAAAAATACCCTTACTGTTGCCATCTAAATAAGCACTATCGGCCAAGGTTTTTCCTTTACCATAATAACTACCCAAATACACCCAGCAATTTTTAAAAGGCGTTAATGTAATAGGGATATGTCTTCCT
Organism: Allobosea thiooxidans; assembly: GCA_943368475.1. Lineage (GTDB taxonomy): Bacteria > Bacteroidota > Bacteroidia > Chitinophagales > Chitinophagaceae > UBA1930. The sequence continues at coordinate 1,266 of CALRLF020000009.1, forward strand.
TTTTCAGTTGAAGAAGTGGTTGGCTTTGTTGATGTATTTGTAGCTACAGGTTTTTTAGCAACTGGTGCTTTCTTGGCTTGGGCAAAAACATTCAACGCAAAACAAAGGGCTAAAAATGTAAAAATCGATTGCTTCATGTTCCTTTTATTCAATTATTGAGAGCGTAAATTTAAGTAAATGCAAGATGAGGGTTGTTAATCATTTGTAAAAGGAATTGAATACACTTATCCGAAAATTGATAAGTACATTTGCCACCGTGAAAAAGAAAAAACAACCCGTTATACTTAGAGATGTTTTGGTGCAAGATTACGCTGCCGAAGGAAAATCTTTAGCCAAAATAGATGGCAAAGTTATTTTTATTGAAAGAGCTGTACCAGGCGATATTGTAGATATTCAACTGTCTAAAAGTAAAAAAGATTGGGCAGAAGCTTACCCTATAGAGTTTAAAAAGCTATCTGATATAAGAACAACGCCTTTTTGCAACCATTTTCAGGTTTGTGGTGGTTGCCAATGGCAAATGTTGCCTTATGAACAACAATTGGTATACAAACAAAAACAAGTAAACGATAATTTATCCAGAATTGGTAAAATTGATTTGCCTGAAATGCTACCTATTGTTGGTGCTAAACAAACTGAATATTACAGAAATAAAGTAGAATATACGTTTGCCACCAAAAAGTTTGTGCCAACAGATGAGTTTAAAACACTAAAAACAGCTGGTTTACCCATTGTTACAGAAGGCAGCTTTGCTGGATTTCATGCAAAAGGCATGTTTGATAAGGTTGTAGAAATTAATACCTGCCATTTGCAGGCAGAACCTACCAATAAAATAAGAAATGCGATTGCAGCATTTTGTATTGAACATAATTATCCATTTTACGATATTAAAAATCATACTGGTTGGTTACGTAATATGATGGTTCGTATGGCTACTACTGGTGAATGGATGGTAAATATTATGTTGGGCTATGAAGATGAGCAAATGAGAATGCATTTGCTAGATTATGTGTTGGAACAGTTTCCAGATATTACTTCTTTGTTGTACACCATCAACACCAAGTTAAACGATAGTATTTACGATTTAGAGCCAGTTGCTTACTTTGGTAAAGGTTTTATAATGGAGCAGTTAGAAGATTATCGATTTATTATTGGTCCAAAATCATTCTTTCAAACCAATACCAAACAAGGGGAAAGATTGTATCAAATTACCAGAGATTTTGCCGAATTAACAGGCACACAAACGGTGTACGATTTGTATTGTGGCACAGGAAGTATTGGCATTTTTGTAAGCAATCAGGCAAAAAAAATAATTGGTGTAGAAGCTGTACCTGAAGCTATTGAAGATGCTAAAAAGAATGCTGCACTGAACAATATTGAGCATGCAACGTTCTTTGCAGGTGATGTTATTAAAGTGTGTGACGATGCTTTTTTTGCTGAGCATGGTACAGCCGATGTGGTAATTACCGACCCACCACGGGCTGGCATGCACGAAAAATTAGTGAATAAATTGTTAGAGATTGCAGCACCAACAATAGTTTATGTAAGTTGCAATCCTGCAACACAAGCAAGAGATTTGGCGTTGTTAGATGAAAAGTATGTGGTTACCAAAATTCAGCCTGTAGATATGTTTCCTCATACACATCATATTGAAAATGTAGTTCAATTAAAATTAAGAAACTAAGCAATAAGAGTATTGCATTTGCTTAGGTAGATAATTGTATAAAATTATGACACAGTTTAGACCATCGAGATTTGAAATATTGCCCAGTGCAATAAAAAATTTACTCATTATAAATGGCTTGGTTTTTTTGGCACAAATTTCAATTGGCGATAAGTTTAACGTTGATGATGTTTTTGCATTGCACACTTGGCAAAGTGAGTATTTTAAACCTTGGCAGTTTTTTACACACTTGTTCATGCATGGCAATTTTTCTCATTTATTGAGCAATATGTTTGCTTTATGGATGTTTGGTTCTGTTTTAGAAAACGTATGGGGACCAAAACGTTTTGTAATATTTTACATGGTTTGTGGATTGGGAGCTGCATTGTGCCACATGGGTGTTTTATACTACGAAACTGAACAAGCTATTAAAGCATTTAATGTAGCATCTTATCAGCAACAATATTTGTTACAAGAAAATATTACAATAAAATTGAGAGAAGCTACTTTAGGAGCTAGTGGTGCTGTATTTGGTTGCTTGGCAGCATTTGGTTATTTATTTCCCAACACCTATATCTATATTTATTTCTTACTGCCATTAAAAGCAAAATGGTTTGTAATGATTTATGCTGGTTTCGAATTAGTACAAGCTGTAGAAAACTCTGCTGGTGATAATGTTGCCCATGTTGCTCACTTAGGTGGAGCATTGGTTGGTATTATTTTGGTGTACTACTGGAACAAAACCAACAAAAAAACGTTTTATTAGTAAGTACAATTACGCAAACAAACAATGAACAAAAATAAAATTCCCTTATTGGGGGCAGCCGATAATAACCTGGTTATTTTAGTTGCATTAAATGCATTTCCATTTATTGTTTTAAATTTTTTACGACTGGTTTTTGCTGTTTCGTATAATCCGCAAGCAATTGCTGAAACAGAGTTTCAACGGCAAATCTTACAATGGTTTGTGCTACATGCCGATACAGGTAAACTGTTCACAAAACCATGGACTATTTTAGTGTACATGTTCTCTAATTACAGTGTTTGGATGCTAATTAGCAACCTACTTTGGCTATGGGCTTTTGGCTTTATTTTACAAGACCTTGCTGGCAATAGAAAATTATTACCACTTTACATGTATGGTGGTTTAGTAGGTGCAGTTGTTTTTTTACTTACTTCTAACACATTGCCTTATTTGCAACACACAGTTACCAATGGTACATTTATGATTGGTGGTGGTGCAGCTGTTATGGCAATAGCTGTTGCAACAACAACATTGGCTCCTGATTACAGAATTTTTCCTTTAATACATGGTGGTATTCCATTGTGGGTGCTTACAGTAATTTTTGTTGCAATTGATTTTGGAAGCATGGCTGGCACAGGTGGTAGTTTTGCATTTGCTCACTTGGCAGGAGCCTTAATTGGTTTTATTTTTACCAAGCAGTTGAATAAAGGCAATGATTGGAGCAGCTGGATATATCGTTTTATAGACTGGGCAAACGATTTATTTAACCCCGAAAAAAAGTACAAGCAAAATAAGCAATCGCTTTTTTACAAAGCCGATAAACAACCCTTTGAAAAAAAAGCAAATTTAACCCAACAAAAACTAGATACCATTCTCGATAAAATTAATCAAGAAGGTTACGATATGCTTACAGATGAAGAAAAAGAATTTCTTAAAAGAGCCAGTAAAGAAGAACTCTAAAGCATGTCTGTGAACGCAAAATTATTTTTTAGAAAAGCTGTTTTTATAGCCGGTATTTTATATACTGTTTTGTATCTGTTGGGTTGCTGTACAGCTTACGTCAGTCCGGTTACTTGGAGCTATTTTACTTTCTTTTCCTTACTATTTCCTTTTTTACTTGCTGGTATGTTGCTTTGGCTGATTATCGTTTTTTTCTTTTACAAAAAGTTCAAGTGGATTTTTTTATTGTCACTATTACTAGGCTTCAAAAATATTAGTGCATGCTTTGGTTTCAATATTTCAAAATCATTTGTCGAAGAAAAAAAATCTACAAGCATTCGTGTACTTTCCTGGAATGTGCAAGATTTTATAGATAGCCAAATTAATACCGATACACCAGGTAATGCAAGAAGAGATATCATTTCTTTCATTAAAAAAAACAATGCCGATATTGTTTGCATTCAGGATTTTACACAGCGTGAAAGTCCATCTTTTAGAAATAGCATTCAAGATGTAATCAATACCTGTAATTATCCTTATTACTTTTTTTCTTGTGATTATAGCAGGAAGGATGGAGATATCATTACCAAATATGGAACTGGTATTTTTTCAAAATATCCAATAACCGATTCTGGGCGGCATGTTTATTTTGGTAGAAAAGTAGCTGAATCGTTGGCTTTTGCCGATGTGAAAATTAACAACGATACCATCAGGGTTTTTAATACCCATTTACAATCGATGTACTTGAAATTGCAATGGACACCTGAATTGCAAACAGACGATTTTTTAAATGATGATATAGCATTTTTAAAAGAAACCAATAATCAATACCATCAACGTATTAAACGGTACGATGTAAGGCACACTGCACAAGCCAATATGATTAAACCTATTTTAAACAGTTGTAAAAAACCATTTATTTTTTGTGCCGATTTAAACAGTGTTCCATCAAGCTATACCTACCATACCATTCAACATGGGTTACAAGATGCATTTACTGCAAAAGCATTTGGCATTGGTGGTACTTACGATGGCTTTTCACCTACACTTAGAATAGATGTTGTGTTAATGAGCAAACAGTTTAAACCTGTGCAGTATTTTTCGCCAAGACTACATGCATCGGATCATTTCCCCATTGTTACAGATATTGAACTTCACTAGTATATTTTATTTATTTTTAGGGCATGGCAAAACCAGCATCCCGACGTGTTTTTAAATTACTCTTCCTTACCCTTACAGGGCTGGTTGTGTTATTTTATTTATTGGGATGTTTAAGTGTTTGGATTAATCCTGCAGAATACTGGGTTATGGGTTTTATGAGTTTGCTCTTCCCTTATACTTGCTTGCTCATGATTTTGCTATGTGTGTTTTGGCTGATTGCAAAACCCAAAATAGCATGGATAAGCTTTATCATTTTGGCATTGGGTTATAAACAATTTATGGTTATGTTGGGTTTTACCTTGAGCAACGATTTAAACAAAAAAAGTACCACTACCACTTTACGATTGGCCACATGGAATATTCAAAGTTTTAATGGACTTTCTAAAAATAAAGAAGCCAAAAAAATGGCTAAAACCGAAATTGAAAGTTCTATTACTAAGTACAATCCAGATGTAATTTGTTTACAAGAGTTTAACACCATTACTACAAAAGGAAATATTGCCGATAATATTGCATTATTTTCCAAAGCTTATCCCTATCATTTTTTCTCTGCCGATTATCAGCGTAAAAAAGGCAATTACCAAAGCGGTTGTATTATTTTTTCTAAGTTTCCATTTGCGGCTACCAACAAAATAAAATATCCTGTTGCCGAAAGTTTAATTTATGCCGATGTTGTAAAAGGAAAAGATACCATACGTGTTTATACCACCCATTTACAATCGTTTAAATTTAAAAAAGAAGATTACGACGAAATAGATAATTTAAGTGCCAATGATGCATCTACATTAGCATCGATGAGCTTTTTAAGAAAAATGAAATTGGCTTTTAAACGCAGGGGTTTACAAACAGATATTGTACAAAAAGAATTGGCAAAAAGTACTTATCCAACCATTATTTGTGGCGATTTTAATGATGTGCCAAATAGTTATACTTATCACACCATTCGTGGAAATAAGCAAGATGCTTTTTTGCAAAAACAATTTGGTTTTGGACGAACATTTATTTCCTTAGCTCCTACGTTACGTATTGACTATATTTTTCCAGATAACAATTTTACAATTAAACAGTTTGATTTAATAGATGAAAACCTCAGCGACCACTTAATGTTGATTACTGATGTAGAGTTAAAATGATATGGCACACATTGTTTTATAGGTAAAAGAATTTGTTTTTACGTTAGTTCAATTAATATTCCACACATCACAGGCTGCTGGATTGCAGTGAAAAGCTCCCGATTTCATCGGGACTTGCAACGAAAAGCCAGAACTGTTGTTGAAATATATTCTACAGCCCACAGCCCTAAATCTTCTTTTTGTAAAATACTACAGTTCCTTATCTTCGTTAAAATGAAACACTTCACATTATATTGCTGTTGTTGCTGCTGTTAATACAGCCTCCTCTACTTTTGCACAAGCAAATTATACGTTCATTTTGTTTTCAATCAATCAATCAAATACAGATTATGTCGCTTAAAGTATATAATTCTCTCAGCAGAAAAAAAGAAGAATTTCAGTCTATCACTCCTGGCCATGTTGGTATGTATGTATGTGGACCAACCGTTAGTGGCGAAAGTCATTTAGGCCATGCACGACCTTATATTACGTTTGATGTGGTGTACAGATATTTGGTACACTTGGGTTATAAAGTGCGTTACGTACGAAATATTACTGATGCAGGACATTTTGAAGAAGAAGGTCGTGAAGCAGTAGATAAAATTTCTATTAAAGCAGTAGTTGAAAAATTAGAACCTATGGAACTGGTGCAGAAATACACCAATATGTTTCATTGGGCGATGAAGCAATTTAACAATGTTGAGCCAAGTATTGAACCTACTGCAACAGGACATATTGTTGAGCAAATAAACATGATTGAACAAATTATTGCCGATGGTTATGCTTATGAAGCAAATGGTTCGGTGTATTTTGATGTAAATAAATACAACGAAGATTTCAGCAAAAAAGGTTTGCCTTATGGCATATTAAGTGGCAGAAATTTAGATGACCAATTAGATACTACAAGAGAGTTGGATAATCAAGACGAGAAACGCAACAAAAGCGATTTTGCTTTATGGAAAAATGCTCCACCAGAACATATCATGCGTTGGAAAAGTCCATGGGGCGAAGGTTTCCCTGGTTGGCATATTGAATGTAGTGCAATGGCTACTAAATATTTGGGAGCTCAATTTGATATTCATGGTGGTGGTATGGATTTACAATTTCCTCACCACGAATGTGAGATTGCACAAAGCAGTGTTTGCAATCATACAGCACCTGTAAAATATTGGATGCACAACAACATGATTACCATTAATGGTAAAAAAATGGGTAAGAGTTATAACAATGTGATTAAGCTGAGTGAGTTGTTTGCTGGCACACATCCAATATTGGAACAGGCTTACAACCCAATGACCATACGGTTTTTCATTTTGCAATCGCATTACCGTTCACCAATCGACTTTAGTAACGAGGCTTTACAAGCCAGTGAAAAAGCTTTTAAGCGTTTATGGGAAGCGTATGAAAATTTGAGTAAGCTGCAAGTTGGAAATTGGGATGCAACTGATAAAGAACTCGACGAAAAAATACACAAACAAGTAGCCGAGTTTACTGAGTTTATAGAAGATGATTTTAGCACAGCTAAAGTATTGGCCAATATGTTTGAAATTGTACCAATTATTAATGGTATAAAAAATAAACAGTTAGATGCAACAGCAATAAGCAGTGCTACTATTGCTTTATTGCAAACACAGTTTAAACTGTTTATTGAAGATATTTTTGGATTGAAAGCTGAAGTTGCAGGCAATAATCAACAATTAGATGGTGTGTTGCAATTGCTTATTAACATACGCAAAGAAGCTAAAGCCAGGAAAGATTTTGTAACCAGTGATTTAATTAGAAATGAATTGGTGAAACTGGGTGTGCAATTGAAAGATGAAAAAGATGGAAGTGTGAGTTATAGTTTTAATTGATGGATTGGACTCGGATTATATAGATTAAAACGGATGTTTTCTTATTGAAAACATCCGTTTTGTTTTATTAGACTTTTTTAATTTTCATGCAGCAAATTTATTAAAAGAAAAGTCTTATTATACATGATGAAAAATTTGCAAATACTACTGCTGTTAATTTGTTTTGGGTTCTTATTGCAAAGTTTTAGTTGTGGCAGAGCACCAGTTAGAGACTGTGTTGGTGGTTATAAAAACGATACGACTCTATTAAAAATAGAATGGAAAAACACATCGAGAACTGTAAAGGTTAACGATACTATTTGGTTAACCAGTAAAATATCGGATACGTTTTACAATAAGGCTGGTACCGATAAAATTATTCAAGAACAAAATCAATTGTATTTATTTGCCCAACCTTACAAAATAGATCAATTGGGCACCATTTGGCAATTAAGTTATGCCAATATAAATTTTAATCCTGTAGTAAAAGATGGTGCTTTTTTAAACTACTATTCTGGCTTTCCTTTTTCATACAGAAGAAATAGCCCATATAATTATTTAGAAGTTGGCTTTGTGGTTGGTAAAGTTGGACTATATGCTATTGCTTTAGGCAATAACTCTTATAGTAGTGGCACTGTTTTAAACGTTTACGATAAAGACAATTATTGTAAAAATTACTCAGGTTTTGCAAGTGTGCCAATTAATCAATCTAACCAACAGTATTGGGATAGTTTAAATGTGAGTTCTTTAACCTTACCCAACTTTAGTAGTACTATTATAAAGAAAGGGAATAATGATTATTTTTTCTTTAGAGTTATTCCTTAAAAAAATTTATCTGTAAAAAAATTGAGGTATTCCAAATCTTAGTTTTTCTGTGTTGAAATAAAACAATAAAAATCCTTTCAATCTATTTATCTGTGTTGCCATTTATCTAAAAAATTGCCATAGAAACACGGAATTAGACAGACATAATTATTGTAAGCAAAGAAATTCGTGTTAATTCGTTTATTCGTGGCAAAAATCTTAGCTGCCTACCCTTCTATGTGGTAACAAATCAGTGTAAATCCTTCCAATCAGTGTTATCCGTGTTCCCATCTTATCCAAAAATAACTTCATTTACAGCACCTTGCCATTTGCCAAACTTTGCATCTACTGCCTGATAACGGTAATTAAAAATACCACGTAATTGACTTTTCACCAGTATTACATTGGCAATATCGCCTAAGAAAAATAGTGGCAATTTGTAATGCACAATATCCGTCATTTCAACACCACCTTCAATGGCTTTAAAATGATGTTGGTGATGCCACATGCTGTAAGGACCATAACGTTGTTCATCTACAAAAAATTGCTTGTCCTGTACATGTGTAATTTCTGTCATCCAGTATAAAGGAATACCTAAAATGGGTGATACTTTGTATTCAATAATCTGTCCTGCATACATCTTTTCGCCATGATGCTTGCTAACAATATTGAACCCTAAATTAGCAGGAGTAATATCTTTTAAATTATCGGGCTTGCTAAAAAAATCCCAAGCCGTTTCGAGTGAAACAGGTATTTTTTGTACAGTTTTAATGGAGTAAACTTTGCTCATGCTTTAACAACAAGGTTCGAAGCATAAAGTTGAAATCAGCGAAAATTATTCTTTTTCTCCTTTGCTCGTTCTTAGTCTGAATGGAATTTTCACTGTTCCTTTAAAGTCAACAGCCCTACCATTTTTCATTGCAGGATTCCATTTGCCACAGGTTTTAATTAAACGAACAGCTTCTTCTTCGAAACCCCAACCAAAAACGGTAAGGTGTCGAATATCGGTAATTGAACCATCTTTTCGTACAATAAATTCAACGGTTACATCACTTTCCAACTCTTCCCACCAAGCTTTTTTTGGGTATTTTAAATTCTTTTTCAGGTATTTGTTCCAGCCATCATTTCCTCCAGGATAAGAAGGTGGTGCATCTGCAATGGTATATACAGTATCCATGATCACTTTTACAGGCTCTGTAGATTGTTGAGCATTCACTTGATTACCAATAATGAACAAAACGATAATTACAAACAAACGATTCATAGAATAATATTTTTTCACTTGGCTATAACGTAACAACGCATGAACTTATTGAGTGTTACATTTGAATGACTGATTATAAAATTATGAGCAATAAAGATAAAGCCTTACAAAACTTTACCGAAGCCTATAAAAAGTTAAATGAACAACAGCAAAAAGCTGTTGATACCATTGATGGGCCAGTAATGGTAATTGCAGGTCCAGGCACAGGTAAAACACAAATTTTAAGTGCAAGGGTTGGAAAAATTTTAATAGAAACAGACACTTTACCCGAAAATATTTTATGCCTCACTTATACCGATGCTGGCACAATTGCTATGCGTAAACGTTTGCTAAGCTTTATTGGCAGCGATGCTTACCGTGTAAACATTCATACCTTTCACTCTTTTTGCAACGATGTAATACAGGAAAATTTAAGTCTGTTTGAAAAAACAAGTTTAGATCCCATCAGTGAATTGGAAAGAACAGAACTGATGAAAGAATTGATTGATGCTTTTCCTAAAAACCATCCTTTAAAGCGTTATAGAGGCGATGTATATTTTGAAATCAATAATCTGCATCAATTATTCAGCACCATGAAACGTGAAGGCTGGACTCCAGAATTGATTGAACAAAAAATTTATGCTTATATAAATGATCTCCCCAATCGTGATGAATACATTGCCAAACGTGCAGTAAAAGAATTTAGAAAAGGCGATGTACGAACCGATAAAATTGAAGATGAAAAACTAAAGATGGAAAAGCTTCGGGCTGCTGTAAAAGAGTTCAACGGTTTTCAGCAACTCATGCGTAGAAGAAACAGATACGATTTTGACGACATGATTAATTGGGTAATTAAAGCCTTTGAAGAAAACCCCAATTTATTGTTGCGTTATCAAGAACAGTATTTATACATAATGGTAGATGAATACCAAGATACTAGTGGAACACAAAATAAAATTGTAGAACTTTTGATTAACTATTGGGACAAACCCAATGTATTTGTAGTAGGCGATGACGACCAAAGTATTTATCGCTTTCAAGGAGCCAATGTCGAAAATATGTTGGGCTTTGCCAAAGCTTATGAAAAAGATTTGCTGAAAGTAGTTTTGCAAAACAATTACCGTTCTACACAACCCATTTTAGATATTTCGAAAATACTGATTCAAAAAAATAATGAACGATTAGTCAATCAGGTTGAAGGTTTAAGCAAAGAATTAATTGCTGCCAATACCAACATTAACCACTTAACCAATCCACCTGTTTTAATAGCCTACGAATCACAAAAGCAGGAAATGGTGGATATTACTTTACAAATTGAAACTCTTATTCAGCAAGGCATTCAGCCGGGTAAAATTGGAATTTTATACAAGGAAAATAAATATGGAGACACGCTGACTGAATTTTTAAAGCTGAGAAATATTCCTGTATATAGCAAGAGAGATTTAAACTTGTTTAATATTCCATTAGCACAAAAAATTATTTTGATGCTGGAATATTTAGCTGCTGAACACGATATTTCGTATGGTGGCGATGAAATGTTATTTGAAATTTTACATTTCAGTTGGTTCAATATTCCACCAATAGAAATTGCCAAACTAAGCATTGAAGTTGCAGAAAAACAATTTGGTGAAAACAAAACTTCATTAAGAAAATTACTCTACGATAAAAGTAATTTACCACCTAAAGATTTGTTTTCAGCAGCTGTTAATCCACAACTTAAAAAAGCTGGGGCAATCATAGAACAACTTATTGCCGATGCAAGTAATCTTACTGTTCAGCATTTATTGGAGCATATTTTAAAGAATACAGGATTATTAACTTCTTTAACCAACAGTGCAGATAAACATTGGCATTTACAAATCATTACAGCCTTGTTCGATTTTGTAAAAGAAGAAACCCGACGTAATCCTGATATCAAGTTACAAGAACTGGTTACCATGTTATCGCTCATGCAAAAAGAAGACATCAAATTGCCTTTAAAAGAAATCAATGGCTCTGATAAAGGGGTTAATTTATTAACGGTGCATGGTAGCAAAGGTTTAGAGTTTGAATATGTCTTTTTTGCAGGTTGTAACAGCAGCAGCTGGGAGAAAAAACGTAAACCAGGTGGTGGCTATGCCTTGCCAGATACCATGTTTATTGCTCCTCCAAAAACAAAAGACGAAGAAGAACTGAGAAGATTATTTTATGTAGCACTTACCCGTGCCGAAAAACATTTGCAGGTTTCTTACAGTCGTTTTAAAGACGATGGTAAAGAAATGGAACCTACCATGTTTATTGCTGAAATACAGGAGGAGTATGACTTACAAACAAAAAACATTGCTATACCCAAAGAGCAAATGGATGAGTTTCAATTACTCATTTTAAACGGATTACAAGCTCCTGAAATTGATAAAGTAGAAGAAGATTTAATTACCAGGTTACTGGAGAAATTCACTATGAATGTAACGGCATTGAATAATTATTTAAAATGTCCGTTGAATTTTTATTACAACAATTTAATTCGTGTTCCTTCTGGTAAAAACGAAGCAACTGTTTTTGGAAGTGCAGTACATCATGCATTACAAAGATTGTTTGAAAAAATGCAGGCAAGTGCAGTTAATCAATTTCCATCAAAAGATGATTTCATTACCGATTTCGATTGGTACATGAAACGAAACAGAGAACATTTTACCAAAGAGCAGTTTGCAAGAAGAATGGAATATGGTGCAGAAGTGCTCTCCAATTATTATGATACGTACATCAAACAATTCAATAAAATTGTTGCTATAGAAAGAAATATCAGAAATGTAACTGTAAACAATGTTCCATTAAAAGGCAAACTCGATAAATTGGAGTTTGATGGCAAGGCTGTAAATGTGGTGGATTATAAAAGTGGCAACTACGATAAAGCCAAAGACAAAATGAAAGCACCAAATGATAAAGAATCCAATGGTGGTGATTATTGGCGTCAGGCAGTTTTCTATAAAATTTTAGTAGACAACTATGAGCAAAAAGATTGGCAAGTAGTAAGCACCGAATTTGATTTTATTGAGCCCGATGATAAAAAAGTGTATCACAAAGAAAAAATTGTCATTACTCCACCCGATATAGAAACAGTGAAACAACAAATCAGCTCAACTTGGCAAAGAATTCAAAACCGTGAATTTTATACTGGTTGTGGTAAAGAAGATTGCCATTGGTGCAATTTTGTAAAGAATAATGAGCTGGCTGTGGAACTGCATGAATTAAATGAAGATGAAGAAGAAATACTTTAAACATTCATTATCATTTCTTAACCATATAAAGCAATTAAGTTTGCACCTGCTGAATATTGAACATTCATGAAAAAATTGTTTTCTTCTTTTTTAGTTATTGCTATTTTATTGTTGATAATTGAAGTCAGCCAAACAGGTTGTGCCAATATTATTCCACCAGGTGGTGGACCAAGAGATAGTTTACCTCCAAAACTGATAACAGCATTGCCTAAGGATTCTTCTTTCAATACGCAAGCCAAAAAAATTGTTTTAACCTTCGATGAGTATGTAGAAGTAAAAGAGATTACTGAGAACTTAGTTGTTTCTCCTTTGCCTAAAAACGCTCCTTTTATTGAGTCTAAACTAAAAACAGTAACCATTAAATTAAAAGATAGTTTAGAATCAAACACAACATATTCATTCGACTTTGGTAACAGTATTGTAGACATTAACGAAGGAAATCCAGCAAAAAACTTCACTTACACTTTTTCAACAGGCAACACAATTGATAGCAATAGTTATTCAGGAAAAGTAATAATGGCCGAAACTGGAAAAGTTGATTCTACTTTAATTGCAGTTTTGTATAAAAACACCAACGATACCGCTGTATTTAAAGAACGCCCAAGATATATTGCCAAACTAAATGGCGATGGTACATTTAGGTTTAAAAACTTACCTAAAGGCAATTTTGCACTGTTTGCAATAGAAAACGATTATACCAAAAAGTACGATGATAGTACCAAAATATTTGCATTTGCCGATTCTTTAATTAGCATTGGCAGCAACAACAAATCGGCTTTGTTGTATGCTTATAAACAAGCAAAGAAAACAAGTCCCACTTCATCATCTTCTAATAACAATGCAGGCAAACAAGAAGGAGATAAAGACAAACGTTTAAAATACAGCATCAACTTAGAAAGTGGAAGACAGGATATTTTAAAAAAGGAACTACAAATTGAATTTAGTAGAAAAATTGAAAAATTCGACTCCACAAAACTATTGTTGTGCGATACTAATTTTAAAAGGCTGACAGACTACAGTATTCAGCTTGATTCAACCAAAAAGAAATTGATTATTACCAAAGATTGGGTAGAGAAAAATAACTTTCGTTTAATACTGCAAAAAGAGGTGGTAACCGATACCACCAATACCACTTTAGCTAAAAGTGACACACTAAGATTTGCAACTAAAAACGAAGCAGATTATGGCAGTGTAAAAATTCGTTTTAACAACTTAGATACTGCCAAACACCCTGTGTTACTGATATTTAAAGAAAATACACTAATTGAATCTATTAAAATAACACAAAGAGATTTTAATAGAAAATTATTTAATCCTGGTGAGTACGATATTAAAATTCTCTTAGATAAAAACAACAATAGCATTTGGGATGCAGGTAACTACAAACAAAAATTGCAGCCAGAAATTGTTCGTCAGTTAGAGAAAAAATTATCTATCCGAGCCAATTGGGATAATGAAACTGATATAGGATTGTAGATGGAACACAGATGACACGAATTAGATAGATTTACAGGGTTTTGCTTTAATATGAAAAAGTGTAATCCGTTTCAAATCTAAATTTATTCGAAGCACAAAAAATCTGTTTCAATCCGTTCAATCAGCGTTATCTGTGTTCCAATAATTCACTTTCTTCCATTCACTATATTTGCCTCATGCAACTACCTTCTACTTTGCTCGAAAATGCTGTAGCCGAATTTGCCAAACTGCCTGGTGTTGGTAAAAAAACGGCTTTGCGTTTGGTGTTGCATTTACTAAAGAAAGAAGTGGGCGAAGTGCAACATTTTGGTGAAACAATTGCCAAAATGCGTAGAGATATTAAGTTTTGTAACCGTTGCCACAACATTAGCGATGGAGCTATTTGCAGCATTTGTAGCAACAGCATGCGTAAACAAAATATTATTTGTGTGGTGGAAACCATACGTGATGTAATTGCTATAGAAAGCACCCAACAATTCAATGGAACCTACCATGTTTTAGGGGGTATTATTTCTCCATTAGATGGTATTGGTCCAGATCAATTAAATATTTCAACCCTTATTCATAGAATTGAAAGTGAGGGAATCGAAGAACTCATCTTTGCATTATCGCCCAATATTCAAGGCGATACAACTATTTATTATATCCAAAAAAAATTAGCTCATACAAGCTGTGCTATTACCACAATTTCACGTGGTATTGCTTTTGGTGGAGAGTTGGAATATGCTGATGAAATGACTTTGGCCAGAAGTCTTGCCAATCGTTTACCCATTCAGCAATATGTGAAAGGCTGATTTTCGTTTTTAGAAATTGCCTTTTGTCAATATTCGTTTATCGTAAATTTTCTTCTTTGGGCAGTCCTACTTTTACACTCTAATAATAATCAGCTTATGTTCAGTATTGTAAAAGAATTACCGTTAATGATTGCCATAATTGCTATTTCATGGCTTATTGTTGTTGTAATTACTTTAAACCATTTACTTAAAAGAACAGATATTACTGCCTCCAAAAAATTGCTTTGGGTTGTAGTAGGATTAATTCCTGTAGTGGGTTTGCTAACTTATGGTTTACTCAATTTTAAAAAAAATAAACTCATTTTATTCAGCACTATTCTTGCAATAATTATTTCAACTACTGCATTTTGGTATTTTGCTATTTATGAGCAAAAAAGCTTTACCGATGTAACCAATAAAAATGGCATTGCTAAAACGGCTGAACAACTGATTAAAGAGTTTACTGACAATGAAGATGCAGCCAACAAAAAATATTTACAAAGAGACAGTAGTATTATCGAAGTGACTGGGACGGTAGAAAAAATGGAAATTGATGAGTCTGGCAATGTAGTTTACTTAAAAACCAATGTAGAAAATACAGCCATCTCTTGCCGTTTGCAAGATAAAGTAAGGGCTGCAGAAGGAAGCAATGTTGTAGTAAAAGGTTTGTTTACTGGTTATATTATGGGGCAAGTACAATTGAATGAATGTAAAATTATTTCAGGCAACGTTGTTACTGCAAATAATACAACATCTGTACAACCCAAAGCAGATAGTTCAGCAACTGGCATAACTGCTCTTGCAAAAGACACTGCAAAAACAAGTGCAGTAACTGCAAAAACGTATAAAAGTACCAAAGGACAAATTCGCTTTTTTTCCAGCACACCTGCTGAAGATATTGAAGCAACCAATACACAAATTCTAAGCTCTATAACCGATAAAGGAGCGATTCAGTTTGCAGCTTTAATAAAAGGATTTCGTTTTGAAAACGAACTAATGCAACAGCACTTTAACGAAGAAAAATATTTGAATAGCGATAAATTTCCAAAAAGTGAATTTAAAGGAACGATTACCAATTTTAACACAGTAAATCTCACGAAAGATGGCAGTTATCTTGTAACTGCTGAAGGCAATTTAACACTACATGGCGTTACTAAAAAAGTATCTGCAAAAGGAACTATTGTAGTAAGTAATGGAAAATTAAAATTGAACAGTGTATTCAAATTACATGTACAAGATTTTAATGTAGATGGTGGTGAAGTAGCTGAACAATTGGAGATTACGGTTAGTGCCGATTTTCAATAATCTACCCATATATAAAAATAATCGTAGTTTAGAGAGCTCTTATAAAATAGAGGCAACCCAATAGACGTTTCTCACGAATAAGACTCAAACTATTCTACGCTTATGAACAATTGGAAAAAAATACTCAGCCTGGCTGTTGTAATTGGAATAATTGCAGCAGCTTTTGTTTATTACTACGTATTCATTTACTCAAAAAATAATCATCGTAATGTTGCCAATGAAAAAGGCATTGTTATAACTGCTATACAATTGGTAAATGATTATACAACCAATGAAGATTCTGCTAATAAAAAATACCTCGATAAAACGATAGAAGTAACTGGTGAAGTTACATCGGTAAAAAAAGACAGTTTAATAAACGTTACACTAAAATCGAACGATGCTTTTGCAAGTGTTTATTGTACCATGCAAGGCAATCAGGCAAAACCCGATTCAGGAAAAACCATTACTATAAAAGGCATTTGTACAGGAAAATTATCCGATGTTGTACTTAAAGATGCTATTATTCAAAACAAATAATCATTCATGAAAAAAATGCTATTCATTTTTTCAGCCATTTCCATAAGCATAATTTGGCTGGGATGTCAGTACAAAAAAGAAGCTATTGCTTATCCAACACCTGTAACTTGCGATACTTCAGTTGTAAAATACAGCACCGATATTGTGCCCATTTTACAAGCCAATTGTTACAGTTGTCATTCTAATGCCAATGCAAACAGTTTTGGTGGTGGCAATAAGTTAGAAGGCTATAGTAATATTTTGCCTTATGCCCAGTTTGGAAGTTTAGTAAACGCCATTACCCGTACAGTAAATTCTATGCCTAAAGGCTCTCCAAAAATGTCGGATTGCAATATTGCCAAAATTCGTACCTGGGTACGCAATGGTTATCCAAACAATTAATTCAACTATAAAAAATCAATCAAATGAAAAAAATATTGCTTTGTTTATTAGTAGTAGCATCAATAGCTGCAACAGCACAGGCACAAAAAGTGTATCAAACAAAATCAGGTAAAATCAAATTCTTTTCTACAACACCTGTAGAAGATATTGAGGCCATTAATAACCAAACCGATGCTAAATTGGCTACCAATGGGCAAATGGTTTTTATGGTATTAATTAAAGGATTTAAGTTCGATAATGCATTAATGCAGGAACATTTTAACAGCGATGGGTATATGGAAAGTAGCAAGTTTCCCAAAGCCGTTTTCATGGGTAATATTGTTGATTTAAAAGCTGTTGACTTTACAAAGGATGGCTCTTACAAAGTATCAGTGAAAGGAAATCTAGAAATACATGGTGTTAAAAAAGAAGTAATTGTTCCTGGTACTATAGAAATCAAAGGCGGAAAACTAACTTCTAAAAGTGTATTTAAAGTAAAAATTGCCGATTATGGCGTTAAAGGTCATGCAAAAGTTGCTAAAGAAATAGAAGTAACAGTAGATTGTAAATACGATTAAACAACCCTTATATGAAACATTTTTTCTCTAAAACAATAATTTGCCTTTTTCTAGTGTTAACTGCAAATGCAGTAAAAGCTCAGGAAGTCGATTTGTTTAAACAAGCCGATGAAGAAGCTAAAAAGAAAGATGCAGAAACAACCGAAATTGTAACTGCTTCTTTTAAAGGTACCAGAGTTATTAATGGTCACTCAGTAGAAACTACTAAACGTGGTGTTTTGGATTTTCAAATCCGTCATCGATTTGGATTTGTAAACTCAGGTTTATACGATTTTTTTGGATTGGATAATGCTACAGAACGTATGAGCTTCGATTATGGCATTACCGATAAATTGGCTGTAGGCATCGGTCGAAGTACTTTCCAAAAACAAATGGATGGATTTGTAAAATACCGTTTATTACGCCAAACAACTGGGCATAAAGTAATGCCCATTTCTGTAACTTTATTGGCTTCGGGCATTGTAAAAACCATCAAAAATACCGATCCAACAAAACCATTAACGGGTACCGATAAAACTGCTTATGCTTATCAGGCCATTATTGCACGTAAGTTTAATAACAACACAACTTTGCAATTAATGCCAACATTGGTGCATTACAATTTAGTTCCCAAAGCAACCGATCCCAACGATATGTTTTCTCTTGGCATTGGTGCAAGACAAAAAATAAGTCGTCGTTTAGCGTTAACTGCCGAATATTATCATCAATTCAACAAATTCGATGGGTACAACAGTTCATTGGCTCTAGGTGTAGATATTGAAACTGGTGGTCACGTTTTTCAGTTGCATTTTACCAACTCAACGGGCATGACAGAGCCCACTTTTATCCACGAAACAACTGGCGATTTTTTTAAAGGCGATATTCATTTTGGTTTCAACATTTCCCGTGCATTTACCCTAGTTAAAAATAAAGGAAGCCGAACATCAATTAAATAGTTAACAGGAATCTAAAATAAAATTTGTCGCCTTCAATCGACACAATATTTCAATATAAAATTCTAAATATGAAGAGCAAAAGAAGAAAAATTGCCAAACAGCAGTTTTTCTTCTTTTGCTAATAGTTGAAATCTTTTCAGGTAACAATACCTTTCTTTTGTAAGAAAATATTATTTCAATTTTATAACAGCCTTCCCTTTTGCACGGCCTGTTTCAACATAAGCCATAGCGTCATTAGTTTGCTCAAACTGAAACACTTTATCTACAACAGGGCTAATAATTCCTGCTTCAATTAACTTAGCGATTTTATTTAATTGGTTGCCTTCTGCTCTCATAAAAAGGAATTGAAATTTTACGCCTAACTTTTCTGCTTTTTTCTTTATTCCTGAACTTAAAAGTTTGGTTACAAATTTTAAATGCCAAGCCAAACCAAGTTGTGCTGCAAATTCTTGAGTTGGTGGTCCAACTAGCGAAATAACTTGCCCACCTGACTTTAAAATACGAAGCGATTTTTCTAATATTTTAGTATCCTTATTGCTGTGCAATACCAAATCATAATCGCTTAATATATTTTCAAAATCCTCGGTTTTGTAATCAATAATTAAATCTGCACCGAGGCCTTTAACCAATTCAATATTTTTTGAGCTTGTTGTAGTTGCAACATAAGCACCTAAATGCTTTGCTAACTGAATAGCAAATGTTCCTACTCCCCCCGAACCTGCTTGAATGAAAACTTTTTGCCCTTTTTTGATATTTGCATTTTCAACCAATGCCTGCCAAGAAGTTAAACCAACTAAAGGAATAGAAGCAGCTTCCTCCATAGAAAGGTTTTTAGGTTTTAATGCAACTTCTTTTTCGGCAATTGAAATGTATTCAGCATAAGTGCCCACATGGTGATTGCCTGAACTAGCATAAACTTCATCTCCAACTTTAAACTTACTAACTTTTGAACCTGTTTTTAAAACTATTCCCGCCACATCACGTCCTAATACAAAAGGTGGCTTTATAGGTAGAAAAAGTTTGAATTCTCCATTTCGTATTAGTAAGTCTATGACATTTACACCTACCGAATGTACTTGCACCAATACATCATTTTCTTTTACCACAGGTTCTGCCATCGTTGTTAGATGCAGTTTTTCTTTTTTTCCGTATCGGTTTACTTGATATGCTTTCATTACTTTATTTTTTATTATTATGATACTTATTTAGCAAAAAATGCCAATGCACTTTTTACAAATTCTTCGTGATTTTGAAATATGCCGCCATGTCCTGAATTAGGATAAATTACTACGGGTTCAGCATTTGGAAAACGCTTTGCTAAATCATAAGAATTGGGTGTAGGCACCATCCTATCGTTATCACCATTGGCTATTAAAACAGGATGTTTAAAAACACTCAAATTGGCTGGGGGTTCATGTCCCCAATCTTTAATGGCTTTAAGTTGCTTTTTCAAAACACTAAGCTTTACTTTCTTATCACGGTTTTCCGTTCTTTCTTTTAATATATTAAGAAAATCTTTTGCTGCTTGCTTACCTACTTTATTTTGCGTAAAGAATAAATAAAACTTAGGATCTCTAAATGTGAATAGTCCTTTGAGAATATCTTTATAAGTTAAGCCAACAACAGCACTTACACCTCCTCCTCCTCTTGGGCCAGTACCTGCAAGAATTATTTTACGAGCCAAAGCTGGCTCTACTAAAAGTAATTCCTGAGTAATAAAACCACCCATCGAAAACGCCATAATATCCACTTGGTTATAACCCAAAGCATGAATAAAGGCAATAGCATCTTTTGCCATATCAGCAATACTTGTTCCCTGCTTGCCTGTTGTTGCACCAACGCCTCTGTAGTCGAAAGAAATTATTTGACGGTTTGCGGCAATTGCATCCATAATTCTTGGGTCGCAATTATCGAGGTTTGCCGTTAAGTGGTTAAAGTATACAACTGGTATATCTCCTTCTTTGCCATAAGAGCGGTAAGCGAATTTTACACCGTTGGTTTCTACGAATTTGGTCGGCACTGTTGCATAAGTATAGTTACCACTTTGTGCAATTGATGTTGTCATTTTTAGAATTATTAAAATCGTTAGGAAAAAAGTATTTTTCATTTTTTGATAGTATCGTTAATAAATGTTTTGATGTATGTTGTGCTTAATTCAGGGTATTGGTAATGTGGTGCATGACCTGCTGCATTAAAAATAATGTGCTGTAATGTTGGAGCTTTTTTCAATAAGGGAAACCAATTTTCTACGGCAAAAGAAATATCATTATCGCCAGAGATTGCCAATACAGGAGTTTGCAATGTTTTATAAACTTCACGGAAATTGTCTTTATCCTCTGATAGTTGTTTTGATATTGCAAAATAACGTTGGAATAATTCTGCTGTAGCTGGTACTTTTGATTGGTCTAATCTTTGGGCAATACGTTGTAAAGAAGCGATTGCTGCCAATCGGCTTTTTTCTGATTTAGGCTCAAAAAATAGCGTTATTATATCTTCGGCATCATAATCTGGTTTCAATGCTTTTTCTAAGAAAAGCGGCGAAAGTGCTGTTTCATTTTTGCCCATTGGGTTACTACCAATTACAATTGTACCAAGCACTCTTGCTGGATTTAGAAATGTAGTGTATTGTGCAATCAATCCACCATAAGACCAGCCTCCAACAAAGAATTTATCAATTTTAAGATAGTCTGCTATTTTTACTACTTCAGCAGCCACGAGATGTAAATCAAGTGGTAATTCACCTTCAGAATATCCAATTCCTGAATAGTCGAAAGTAATTACTGTATTGTTTTCGGCTAATAAATCAAGGAAAAGTGGGTCCCAAGTATCTAATGTCCCTCTAAAACGGTTTGCTAAAATTAATGGCGTGCCGTTACCTATTTTACGGTAAGCTATTTGTTTGTTGTCAATATTGGCGTATTGAGTTTCTGTTGTTAATGCATCGTTTGTCATTTATCTAATATTTTGGTTATCTGATGATATTTTATTAATTTTTGTCAATTGGTTTTAAAATGTTTCCATTCAAAAGATTACTTTTCAGAAGCACTTAGGTGTTTTATGCCAATGAACATGGCAACAATTATGAAAACTTCAATTACTATGGGAGGCAACATTTCGCTGGTATAACCATCAGCTACTATACTATAAGTTCTGCAAACAAGTATCACTGTTGTAATTAATAGTGTGGCTTGATACCAAGTTTTATTTTTAGTTAATAAACCCATAAGTAGCATTAGAACCATACTAAGAATTGTTCCACTTATGACTGCTCTAAATGTATTCATGGCTAAAACACCTTTTAGCTCAAGACCATATAATGGGGCCATTTCATTAGGGACAAACAAATCTTTCAGTCCTAAAAACAAGGCTATTGCTATGCACAGTATTAAAAGAATATAATTTAGTATTTTCATTTGATTTTATTTAAAGGTTCATAACAATTTTACCAACGGTTCTACCTTTTTCTAAATACAAATGAGCATCGGCCATTTTGTCAAAAGAAAATGTTCTTGAAACGTGTGATTTCAATATTCCACTTTCCATTAAATGTGCAAGTTTAGACATGTTTTCGCCTGATGACTGTACAAGTAAAAATGATAAGTTTACATTTTTTGCTTTTGCTTTTTCAAGCTCTTCATTAGGCATATTGCTAGTTGTAATTGAGATAATTGTCCCGCCATCTTTTATTACATCTAATGATTTTAAAATAGTATCCCCACCAATGGTATCCAATACAAAATCAGCTTCTGAAACAATGTCTTGAAAGTTTTCTGCAGTGTAATCTATATGTTGGTCTGCTCCATTTTGCAAAACAAATTCTTTGTTTTTTGCTGATGAAGTACCAATTACATAAGCACCAAAGTGTTTAGCAATTTGTGTAGCATAATGTCCAACACCTCCCGAAGCTGCATGGATCAACACTTTGTCTCCTTTTTTTACATTCCCTTTTTCTACCAAGGTTTGCCATGCTGTTAGTGCAGCAAGTGTAGCCGATGCGGCTTCTTGATGTGAAACATTTGTAGGTTTTAAGGTTAAATGTGCTGCTGGTACTGCCACATATTCGGCATAAGCATTTCCTTTGCCAGGAAAATTAGCCATCCCAAAAACGGCATCACCAATATTAAAATCGGTTACATCTTCACCCACTTCATGTATTATTCCTGACAAATCCCAACCTATAATGGCAGGTCTATCTGCACCAAGAATCCAATTCAGTGCTCCATTATTTGATCTTACTTTATAATCAACAGGATTAATACTTACTGAAATTGTTTTTACCAAAACTTCATTACTTTTAATGGTTGGCTTTGCTATATCTACAAATTTTAGATTTTCAACACTTCCAGCTTCGTTTAAGATAATTGCTTTCATTTTTTTAATTATTTTCTTTTATTGTTTTTATTATTATATTAATTTCTTTTACCCCTTGTTTAATTGTTTAAGAACATTTTTCTCTAAAATTCCATAAGCAAAATGCTGCAAATTGATTAATGTAGAAGTGCCTTTGCCTACAATGTTTCTGAAATTTGGTTTTTCAGTTTCTACTACTTTAAGTACTTTATCTGCAACCATCTTTGGATCTTCGGCACTTTTTATAAGTTCAACAGTGAATTTTTCAATCTTAGATCTTAAAGAATTGTAGTCTGAAATTTTGTTTGTAGGAGAAGATGAGTTATCCATAATACTTGTTTTGAAAGCTGCTGGCTCAATCATGGCAACATGAATATTAAATTCATTCAATTCATATCGTAAAGCTTTATAATAGCCTTCCAAGGCATGTTTAGAAGCTGCATAGTAAGCCGCATTTGGAAATGAAACAAGACCAACTATTGATCCTACGGTTATAATTTTACCAAATCTTTGTTTTCTAAAATGAGGTAAAATGGCGTTGGTAACTTTGATAGTTCCCCAAAAATTTGTTTCCAATTGTTGTCTTCCCAGCTCAATAGGTGTTTCTTCTGCAATACCATTCACAAGAAATCCTGCATTATTGATAAGAATATCCAACTTACCAATTTCTTTAAAAAGCCTATCTGGTAAAGTAGTAATTGATTCATCTGAATCAAGGTCTAAGGCAATCATTTTGAAAGGCACTTTTGATTGTTGTTTTTCGGGATTTCGGCTAGTGCCAATTACATTGTATCCACTTTTATGAAGTTTGTTAGCGATTAACAATCCAAAGCCTGAAGAGGCACCTGTAACTAAAATATTTTTTTTCATTTTTACCTGTTTTACTTTTTAATTTGTAAATTTACTTGCATATTGCAAGTGCAAACATACAGAATCACTTGCAAAATGCAAGTAAATTTAATAAATATTTTTTATGCCTAAGAATAATAGAAGGTCAGATTGTCCCGTAAGTTGCTCCCTTGATGTGTGGGGAGACAAGTGGTCGCTGTTGATTATCAGAGATTTAATGTATGTAAAACAATGCACCTATGGCCACTTTTTAAAGTCGGCCGAAAGAATTGCAACCAATATTTTGGCTTCTCGGTTGCTGACATTGGAAGAAAATGGCGTCATTGAAAAATTGAGCCATCCAGACAGCAAGGCAAAAGGTTTGTATAAACTTACCCAAAAAGGAATTGATCTGTTGCCCTTATTGATTGAAATTGGACTATGGTCTGAAAAATATTACGACATTAATAAAGACAGAAAAGCAGAACTGAAAGAAGTGAAGAAAAACAAAGAGGAATACATTAAAGAAAAAATAAAAGAGCTAAGAAGTTAAAATTTATACCAAGCTGGCATACCCCTATTAGTTCTTTCCTCCCCACAACAACAAAAGCCATCACAGTAACATGTTATGGCTTTTTTATTTACATTTGCAACCGCAGGCAGATTTGTTTATTGTTCGGCCTGCAAGTACAGTGTTTTTTAACTGAACTAATAAACGAAAATCATTTCTGCATACACTCCACAGATTGTTTCTCGTTTACAAGTAAAGTTTTAAGTCCTGAACTTGGTTGAGCGATGATGTAACCAGCAATTGAATTTCTATTAAACACCTGTTGCGTCGCACCCTTCAACGTTCATAACAATACTCAACTATTCGTATTTCCACATTTGTGCCTTCGTGCCTTTGTGGTTTAAAATAAAGTATATGGCAGCTATCAAACAAGAACTCGAAAAAAGAATTTTAATTATAGATGGTGCAATGGGCACCATGATTCAACGTCATAAATTACAGGAAGCCGATTATCGTGGTGAGCGTTTTAAAGATTGGCATTTAGACGTTAAAGGCAACAACGATATGCTCAGCATTACCCAACCCGAAATAATCATTGGCATTCACAAACAATATTTAGAAGCTGGAGCTGATATTATTGAAACCAATACATTCAGTGCAACCACTATTGCTATGGCCGATTATGACATGCAGGCTTTTGCTTATGAACTAAATGTAGCTTCTGCACAATGTGCCAGAGAAGCCATCAATCGTTACAACAAAGAAACGGGCAACACCGTTCCAAAATTTGTTGCAGGTGCAATTGGGCCATTGAACAAAACATTGTCTTTATCTCCAGATGTAAACAATCCAGGTTTTAGAGCTGTAACTTTTGATGAAGTGGTTACCGCATACACCGAGCAAATCAAAGGCTTAATTGATGGTGGTGTAGATGTAATTTTAATAGAAACCATCTTCGATACATTGAATGCAAAAGCAGCCATTTATGCAGCCAAACAATTCTTTCGTCAAAACAATGTGGAATTGCCGATAATGATTTCTGGAACCATCACTGACGCAAGTGGTAGAACACTCAGTGGACAAACCTTAGAAGCTTTTTATATTTCTGTAAAACATGCCAATCCTTTAAGCATTGGATTGAATTGTGCATTGGGTGCTCAAGAAATGAGAGGTCATATTGAAGAGTTAAGTGGTATTGCACAATGTTATGTGTCATCTTACCCAAATGCTGGTTTGCCAAATGCTATGGGTGAATACGATGAAGCTCCAGAACAAACAGCCTGCTTCTTAGAAGATTGGGCTAAGAATGGCTGGGTAAATATTGTTGGAGGTTGTTGTGGTACTACACCAGATCATATAAAACATATTGCTCAACATGTAAAAAATGTAGAGCCGAGAAGGCTTCCGATATTGGAGGCTGAGTTAATATAACCACAGAGGTATAGGAGTTTTTACACAGAGTTGATGGAGTTTTATGAATCCTAGTATTTCAACTCTTTTCCTCCGTGATGAAACTCAGCGTAACTCTGTGGTTAATAGTCTAATTAATAGAGTTTAAGAACAATTTATGGAGAACATAAATTTACTTACTGAAGAAATTTTAAGATGTGCTTTTAAAGTACATTCTGCTCTTGGACCAGGTTTGCTAGAGTCATCATATAAAGAATGTCTTTTTTATGAATTGATGAAATCTGATCTTATAGTTGAAAAAGAAAAGGCACTTCCTTTGGTGTATGAAGAAGTAAAATTGGAAATCGGTTATAGAATTGATCTATTAGTAGAAAACAAAGTAATTATTGAAATAAAAGCAGTAGAAGCATTGAACGATGTTCACACAGCCCAAGTGCTGACTTATCTAAAGCTGTCAGGTTGCAAAGTAGGGTTACTACTCAACTTTAATACAAGCAGTTTGAAAAATGGAATAAAGAGGCTTATGTATTAACTCTTGTCCTCTGTGAAACAACTCAATACAACTCTGTGATTAATTAGATATCATGAGCATAACAACTATAAAACCTTACTTACGCTTATCTGGTTTAGAACCTTTAGTCGTTCGTCCAGAAACGAATTTTGTGAATGTTGGGGAGCGTACCAATGTAACAGGAAGTAAAAAGTTTGCCCGTTTGATTTTAAACAATCAATACGAAGAAGCATTGTCTGTTGCAAGGCAACAAGTAGAAAATGGGGCACAAATTTTAGATGTGAACATGGACGATGCTTTGTTGGATGGTGTACAAGCCATGACTACATACATCAACTTATTACAAAGTGAACCAGATATTGCCAAGATACCCATCATGGTGGATAGTTCTAAGTTTGAAATCATTCAGGCAGGTTTAAAATGCATTCAAGGTCGTTGCATTGTAAACTCCATTTCCATGAAAGAAGGTGAAGCCAAATTTATTGAGCAAGCCTTTATTTGTAAAGACTTTGGTGCACCAGTAATTGTAATGGCATTTGATGAAAAAGGTCAGGCCGATACGATGCAACGCAAAGTAGAAATATCGGAAAGAGCCTATAAGATATTGACAGAAGTTGTAGGATTCGATCCTCAAGATATTATTTTCGACATCAACATTTTTGCCATAGCTACAGGTTTAGAAGAACACAATAATTATGGTGTAGACTTTATTGAAGCCACTAGAATTATCAAACAAAAATATCCTTTAGTAAAAATTAGTGGCGGTGTAAGTAACTTATCATTTTCATTCAGAGGTAATGAATTTGTAAGAGAAACCATGCACTCTGTTTTCTTATACCATGCTATTAAAGCTGGTATGGA
This sequence comes from Allobosea thiooxidans, assembly GCA_943368475.1. GTDB lineage: Bacteria > Bacteroidota > Bacteroidia > Chitinophagales > Chitinophagaceae > UBA1930. Next base: position 28,436 of record CALRLF020000009.1, read on the forward strand.
TATGGGCATTGTAAATGCTGGTCAATTGGTAGTATACGACGAAATTGAACCAACCTTAAGAGAGTTAATTGAAGATGTAATTCTTAACAGAAACAACGACAACAACGAAGCCACAGAAAAACTGATTGCCTTTGCCGAAACAGTAAAAGCCAAAGGAAAGGAAATTGTAAAAGATGAAAAATGGCGTAATGAATCTGTTGAAAGCAGATTAGCACATTCTCTAATTAATGGTATTACCGATTATATTGAAGCTGATACAGAAGAAGCTCGTCAAAAATATCCTCGTCCACTAGATGTAATTGAAGGTCCATTGATGGATGGTATGAACATCGTAGGTGATTTATTTGGTGCAGGTAAAATGTTCTTGCCACAGGTAGTAAAAAGTGCAAGGGTAATGAAGAAAAGTGTAGCTGTACTTACACCATTTATTGAACAGGAAAAAGAAGAACGCAAACAAGCACATTTGGCAGCTGGAACAGTAAATGAAGAAGGTGCAGGTGCTGCAAAAATTTTATTGGCAACTGTAAAAGGCGATGTGCATGATATTGGTAAAAATATTGTAGGTGTTGTACTGGGCTGTAATGGTTATGATATTGTAGACCTTGGCGTAATGGTACCTACAGATAAAATTTTGGATGCTGCTATTAAAGAAAATGCAGACATTATTGGCTTGAGTGGATTGATTACACCATCATTGGATGAGATGGTTCATATTGCCAAAGAAATGAAACGTAGAGGCATGACACAACCATTGTTAATTGGTGGAGCTACAACTTCTCGTATGCACACTGCTGTAAAAATTGCTCAGGAATATGACAATGGTGTGGTGCATGTTTTAGATGCTTCACGTAGTGTAACAGTTGCTGGATCTTTATTAAATAAGGACACGAAAGAAACTTTCTTAGGTGAAACGAAGAAAGAATATGTGAAATTGAAAGAAGCTTTCGATAATAAAAAGACCGTTAAAAACTATATTACTTATGAAGCTGCTAAAGCCAACAAAGTAAAAATTGATTGGGAGAATTTTACACCAGTTAAACCAACCTTCACAGGAACAAAAGTGTTTGAAGAATTTGATTTGGCTGAGTTAAGAGCATTTATCGACTGGAAACCTTTCTTTATTGCATGGGAAATGCACGGCAACTTTCCAGCTATTTTAGAAGATGAAATTGTAGGCAAAGAAGCTACGAAATTGTACAATGACGCAAATGTGTTGTTGGATAAAATAATTGCCGAAAAATGGTTAACTGCAAAAGGAACCATTGGTTTTTGGGAAGCCAATAGTAATGATGATGAGGTAGTGGTGAAAACGGAAATCGTGAATGGTGAATCGCAAGTGGTGAAATTGCAATTTCTTCGTCAGCAAATACAAAAAGCAGCCAATCAACCTAATTTAAGTTTAGCAGATTTCATCAAACCTTCTGCCTTAAACCTTAAACCTTCAACCTCAGATTATATTGGTTCATTCGCTGTAACCATTCATGGTATTGAGCCACATATAAAAGCATTCGAAGCCAATCACGATGATTACAACAAAATCATGCTACAAGCATTAGCAGATCGTTTTGCTGAAGCATTTGCAGAATGTTTGCACTTGAAAACAAGAAAAGAATATTGGGGCTATGCAACAGATGAACATTTAAGTAACGATGAATTGATCCATGAAAAATATCAAGGTATTCGTCCTGCACCTGGCTATCCTGCTTGTCCTGATCATACAGAAAAATACAAATTATTCGATTTGTTGAATGCCACTGAAACAGTTGGTATTACACTCACCGAAAGTTTAGCCATGTTTCCAGCATCATCAGTTTGTGGTTGGTATTTTGCCAATCCGCAAAGCCAGTATTATGGTGTAGGTAAAATTCAACAAGACCAATTTGAAGACTATATACAACGTAAAGGCTTACCGAAAGAAGAAATGGAAAGATGGTTAAGCCCTGTATTAGAATAAAAAAACGAGTGCCTCATTTTCTAAAGTGTGGCACTTGTTTTTTGATAATGATTTATGAGCTTAATTTTAATAAATCATGAGAAAACTAGTTGTAATTTTTTTCATTTTTATTTCGATTACATCATCTTCACAAAAGCCTTCAAATGGAACTTATTTACTCAAATTTTTTGACCTTGAGTATGGAAAATTTCATGGCATTTGTAAAGTGATTGTAATAGGTGATTCTGTTGCAGTATATGCAGTAAAAGATTGTCATCGTAAAAAAGGGCAATTAATTAACAGTGGGTTAATTAAACTTGGGAAAGACGGCAAATGGTTGATTTTCCATCGTAAAAATAAAGATGAAAAAGATAACGATTATGAAGAAATGCCAGATAGAGTAAGTTTTAAAAAGAAAATATTTTACACTTACTAATCTGTATCAAATAAAGCCTATTCAAGATTTACCTTACAACTTTACTTGTACTTTATCTTTTCAAATCAATATTTTAAATCACCTGAAAGGGTGATTTTTATTTTGTATACAACGTTTCCTTAAACTTTTCCATCAATCACACATCTCTTGCAACACAAGTGTTTCAAGGTTTTATAAATCATCCTTTTGGGTGAAGTACTACTTAAAAACAACATCTACTTTCATCTTCGAAAATTACTTTTATGAAAAGAATATTTACTATTTTAATTGCTAATTTAATAACAAGTTTAATTGGCAATACCCAAACCATTACCAGTGTAGAGAATGTGTATGGAGGAAGAATTAATGCAATTGCAGCTTCCAAAATTGCAGGAACAACCGATAGTTTCAATGTTTTTATAACAACCGAAAGTGCCAACACCGCATTTTTTACTAAAGCAAGAGTAAATGCTACTTCAGCAGCAACAATAAATACTTGGACAAAGGTTACAGGTCTTACGGCAGGTAGTAATTATGGTTCGGGAATTCAAAATATTGCAACAAGTGATTCTTGTAATTATATGTTGTTTGTTTACAATAATAATATTTATAAAGCTGATGCAAGTGGGGCTGGTGTTTCTTTAGCAGCATCTCTACCAGCAGGTTCAGTAGCTGTAGATATAGCAAACGGAGGTAGATATATGTATTTTTTATCTCACTCAAACACGTCCAACCAAGATCAAATTGGTATGATGGATTTTGGTGCTGGTGGAACCAATTTTGGTACAGCAGTACTATCTGTATATAGTACTGCAACCTATCCAGCAAAAACTAAAATGTCTTTAGCAGCAGATTCTATTGTGCTAATTAAAGAAGGCAGTGATCCTGAAATTACTTTATATAAAAATCTAACGAGTGGTACAAAAGCTTTTGAACACGATGCTTTAGCTGCTTTGTCAACTTCGATTTATTGGAACAGTGCAGCAATTGCTCCAGATGGAAGGGTATTTGTTGGAGGGTCTGATAACTCCAATAAATACATTGCTTATCGAGATACAACAACCGCTGTGTGGACAGTTGTTAATACTGGCATTGCAGGAACTTTTGGAAAAAATATTGCTTTCTATCAACCAACAGGTTCAGCATCTTATTATGTTTATTTTGGCTCGGCATATAGTACAGCAAAGGGTGCAGTTTCAACTTGGGCTAATCTTGGTAATATTTCCCTAGAAACACATAGTAATGATGGTGCATCATTTACAATTGGAGCAAACTCGGCAGGTGGAACAGTTTTGTTTACAACAGACCAAGGTTTGGGCTGGACTAAGAATAGTGGTTCAATTATTTCTGAAATAAATGAAGGAATAGAAGCTGTTCAGGTAAACGATTTTGATATGCGTAGCGATAAAGATTTTGGCTGGTTGGCTAGTAAAGCTGGTGTACGTTATGTTCGTAATTATAACACTGCATCAAAAGCTTGGAGTAATGCAATGTTCCCTAATGGAGATGGCTCTCCATACTATTCAGCAGAAATGGTAGGTAACGATAGTAATAGTGTGTATGTTGGTAATGTTCGTGTATATAAAACAACCAATAAAGGTACAACTTGGAGTCAGGTTTTTACAGCAGAAAATGCTCCTTATAATTTTCCAGGAAGTAGCCAGGTAACAAGTATTGCAGTAAGCGATAGTGTAAACAACATCGTAATGGCTGGTTATAAAATTCAAGGTTCACAACGTGGTGGTGTTTTCTATTCTACCAATGGAGGTAGCAGTTGGAGCCAGTTATTAATTTATGCAACTGTAAACGGACAAGATGTTGATGTAAATGATATAGAAATTACAAGCGATAGTGGTAAAGTCGTGGCTTATATTGGGGTTGATTATGACAATTCTGTTTCTCCCATTATTCGTGGAATGTACAAAGCACAATGGAATGGAGCAAGCTGGACAGTGAGAGCAGAAAACATTTATTCTCCATCTACTTCTTTAATAAATATTAATGATATTGTTATTCACAGTCGTGATACCATACTTGCGTCAGGTGGATTTTATAATACAGTATATGGAAGAGAATATGGTATCAACTTTATGGTAAGCCGACCAGTGTATAACACATGGACATCTTATGTTCCATCTGCAGCGAGAACCAGTGGTTTCTCAGCTTGTGCATGGCATGGAGATACTTTATTTTATGCTTACAAAGATTCTATTTTATACAGTCGAATTGCTTTTTCAGCAACAGGTACAGGAACACCAGGTGAAGCATTATATACTAAGGTAGATAATGGAACAGAAATCAATGTGCTCTATTATGATGAGTTATTGGCTGGTAGTGGAACTGGCTTTAAATCTATTAAAGGAGCAAACTTTACATTGCCTTCTAAAATCATTGCTTTCAATGCAATTCAAAAAGAAAATGAAATTCTATTAAGTTGGATAAACGACTTGGATGACGATGTTAGCCAATACAAATTACAATACAGTTGCAATGGGGGCAACTTTATTACATTGGCTAACATCGCATCCACCAAATTAAAAAAGTATAGCTATTTAGATGTAAGCAATTGTACTACAGATTATCGTTACTATCGTTTAATGATTGTCGATAAATCTGGTAATACAGAGTACAGCAACATTATTAAAGTGGGTAATCAACAAAAGAAATTGGTTAAGGTTTTCCCCAATCCTGTTGTAAATGGTATGGTGCAAGTACAAACTACTTTGTCGGGTAATTCAACCATTCAAATTATTGATATAGCAGGAAGAGAAAGAATGAAAACAACTGCTAACTTATTGGGTATTGCTTCTTTTAGCACTTTAGGTTTGACAAAAGGAATGTACCTGCTGCAAATAACCAATGTTGGCGAAAAGTATGTTCAAACAATCTTTATTCAGTAGTAGTAATTCAGGTTTGTCACAACAAAGCACCTTAGTCTTAAGGTGCTTTTTGCGTATAGCAATATATAACTGATTTAAATAACCTCTTTAAAACAAAGAAAACTTCAATTCTTACAATCAAAAACTTTGCTCTCCGCCAACAATTGCTTATTTTCCCAATCCAAAAAACTGATAAGCTATGGTAACATTGGCTTTGTATAACCTAAAAGGTGGTGTTGGTAAAACTGCAGCAGCAGTTAATTTTGCTTATTTGGCTGCTGCTAATGGTTTAAAAACCTTGGTATGGGATTTAGACCCACAAGGTTCTTCTTCATTTTATTTTCATGTTAAAAATGAAAAGAATGAAAGTAAAAAAGTATTCGCAGCCGAAGTAGATATTAAAGAAGCCATTCAAGATTCGGTTTTCGAAAACCTATGGGTTATTCCTGCCGATATGAGTGCCAGAAATGTTGATTTAATCTTCGACGAAGCCAAGCAAAGCAAAAAAAGATTAAAATCTTTATTGGGTGGATTAAAAGGCTTTGATGTTTTGGTGTTGGATTGTCCGCCAGGAATTTCTTTACTGCATGACAATATTTTTAATGCTGCCGATTATGTGTTAATGCCCAATATTCCTACAATATTGTCTATCCGTTCTTATGAAACTGTGATAGAATATTTTAAAGAAAATGAACTAGATAAAACCAAAATCAAATGTTTCTTTAGTATGGTCGATCATCGCAAAACCCTGCATCACGAAACATTACAGGCATTTTACAACAATAAAATTTTCTTTAAAAACTATATTCCATATTTAAGTGATGTAGAAAAAATGGGTGTACACCAACAACCATTATTCGAGTTTGCCAATAGTAGTTATGCAGCACAGTGTTATAGAGATTTATGGAAAGAAATTAGTAAACAATGCCTTCACTAAAACAAAATATTCAACAATAAATTAGTTATGCAAAAATTTACCGACTCATGGTTTAGTCCTTCATTAAATAAAGAAATGCCAATAGCTGGCTATGGTCATTATGGATTTGCTTTATTATTGGTTCCAACAGCTGCAGCCGATTATTTAGAATATGAACGTTTTCAAATGATGGATGCTTTAGCTCCATTAATTAATGCTGGTAAATTACGTGTATTTAGCATTGACAGTATTAACAAAGAAAGTTGGATGAACAATGAAATGCTGCCTGAACATAAAGCCATTCGTCATAACCAGTTTAACAATTATGTTTTCAATGAAGTGATTCCCTATATAAGAAATGCAACCAGTGCCGATACCATGATTTATACCAGTGGTGCAAGTTTTGGAGCATTGCATAGTATGAACTTATTTTTAAAACGCCCCGACATTATCAATGGCTGCATTAGCATGAGTGGTGTGTATGATTTAACTGAATACACCAAGGGTTTTTGGGATGAGCAGGTTTATTTCAATAGTCCTTATCATTATATTCCTAATTTACACGATCAGTGGTATTTAGATAAAATCAAATCCAGTCACCACATTCACATAGCAACAGGAGCAGGAAATTTTGAAGATCCCGAAGCCAATAAAAGATTTAGTCAGGTGTTGTGGGATAAAGGTATTTGGCACGATTTAGATGTTTGGGGTGCCGATATTCACCACGATTGGCCTACCTGGAGATCTATGTTGCCTTATATTTTAGAAAACAAGTTTTAAAATAATCGAAACCCGAAAAATATTTTCGGGTTTTTTAATTATCCAAAAAACCGTTAATAAATTAGCGTGTTATAGTTTGTGTGCGTTTGCTGCTTTAATATTACAGTTCTAAACTAAGTTTATATAAAAAGGATAGCTATATTTTTGCTTTTATTGTTTTTTGCAAGCATTGCAAAGGCACAGTTTACTACTATTAGTGGAACTGTTTATGATATTACTGCAAGACGCCCACTAGAAGCAGTTGCTGTACAAAGTACATCGGGTAGAGGAACAATTACAGACTCAGCAGGAAGATACAGTTTAACCATTCGTACCAAAGATTCTATTTGGTTTACGGTCATTGGTAAAAGTACCATGAAATATCCGGTAGATACAATAACCAATACATCTGGTTTTGATGTAATGATACATATTAAAGCAACGGAATTACCCGAAGTAAAAGTTAGAAATCGATATTATAAATTCGATTCAATTCAAAATCGTAAAGATTACGCCAAAGTATTTGAATTTAGAAAACCAAGCTTACGTTTAAGCTCAAATCCAACCTATAATACAACACCTGGTGTAACAGTTGGATTAGATTTGAATGAAGTAATTAATATGTTTCGTTTTAAACGAAATCGCCAAATTTTAGCATTACAAAGAAGATTAATTCAGCAAGAACAAGATGCTTATATCGACCATCGGTTTAAAAAGTTCTTAGTGATTAAACTTACAGGTTTAAAATCTCCTGAACTGGACACTTTTATGCAACGTTACAGACCAGATTATCATTTGTTGCTTACGTTTAACGATTTAGAGTTTGGTTACTATATTCAACAATGCTTCGATGCATACAAACACAATCGTCCAAACCCTTATTTGTTTTTTAGAAAACCAGAACAAGAAAATTGGGACGAATAATTATACCTCAACAATCTTATTTACAGCCTTAATTGCAGCTTGTAAACGTTGTTCATAATTGCCACTAATTTCTACCCAAGGCACTTTTTGATTGATTAAAATATCTTTATAAATTTTGTACAATTCCTGTCTGGGTTTTTCATCAGGATATTCTCTCAGCTCATCTTGTACCCAAGGCAAATCAATATTGCAGAGCAAGTACAAATCGTATTTTCTATTGACTATTTCTTCTAAAATAAAAGTATGACACTTGCCAAAAACGTATTCACACCAAACTTTCATTACATACATATCGGTATCTAGAAAGAGTAGTGGGGGGTGGGGAATGGTGAGTAGTGAATGATGATTAACATAAACTCCATTTCCTGCTATCGACCATTGACTATTGACCATTGACTGTGCCTCATCTTCCAACGCCAATTGACCTTTAGCAATAATTTCTAAATCTTCAAACGTATAATTGGTGCCATTGGTAAGTAAGTATTCACGTGCAAATTCGGCACACCATGCTGTTTTAAAATGCTGAGCCAATAGTTCACATAAAGTGCTTTTACCAGTGCTTTCTGGGCCAATAATTACAATCTTTTTTACTTTATTCTGCTCCATGCTGGCTTGCTTTTCATTAGTTTTTTATAGGTAGTGCAATTTGGATCATGAGCACCAGGTAAATAGCCTGCACTCATCAAAAACTCATTCACAATTTCGCCACCAGTAAAACGAAAGTGTTGTTTAAATAGTTTAACCCATTCTACTTTTGTTTTTGGATGATGATGGTCTAACCAGTTTTTAAACGAACCAAATTCCTTCTGTAAAACCAAAATTGTTTTAGCGTTTTCTATAGCAGCATGTACTTTTAATTTATTACGAATAATGCCAGCATCATTCAATAAACGTTCAATATCTTTTTCTTTATAAGCTGCTACTTTTTTAATATTGAAATTGTGATAGGCTTTACGAAATGTTTGTTGCTTATTTAATATGGTGGTCCAGCTTAAACCAGCTTGATTAATTTCTAAAATCAATCTGCAAAACAATTCATCGTCTGATTCTATCGGAAAACCATAATGGTTATCGTGATAAACTTTATGAACGTTTTGTTCATCGTTCAATGTTTGTATGAAAGTGCAGTATGACATTTGTATAAAATGATATTTTAAAAGTTCTCGCAGAAAACACAGATAACGCAGAAGTTTATTTGAATAGTCAAAAACAACTAGCCGAATTCATCGTAAATCCATTTAATCTGTGTTATCCGTGTTCCAATCTTCTTGCTTTTTGCATCCAAGTAATCAATCCTGCAACAGCAAGTATTAATAATACCAGATATTGCACACTGGTAAACACCAATGTTTTTACAAAGTACAATGGTATCGATGCAATGTTGGTGGCAATCCACCAGTACCAGCTTTCTACTTTTTTCTTAGCCATTAACCACATACCTGTATAAGCAGTAGCACTTGCAAAAGCATCGGCCCATGGAATTGCACCTTCAGCAAAATTCTTTTTAGCAGCCGTTAGTGCAAAAAATATGGCTATATAAAACACCGCAAAAAAAGCCAGTTGCTGTATCCATTCTTTTTTATTGCTAAATGTTATATGCAATACAATTTCATGTTTAATCTGGTCTTTTCTCGTCCATAACCACCAACCATACAAGCTCATTATAGTATAATAAAAATTTACACTGGCTTCGCCCAATAAATGATATTTAAAACTGATGAAAATATAAATCACTGTATTGATTAACCCAACAGGATACACTAAAATGTTTTCTTTTCTACTAAACCAAACACTGGCAATACCTGCAAATACTGCAATGTATTCGTACCAAGTAGTTTGCTGCATGCCAATAATAAATTGTTGCCACAATGTTGATAGCATCATTTTTTTTGTTTCTCTTGATTAATTAATTCTTGGTAATCAATGCCATCAAATTGCATCATTTCTATGCCAGTATTCCTGATTTTTTCTATAGTAGGAATTAATAATTTTCCTTTTTCTGTTAAACTATATTCAACTTTTGGTGGCACTTCTGCATACACTTTCTTTTCTATGATCCCATCGGCCTCCAATTCTTTCAAAGCTTTGGTCAACATTTTTTGACTGATATGCGGAATGTCTTTTTCCAATTCAGAATAACGATATGTTTTATTTTTCAATCGCCACAAAATGGGCGTTTTCCAAATACCACCAATCATTTGTAATACATAATCTACTGGATTATACACCACATGTTTATTCACAACTAAATCGGGCATGTCAAAAAAATTATACTCAAATATAAGCAGCTTACGAACCATATTGTTCGTTACCACCTCTTAAGTGCATTACATGGATTTCAGCCTTAATCAATACAGTTTTGTGCATCAAAAATTATACAGTATGAAAAAATTATTTTTAGTACTTCTATTCAGTTATTCTGTTCAACTATTATTTGCACAACACAATGCAGGCAATAATGGTAAAATTTTAATGATAGCTTCTAATCCATCAGTAAGTAAACAAACAGGTTGGCCAATTGGTGTTTGGTATGCTGAGTTGGCACACCCTTATTGGGCATTTAGTGAAGCAGGTTATACTGTTGAAATTGCCAGCCCAGATGGTGGCGAAATTAAATTTGATGGTTTCAGCGACCCTGAAGATGCCAGCAAATATGCAGCTTTCGATTATGTAAGTCTTGGCTTTAAAAAAGATGAAAGTAAAATGGCATTGACCAGAAACACTTTGAAGTTGGCGAATGTAAACACTGCCGACTATAAAGCCATTTTTGTGTGTGGTGGACAAGGACCCATGTACACTTTTATTGACAACAAAGAGTTACATAAATTTTTTGTAGATTTTTATTTAACAGGCAAACCAACAGCAGCCATCTGTCATGGTACTTGTATTTTATTAAAAACCAAATTACCTAATGGTAAATTTTTGGTAGAAGGAAAACGCTGGACAGGCTTTGCCAGCAGTGAAGAACAATATGCCGATAATTATGTGGGCATGAAAATTCAGCCATTTAGAATTGAAGATGAAGCAAGAAAGTTGCCTAATAGTAAATTTGAAACAGGAGCACCTTTTTCTGCTTTTGCAGTGAAAGATGTAACTTAATTACTGGTCAACAACAAAACAGTGGTGCAGCTGCCGCTGAGTTGGTTATAAAAGCATTGGAGGCCGATAAAAAACGCTATCCAACTTACGTTTTAGTGCATGGTGCATGGGCCGATGAAAGTGCTTGGGGTTTTGTACGCAATCAATTAGCTGTTAAAGGAAACGTAGTGGTTGTAAACCTTCCAGCACATGGTATCGATTTATCACCAGCCAATAAGGTAAGTTTAAACGATTATGTACAAACAGTTACTAAAGCCATCAATCAACAACAAGGCAAAGTTATTTTAGTGGCACATAGTATGGCAGGAATTGTAGCTAGTCAAGTAGCTGAAAATATTCCTTCTAAAATTGATAAGTTAATTTATGTGAGTGCTTATTTACCAAAAAATGGAGAAGATTTATTAAGCCTTTCTAAACAAGATAAAAAAAGCAAAGTTGGAGGAGCATTGGAATTTACAACTGATTATAGTGCAGCCACCATTAAGAAAGAAATGATAGCACCTGCAGTGTGTGCTGATTGTCCTGATTTTATGAAAGAAGTTTTGGTGAAATACCATAAGGCAGAACCTGCAAAACCACTAGGAGAAAAAGTAACCTTAACAGCTGCCAAATTTGGTAGTGTTCCTAAGTATTATATCTCTACCACGTTAGACAATGCGGTTGGTTACGATTTACAACAACAAATGATAAAAGCCAATGGTACTATTAAAAAAGTAATTGAAATGAAAACTTCTCATTTGCCATTTGTAGTGCAACCACAAGAATTTGTAAGCATTATTACTTCGTTGAAATAATATGAGAAAAGCATTTTTTTTAGGATGGATATTTTTATTGATTGTTGTGCAGCAGCTTGCTGCACAAATCAATGAAAGCGATAGCGTAAAATTTCAGCAAAGGCTTGCTGTAACAGGATTGTATCAAACAGGTAATGTAGAATTGCTAACTGTAAGAACAAAGCTGGATGCCAGTTTTGCTCCATCTAAAAAATGGGTTGTTAAAACACAAAACAATAGTTTGTATCAGGCTTTTGGTAATGTAAAAGCCGATAATGATTTGTACAGTAGAAACTATTTGTATTATACGCCTACTAAAAAAATTTATCCTTTTGTAATAGCGTATATCTCTTCTAATTACAGAAGAAAGGTTGACGTACGTTCGTTTGCAGGTGTTGGATTAACCTATCAGTTAAAACATACTGCCAACTCCGTAATTAAGATTTCTGCTAATACCGTGTATGAATCAACTAAATTCAATGGTACAATATTTAATCAGGAAAAATACAATGGAAACAATACTATTCAACTTTGGAGAGCCACTTTATACAGTGGTGGTTGGCAGTATGTTGCACAACGAAAAGTAAAGTTGTATTATGATGTATTTTATCAACCAGCGTTTAATAATGTTTCCAACTATCGTGTACAACTAGAAGCTGGGGCCGATGTACAGTTGTGGAAAGGTTTTGCTTTAAATGCTTTATATACGCTAACACATGAAAATGTTGTATTGCAAAATATTAAATTACAAGATAGAATATTAACTTTCGGCTTAGTCTATCAATTCAAAATAAAATAGTTATGAATATTGCAATTATTGGAAGTGGAAATGTGGGAGGTGCATTGGCACAAAGAGTTTTGCAAACACAACATACTTTAGCTGTTGGTGTAAAATTTCCTCTGAGTGAAAAGTCAACTGTATTGGCTGCTAACATTGGTAGTGAATATCTGTGTTCGGTAGAAGATGCTTGTAAAAAGGCAGAAATTATTATTATTACTACTCCACCCAATGTAGTGCTGGAGCTATTACCTCAAATAGGAAATGTAACCAATAAAATCATTGTAGACGCTACCAACTCAGTACGAATAAAACCCGAAGGTTTTGATACAGCCTATCATGCTATAAAAACCATTTTAAAGACTCCATCAGTTGTAAAGTGTTTTAATACAACAGGATTTGAAAACATGCAAAATCCAAATTACAATGGTGACGGAATTGATTTGTTTTGTGCAGGCAATGATGTATTGGTAAAACAAACCATTATGCAGCTAACCAAAGAAATGGGCTTTGGCAATTGTTACGATTTTGGAGGTGATGATAAAGTAGTTTTATTAGAACAATTTGCTTTAAGCTGGATTAACTTAGCCATTATGCAAGGCTTGGGTCGAAATATTGCTTTTAAATTAATTTCCAGATAATATAGTATTTGTATTTTCGATGAAATTTAAAAACAATAATCATGATACGCACAGCAACAGCCGTTTGGAACGGCTCTGGTAAAGAAGGCAAAGGTCATCTTACCACTCAAAGTACAGTATTAAACCAAACTCAGTATTCTTTCAATACAAGATTTGAAGATGGTGTTGGTACAAATCCAGAAGAATTGGTAGCTGCTGCACATGCAGGTTGCTTTACTATGAAGTTAAGTTTTGTATTAGGAGCTGCTGGTTTTACACCAACCACTTTAGATACCAAATGTGAGTTAGAATTTAAAGATGGTGCAATAACAAAATCTCACCTTATTGTAAAAGCAACTGTGCCTAGTATTGACGATGCAAAATTTCAGGAGTGTGTAAAAGATGCAGAAGCCAATTGCCCAATCAGTAAATTGTTGAATACTGCAATAAGCTCAGAAGCAACATTGGCTTAAATAATTATTGTACGAATTACACGAATACAATCATTCGTGTAATTCGTGCAATTTGATTTATTCGTGGTATTTATTCTTTCTCTTTCTTGCGAAAAATTCCCCTCAGAGCAAATAAAATAATAATTGCTACTGGCAACCAAGCCAAAATATAAAATCCAGTATTTCCACCTACTTTATTTATTGTTGAATCTGTTATTAAGAACATGCTTTTTTCATTTTTGCGATGATACAATTATTTTAATTGTTCTATTTCAATTACTAGTAAATGAAAATAGCATTAAAATTTAGGTTTTAAGTATATCATTAAACTAAAACAGTAGTTTAGTGTCTCTAAAAAAACTAATTGTATGGGTAAGAGCTTTACAAAGTTATTGTTGTCTGGTCTACTTATCATTGCCAGTAATAGTGCATTAAAAGCCCAGTCAGTTGATAAAGAAAAGGAAGATCCTACATCAACTGAAAAATCGTATTTTAAGTTCGATATAAATTTTTTAAACAACTCTGTTTATTTAGGTCGTAAAGACTCTTTAAACTTACCTTATTTAACGCCAACCATTGCATATGCTCATAAAAGTGGATTTTATGCATCGGCATCATTGGGTTATTTGTTATCTAAAAGCGATAAAAAAATTGACTATTATTCGTTTGATGCAGGCTATGATTTTACATTAACCAAAAAACTTTCGGGTAGTATTTCTGCCAATAAAAGTATTTACAATGATAGCAGTAGCAATGTAAGTAGCTCTGTTGGTGGAAGTTTAAGTGGAAGCCTTATTTATGATTTTGGTTTTATGGAAATGAATACTGGTATTAGTGCTTCATTTGCTGAGAAAACAGATTTAGGAGTTGATATTACATTAAGCCATTCTTTTTATTTTGGAGAAGATGGAAAACAGTGGACCATTACACCAAGAGCATTGGTAAATTTTAGTACCCTACATTTTTATGAAGGCTACACCAATAGAAAGGTTGGAAAAAAACAAAAAAATCCATTGATTTCATCAATCGTTTCTACAACAACAGTTACCAATAAAAATAGCAATAACCTTACATTATTAGATTTTGAATTATCGTTACCCGTTAGTTATGATCAAAATAAATGGGGTTTTTATTGCACACCTACTTTGGCTATTCCTCAAAATGCAATATATACAAGTACTAAATCGGTAATTACATTGCGAAACGGAAATGTTAATTCTCCGGCACCAATAAATAGCACTCCCGATTCTGAGAAAAATTTAGCTAGTACTTTTTATGTAGAGTTAGGTGTGTATTTCAAATTCTAAAAAATTTGTGTAAATCGATTTCTAGCAGAGTAATCTAAACAGTAATACTAATTGCATCAATAACATCATTATTTTTTGCTATTAGTTTGTAAATTAAAATGGTTTGCTTTCCACTGCAAATCATACCACTTTTGTTTTTGCCAGCATCTTTTTGATGAATTTTTTTCTAATGTTTGCATTGTTTGTTTGTATTACCGCATGCAATCTTTCTTTGGCCAGCTCTACTAATTTATATTCCAGTATTCAACTACGAATAGAACCAATCATAACATGTTGTTGATTTACTGCCATACTTTAATTTGAGGATGATTAAGCATAGGTAAAGAAGTTTAAAAAAAGTAAATCTAACATGTTAATTGTTACATACAAAAGAACTAATTTTAAAATACATTAAATAAATTGTTATGAAAGTTCTGTTGCTTATTGCTTCATTTGTTTTCAGTTGTTCAGTAATCGCCCAATCGAATAATGAAAGTAAATCTACAAGAGTGTTTATGTATGATGCTATCACAGATGGTTTGATACAAACCAGCTTTTCAGGTAAGCTTGCAAAGCAAATAGCTGCAGATAATAAATTGTTTGTAGGGAAATGTCAAATATGTACAGGTGTACAAAATGCTTTCAAATCATATGCTGTATCTAGCGGTGCTATTGAAAATGAAAAATATCAAAAGGAGTTTGCTGATACCAGTTTAAAAAACAGATTAGCATCACTGGAAGATTTGGTGCAAAGTTTTGTGCAGTTGTACTATGTAAAATATAAATATACCGAAGCACAAAAAAAAGCCATGCAAACAAAGCTTGAAGGCGAAGCAAAAAATAGCAAAATGATTGCTAATGTTAATTACTGTGCCTCTTGTACAGGCTCTTGCAAAAAACCTGAATAAAAGATTTAGGGTAAATTAATTTTAAAGCAATTAAACCTTTGGTTTATTTACAGTCAATTATGCATTATGCTTACACAACAATTTACCCAGCCCAGTTACAGTGTTATCAGTACACATGATTTTGGTGAAATAAGAAAAGATATTGCATCAGGTGCAAAAGCATTCTTTGCAATACAAAACTTTAATGCTGGTGAAACAATTACCGATTTCGAGACAGCTGCTATTTTAAAAAATCCAACGTATTTAACTGTGCAAACTGGCGAACATGAGCATATACATTTAAAGCCTGAGTTCTTACAGTACATCAATCACAGCTGTAATCCTAATGTATTGTTCAATACAGATACCATGCAACTAGAGTGTTTACAGAATATTAAAGCAGGTGATGAATTGTGTTTTTTTTATCCTGCAACCGAGTGGAATATGGCTCAACCTTTTGATTGTTTGTGTGGGTCTATAAATTGCATTGGAAAAATTCAGGGAGCAAAATATGCAAGCAAAGAAATTCTTAATAACTACAAACTCACTTCTTTTATACAATCAATGCTGAATGATAAAAATGCTTAACTTTCTTTTTCAGCAAACACATAATGAATACAGTACTCAGCAATTTATTTATTTGGGTTTTAGCACCACACTTAGAAACCAGCGATAGTAATATCGATTACTATTACGATTTTACCCAAAGTATTGAAGAATATACTACCACGTTTAAAGAGCTAAATATTGAATGGAAGTGGCAGCCTGTTACAATTGATAATTTCACTAGTATTATTGATACAATTGCAGCAACAGAAATTACTAAACAAAAATTAATTTTAAACCTTTGCGATGGCGATGAAATCAACGGTACTCCTGGTGTTTCAGTAATTCATTACCTCGAAGAAAAGCAGTTACTGTATACTGGCAGTGATGCTTATTTCTATAATATCACTACCTCAAAGTTTCCTATGAAAATGGCTTTCGATAAAAGTTTTGTTCCTACTGCAAATTGGAAAGCCATTAATGGCAAAGAAGATAATCTTGAAAACCTTTTTAACGAGCTTGGTACACCCATCATTTTAAAACCAGCCATTAGTGGTGGTAGCATGGGCGTTAGCATTAAAAATGTTGTACATACAAAGGATGAATTGAGGGAACAGGTAAATAAAATGTTTAATGGTTATCGTGGATGGGAATTAACCACTGGTGGAATTATTGCTGAAGCATTTATTGATGGACCAGAGTTTACAGTAATGATTGTTGGCAATTACAATCAACCACAAACTGCAATAATTTATACGCCGGTTGAAAGAGTTTTTCATGCTTCCTTACCAGCAACAGAACAATTTTTATCGTTCGATAGACTGTGGGAAATTTATGAAGACGAAACACCCATGCCTAATAACGAAAATTTTTATGAGTATGCCATACCCAACGATAGTTTGCATCAAGCTATTAAACAAGTGGCCTGGGATGCTTACGTTGCTTGCAGAGGGAAAAGTTATACAAGGGTTGATATAAGAATGGATAAACAAACTGGTAAGTTATATGTACTGGAAGTAAATGCACAATGTGGTTTAAGTGAAGATGAAAATTATACATCGATTGGTGCTATCATTAAAGCCAGTAATACAACTTTTACAAATGTGATAGAACAAATAATTACAAATACAATTCAATAAAGGACAACTCACTTGTGCCTAAGTGGTAAAAAAATAGCTATGAAAGTTTGTGTGCTGCTACCCGATTATTCAACTTCTGCTGTCGATTATCAGCATTATGACCCTGCAAGAAATTTAGTAGCATTATTGCCTAATGATATTGTAGATACTGTATTCCTGAATAAACTCACCACCTATAAACAACTCAAAGTATTAAGCAAGCAAGGCTACGATATTTTTGTAAACTTGTGTGAAGGTTATTTAGAATGGGAAGTACCCAGTATCGATGTTATTTATACTTTAGAATTACTCAACTTGCCATTTACAGGCCCTACCACTTTATTATACGATCCACCAAAAGAACTCATGAAGTATGTGGCTTATTGTTCAAATATTAAAACACCTGCTTATACTGTTTTTAATAAAGGTGAGAGTCTTGAAATAGCAGTTCAGCAAATGCAATATCCCTTATTTGTAAAGCCTGCAAAAGCTGGTGACAGTTTAGGAATTGATGAAAACTCTTTGGTAAATAATCTTAATGAACTGCAACAAAAAATTAGTTCCGTTATCGAAGAATACGACGAGCTGTTGATTGAAGAATATATTGGCGGAAGAGAGTTTACAGTTTTAGTAATGGCCAACGAAGATGGCAAAACTGTAACAGCATTGCATCCTGTAGAATTTATTTTTCCTGAAGGAAGAACATTCAAAACCTATGCACTTAAAACATCTGAGCTGCATACCGAAGCAAATACACCAGTAAGAGATGAAGTATTGGCCAACCAGTTAAAAGAAGCAGCTAAAAATATTTTCAGCAACTTCAATGGTGTAGGCTATGCCAGATTGGATTTCAGAATGAATGAACAACAAGAACTCTATTTTCTAGAAATTAATTTTACCTGTTCCGTTTTTTATACAGATGGTTATGAGGGCAGTGCTGATTATATTTTAAAATACGATGGTATTGGCCAGCAAAAATTTTTACAGCATATCATCAAAGAAGGTTTGGCAAGACACTTACGTCAGCAAAAAAAATATGCAGTGAAACGAAATGCGATTGCTGGCTATGGCATTTACGCCAATACGAATATTAAAGCTGGAGAAATTATTTTTAAAGGAGAAGAGAAGGCCCAACGTATTGTTACCAAAAATTTTGTACAACAAAACTGGAACGAACAACAAAAAGAAGATTTTGCCCGGTATGCTTATCCAATAAGCAATGAAGTATTTATTTTATGGAGTGATAATCCAGCCGATTGGGCTCCACAAAACCATAGTTGCAATGCCAATACAGGTTACACGGGTTTAAATGTAATTGCTCTACGTAATATTGCTAAAGGTGAAGAACTCACGTTAGATTATGCCCAATTTTTAGACGAAAACGCCCAACCTTTTCAATGTAGTTGTGGCAGCAGCAATTGCAGGGGTTTAATTACAGGAAAAAAACACAACCAAATTCGTTCAATTATTGGCTGATTATCAAACAAATAGCTATTGTAAAAGTCATTAAAGTAGCTTTATAAGCTCAACTTAAGTTTTCTTAAAAGGGTAAACCCTATTTTTGCCCTCCCAAATTACTTACCCATTAAACCATTTTAAGACTATCAAGTCTTAAAATCACTTGCCAATACTTATACCAATTAAGCAATAGCAGCAAACATTTTAAGTAAACCAAGATAGGATATGCCTCAACTGACCATTTTAAAAAGCATTTTTAAAAAACATCGCTGGCAGTTGTTGCTAACCTATATTTTATTTTCATTAGAAATGGTTGGGGCTTTGGTAACGCCTTATTTTTTGGGTGAAGCTGTGAATGGATTAATCTACGAAAGCTACAATGGTTTAATTATTTTATGCTCTGTTCGGGTGGTTTGGATGATTATTGGCATTATTCGACAACGTTTTGATACAAGAACTTATTCGGCTATTTATAATTCTATTGTTACCAAATTTCTTACCAAAAAAATTGAGAAAAAAGATGTATCTAAACTGGCAGCCCATGCAACTTTATCACGTGAGTTTGTAGATTTTTTGGAGCATGATTTGGTGTATGTATTAGAAGCCTTTTACAATATTTTTGGTTCATTGGCATTATTGTTTTTTTATGATGTACGGGTAGTGGGTATTTGTTTAGCAATTTTATTTCCTGTAGTAGCAGTAAGTTATTTTTATGGAAAGAAAATGCGTAAACTAAATCAACAAAAAAATGATGAGTTAGAGCATCAGGTAAACATTATTGAAACTGGCAATACATTGGCTATAAGAAGACATTTCGATAAGTTACGACTTTTTCAAATTAAAATATCCGATAAGCAAGCTTGGAATTTTGGGGTAATGGAAATATTTTCTATTGTAGTTATTGCTTCTTCTTTAATGATTACGCAACGTATTTCAACTGCTGTGTTAGATGCAGGTAGTGTGGTGGGTATTTACATGTATATTAAAAACTTTGTTAGTGGACTAGATACCATTCCTTATGCAGTAGAAAAATTTTCTTCGTTGCAAGACATTACCAAACGCATAGAAATTGAAGCTGAAGATTTTGGCGATGAGCCTCCTGCTCTTAAAATTGTAAATGATTAATTCTAGTTATTAGTATTAGCTATACTCTAAATATGGAACTTTCTGTTCTAATCTTTAGCCTTATGTAGTTTACCTAAGAATTATACTCCTGTTTTGTACAAACTGAATTTACACAGGATAACCCAAGAAGCTGTTTGTATAAATCCAATTTCCCAAACCATTCTACTTGCTTTACATGCTAAACACTCAATGTGTGAATCTTGCAACTCTTTCAAGGATTTCTACAATAGATGCTTAGCAAATAAGCTAAGTTTTATGCCTCATCTTTTTATGTCTTAAAAATAAACATAACAATTAAAAAATAAATTTAAATAACGCACAAAAAATCAAGTTAAAACAAAATGCTCTTTACTAAAAATTACAAACGATTAATTTACAATTAGAGAGAGACGTTTATAATAGCTAAAAAAAATTATGATAAAATATTTAGAAGATTTACCGTCTAACATTGTTGGTTTTAAAGCCACAGGAGATATAACTGAAGAAGACTTTATACAAACGGTTATGCCAAAAGTAAAAGCACTAATCGATAAAACAGATCAATTAAATTACTTGTTGGTATTAGAGACTTCCATAAAAAACTTCACCATTGGTGCATGGATGAAAGATGCAATTATGGGCGTTAAACACTTAACCAAATGGAATAGAGCTGCCATCGTTTCAGATGTTGAAGCTATCCGAAATTTTACAAACTTTTTTAGTTATCTCATGCCGGGAGAGTTCAAAGGATTTAAACATAATGAGTTGCAAGAAGCGATTGATTGGGTTTCAGAAAAAAATTAGGATATTTATAAGTGATAATATATTGCCAATTATCAGCACAACAATTTTCATCTTAAGCCTAAAAAAAGCATTTTTAAAATATAACTATGCCAATTACAAATAAACTACCTGCAACTTGGAAATTCATTATTGCAATTCTTTTATGCGAAAGTGTTGGAATTAGTAGTGCATTATTGGCAAGTGCAAGCAATAACCCTTGGTTCGATAAACTTATAAAGCCAACATGGAATCCGCCTGCATACCTTTTTGGTCCTGTATGGACGACGCTTTATTTGCTAATGGGAATTTCACTAGGCATAATTTGGAATAACAAAGCATCTGAACAAAGCAAACGCAAGGCTTATTTATTATTTGCAACACAACTTTTTCTAAATTTTTGGTGGAGCATTCTATTCTTTAATTTTCATTCGCCAGCATTCGCATTACTCGATATTATCTTAATGGTAATTACTATAATACTAACCATTTTCAGTTTTTCTTCTTTTTCAAAAATTGCATCTTGGTTGCTTGTGCCATACATAGCTTGGGTGTCATTTGCTGCCTTTTTAAATTATTCTATTTGGAGTTTAAATCATTGAAAAATTTAAATAGCACATTGTAAAA
This sequence comes from Allobosea thiooxidans, assembly GCA_943368475.1. Taxonomy (GTDB): domain Bacteria; phylum Bacteroidota; class Bacteroidia; order Chitinophagales; family Chitinophagaceae; genus UBA1930. Next base: position 49,790 of record CALRLF020000009.1, read on the forward strand.
AAACTAATGGTAAGATTGGTTGTTTGCTTTTGTAGCTATTTTTAATTCTAAAATTAACTGGGGCTGTAAGCAATAGTGCAAATCTCAACAGTAGTTCAGGCCTGCCCCTTCCATTCAGGCGGGCTTTCGCTGCAAGCCCTTATACTTCGGGGCTTTTTACTCAATCCTGCAGCCATTGAACAATTAATTAAAACCAATCTTTACGTTCAATTAACATATTCAATCGTTCCATACTATTATCTTCATTTTTTAAACAAAATCTGTTTACTTAATTGAACAAATATCCATGAAGCTAATTGTACCAATTCTTTTAAGTGTTATTGTAAATAGTAATATTGGCTTTGCACAAACTAAAGTTGAGCAATCGAAAGAAGAGATTAAAAAAGGTAAACAAACAACCAGCACAACAGGTACATCAACTACCAATAATACATCAACTACTTCTTATTCACGAAAATCAAATTCAGAAAGATCTATTAGTGCTGCATTAGCCGATATTATAGGTCAAATATTTTTATATGCCACCTATTATACAGTTGTAGGTAATTATAAAATGGAGGAGCATTTGCATAGTAAGCTTACCCACTATCCTTATTATAACCAAGCTTCTGGTAATTATGAAAATATAGATTCTGTAATTGCTGGAAAAAATAAATTCAGGTTCGATATCAGCAATCAATTTTTATACAGTAATAAAGATTTATTAGGCAATCACCTGAAAGTTAAGGTACGTCCGTTTCAATATTTTTATCTGCAGGCCGATTATTTTGAACTGAAAGAATACAACCCTGTAACAACTAAATACGACCATCTTTCATTGTATAATTTCAATTTGTGTTACGATAGATTGAGGTTTGAAAAATTTAATTTAGGATGGAGCTTAGGCGTAAATTATTTGGCCAACGATGTAAAAAAAGCTGGGTTTACTTATGGGTTAAATACAGATATTTTTATTGCAAAACCAGTTAGTTTAAGTAGCACAATAAAAGGTAGCTGGATAAATGGACAACCTGTTCATCAATTTGAGGTACTGGCAAAATACCATAACAATCGTTTTTTTATTGCTGCTGGTTATGAACGTTTAAAAATTGCAACACCACAATATCATTTTCTTTCGTTGGGTGCCGGAGTACATTTATAAAATCGAAACACTTGTGCCACACTCTAGAAGATATGGCACAAGTATTTCACTAACAAACGATAGCTTATTTTTTTTTGCTCGAAATAAATTTCATTCTACATTCGCACAGCAATGATGAACAATAAACATATTAAGATTACAAAAAAACAGCCTCTTTGAGGAAGTTGAGTAAGCTTTGTATGTACAACATAAAAAAGTTTGAAAGCCTTCCTTAAAATGGGAAGGCTTTTTTGTTATAATATAATTGGAACACGGATTGAAAGGATTTAAAGATCAGTTCTTATCCATCCAATCAGCGTCATCAGTGTGCCATCAAACAGTTGGAAACATTTATTAATCATAAAACTTTATGCATAGCATAAAGAACAAAAATTGGGGGGAAACAAAAATGAAAGTAGCCGTAGTTGGAGCCACAGGCTTAGTAGGTACAAAAATGTTGCAAGTACTTGCTGAAAGAAACTTTAACGTAACAGAATTAGTGCCTGTTGCTAGTGAAAGAAGTGTAGGTAAAGAAGTGGAATTTAAAGGTAAACAGTACAAAGTAGTAGGGATGCAAGCTGGTATAGATGCTAAACCTACTGTGGCTATTTTTAGTGCTGGTGGAAGTTCCAGTTTAGAATGGGCTCCAAAATTTGCAGCTGCTGGTATTACAGTAATTGATAACAGTAGTGCTTGGCGTATGGACCCAACAAAAAAATTAGTAGTACCTGAAGTTAATGCTGAAGTATTAACTGCTGAAGATAAAATTATTGCTAATCCTAATTGCAGCACCATTCAAATGGTGGTGGCTTTGCAACCTTTACATGCTAAATATAAAATTAAAAGAGTTGTAGTAAGTACTTACCAAAGTGTTACTGGTACAGGTAAAGCTGCAGTTGACCAATTGTTTAATGAACGTAAAGGTCTTGAAGGGCCAATGGCTTATAAATACCAGATTGATTTAAATGTTATTCCGCAAATAGATGTGTTTTTAGAAAATGGTTACACCAAGGAAGAAATGAAAATGGTGAAAGAAACCTGTAAAATTATGCAGGATGACGGAATTAAGGTTACAGCAACTACTGTTCGTATTCCTGTGGTGGGTGGACATAGTGAAAGTGTAAATGTGGAGTTTGAAAATGAATTTGACCTGAACGAAGTGAAGGTTCTGCTAGAAGCTGCACCTGGCGTTGTATTACAACAAGATGATGCTGCACAGTTTTATCCAATGCCTTTATGGGCACATGAAAAAGACGAAGTTTTTGTTGGCCGATTGAGAAGAGATGAAACACAACCAAAAACATTGAACATGTGGATTGTAAGTGATAATTTACGCAAAGGTGCTGCTACCAACGCAGTACAAATTGCAGAATATTTGGTGGGTAAAGGATTGTTATAGTTTTTTATTTGAGTATTTTTTAAATGGTTCATCATGTACATGGTGAACCATTTTTAGTTACACAACTATGGAAAATGATTTAAAAATTTGCTGCTCTTAATAAACTTGCTAAACTAATTCGTTGTTAAACACTAATAATAGTAACAACAATATGTAAGGCTTACTATAATATTATCTATAATTGCTGCAAATTAATTACCAGCAATAGAGATATAGCAGCAAACCTAAATGACTGATCACAAACCGAACAATAGTTTTTTTGCTGGCATCAGCATTAGCCGAACGCTAATTATGTTGGCAACAGCATGTTTAGTGTTTGGTTCTATTGCTGCAATATTTTACAAAGCATATAGATCCTCTAAGTATACTGCTGCACCAGTAAATGACACCATAGTTGAAGTGCAAAAAAAATTGAATAAGCCTGCAATTGCAACACCAATTAGCGATAGCTTAATGGCTGTAAAACTGAATAATTTATATAACCAATATTGTACTAAAGATACTGTACCTAAAAAAGTGCCAGCATATTTAGAGGAGGCTTTTATGGGGTATGAGTTTAACGATTACATTTATTTTAAACAGCTGGATTTAAATGCTATTCCTGAAACTATAAAAAGCGATTCTTTAAATTATCAAACCATCAACGAATTGGGAAATTATTACAAAGGCATTAGTTTATTAATGTTGAATGATACCCAAGAAGCTATTATTCATTTAAATTGGGTTTCTAACAATAGTGCAAGCAATGTATATGTAACTAAAGCCCAATGGTACTTGGCAATGGCGTACTTAAAAAATAGTGATTTCCAAAAATGCCAATATCTATTAAGCAGTGTAGCAGCATTTAAAAAATTTCAACCTTATGCTACTAATGCCTCCAAATTGTTACAAAAACTTCAGCAATAGTTATTTAAACTATTTAAATAGACCCACCTTTTACAAATATTGCATCTAGCGTAAGTTCTTGCATAAAAGTGCTACCAGCTAGACAACTAATCATTCTACTAAAAGATAGTTTAGCTAGCTTAGCACCACTGGTTTCCACAAAGCTTATTTCAGGATGATAAAGTGTTGGAATAAATCCATTGCTAATAGCTACCACAGCTGTTTGTTTTGGAATAGCAATATTTTTTTGTTGTAAAGATTTCATTACGCCAGTTAATATTTCATCACTCATACAAAATACTGCATCAGGAAAAGTTGTCTTACTAAAATATTGTTTGGTAATTAATTGAGCAGCTTCTGGGCTATGGGCATATTCTATATGTAAGCTTGTGTTAGGAGCTTGTTGTTTAAAAATATTGGTAAAGCCTTCTAATCTTTTACTACTAATACTCATTTGAACATTGCCAAATAGAGCTAAAATGTTTTTTTTCTTTTTGGAAATTAGGGCATTGGCTGCAAGTTCTGCAGAAGCTATATCTGCTACGCAAACTTTATTACAAGCTTCAAAAGCAGGCACTTTGTCAAAAAAAATAACTGGTATACCTTGTTCTTCAATTTTCTTGAAAGCATCTATATCATTGGTTTGTGGTGTTATGCTTACAAACAAACCAGCTATGCGGTTTGCTTTACAAAGTTTTATATTTTCTTGTTCAATCAAGGCTTCATCGCCAGATTGTAAAATCAATAATGAATAGCCATGTGTTCTAGCCTCTTCTTCTAAAGCTGCAATAAATGAGTGGTAAAAAAAGTTTGAAATAGAGGGTAGTATTACGCCAAATAGTTTGCTATTATTGGTTCTTAAACTTATAGCATAAGAATTGGGCTCATATTCTAGCATTTCAGCAAGCTCTTGTACTTTTTGCTTAGTGCTGCTAGCAATGTCAGGATGGTTCTTAAGAGCTCTTGATACCGTTGAAATGCTAATGTTTAGCATTTCTGAAATCTTTTTTAAAGTAGCATTGGTCTTCATGGCAAATGTTCAGTAAAAGTAAAAATAGCGTTTATCCAATAATCATGGCTTAAGCTTTTTATTAAACCTAAGTACCATTTATGTAATGCTAGTAAGAAAGTTTTGCACTGCAAACATTTTCGCAAAGCTTACCGCAAACGTTTGCAGTAAGCTTTCGTGTTAAAGGCTTGTTTAACTTTACTACCCGCTGCTACATTCGTATTGCCAATTAATTAAAAACGATTCAAATTATTGCTGTATGAAAAAGTTTATGCTTCTTTTTATTACGCTGTGTGTTGCACAATTTGTGTTTGCCCAGCAAGTGACTTCTCTCAAAGGAAAAATAACAGGTTATAAAAATGAACCTTTAGCTGGTGCTTCTTTAGTGTACACTGCTGGTAGCAAAACTGTTAGTACCACTAGTGATGAAAGTGGAAACTTTACGCTACAAGGTTTGCCAAATGATAGCAAAGTAGCAGTAAGCTTTTCTTTTACTGGTTATATTACTTTAGTTAAAGAGTTCGATTTATCAAAAGGTAGTATTACCGATGTTGCCATTAGTTTAAAAGGAGATGCTTTAAATCTTAATGAAGTAGTTGTTACTGGTACTACAGGCGGTAGAACAAAATTGAACTCTAGTATATCTGTAAGCTCATTAAAGCTTGATGATGCCAACAAAGCAGCTCCAAGAACAACAGCCGAAATTTTCCGTTCATTGCCAGGTATTAAAGCTGAAGCTTCTGGTGGTGATGGTAATACAAACATTACTGTTCGTGGTGTGCCAATTTCTTCTGGTGGTTCTAAATATTTGCAGTTGCAAGAAGATGGATTGCCTGTAATGCAGTTTGGCGATATAGCTTTTGCTACTGCCGATATCTTTTTAAGAGCCGATCAAAATATTGGACGTATTGAAGCTATTCGTGGTGGTTCTGCTTCTACCTTGGCAAGTAATTCACCTGCTGGTATCATTAATTTTATTAGCAAAACTGGTGCTACAGAAGGTGGTTCATTTGCCTTAACTTCTGGATTAGATTTTAATACTACCAGAATGGATTTTGATTATGGAGCTCCAATGGGTAATGGCCTTAGTTTTCATGTTGGTGGCTTTTGTCGTATTGGTCAAGGCCCACGCACGGCTGGTTTTGATGCCAATAATGGCGGTCAATTAAAATTCAATTTAACCAAGCAATTCAGCAAAGGGTATGTAAGGTTGTATGCTAAATATTTAAACGATAGGGCTGCAGCTTATTTGCCAATGCCTATTCAAGTATCTGGTACTAATAGTAATCCTACTTATACTTCACTACCAGGTTTTGATGCTAAATATGGCACTTTACAAAGTCCTTATCTAAGCCAAAACTATGGCATTGGTGTAAGTGGAGAAAGAAGAAGAAGTGAAGTATCTGATGGTATGCATCCTTTATCAAACAGCTTTGGTGCAGAGTTTAGTTTTGATTTAGGCGACAACTGGCGTTTAGAAGATAGAGCAAGATTTAGTGCTAATACTGGTCGTTTTGTTTCTCCTTTTCCTGCTAGTGTAGATACAAGAGCAAATACACTTAGCACTATTGCTACTGCAAAAGGTTGGAACCTTGCTGGTGCTACTTTAAGGTATGCAAACGATAATACTACTTACAGTGGTAGCAATGCAATGATTATTCACATGTTTGATACAGAGCTAAACAACCTCAATAATTTTATCAATGATTTAAAATTAAAGAAGAAGTTTAAAGGTGGAGATGTAACACTTGGGTTCTACAAATCTTTCCAAAATATCAATACAAGCTGGTTATGGAATTCTTACCTTACTGATGTTAGTGGCAATGGTTTAAGACCTTTAAACATTGTAAGTGCTACCAACCAAACAATGACTCAAAATGGTTTATTTGCTTATGGCGTACCAGTATGGGGCAATTGCTGCACACGTAGTTACGATGTTAAGTTTGATGTAGCAGCACCATATGCAGCATTTACTGTAGAAGCCAGTGAGCAATTAACTTTTGAAGCAAGTGTTCGTTGGGATATGGGTCGTGTAACTGGTAGTTATGCTGGTGCAGCACAATCTCAAATAGATGTTAATAGCGATGGTATTATACAACCAAATGAAACAAGTGTATCTTCTATCAATCATGCTGTGTCTTCTCCTGTAAATTATAAATACAATTATGGTTCTTACTCTGTTGGTGCTAACTATAAATTAAATGGTAATACAGCTTTGTTTACACGTTACAGTACTGGTTACTCAGCTAAAGCAGATAGAATTTTATTTACACCAAATGTATTTTCAAATGGCGATGCTACTGGCGTAAAAGATAAATTAGATCAGTTTGAATTAGGTTATAAAAACAACTTTAAGCAAGGTGGTTTATTTATTACAGCTTTCTATGCCAAAGTAAAAGAAGCTGGTGGATATGAAGCTACTACTCAAAAAGTAATAGAGAATAACTACAAATCAGTTGGTTTAGAAATTGAAGGTGTGTATAAGCCAAGCAATAATTTTGACTTGCGTGGTAGCATAACTTATACCAAAGCAGAAATTACTGATGGTAGTAATAAAGGCAATAAACCTCGTCGTCAATCTCCAATCATTTACAATTTAGTACCTACTTATACTAGCAAGAATTTTTCTGGTGGTGTTAGTTTTATTGGCACAGGAAAATCATTCGCTCAAGATGATAACAAACTAAACTTTAAAGGATATGTAATGCTAAATCCGTTTATCAACTATCGTTTCAGTAAATCTATCATGGCTTCAATCAATGCAAATAATTTATTAAATACATTGGGTATTACAGAAGCTGAAGAAGGAAGTATAATAGAAAACCAAAACAATATCATTAGAGCAAGATCTATTACGGGTCGTACTGTTTCTGCAACTGTTTCTTTTAGTTTTTAAGGTTTATAAAATGGGTATGGCTTTTGCCATACCTGTTTTTTTGTAGCCAACAGTGGAACATAATTCAACAGCAGTTGCGTCGCACACTTGTACACAAGAATATATTTCAATTGTTTAAGCAGTACTTTTAATTTCAGCTATCATGTCTACTTCATTTTACCATCATCTTTCCAAAAAAGCTATTGAAGTATTGCAACTTGCTTCAAGCCAGTATGGTATAAAAGCTACGCCAGAAAAGACAGATAACTACAATCGTATTTGGGCAAGAGATAGTGCTGTAAGTGCTATTGCCATTATTACTAACCAACTAGAAAGTTTATATCCCACCGTTGAAGTTTCATTAAAAAAGTTACAAGAGGCTGCTTATAAAAATGGACAAATTCCATCTAATGTTTCCACAAGTGAGCAAGGTGAAATTACTGGTGTAAGCTTTGGTGGACCAGTTGGTAGAACTGATGCAGGATTTTGGTGGGTGATTGCTGCCGTTTTATATCTTGAACAACAGCCCAACAATGTTTTCAAGCATTTAGTAGCAGAACAAGCCCACCAAATTTTTGAATTGGCCAATAGTTGGGAGTTTAACCACAAAGGACTTATGTATCTGCCAATGAGTAGTAATTGGGCAGATGAATATGTAACACATGGCTATGTTTTATACGACCAAATTTTACTCTATTGGGCATTACAACTCGCTGCTAAATTTTTCAATAACAATGAATACGCTGCTAAAGCACAGCAAATGAAAATTGCTATTAAGCAGCATTTTTTATTTGAAGCCGAATTGCAAGGAAGTTTATACACACAAAAGCAGCAACAAGATTTACAAGACTTCAACATTGGTAAAAAATTTATTGCTTCTTTTTCTCCTGGAGATAGGGTAGAACGTTATGATGCCTGGAGCATAGCTTTATTGTTGCTTTTACAAATACCATCTGCAACCACTACTAAACAACTAATTGAGGTATTGGACAAAACACTTCAATCACAAAACAATATTGGCATTCCGGCCTTTTTCCCAGTTATTGAAAGTAACGATCTGCTGTTTGCCCAACTACAAAACAACCATCACTATCGATTTAAAAATTTACCTGGCCATTTTCACAATGGTGGCATTTGGCCAGTTGTAAATGGCTTTTTAATAGCAGGATTAATGGCTGTAAATGAATTGCCATTGGCTACTAAATTATTGGCTTCATTGCAAGAGCAGCTAAATGGAAGTATAGATTCACATCCATTTGCAGAGTATTTTACCAGCAATGGTAAGGCCAATGGTGTAGCTAATTTGTGTTATAGTGCTGCTGGTTATTTATTGGCTGCTGAAAGCACAAATAACTATCAACAATTTTCCAAGCTATTGCATATTTCTACACAAGAAAAAGAAAATGCTTTGCAACAGCAAGTGGAAAATGTTGCCCAACAAATTATTCAGCAATTAAAAATAGAGCCCAACACTATTACAGCTATTTCAGTAGCTGGTGAATCTGGAAGTGGTAAAACTACATTAGGTAAGGCTTTACACAAGGCTTTGCAGCAGCAAGCCTACAATGTCTTGTTGTTACACCAAGACGATTATTTTGTTTTGCCACCTAAAAAAAATCATACCAATCGGTTAGAAAATTTTGAGCAAATTGGTATAGCTGAAGTAAGGTTACATTTATTGGACGAACATATCAATGAAATAAAATCCAAGCAGCAATCTTTTATTACTGCACCAATAATGGATTGGTTAAATGATAAAGAAGAAAAGCAAACCATTAATACAACTAATACACAAGTAATACTTATAGATGGTACTTACACTTCTTTATTGGAGAAAGTGGATTATAAAATATTCATTAATACAAACTATAAAGAAACCAAGGAAAATAGAATTAATAGAAACAGAGAAACCGTTACAGATTTTATTGAAAAGGTTTTAGAAAAAGAAAGTTCCATTATTCAATCTCATTTATCTCTTGCAGATATTGTAGTTAACAAAGATTTGCAAATTGTAAAATCCATAGTTTAATATTTAGATTAACTTCATCATAAAACGATTGCCATGTTCATCAAAAAGCCCAATTTAAGTTTCTGGCAAATAATTAATATGAACTTTGGGTTCTTTGGCTTGCAATATAGTTTTGGTTTGCAGCAGGCAAATATGAGTCCCATTTATTCCTACTTAGGAGCTGAAGAAAGTAAGCTGCCATATTTATGGTTGGCAGGGCCAATAACTGGTTTAATCATTCAGCCTATTGTTGGTGCTATGAGTGATAAAACTATTACACGTTGGGGAAGAAGAACGCCTTATTTTTTAATTGGTGCTATCTTTTGTAGTGTGTGTTTATTCTTTATGCCATACAGTAGTAGTGTTTGGATGGCTGCCAGTATTTTATGGATATTGGATGCTGCCAATAATATTACGCAGGAACCCTACAGAGCTTTTGTAAGTGATAAACTTAACAAGTCTCAACATGCTTTGGGCTTTTTAAGCCAAAGTGCATTTACTGGGCTTGGACAAACATTAAGCTATTTAACACCCACCTTATTAATATTTTTTGGTGTTAGCAAAATGGCACACAATGCCAATAATATTCCTATTACTACCATCATTGCTTTTATCATTGGTTCAGTGTTTTCTATTGGGTCCATTTTATGGACGTTAAAAACCACTAAAGAAATTCCTTTAACTGAAAATGAGATTCAAGAAATTAAATCTACTTCTACCAGTTTGCTATCTTCTTTTAAAGAAATAGTAATGGCATTTAAACAAATGCCTGCTACAATGAAGCAGATGATTCCCATGATGTTTTTTAGCTGGTATGCTATGTTTATTTACTGGATTTATATTAGCAAAAGTCTTTCACAATCTATTTTCCATACAACAGATGTACACAACGAAGGGTTTAGGAATGCTGAATTATTAGCAGGTCAGGTGGGGGCGTTTTATAATTTTATTGCTTTTGCAAGTGCTTTTTTATTAGCGTGGATAGCTAATAAAGTAGGGCCAAAATATGTACATAGTTGCTGCCTATTATTAGCAGGCTTGGGTTTAATTTGGCTGCCACAAATAGAAAACTCTAGCCTTGTTTTTTTGCCCATGATAGGCATGGGGCTAAGTTGGGCAAGCATGATGGGTACACCATACATGATGCTGGCAGGTAGCGTACCACCCAAGCGTACAGGTGTGTACATGGGTATCTTTAACATGTTTATAGTAATACCAATGCTATTGCAAAATATAACAATGCCAATGTACTATGAAAGTTTGTTGGGTAATAATCCTACCAATGCCATTAAACTGGCTGGTGTTTTATTAATGTTAGCAGCAGCAAGTGTAGCTTTTATTAAAGTAAATAAAAGTGATGAGGAAGTTGTTCTTAAAGGAGCTAGTCATTAATAAATACGCAGCAACAATTTCTACCCCTCCAACCCTCTATTTAAAAAGTCCAACAAAGGCTTCATGGTTTCGCAAGCAGTAACTACTTTTTTCACTAAATCCTTACTGGTTAAGTCTGCATCTGTTAATGGAGATGAAACGATAAAGCTTTTTAGTTTTAAATATTCAATGGCAGGGTTGGTTTCCTCATAACCTTTTGGTGGGCGTGCAAGCGTATCTGTTTTTTGTAAACTGCCAAACTGTGCTACAAACTTTTTATTGGTTACAATTTTGTGAAACTCTTCATGGGAATAATCAATTTCTTGTCTTACTTTTTTTAGTTCAGGTGCCATTGGCATCCATAAACCACCACCAATAAAACATTGGCCCGGTTCTAAGTGAAAATAATAGCCAGCTGCTTGTACTTTTTTTCCTCCTTTGCTAAAACTAGCTCCCATATTGGTTTTGTAAGGGCTTTTATCTTTACTAAAACGAACATCTCTATTTATTCTAAATACACATTGCTTAGGTTCTAATCCTTCTAATGTAGTGTCTTTTTGTTTTAGTGCAGTTAATACTTGTGTTACAAAACCCAAATAATCTGCTTTAGCTGCTTCGTACACTTTTCTGTTTTTATCGAACCATTCCTTATTGTTATTCTTCTTTAAAGCATTTAAAAAGTTAATAGTAGAAGCCTGTAACATACATTCTGTTTTAAGTAAATTAGTATAAATACATCGAATAGATAGTAACTAACAAAATAAGTTATTTAAAGTTTGTAAGGGAGCCTCGAAGAAAAAAATATGACATCAATCAGTTTTTTCAGTGATGTATATCAAATGCAAATTTATGTGGATAATGCAATTTTACATTGTCAAACAAACAACAACTACAATGAAAACAATACTCACAAAATCTACAAAAAGCATCACCAGATTAATGCTGGCATGCCTGTTAACCTTAAGTGTTGCTATGACACTTAACGCACAAACAAACTTTACCATTAAAGATAAACCTAGTTTAACTATTAGTGGTACATCTACTTTACACGATTGGGATATGCAGTCTTCTACTGCTACTTGTAATGCAATATTTGTATTAAATGCTGCAGCACAACTTACTGGTGTAAATGCTATTAGTTTTTCAATGCCTATTGCCGATTTAAAAAGTAAGCATACCGCAATGGATAAAAATGCATATAAAGCATTAAACAAAGACAAGTTTGCAAATATCAATTTTGTGTTAACCCCAGGTACAGTAACATTAGCAAATGCTGGTGGTGGTAACTATACTTTAAAATGTAGAGGTAAATTAACAATTGCTGGTGCAACAGTTGATACTGATTTAACTGCAAACTGTAAAGTAAATGCCGATAAAACTATTACTGTTACTGGTTCTAAAAACATCAGCATGAAAGATTATGGTGTAAAGCCACCTTCTTTTATGATGGGTGCTGTAAAAACCGGAAACGATATCGTTCTTAAGTTCAATTTAACAATGAAATAAAAACCAATTACTAACAAAAAAACTAAAAGTCATGAAAACAATATTTAAAAAATTAGTCGTATTAAGTGCAGCATTATTGCCAATTGCAGTAATGGCTCAACAACCTAAAATAGCCAACTTTAGGGCATACGACCAAACAGGTATCAATGTATTTGAAACAGGCAAAGCCGACTCTGTAAAATTTGATGGTTTAAAAGTAAGATGGGGAGCTGGTTTTACACAACAGTTTCAAGGGTTAAAACATGAAAACACCGCTTTAAATAATGCTGGTAACACAGTTGCTACAGCAGGTGCAAATAAATTATATCCTATTCAACCAGGTTTTATGACTGCACAAGCCAACTTATTTATGGATGTTCAGTTGGCCGATGGTATTAAATTAAATGTTACCAGTTATTTATCTGCTCGTCACCACAACGAAACTTGGGTAAAAGGTGGATTTATTCAATTTGATAAAGTACCCTTCAAAGGAAAGTTTTGGAACGACATTATGAAATTGGCAACTATTAAAATTGGTCACTTCGAGGTAAACTATGGCGATCAACACTTTCGTAGAACAGATGGCGGACAAGCATTATACAATCCATTTATGGAAGGTTATATTGCCGATGCTTTTGCAACAGAAATTGGTGGAGAAGTGTACTTGCAAAAAAATGGTTTATTTGGTATGATTGGTTTAACCAATGGTATGATTAAAGGTCACATTGATTCTGTAGCAGTTACTGCTCAAGATGATAATACAAAAAGAAGCCCTTCTTTAATTTTAAAGGCAGGTATCGATAAAAAATTAGACAATGTAAGAGTGCGTTTTACAGGTAGCTTTTACCACAACAACAGTTCTGCAGGTAGTGGTTTAACATTATATGGTGGCGACCGTACTGGTTCTAACTATCAAAATGTAATGGAAAAATGGGTTTCTGGTGGTGCAGCAGTAGCTTCTACAGCAGCAGCTTTCTCTGGCAGGTTTAATCCAGGTTTCAGTAAAAAAGTAGATGCATTAATGTTTAATGGTTTCTTAAAAGCAAGTGGTTTAGAATTGTTTGCAACCTATGAAACTGCAAGTGGTAGAACTAAAACAGAAACTGCCAATAGAAAAATGACCCAAATTGCAGGTGATGTTATTTACAGATTTGGTAAAGAAGAAGATGTATTCTTAGGTTTAAGATACAATGCAGTTACAGCAGCATTAGCAGGTTTTACAACTGGCGATGTTAAAGTAAATCGTTTTGCAATTGCTGGTGGCTGGTTCTTAACTAAAAATGTTTTATTGAAAGCAGAATATGTAAATCAACAGTATAAAGATTTTCCAACAACCGATTATCGTAATGGTGGTAAATTCAGTGGATATGTAATTGAAGCTGTAGTTGGTTTTTAGTGAGTAAGCCTCACGATTTCTTGTTAGAACAGTCAGAATGAGTTATTTTCATTCTGACTGTTTTTATATACCAACAAATTTTCCCATACAACATTACAGGTAGTATGTCTCCAAGATCCCTTTTTTTAATAACAATTCTAATTTTAGGTAGTGGTTTACTTGTAAGCTATACGCCAAAATTAGGTGCACCTATTTTAATAAAATGGGTAGTACAAAAAGGAGGGTCTTTAAAAGTAGATGGTTCTACCAATATCAATAAATTTACATGCAAAATAGCCGATTACTCTTTGCCAGATACCATTAGTATTTTTAAAAATAATGCTAAAGAATTGATATTACCTATGACAGGAAGATTGGCATTAGATATTGCAGGCTTTAATTGTGGCAATCCTGTTATGACCAGTGATTTAAGAAAAACTTTAAAGGCAAAAGAGTTTCCTAAAATGTTTATCAGCTTTTTATCACTTTCTAAAATGCCAGAAGCCAATAAAACCAATAATGATATTAATGGATGGGTTGATATTGAATTGGCCGGTGTGAAGAGAAAATTTTTGGTAAACTATGTATTTACTTCAGACAATGTAAAGACTTATCACTTAAAAGGCACACAAAGTGTAAACTTTTCTGATTTTAATTTAACACCACCAAGAAAATTAGGTGGAATGATTAGAGCAAATGAAAGGCTGGATGTAGAGTTTCAACTTAATTTATTGGTGCTTAATTAAGGGTTCACTTTTGCAAAAAATATACCTGCAATTACTGCTTGCATTAAACCATAAAAAAACCAGCTAGCAACCATGGTTAAAGTTATATCCATTGAGCTGAATGTAATCCACATTACTGGCAACAAAGCTATAATGCTGTAAATACCACCAAACTCCAACCCTCTTAAAATAAAATTTCCTTTGAATAAAGACTTGAATCTTTCCCAAAACCATGAAAGTGAAAAACTAATTACAAATGCATGTGTATAGAATAATACATCTCTGCTACCATCCGAATTAAATAAAGGGTTATTGTACTCTACAAAAAAAGAAGGAAAAAATTTAATAGATAGGTATAAACCACCATAGCTAACAACAAATAAAATAACACCTGCTATAATTCCATATTTAAGTACTTTTTGCATAGTGTAAATTTTAAGAGGAAACATTTATAAAGAAAAACAGCATAAGAAGGTTTTTGTTTTCTTATGCTGTTTTTAATTTGATTTATATGGTAACCATACCCCAGTTCTCACCACTTTTAATACGGCTGATAGCTCTTTCACTTACACCATATTTTTCAGCAATTTGAGGATAGCTGAGTTTACGTTTTGGATTGGCCAATAATTTTTTTATTTGAATTACTTCTGCCAATTTTAGTTTCTTACCTTTTTTAGCATCAATAAAACGCTGAGCCATTTTTTCAAATGCACCTTGCATGGCTTCGCTATTGTAATTGTGCTCGGTAACTTCTTTAGGCGAAGCCCATTTTAAGTTAGTGGCTTTATTATCTTTTTTGTTGTGGTTAATATGTATTACGCTTTTTTGACTTTTTGATGTAGGTTTCACAAACACTTGTGCAACTGCACGGTGTACCATAAAACGAACAGATTCATCTTTAATGCGTATGGTAACTTTGGCAACACCATCGGCTCCTGTTTGTTTTAACAGTTCGCCATCATTTGCAAAACTTTTGGTATAAGCTGCAACTCTTCCAAGATTACTTACCATATATTTTAGTGGTAATTTATCTGAACCTTTAAAAGCAAAAGGTTTCCATGTTTCATTTTTTAGGTGTTTGAACATGACGTAGGGTTTTTGTTGAGTGGTAAAGTTACGCTTCTATTAACTGCAAAAACTCATCTTCGCTAATAATCTTTACAGTATTTATTTTTTTAGCTTTTTCTAACTTACTACCTGCGTCAGTACCCACAACAAGATAGTTTAGTTTAGCACTTACGCCACTTACAATAATACCTCCCTGTGCTTCAGCCATGGCTTCAGCTTCTGTACGTTTAAGTTTAGCCAATGTGCCAGTAAATAAAAAGGTTTGCCCATTTAAGCCACCACTTACTACTACTTGTTTTTTAATGTTTTTAAGCTGTAAACCCAATGTTTCTAGTATTTGTAGCATTTGTACGTTTTGGGGATTGCTAAAAAAGTGATGAATACTCTTAGCTACTTTAACACCAACATCTTCTAATTGCTGCAACTCCTCTTCCGTCTTGTTTATAAAATCTAATAAATGCTCAACAGTATTGGCTAGTGTTTTAGCAGTGGTTTCACCAACAAAACGAATACCCAAACCATAAATTAAACGAAATAAAGGCTGTTGCTTACTAGCTTCTATAGCAGCCGTTAAATTATCAATCGATTTTTTGCCAAAACCTTCTAATGTACCAATCTTATTCAAGTCTAAAGTGTAAATACCTGGAATATCTTTTAATAATCCTAGCTCATAAAATTTACGAACATTGGCATCACCAAAACTTTTAATATCCATTGCATCTTTACTTACAAAATGAATGATTTTTTCTACTACCTGTGCCTCACATTCAATATTTATGCAACGCCAAACAGCTTCACCTTCTTCTTTAAATAATTCACTATTGCATACTGGACAACTTTTTGGAAACACTATTACCTGCTCAGTTCCTTTTCTTAATTCAGGTAAACTTTTTACAATTTGTGGTATTACGTCACCAGCTCTTTCTATTAAAACAGCATCACCAATTTGTAAGTCTTTTTCTTTTATATATTCTTCATTATGAATAGAAATACTCGATACAGTAACACCTCCTAAATACACAGGCTCAAGCTTGGCAACAGGCGTTACAGCTCCAGTTCTACCAACCTGATATTCTACACCAATCAATTTTGTAGTGGCTTGCCTAGCTTTAAATTTAAAAGCAATGGCCCAACGTGGATGGTGGGAAGTCATGCCTAACTTTTCTTGTAAAGCGATATCATTTACTTTAACAACCATGCCATCAATTTCATAAGGCAGATTGTCTCTTTTTTGTTCAAACTCTAATACATAATCAATAACTCCCTGAATGCCAGTTACAACTCTTTTTTCTTTTTCGGGAGAACGGAAACCGCAATCCCAAAGCATGCTTAAAGAACCAGAATGGGTATCTAATAAATCAGGAATCGTTGGTTGAGAATCTTCAGTACTTACAACTTCCAATTTACGATTCACAACATAGCTAACATGATACAAAAACGCATCTAAATTTCTTTTAGCAACTTCCTTAGGGTCTTTAATTCTTAAGCTTCCTGCTGCTGTATTTCGTGGATTAGCAACTGGCTGTAACCCTTGTTGCGTAAGCCATTCATTGTATTTGTAAAATGAATCTTTGGTCATTATTATTTCGCCACGAATTTCAATTTGCTCAATTCCATATTTGCTAAATGGTGCAGTTAGTGGTATCGAACGAATTTGTTTTACATTGGTTGTAATATCATCTCCCTCAACTCCATCACCTCTTGTGGTTGCCCTTGTAAACAAATCGTTTTCATAAATTAAGCTAATGCTTGCACCATCAAACTTGGGTTCAACACAATATTCAATTTCAGTTAAACCACTTGCCTCTCTAGCTTTTCTATCAAAATCTTGTAAGTCTTCAGCATTGTAACTATTGTCTAAACTAAGCATGGGTACCAAATGCTGTACAGTTACAAAACCATCGTTTAAACTACTACCAACACGTTGAGTGGGCGAATCTTTAGTAATTAACGACGGATGTGTAGTTTCAATTTTTTCGAGTAGTTTATATAACTGATCGTATTCGAAATCAGTAATAATTGGTTCAGCTAAAATATAATAGCGATATTCATGAAATCGTAAAATGGTTCTTAAATTTTCAATATTTTTTGTAGCAAATTCTAAATGGTTATGTGCATTTAACAATGTTAAGAACTCTTGGTTTCTTTTTAATAAATCTTCGGTTTCGGTAGTTGTGTACATAAATTTTACTTAGGCTATAAAATTAATGGTTCAGCAAAAGTTCTTGGCATAACTATGTAAAAATTACACATTATTTTTGTATAAGTTTGTGATTAACAATCAACACTTTACTTTTACCACACTTTAAAACCATTGCTATAATGAGAAAGAATAATGCTCTACGAGCAGAGATAAAAAAGAAAGATGGTGGCTTTATTAAAGATGTAGAAAAGCTGGTTGCTTCTTACCCCCGTGTTCCTATAACAGTTGACTGTGTAATTTTTGGATTTGATGATAATGAGCTAAAAGTATTACTGATACGAAGCGATTTTGATGTGTATAAGGATCAATGGAGCTTATTGGGTGATTTTGCAATTGATGATGATGAAGATTTAGATGAAGCAGCATATCGTATTTTGAAAGATCGTACAGGGATGGATAATGTGTACCTTGAACAGGTAAAAACTTTTGGTAAGCCAACAAGGCATCCTGGAGGCAGGGTTTTAACAGTATCTTACTGTTCTTTATTAAATATTCAACACCACCAACTTAAAATACATGCCAATGAGTTGCACTGGCATAGTTTATCTTCTTTAAAAGAAATGGCTTTCGACCATAAAGAAATTCTCGATTATTGCTATAGTTGGTTGCAAAAAAGAATACAAGAACACCCGTTGGGCTTTAATTTATTGCCAGATAAATTCTCATTAAGAGAGCTACAAACGCTTTACGAAGCCATTTTAGGAGTAGAATTGGATAGAAGAAACTTCCGAAAAAAATTCGCCTCTATGGATTTACTCATAGATGTGGGTGAAATGGAAGAAGATGTACCACATCGCCCAGGAAAACTGTACAAGTTTGACTTTGAAAAGTATGAGAAGAACAAACGCAAATGGATTGGTATCGACTTCTAATTTTTCAAAAATTGTGTAATTAAGCGTTTGAGCAGCAGCAGAAAAGCTGAACAATATAAAAAAAGTTAAAAAAAATTTTTTTATATTGTGTAAATAATACACATTTGTAAAAATAATGTGTTATTTTTACACATTCTCGAAAACGATTGTAAATTTAAACGCCTGTTCAGTATGAAAATGGGATTACTAATAGCCTGTTTGCTAATGTCTATTTTAGGCAATGCACAACTATTAAGTTGGACCCCCGATTTTATTCAAGAATCCTCAGCTACAATCGAAGTAACTACTGATGCAACTTTAGGAAACCAAGGGTTAAAAGATTATGCTACCACCACCGATGTTTATGTACATATTGGCTGTATTACCAGTTTAAGTACTTCTTCAAGCGATTGGAAATATTCGAAATTTACATGGGCATCTACAATTGCTGCAGCCAATTGTACCTATTTAGGCAACAACAAATGGAAATACACCATAACAGGTGGATTAAGAACTTTCTTTGGTATCACAAACGCCAGTGAAAAAGTCTTAAAAATTGCTATTCTATTTAGAAATGGAGCTGGTTCTAAAGTTCAGCGTAATGCCGATGGAAGCGATATGTATGTACCTGTTTACGAAACAGGTTTAAATGTTAGAATAGATAATCCTTTTAAACAACCATTATACAATCCAATACCAGAGTTTGTTAACTGGACTATTGGAAATAATGTTTCGATATTGGCCAAATCTTCGGAGTCTGCTACTTTAAAGTTATATTTTAACGGTACACAAGTAGCAACTGCAAATACTGCAACGCAAATTAGTAATTCGCAAACCATTGCAACAAGTGGCACACAAACTATTATTGCAGAGGCTACCAATGGCTCAATAACGAAGAGAGATACGGTTAGTTTTTTTGTTACTGTAACACCTATTGTAGCTGATCCTCCTACTGGTTTAAAGCAAGGTATTACGTATGAAACAGGCGATACGTCTGCTTACCTTTTATTATTTGCTCCAACCAAAACAAGTGTTTCGGTTATTGGAGATTTTAATAACTGGACGGAAACCGTGCAACATCAATTAAAAAAATCGGTTGATGGAAGATTCTTTTGGACACGTATAACAGGTTTAACTAGCGGAGTAGAATATGCTTATCAGTTTGTAATTGATGGCAACTTAAAAGTAGCTGATTATAACGCTGAAAAAATATTAGATCCAAGCAACGATCAATACATTTCTTCAATCACTTATCCTGCTTTAAAACCTTATCCAACAGGTAAAACCACAGGAATTGTAAGTGTTTTGCAAACTGCAAAACCTTCTTATAACTGGACAGCCACAAACTATATAAGACCCAATAAAAAGAATCTTACTATTTATGAATTATTGGTAAGAGATTTTGTAGCAACACAAAACTGGAATACTTTAAGGGATACATTAACGTATTTAAAAAGGTTGGGTGTAAATGCAATAGAATTAATGCCTTTTAATGAATTTGAAGGCAATAACAGTTGGGGGTATAATCCAAGTTTTTACTTTGCTCCAGATAAAGCCTATGGAACAGAAAATGCACTAAAAGCATTTATCGATAGTTGCCATAAAATGGGTATTGCAGTAATTATGGATATTGCATTGAACCATTCTTTTGGGCAAAGTCCTATGGTGCAAATGTATTTTAATAGTGCTGCAGGAAAGCCAGCAGCCAATAGCCCATGGTTTAATCAAGATGCAACACATCCTTTTAATGTAGGATACGATTTTAACCACGAAAGTCAGGCAACTAAAGATTTTGTTGATAGAGTAATTGAACATTGGTTAACCAAGTATAAGATTGATGGTTTCCGTTGGGATTTATCAAAAGGCTTTACACAAGTTAATAATCCAACCAATGTTGGTGCATGGGGTAATTATGACGCAAGTCGTATTGCAATTTGGAAGAGAATTTACGATAAAATGCAAGCTATTAATACCAACTCTTACTGCATTTTGGAACATTTTGCCGATAATAGTGAAGAAGTGGAATTGTCAAATTATGGAATGTTGTTGTGGGGTAATTCCAACTACAGCTTTAATCAGGCAACGATGGGCTTTACCAGTGGTTCTGATTTTCAATCAAGTATTCATGTAAATCGTGGGTGGGCAAATCCGCATTTAATTGCTTACCAAGAAAGCCATGATGAAGAAAGATTAATGTATAAAAATTTGCAGTTTGGCAATAGCAACACTTCTTACAATGTACGAGATTTAAATACTGCATTAAAGCGTAACGAAGCTGCAGCAGCTTTTTGGACAATGATTCCTGGCCCTAAAATGTTGTGGCAGTTCGGAGAAACTGGATATGATTTTAGTATTAACACTTGCGAAAACTTAACTGTAGATAACAATTGCCGTTTAAGCCCTAAACCAATTCGTTGGGATTATTACAACAACCCCAATCGTAAATCATTGTACGACGTTTATTCGGCATTACTCAGGTTAAAAATTACACCAGCTTATACATCAACATTTACTACAAATAATATAACCTGGAATTTAAGTAGTGGCTTTAAATGGTTAACCTTAAACGAGCCAGCATTAAGGGTTTTCGTAATGGGCAATTTCGATATTCAGGCACAAACAGGTGCAGTTACGTTTCCTACAGCAGGTACTTGGTATAACTATTTTACTGGTGCACCTTTTACTGCAACGGGTACTTCACAAAGTTTATTACTACAGCCAGGAGAATACTATGTATATACTGACAGAAATGTGAGTGGAACAGTGGTTACACCAATTCTTAATATCAACTCCAACTTAAGTAATATGAAGTTGAAGTTGTATCCAAACCCTGCAAATACAGCTACACTTATTGAATATGAAATTGAGGAGAGTGGTAAGGTTGAAGTTGCAGTAACCGATATGAATGGAAAAAAAATAGCCGATTTATATAGTGGTTTTAAAACAAGGGGCAAACATCAATTAGCTATGAGTAGCAATGGTTTTAATGTTGCTAAACTGGCTGGTGGAATGTACCTGTTGCAAACAAGTATTAATGGGAAAAGAAAGGTAGAGAAATTTGTAATTAGTCAATAATTGGTGCATCAAAATCACATCAAATATTGTCATTATAAACACCTGCTCCACATGCCATAAAACGATTGTATAACAATGTCAGTTATTGATATAAAATAATTAAACATTTTCTTATAAACCAGTAAACCTTCAATTATGAATCTGAAACGAATGCTTGTCGCATTAATGGTTTTCATGGTGGCATTTAGCTTACCAGCCATTGCACAAGACAAATTGGTTACCGGAAAGGTAACAGATGTTAAAGACGGAAGTGCCTTGCCAGGTGCAACTGTAAAAGCAAAAGGTACAAACATTGTTTCTCAAACCGGAAATGATGGTGTATTTAAAATGAAAGTTCCTGCAGCAACAACAACATTGGTTGTTTCTTACAGCGGTTTTGCTGATAAAGAAGTTGCCATATCTGGGGAAACAGTAAATGTAAGTTTACAATCGACCAACTCTAATTTAAATGAGGTGGTGGTTGTTGCTTATGGTACACGTAAAAAAGGCGATTTAACTGGTGCTGTTACATCAGTATCTGCTAAAGACTTTCAAAAAGGTAATATTGCTTCTCCTGAGCAATTGTTACAAGGTAAAGTAGCTGGTTTGCAAGTAACCAGTGGTGGTGGTAGTGCAGGTGGTGGAAGTAGAATTCGTATTCGTGGTGGTGCGTCCTTAAATGCAAGCAACGATCCATTAATTGTTATAGATGGAGTACCTGTAGAAGGAAATGGCGTTGCAGGTAGTGCTAATTTATTAAATACGATTAACCCTAACGATATTGAGAGTATGAGCGTTTTAAAAGATGCTTCTGCTACTGCATTGTATGGTTCTAGAGCCTCTAATGGAGTGTTAATAATTACTACTAAAAAAGGTGTTAAAGGAAAAGTAAAATTCAACTTTAATACGCAAGCATCTGTTGGTGTTATTGGCAAAAAAGTAGATGTTTTAACTGGCGATCAAATTAGAAGCATTATTAATGCTGATGCGGTTGCAACTGGAAGTAATACCTATAAAAATTTATTGGGTACTGCAAACACCAATTGGCAAGATGAAATTTTTCAAGCTGCATTTGCAAGTGATAATAATATCAGTGCTTCGGGTAGTTTGAAAATGGGCAATAATAAAGATGTACCATTCCGTATTTCATTAGGTTATTTAAACCAAAATGGTATTTTAAAAACCGACAATTTTAGTCGTTTTTCTTCTGCCTTAAACTTATCTCCGAAGTTCTTTAACGACCATTTATCAGTAAACTTTAATCTAAAAGCAACCACTACTAAAAATGTATTTGCCAATGGTGGTGCAGTTGGTTCTGCAGCTAATTTCGATCCAACTCAACCAGTTAAAGCTTCTAATAAGTTTGGTGGTTATTATGAGTGGTTACAAGTAGATGGTAATCCAATTGATTTAGCTACACGCAATCCAATGGGTTTATTAAACTTACGTGACAATACATCTACAGTTAACCGTTTTATTGGTAATGTTCAGTTAGATTATAAATTACATTTCTTGCCCGATTTACATGTTTTAGTAAACGTTGGTACTGATAACAATAGTGGTAGCGGAAACGATAATATCGATTCTCTTTCTGCAACCAATTACAGAACTGGTGGTCGTAAAACATATTACGAGCAACAAAAAGTAAATAACCTTACGGATATTTCTTTGTTCTATGCAAAAGATTTAAAAAGCATTAATAGTAAGTTCGATGTATTGGTTGGTCACAGTTACCAAACTTTCTTAACCAAAGTAACCAACTATCCTTCTTTTAGTTACAGAGCAATTGCTGACGCAAACAACCCTGCTAAAAAAGATACCATTGCTGGTAGTGAACCTGTTTTCAAAACAGATAGACCAGAGTATCGTTTAGAATCTTATTTTGCTAGGTTAAATTTTACCTTAAACAACAAGTATTTATTAACTGCCTCTGTTCGCAGAGATGCAAGTTCTAGATTTTCAGCAGATAATCGTGTAGGTTATTTCCCTGCAGTTGCTAGTGCTTGGAAAATGAATGAAGATTTCTTTAAAGGAAGTACAACAGTTAACGAACTAAAATTACGTATTGGTTGGGGTGTAACTGGCCAACAAGATGGTATCGATTATTATGGTTATTTACCAAGATACTCTCAAAGTAATAACTCTGCACAATATCAATTTGGTAATACGTATTACAGTTTTTTACGTCCATCAAGGTATGACCCTAATTTAAAATGGGAAACTACAACAACAACTAACGTAGGTTTAGATTTCTCTTTATTTAAAAACAGAATCTCTGGTAGTATTGAGATATACAATAAAAAAACCAAAGATTTGTTGAGTGAAGTACCGGTTGCTCCAGGAGCCAACTTCGATATCTTGTTGGTTACCAACGTGGGTAATGTGGAAAATAATGGTGTTGAATTTACAATTAATACAACTCCAATTAAAACCAATAAACTTACTTGGGATTTTGGTTTCAACGTTACATATAACAAGTCTAAAGTCACTAATTTGTTAAAAAATCAAGATCCTAATTTTAAAGGAATTGATAGAAGTGGTATCAGTGGTGGTACAGGTAATAACATTGGCAAGTTTGCCGTTGGTTACGCTCCTTATGTTTATACTGTATACAAACAAGTATATGATAAAACTTCTGGCCGACCAATTGAAGGTTTATATGAAGATTTAAACAGAGATGGTCAAATTACTCCAGAAGATCGTTACTTCTATGCAAAACCAGCACCAACTGTTTTGTTGGGCCTTAATACGCAAGTAGCTATCGATAAGTGGACAGTAGGCATTACTGGTCATGCTTCAATCGACAATTATTTATACAACAACTATAACTCAAGTAATGGTGTATTAAGATCAATTAAAAATCCAATCAACTTTATTGGTAATGCTTCTAGCGACTACTTGAATACTGGATTTGTAAACAATCAATATTTATCTGATTACTACATCGAGAATGCATCATTCTTTAGATTAGATAATATAAACATTGGCTACAATGCTGGTAAAGTATTTAACAAAAAAGCCAACTTACGAATTGCAGCAAGCGTTCAAAACGTATTTGTAATTACGAAGTACAAAGGATTAGATCCAGAAAACTCAAGCGATACTGGTGTAGATAATACTATTTATCCTCGTCCACGTATTTTCTCTTTAGGTTTCAATTTCGATTTCTAATTAATTAAATAACTTTTTGTATGAAAAATAGTATTAAAAAATTAACCGTTGCATGTATTGCTGCTTTAACAGTAGCGTCATGTGCCAAAAAGCTGGACTTGTTTCCGCAAAACGATTTAACGCCGGAAAAAGCTTATGCAACAGCTACTGGTTACAAATCGGTATTGGCTAAAATTTATGGAACATTGGCTATTACTGGTAACTCTGGCCCTGCTGGTGCACCAGATATTAGTGGTGGCTTAGACGAAGGTTCTCAAGTAGCTTTTATTCGTATGTTTTTCAACTGTCAAGAATTACCTACCGATGAAGCTGTTGTTGCTTGGAACGACCAAACAATAAAAGATTTTCATGATATGAAATGGACAAGTGGCGACCCATTCTTATTGGGTATTTATGCTCGTCCTATTTACAACATCACATTAATTAATGAGTATTTAAGAGAAGCTACCGATGTTAAATTAGCAGAACGTGGCATAACTGGTACAGAAGCGTCTGATATTAAAAAATCAAGAGCCGAAGCCCGTTTCTTACGTGCCTACAATTATTGGGTAATGATGGATTTGTTTGGTAACTCAACTTTTATAACAGAAGATGATGGTGTTGGTGCAACATTACCACGCCAAATTAAAAGAGCCGATTTATTTGCCTATATAGAAAGCGAATTAAAAGGAATTGATGCCGATTTAGCTCCTGTAAAAACAATTGAATATGGTCGTGTAGATCAAGGTGCTGCTTGGGCTTTATTGGCTCGTATGTACCTAAACGCCAATGTTTATACAGGTACTCCTAAATTCACTGATGCTATCACCTACGCTAAAAAAGTAATTGCTGGTGGTTACACTTTACGTCCAAACTATCGTACATTATTTATGGCTGATAACGACAAACAAAAAGACGAATTTATGTTTGCTGTTACTTGCGATGGTGCTAAAACACAAGCTTACGGTAATACAACCTTCTTTGTACACGCTGCATGCGGCGATGATTTTAATGAATATGGTGTTGGTGGTGGATGGTATGGTTATAGAGCTACCAAAGCGTTGTATGATTTATTCCCTAAAGATGGTTCAGGTAAAGTAGATACCAGTGCAACTACTGGAGATAAAAGAGGTGCAGGTTTATCTACTTCTAAATATCCAGCAACTGCTGCACAAGCTGTAATTACTGATATTGGAAGTTTTGACAATGGTATTCATATTAGCAAATGGAGAAACGTAAGAAGTGATAATGGTGCAACAGCTGATCCTACAAGAACTTTTGCTGACGTAGATTTTCCAGTTTTCCGTTTAGCTGAAATGTACTTAATTTATGCTGAAGCTGTATTACGTGGTGGTACAGGTGGCGATAATACAACAGCATTAACTCAATTGAATTTAATTAGAGCAAGAGCTGGTGCTGCTCCATTCTTAGGTGCTGATTTAACCTTACAAAATGTATTAAATGAAAGAGGTCGTGAATTGTATTGGGAAGGTCATCGCCGTACCGATTTAATTCGTTATGGATTATTAACTACTGGTACTTATTTGTGGCCTTGGAAAGGTGGTGTAGCTTCTGGTACTGCAGTAGATAGTAAATATAATTTGTTCCCTATTCCTGCTGCCAACAGAACATCAAACCCTAACCTAGAACAAAATCCTGGTTATTAATTTATCAAATCATAAATCATTCAATTATGAAACAAATAACAAAATTTTTCCTTTCAATAACCATGCTTCTAATAGCATTGGTTGGCTGTAAGAAAGAAGAAAACAAAATTTATTTTGAAGGAGGTACAGCACCTGTACTTTCTGCCAATAAAACAGCTACTATTCCATTATCTTTTGTAAACAAAGATGAAGAGGCAATTAAATTTTCTTGGACTAATCCAAATTATAAATTCACAACTGGACTTAGTTCTCAAGATGTGTTTTATAAATTGGAAATAGATACAACAAATGCAGCTGGTACATTGAACCCAAATTTTACTTACTCTGGCAAACAAACCATTGCTGTAAGTAAAGATTTGAGTGTAGCTATCACACAAGGTCAATTAAACGATTATTTATTAAATCAATTGGTTTTAACACCTAGTGTACCACATTATTTGCAGATACGTTTAATTGCAAATTTGGTAAACAATTCAGCTACATTGGTTTCTAATGTGATGAGATTTACTGTAACTCCATATGCAATTCCTCCAAAAGTAGATCCACCAACAACTGGTAATTTATATATTGTTGGTAATGCTACACCTGGTGGTTGGAACAATCCAGTGCCTGTTCCCACACAGCAGTTTACCAAAGTTTCTAGTACTTTATTTCAAATAAACAGTTTAGCTATTACTGGTGGTAATTCTTATTTACTATTGCCTTTAAATGGAGATTGGGGTACAAAATATGGTGGTATGGGTGCCAACAATACCAATATACCAGATGGAGATGATTTTAGAATAGGAGGAGGCGATTTACTAGCACCTGCAGCAAGCGGCAACTATAAAATTGTAGTCGATTTTCAACGTGGTAAATTCACCCTTACTAAATTGTAATTACTTCAATCAATTTTGAAACCATCAAAAAATAAACAAATGAAATTTTTATCAAAAATATTAATTGCCATACTTGCAACAGGTGCTATACTTACTGCATGTACCAAAGCTGATTCATTGGCTATGTATGGTGAAACCACAGGTACATCACCTGTGATAACAGCATCTGTATCTACATTGGCTCCATTACCAGCCGATTCAATGGCAACGGGAATTACTTTCTCTTGGACTAATCCAAAATATGCAACAGATTCTGCTAAGCAAAAATTTGTTTTAGAAATCGATTCTACTGGTCGTAATTTTTCTAAAGCAGTTGCTTACACCATTACAGGTTCATTAAATAGAGCTTTTATAAATAAGGATATTAATACTATTCTTTTGGGTTTTGGCTTTCAGTTTAATGTAGCTTATGATGTAGATGTAAGAGTTACTAGCTCTTATGGTAACAACAATGAGCGTTTAACTTCAAATACACTTAAGGTTAGAATGACTCCTTATAAAGTTCCTCCAAAAGTAGCTTTGCCAACTTCTGGAAAACTATTTTTAGTAGGTGATGCTACTCAAGGTGGTTGGAACAATCCAGTGCCAACACCATCACAAGAGCTAGCAAGATTAGATGAAACCACTTGGGCTGGTGTATTCAATATAGTTGGTGGTAAACAATACTTAGCATTGCCTGTAAATGGTGATTGGACTAATAAGTTTTCCGTTGCAAACAATACTGTTGCTGGTTTAAGTGCAGGTGGTACTTTTGGATATAATTTAAATGACAATTTTCCTGGTCCTGCAACTTCTGGTTGGTACTTAATTACATTAGATTTTCAACAAGGACGTTTCACTTGCGTTCCTTACACTGGGCCAACTTTGCCAAACAATTTATTTATGGTAGGCGATGCTACACCAGGTGGTTGGAACAATCCAGTGCCTACACCAAGCCAACAATTTACAAGATTAAATTCAGTTGAGTTTACCCTGACTCTTAATAATGTAGTAGGGGCTAAAGAATACCTAATATTACCTGTAAATGGAGACTGGAGTAATAAGTATTCTGTTGCTAACAAGTCATTAGCTGGTTTAAATGCAGGTGGTTCATTCGGCTATAATTTGCCTGATAATTTCCCTGGTCCAACAGTTAATGGTAATTATAAGTTCGATGTAAACTTTGCAACTGCTAAGTTTAAAGTAACGAAACTCTAACTTTTTTGTTTTAATAATTGAAGGGTTCTTTTATAAACCCCACCATTTTTGGTGGGGTTTTGTTTTATTCATACTTCATGTTTTTAGGTTACTTTTACCGCCAATAAATTTATTGAAATTGCTTACTTGCAATTTACCAACCACCATTTACTATTCATTATGTTGTATTCGATGACAGGCTATGGCCGTGCAGAACAAACCATTGGCGATAAGACTTTTTTAATTGAATTGAAATCTT
Organism: Allobosea thiooxidans; assembly: GCA_943368475.1. Taxonomy (GTDB): domain Bacteria; phylum Bacteroidota; class Bacteroidia; order Chitinophagales; family Chitinophagaceae; genus UBA1930. Next base: position 78,348 of record CALRLF020000009.1, read on the forward strand.
TAAACGGTAAACAGTTCGATTTGCGTTTGTTTTTGCCAGCCTTACTAAAGCCCTATGAATTTGAAGTAAGAAATCAACTAAATGAAGGTTTAGAAAGAGGTAGTGTAGAATGTATCATTAATATTAAACAAAATGGTGCAAGTAAACCGGTAACTATTAATACTGATTTACTGAAAGCTTATTATACAAGTGTTGCAGAAATTGCTAAAGAATTAAATGCCGATGTAGATCAACTATTATCTGCTGTATTACGTTTACCAGAAGTGGTGGTAAACTCTACTGAAATGCTGAAAGAAAACGAATGGAAAGAGTTTTCTAAATTATTAGAAAGTGCCATTTACGATTTAAATGAACATAGAAAAGATGAAGGCAAAAGTTCAGAAGCAGATATGTTGCAACGTTTGGCAAGTATTGAAGAACAACAAGCTATTATTAAAGAATTGGCTCCTTTGCGTAGAGATAAAATAAGAGAAGGTTTACAAAAAGTATTAACCGAACATGTAGGCAAAGAAAATTACGACCCCAACCGTTTAGAACAAGAGTTGATTTATTATATCGAAAAAATTGACATTAGTGAAGAGCAGGTTCGCCTAAAAAATCATTGCGATTATTTCCGTTCAATGTTAGAAGAGAAGGGCAAAAGCAAAGGGAAAAAATTGTCCTTTATTTTGCAGGAATTTGGTCGTGAAATTAATACTACAGGGAGTAAAGCCAATAATGCTGATATTCAAAAGTGTGTGGTAATTATGAAAGACGAATTAGAAAAAATGAAAGAACAAGTGTTGAATGTTTTATAAACTTACCTAATTCAATAATCTATAATTCATTCGTTAAATTTAATTTTGTGAAACGTTTTTTTTCTATTCTTTTTATTGCATTTGCTTTTGCATCTTGCACAACATTGGATGTTTTTGAAAAAACAAAAGCTTTTACCAAACACGAGTGGGCTGCAAACGATAAACCCACTTGTACATTTGAAATAAAAGATACAACAGCCAAATACAACCTGTTCCTCGTATTGCGTCATGAAGATGCTTACAAGTATAAAAATATTTGGTTAGATATTACTATGCAGTCTGCTGATTCTAGCATTCATGTAAAAAGAGATTTTACCTTATCAGATAACACCAAATGGTTGGGTGTTGCTATGAGTGATATTATAGAACACAGAATTAAAGTAAATGCAGTGCCTATTCCACTAAAAAAAGGCAACTATACTTTTACCTTGCAACAAGCCATGAGAGAAGACCCATTACCCTATATTTTAAATGCTGGTATTCGAATAGAAAAAGTTAAACCATGATAACTTCTGTAAAAAGGAGATTTGTTTTTATCACAGTAGTGTACTGGGTATTGCTCTTGTACATGATAGCAGCATTGGTTTGGTGGTTTGTGGCTTTGAATAATCAAAATGCCGACATGGCTGCGTTTAGATTGGCAGACATTAATAAAGATGACCCTCAATACATTGTTAAGGTCGAAAAAATAAACAACGCCCAAAAGCGTAAAACAGCACAGTATATTGGCGAGGGCTCTACTTTCTTGGCACTTATTTTAATAGGTGCAGTATTTATTTACAGGGCAACGCGTAAACAAATAAAGCTATCTACCCAGCAGCAAAATTTTATGATGGCAGTTACACACGAACTGAAAACACCCATTGCCATTACACAACTTAACTTAGAAACCTTACAAAAAAGAAAGCTGCAAGAAGATAAGCAGCAAAAATTAATTAGCAACACTTTACAAGAAGCCAATCGATTAAATAGCTTATGCAATAATATTTTATTGGCAGCCCAACTAGATGGTGGAGCCTATAATAGCAGTAAACAAGAAATTAACCTGAGTGATTTAATTGAAGGTTGTGTAGAAAGTTTTACCAATCGTTTTCCAAATGGTAAAATAACTGCTTCAGTTGATGAAAGATTGTATATAACAGGAGAGCATTTACTAATACAAATGCTGGTGAATAATCTTATTGAAAATGCCATTAAATATGCCCCTAAAACAGCACCCATAAATATTTCATTACACCAACAAAATAATAAAGCGATACTAAAAGTTACTGATGAGGGCTTTGGTATTAGCAATGAGGAAAAGAAAAGAATTTTCGATAAGTTTTATAGATCTGGAAATGAAAATACACGTTCAGCAAAAGGAACAGGACTGGGCTTGTACTTATGTAAAAAAATTGTTGAAGACCACAATGGCTACATTACTGTGACAGATAATTTACCACAGGGCAGTATTTTTACAGTTACATTTACACTACAACATGAGCGATAATAAAGCAAATATTTTATTGGTGGAAGATGAAGAAAATCTTCACGAACCACTTAAGCTAAACCTTGAAATGGAAGGCTACACAGTTACCAGTGCATACGATGGTACAGAAGCTTTAAAAGCCATTGCCAATGAATATTTTGACTTGATTATTCTTGATGTTATGCTACCAGAAGTAGATGGAATTACTGTTGCTGAAACTGTAAGAATTAATAACAATGATGTTCCTATTTTAATGTTAAGTGCAAAAAATGCCAGTGCCGATAGAGTTTTAGGCTTAAAAAAAGGAGCAGATGATTATTTAACCAAACCTTTCAATTTAGAAGAACTATTATTAAGAGTAGAAAAACTGATTAATAAAAACAAGAAACTAAACGAAAAAGAAAGCATTGGCGATACCTATAGTTTTGGTAATAATTTGGTAGATTTTAAAGCCCAGGATGCAATTACTTATGATGGCAAAAAAGTTGAACTCAGTAAAAAAGAAGCACAACTTTTAAAATTATTGTTCGAGAATAAAAATGAAGTAGTAACCCGAGAAAAAATTTTACAAGTTGTTTGGGGTTACAATGTTTATCCAACTACAAGGACCATCGATAATTTTATTCTCAACTTTCGTAAATATTTTGAGGAAGATAGTCGTAACCCAAAATACTTTCATAGTGTAAGAGGTGTTGGGTACAAATACTCTATTTAACCTGTATATTAACTTGCGTCAGTGTGTATTAAAATCCATACTTTTTCCATAGCTCTGGCATTGGTAATTCAAAAGAAAGTAATTCTTTAGAAGTTGGATGTGCAAACTCCAAACAATACGATTGTAAAAAAATACTACCATCGGGTGTAGAACGTTTATAACCATATTTTACATCGCCAACAATAGGGCTACCAATGGCTGTTAGTTGTGCCCTTATTTGATGAAACCTGCCGGTAAGCAATTCAATATTCAACAAATGATATTTTAGAGAAGATTGTACCAATACATAATTCAGTTGTGCTTTTTTACTATGGGCAACTTCTTTTGTAAAAGCTTTTGATTTGTTATGAGTACCATCTTTTAATAACCAATGTATTAATTGAGTACTCTCCACATTGGGTTTATTTGCAACAATTGCTCTGTACAATTTTTTTATCTTGTGTTGGGCAAAAGCATCATTCAGTAATGCTAAAGATTGTTTATTTTTTGCCAACAATAATAATCCACTTACTCGTTGATCTAAACGATGTGCAGGTATCCATCCTTTAGCTGTTAGTTCATTAGCAGTATTTTTAGTATCAGGCTGAGATGCTATGCCAGATGGCTTATTGATAACTACTAAATCAGCGTCTTCGTAAATTATTTCAATCAAAATATTTGAAATTAAAGTTGTGTAAAGAAAATTCAGGGGGTAATCTTAAGCTATAATTTTACACCAATTGTTTATATATGTGTTGTATAATTTCAGCAGCATATTTGCTGGCAATAGTTTGTATAAACAAAGGGAAATCAATAGGCGATTGTTCATTGGCTACATCCGAAATGGTTCTAATAATTACAAAAGGAATTGCATGTTCATAACAAACTTGTGCAACAGCTGCACCTTCCATTTCAACACATAATACGGTTGGTAAAAGTTGTTGTACTTTTTCTTTTGGGGCATGTGTAGCAAAAAATTGGTCGCCACTAGCAATATCGCCAACAAACAACTTCGAATTGGTAATGTCGAATTTCAATAACTCATTTTTTCCAATTATTTGTTGTAACAACTCTTTTTGTAATATTATTTCAATCGATGTTTTTGCAATTGAATGTAGCGTTTCATCACTATCAAAAAAGGTTTTACTCAGTAGTGGAATTTCAAATTGTTGCATCAATGGTCTAGCATCCATATCATGCTGAATTAATCTTTTGCCAAGCACAATATCACCTATACAAATATTGTTGGCAATGCCGCCAGCAACACCAGTAAATATTATGTCAGTAACATTAAAATGGTTGATTAATGTAGAAACAGTAGTTGCAGCAGCCACCTTACCCCAACGTGAAAAAACAACAACAGTTGCAATACCAGTTATAAAACCCGAATAATAAGTCCGTTGTCCAATAACTGTGCTAGTTGTATTGTTAAGTAAATGAACAATGGAATTTATTTCTTCCGGCATGGCACCCATAACTCCAATAATACGCTGTTGTGGCATTTAATAAGGTTGATTGTTTGTTTGCAATTTCAACAGAAATGAACAGGTTGCCAAATG
>CALRLF020000010.1:0-74634 GCA_943368475.1 Allobosea thiooxidans
AGAAAAAGGAATATGCCGATGCAGCTAAAAGTATTACTGCAAGCGATATCAGCAGTTATACAACCATGAACGAAAGTCGCTTATTTGCCAGCTTTGAAATTGATTTACCTTATGATATTCCTAGTGATGGAACAGGGTATAGCGTTGCAATAAAAGAAGAGTCAATCAATGCTTCGTACAAACATTATGGTATTCCTAAATTAGATAAAGATGCTTTCTTAATAGCTGAAATCAGCGATTGGGAAACACTGGATTTATTGCCTGGTAGTGCCAATATTATTATGGATAATGTGTACTTAGGTAAATCGTTTGTTGATCCTAATACAACTATGGATACGTTGAATCTTTCTTTAGGCCGTGATAAACGTGTTGCTATGAAACGCTTATTAATGAAGGAACAAAGCAAAACCAAATTTATTGGCAGCAATAAAGTAGAAACTTTTACCTATGAAATTACGGTGAAGAATAATAAAAAAGAAGCAGTGAATATGATACTGAAAGATCAACATCCACTCAGTAAAACAAAAGAAATAGAAGTAACATTAGAAGACAAAGGCGATGCAGAAGTAAATGAAGAATTGGGCTTTATTAATTGGAAAATTACATTACAACCCGGTGAACAAAAAAAGTACCGATTCAGTTACAGTGTTAAATATCCAAAAGATAAAAAGATTGCTAACCTGAGATAGTATTTCACACGAAGAAACAAAGGATACAAAGCCCACAAAGACTTTACAATTTGTGGGCTTTATTAGTAAAAACTTAGAATAAAATAATTAACAACTTACTTCGAAATATTTTTGTTTCTTAGAGTTCTAAACCTGCAATAATGAAACAAGTATTTACTGCTTTACTATTATGTGTGCTTTTCTTTTCTTGTAAGGAAGAAAAGAAAGAAAAAAAGTTTAACGAAAAAACATACGAAGAGAATAAAGAAAGTTTAGGCGATAAAGAAAAAAACAATCCTGCTCGTTTTTTAAGTGTCGATAACCGAGATAGAAAAAATTTAATTGGACAAACAGTAGTTATTGGACATTTAACCAACAAAGCAACTGTTTGTACCTATAAAGATGTTGAACTTAAATTGAGTTTTTACAGCAAAACAGGTGTTAAGTTAGACGAAGGCATTGAAACCATTTATGAAACCATACCACCGGGAGAAAAAGTGAAATTTAAAACCAAATATTTTACTCCAAAAGGAACTGATAGTGTTGCCATACAAGTGCTAAAAGCTAGTGGAAATGTGAAGCAGTAAGTTAACTTTTTTCAGCAACAGATTCTGCTGCTATACTTTTTATTGTTTCATCCAACTCTTGTATAGAGCTTTCAATGAATTCAATAATTCGTTTGTTTTCGCTGCTCAATGTTTCCATTTCTAAAATACTAATTAAACCAAGAATATTTGCTACAGGTCTTCTTAATTCGTGAGAGTTTTTAAATGCAATATTTCTCAACTTTTTACCTTGAGTAATTACATTAGTTAAATCTTCGGTAAGTGTAAGATTACATTTACGCTTATTGTAAATTAAACTATGGCTTAGTTGGCGAACATATAAAGTAGTTGTATCTCTTTTTTTAATTTTCCAAATCCCTGAATCGAAAAATATTTTGCTTTCGCTGGCATTATTTACAATATGCTTATCTTCTTTATCATCGATAGAAATATCGGCAACAGTCAATGATAAAAACTCTTCTCTTGCGTAGCCATATTTATCAATTGCGGCATCATTTACAGCCAAAAATTGAAAAGTAGTTGCATCATAAATCCACATGGCATTGGGGTTATCTTGAAATAATCCCATATACCTGTTTAAACTTTCTTTTGAACTTTTATCATGTTTTCTAAGTAACAACAAAACGCCAATACTCATTAATGTAACAAAGAGTATCCCTTTTGTAATTTCTACATAATGAAAATCCTTACTTAAATCACTACCTGCTAATTGATATAATATTTTATCGGAGAAAACAATCCAGCAAACACCAGCTATAAAAACAATCAATGTTATTCTTATTTCTGATTTAAGCAGGGAGAATTTCATAGACTGAAGTTTTATAGTATGAATATATGAATTAACTCATTTGTGCACAAACTCAAATTTTTCACCATCAAATAAACCTTTATCACTCAGCTTCAAATAAGGTATTACCAATAAAGCCATAAAACTTAAAGTCATAAATGGTGCTTTTAAGGTACTGCCCAAATCATCTTTCGTCATAACATCAATTGCAGTATATGCATCGGCAACTTTATAGCCATCATCGGCACTCATTAAACCTGCTACTGGTAAACCTAACACCATTTCTTTAGATTTACTAACAGCACTTACTCCACCTTTTTCTTTAATCACCAAATTAATAGCTTTAGCCAAGCTTTCATCATCTACACCAACAGCAACAATATTATGACTATCATGTGCAACTGAAGAAGCCATGGCTCCATGTTTCAATCCAAAATTTTTAATAAAACATTTGGCTATTGGAGCATTGTGGTAACGATTCACCACCACCATTTTTAATATATCCTTTTCTGTATTACTTACTAAATTACCATTAGCAACTGTTGCTGGCAACATAAGCCTATTAGTAATTAATTGGCCATCTAAGGCTTCAATAACAGGAATCTTTCCATCAACATTCAAATAATCCTGCACAGTAATATTTAATTGCTCTTGTTTTATAGCACTGCAATCAAACTGATTAATTGGTTTAACTGATACTGATTCTATAAATGACTTTCCTTTTTCAGCAACAAGTTTTCCGTTAATATATGTTTGCAAAATATTAAACTCTTTTAAATCTTTTGCCACAATAAAATCAGCTGCATCGCCAACCTGTAATAAACCAACCTTCATTTTATAATGCACTACAGGGTTTAAACAAGCTGCTTTTAATACTTTAAATACATCAATGCCTTTAGCAACTGCTCTTGCACATAACTGATTGATATGACCAACAGCTAAACTATCAGGATGTTTATCATCACTACAAAACATCATCATATCAGCATAATCATTTAGCAAATCAATTAATGCTTCAAAATTTTTTGCGGCACTACCCTCACGAATAATAATTTTCATTCCGTGCTTCAACTTATCCAATGCTTCTTCTTTGGTAAAACATTCATGATCGGTACTAATGCCAATTTTTCCTTCACCCAAACCAGCTTCTATATATTGTTTGGCTTTCTCCCCTCTTAAACCTGGTGCATGCCCATCAACTGGTTTGCCCAAAGCCCAAGCGGCAGCCAGTTTTTTCATTACTTCTGCATCTTTAAATAAAACTCCCGGAAAATTCATCATTTCACTTAAATAAATAATTTCGTCTTTTTCCAACAACTGCTTTACGTCATCACTATTTAATGCAGCACCAGCAGTTTCAAAAATTGTTGCAGGTACACAGCTTGGTGCTCCAAAATTGAATTTGAAGTTTACTTTCTTACCATTTTCAATCATAAACTCTACACCTTCCATTCCACACACATTGGCTATTTCATGTGGATCGCTAATGGTTGCTACTGTTCCATGCACTACTGCTAAACGTGCAAATTCACTAGGCACCAGCATACTACTTTCAACATGCACATGACTATCTATAAAACCTGGTAAAATATAATTCTCAAATTGAAGAGAAGGTATTGGTGTTATGTTTAAAATTTTTCCATCTTTTACCACAACTTCTCCTGCAAATATTTGTTGGTGAACAATATCAACAATGTTTCCTTGTACTGTAAGTGTATTATCTGACATAATTTTTTATTAAAATTGAATGATATAAATTTTTGAGTGCAGGCACTCTATTAAATTTGAATAACTAAATATAAAAATAGAATGAAAAAATTACTACTCCTTGTTTTTTCTTTTTTAAGTATTGCTGCTATAAAAGCACAAACTGTAGAAGAAGTAATCAATAAATTTATTGAGTCGAATGGCGGTAAAGATAAATTGTCATCCATTAACAGTATTCAAGTGCAAAGCTCATTGAATTTAGAACAAATGGGCATGACAATAAACATTACCAATATTAAAGAGAAGAATAAATTATTTAGAATTCAAAGCAGCAGCCCAATGGGTACTGAAGAAAGTTTTACAGTTGTTACCGATACAGCTGGTTATTCTTTTACACCAGCCATAAACAGTCCAATGGGTAGTATGGAAGCAAGTTTAACCAAATTCACAGCTGAGGAATTGGCCGCTATTTTTTATCAAAAAGAATGCGAAGGTTATTTTGCCCAATTGGTAGATTATCAAGCAAAAGGAAGTAAGGCAGAACTAGTTGGCAGTGATAAAATAAATGGAACAGAATGTGATAAAGTAAAGCTTACCTTAAAAACAGGACAAAGTATGGTTTTCTTTATTTCTAAAGGCAATGGACAAGTAAGAAGATTACAAGTAGCAGCTCCAGTTGCATTTGAATTAATGGGTGTTAGTGGCATGATGAAAGCATTTGGTGGTGCTTCGAGAATGGGTGATAGAAAAATTGATATTGACTACGAAAAGTATAAAATTTTTGATGGTATCCTTTTTCCAACAAAACAAAGTATTCAATTTGGACCAATGGCATTAGTGGTAGAAAATACCAGTTTTAAAATCAATCAGCCAATAGATCCCAAGTGGTATTTGGTAAAATAGAGTAACAAAAAAAGGTAGCCAATGGCTACCTTTTTTATTAAAATAATTTTGAAACAAGCAGTATAATAAAATTCAGCTGCAATGGCGTCGCACCCTTGTACAGCATAACATTATTGAGCCTATTCAACCAATTTAATTAACTCCTTATCGCTCACATTCAACAAGCCTACAGGCGGTAATCTTTTTGTAAGCTCTCTCCAGTTTTTGTCTTTTGCATAAATGGTTTTAAGCAGCTTAACAGCTTTGTCAATTTGTTTATTATTGGCAAGTGTAATGGCTGTCCAGTATTTCATTTCTAAGTTTTTAGGAAATAATTTCATAGCAGCATTGTATTCGTTCATGGCAAGTTCCATATTATTTTTTTCTACAGCTAAATCGCCATTGTTCATGTGCTCATAAGCTAAATGAACAGTGTATAATCTCCTCAATTCCTTTAGTGGAAGTGGATTATCGTCTACCCTTAAATCAATAGTTTTATTATTCCAATTTTCAGTTGGTTTACCTGGTACTGTAATCAATGCAGCACTTTGCATTCCACGAATATCACCACCAGCTTTTTGAGCTGCTTCTAAAGCCAGTAAAACCCTTTCTGCCAAAGGTTTTCCTGTGCTTTGTTCAAAAGCATTTTTCATGTTTTCACAAACTTTGCTACCTAACATCATATTGCTTTGCACACTAAAGTTGATACCTTTTATATGACTGGCAAACTGGATGCATTTTGCACCTGTATGAGCAGCAATATTACCTTTGGTATCTATGATTGCAACCTGCCTTACGTCACGACCAGCATCTGCCTTGGTCAAACTGTCTAATGCTTGTTGTGCACTATAGCCTTGTTTTAACAATGCCAATGCTTTAGGACCATAACTTTTATCTACAAAACTCTGTGTTGCTACTGCACCCACACCTGCTTCTGCCCAAGGTACTGCAGTGCCCACACTAAACCAATGACTTTGTACACCAACACTCATTTCTCCTGTTGCTTCATCTCTTGCAACAATCGAAAAAGTGTGTACTAATGGTTCTTTGGTTTTAAAAACCTGAGCTTTTAATACTGTATTAAAAATGAGTAAAAACGGCAATATTTTTTTCATCTACAATGTTTTGAATGAAGGTATAACAAAGCTACTTGTAAATTGTTTTTTGGTTACAGTTTCACAAATTGCTTGTTGTAAATATTTTTAATCTTCTGAAATCCTTTGCTGTAAAGAGTTTTAGAAGAAGTAAAACTTTGTTGCAAAAATATTTTTTAAAAATATTTTGGTGAATTGAAAAATTTCTTTACAACTTTGCATCAGCAAAAAATAAAATACATGCAACGAATAACATTACATATCGAATCAAAAAACTGGTTTAATCCTGGGATGGATTATACAGTTTGCAGGGCATGTAATGCTGAAAGTTAAGTTAGACAATAACAGAACTCAATCATACAAAAGCCCTGCAGAAATGCGGGGCTTTTTTGTTGGCCCATTTTCTGAGGAGCAGAAAATTATTTTGGTTGGGTTATGTAATTGGCATAAAAATGAATCTTTAACGAAATAAAAAATGATGACACAGAGACAACATACACAACATACTCAAATTCAATCTGAGCAATGGTTACGACCTATTGGAAGTATTGGATTTAATGTGAATAATTGTATGATGTCGTTTAGTAAACGTATAGATTATCAGGACATAGGACCGTGTAATAACAAGCTTCGCTGATGGTGCATCAGCAAGGAGGTATGACCCGGTCGAGTGTAAAAGCTGACCGGGTTTTTTAATGCCCAAATCCTGAAGGGGAGTAAAAATGAATGATAAACAAAAGGAGGAACATAAAATGACAAACAAATTTTTAGTAGGCACATTGGTTAAGTATTTCGGAGAAATAAGAACCATTAAAATGTTGAATCTTTTACAGGCAAGAACTGTGAATAAGAAAGCAAAGCGTTACAGGGCAAGGATTAATGCACAGTAATAAAAATATAGGAGCATTACAATTGGTTGGATATCCTGCTATGCAGCAGGAAGGCTGCAGTTTCAAGTCCTGTTTCCTATGCCATCATTGTTGAGTGGTGCAATGGTGAGCATACCACACTGACTTGTAGTTTAATGGAGTAGAATGCTGTGCTACGAACACAGCGGTAAAAGTTCGATTCTTTTCAAGTCAACGAAGATGATTTAGCTCAATGGTTAGAGCAATACGCTTATACCGTACAGGTTGAAGGTTCAAGTCCGTCAGTCATCACAAAGCGATTTGGTGTAATGGCAACACAACTAGTTTCCTCTCTTTCTGAGAGGTAAAAATAAATTGGATGTATTCAGTTCAAATCTGAAAGTCGCTCAGCGTATTGCGACTTAGTGAAATGGTTAACACGCCACTCTCATAAGGTGAAAGTTTCAGTTCGATTCTGAAAGTCGCAACAAAAACTGGTTTGTAGCTCAATGGTTAGATGCACTGCACTTTTAATGCAGGGGTTGAAGGTTCGAGTCCTTCCAGACCAACCAAAGGAAATATAGTTCAAGGGTAGAACGGGTGGTTGTTAACCATTTAATGAATGTTCGAATCATTCTATTTCCGCAAAATATTTTGTTGTGCTGGCAGAAATGGCTTTATGCATTCGACTGCAAATCGAAGGAAAGAGGTTCGAGTCCTCTGCACAACTCAACTGGTGCTTTGGCAGAGATGGTTCTATTTGCATTACTCTGAAGAGGTAACTATCTGAGTTCGATTCTCAGAGGCACCACAACAAACGGGTTTGATTGTAATTGGCAGCATCGCAGTCTCCAAAACTGTTGGTATAGGTTCGAGTCCTGTAACCCGTGCAAATAAATTGTATAACAAAGAAAATGTAATGCTATGCGTGTTTTTGTAATGAAGTAGTTGATGTAAACACCAACGAAATGAGAATGTAAATAATGAAAATTAAATTTTATGGCAACAATAATAATAGCCATACTGCTTGCCCGTATAGTAATTGCAATGATACCTGAATGCAATAACTGGCTGCAAAGCATGTGGCAACAAATACAACAAATATTGAGAAAACAAAAACCCACCGGGCTTTTTGACGAATACTTTATAGAAGCTAAAAACTTTTATTTAAGAGAGTTTAAAACAGTTCCCTGTATTGCTTACATAGGAAATGTAGATACGGGAGCCATTTTTAAATTGATAGAAACAGGAAAGTTTGGTAAAGTCAAAAATGTGTATCAACGCAACTATTATTCCTGGCAGGATGAAAGAGTTGAGTTTAGTAAAACACTGTTTAAGCTGGAAGGTAAAATGATGGTAAAGCTAGGAGATGATTGGCTCGAAATACTGTTCAGTACAAAGGATTATGACAAAGCAAATGAAATGCTGCATGAGTTTAAAACAATGAAAGCAGCAGCTAAGGAAGAAGATTATGAAATCAATATCATTAGTATGAGTGGTGGAAGTTTAGATTTAAAAACACTGGCTATAAAGCCAACTGATCTTGACCTGAAACTTTATTACAATGATGACTTTGCAGCAGTTGATGCAACGATTAAAGAAAGGCTGAATAAAGAGAATGATAAAGGGATTGTTTTATTACACGGATTACCTGGTACAGGAAAAACAACCTACTTACGTTATCTTATTGGCAGCATGAAAAAGAAAGTAATGTTTGTATCGCCTGCGGTGGCAAGTAATTTGATGAATCCAGAGTTTATGGATTTATTGATTGATAATCCGAATTCTGTGTTGGTGATTGAAGATGCTGAGAACATTATAATGGACAGACGTTACAGCAGCCAAAGCAGTGTGAGTAATTTACTGAACATCAGCGATGGTTTATTGAGTGATTGCTTGAATGTACAAATCATTTGCACATTTAACAGTGAGCTGAGCTTTGTGGATAGTGCATTGTTGCGTAAAGGAAGACTGATAGCAAAGTATGAATTTGGTAAACTGCATGTAAGTAAAGCAAGGGCATTGAGTGAACATTTAGGATTGCAATAGGAAATTAATAAGCCGATGACATTGGCTGAAATAACCAACCCTGGCGATAATCATTATGAACCAAAACAGATAAACGTAATTGGATTTAGAAGAATGGAAGAACTGATTGAAAACTAATCTCCATGCTGTTGCATGGAGGTTTAAAAAACAAAAACCATGCAACAGCAACAATGGAGAAAGTTCAATGGGTCACCAATTAAACAGGGCATTGAAGATGAAGTAAGGCAGGCTTTGATAAAAGAACATGAAGCAGGTAATACTATTAAAGTTTGTATTGGTACCGATAGTCAGGTAAAGGGCAGGGCAACAGACTTTGCAACGGTAATTGTATTTGTAAGAAAAGGGAAGGGTGCATTTATGTATATCCATAACCAAAATACGAAACGCAAAATGCCAGTAAAGCAAAGGATGCTGGAAGAAGTTGCTATGAGCATTGATATTGCTTACAAGCTATGCCCTTTGTTCATTGCTTTTAATGTACACATGGAAGTGCATGCAGACATTAATACCAATCCCAACTTTAAAAGCAACGATGCTTTGAAAGATGCAATGGGCTATATCATGGGAATGGGTTTTGCTTTTAAGGCTAAACCACATGCTTTTGCAAGCAGCCAATGTGCTGACAGGATGGTACATTAAATGGAACACTGATGACACGGATTGGATGGATAGAAACAGATAAGATTGGTTCACTTAATTTGAGTGAGCCAATCTTTTAAAACAAGTGGATTTTGTACTTAGCTTTAGGAACAATATTGAGCTGTGGTTGCGTCGCACACTTGTACTGGAGGAAGATTAATGAACAAACAAATATAATATGGAAAAGACTCAAAGAATACTTGACTTCACTATTGAGCAATGTGATTCTATTACTAAATATTATCATGGTAGCCAAAGAAGCAATATCATGTTTTTCAGTTTGTCAATGTTAGATAGATTGAATTTCTCATCTCATAGTTTAAAAGCTTTAACAAAAGATATTTATGAAAATAGTAGGCTAGAATATTCTTGTGGTATTATTATCAGATCGGTGTTGCTTGACTATATGATTTTGTTAAATGCTATTGAGCCATGGCTTACAAGCAATCCAACAGGCAATGAGACTAAAGATTTATATAACTATTGTTCGAAATGGCTGGCAGATAGCATGAGACACACAGTTAACAACATAGCCTTATTATATTCAGATAGCTCTAGCCAAGAGTTAGATATAATGTATTTAAATATTATTAATCGGAATCCAGATTTTTTTTATCCTTATGAAAATACAGGGAAGCCCCCGAAAATTAAATTAGAAAGACCTGAAAAAACTGAAGATTTATACAAAAAGATAAAGCAAGGGAAATTTAACTATGATGCGAAAGTTTATGAGGCGTATTTGTATTACTCAAAATACGACCATTTTGGACAAATGTTTTATGAAACTTCAAGAGAGTTTGTTCTAGATAAAATTAATCGAATGAACAAATCAATAAGTTTTTTCCCATACATCCTTCATTATTCGTTGTTGATTCTAAGTACAGTTGATAATAATTTAAACCCTGCTATTTTGAATAGAAAGAAAGAAATAATTTCCTTTATTGAAAGTTTGTAGAATGATTAATTGCGTATAAGCTCATGAGATTCTTTTACAGAGTATCCCTGGCTTCCACTTTCTTCAAACAGTTGTACACGGTTATAAAAAGAATTCAATTCTTCGTCTGTATATCTAGATGATGGTTGTAGAACTTCTAACACAGTTTCTAACTGATTGTCGTTTGCTTCGTCAATGAGTTTGTGTAATTGTTCTCGAATAGCAGAAGTAACCATATTAGTTAACTTTTAAAGTGATAATGATGTATGCAATTTAAGTAAAAAAGGCGTCTTCCAAAAAAATGATCTGTCAGTTGAATAAAGATATATTGTACAAGTGTGCGACGCAACAGGAGTTCAATTGAAATGATACAGCTGGTTACCTCCTTCGATATTTCGACTACGCTCAATACTATCAGGACTAATAACCAACTGCAGTAAATTATAAAAGAAGGATTAAATAAATTCTTTAAAACGTTCGAAGCATTGTTTGGTTAAAAACTCCCGATCGTTGGGGTGTGCAATATCGATGAGTGCTTTAGCTCTTTGACGCAGGTTTTTTCCGTAAAGGAAAGCAATGCCATACTCGGTTATGATGTAATGTACATGACCACGTGTGGTAACAACACCTGCACCTTGTTTTAAGAAAGGAACAATACGAGGCGTGCCTTTATTGGTTCGACTGGTAATGGCTATAATGGGTTTGCCACCTTCGCTGAGTGCGGAGCCACGCATAAAATCCATTTGTCCGCCAATACCACTGTACTGATAAGTGCCAATGCTATCAGCACAAATTTGTCCAGTAATGTCAACCTCAACAGCACTGTTGATGGCAACCACTTTTGGATTGCGACGAATAACATGTGGATCGTTTACATAATCAATATCCAGGAAAGCAATGGATGGGTTATCGTTTACATAGTCGTACAGTTTTTGTGTACCCAATGCAAAAGCAGTAACCATTTTGTTGGGATGTATTTTCTTTTTGGTGTTGTTGATGACATCTTTTTCGAACAAAGGAATGATGCCATCGCTGAACATTTCGGTGTGCATGCCTAAATTCTTGTGGTTGAAAAGACATTTAAGCACTGCATCAGGAATGGTGCCAATACCAACCTGTAAAGTACTACCATCTTCTATGATAGAAGCAACATGTCCACCAATAAGTAATTCAGTAGGCGTTACTTTACTGCCATAATCGGTTTGTGGCAAAGGTTCATCGTGGTACACCATAAAAGAAAAACGATCGGTATGAATCATGCCATCGCCATGTGTACGTGGCATCTTGGGATTAACTTGTGCGATTACGTATTTGGCAACATTTACTGCAGTACGGGCTACGTCAACCGAAACGCCAAGTGAGCAATAGCCATGTTGATCGGGTGGAGAAACCTGCACCAATGCAACATCAATTGGTAAAACAGTTCGAAGCATATCAGGAATATCACTAAGAAAAGCAGGAATAAAATCGGCTCTGCCTTCTCTTACAGCCTGACGGACTGGCTCAGAAACGAACAAAGAGTTGATGCGGAAAGATTTTTCATATTCTGGTTTTACAAGGTCGATGTCGCCTTGTAAAGTGATGGAAATGATTTCTACATTTTGTAAGCGTTCGTGTTGTTTGGTCAACTCTCTAACAAGGTGTAAAGGTGTAGAAGCACTGCCTTGTATGAATATTCGTTGATGGCTTTGTATAACGGATAATGCTTCGTCAGCTGTTGAATAAGTAAATGGATGAACCATAAAAGAGAATAATATTTTAAAAATTCGAAGTAAGTTAAGAAATGAAATGTAAAAAATGAGATTGGTTAGTTTTTGTGAAATACATAAACACATAGGCACATAGTTAAAGAGACTACACATAGAAAACTATGTGCCTGCATTAAATCTATGATTCTATGTGGTAAATAAAAAAATGAGCAAGTTAAAAATAACAGCAAAAGAATTGAGGGCTATAGGTTATCCTGAAAGTCCTGTAATACCTGTGGCAATGAATGCCATAGAAAAACATTATAAACATTATAAAAAGGAGGAAGCGATGGAAATATTGAAGGCGGTTTTGGCATCTCCGATTGAGTATAAAAATGATGCCATTTTGGGTGTAATTGCTGAGAGGCTTTTACCAAAAGAAGATTTGCGTGAACCGGAAATTTCGTTGAACAATTCAGGTGTGCATTTTAACACATTTGGAGCTGAACATATTGAGCAAGGAGCATTTCATCAAATGTACACAGCAGTGAAAATT
This sequence comes from Allobosea thiooxidans, assembly GCA_943368475.1. Classification (GTDB taxonomy): domain Bacteria; phylum Bacteroidota; class Bacteroidia; order Chitinophagales; family Chitinophagaceae; genus UBA1930. The sequence continues at coordinate 12,419 of CALRLF020000010.1, forward strand.
CCTGTTGCAGTTGCAGGTGCGTTGATGCCAGATGCACATCATGGTTATGGATTACCAATTGGTGGCGTATTGGCAACAGACAATGCAGTAATACCTTATGGTGTTGGTGTAGATATTGGTTGCAGAATGTGCTTATCTATTTTTGATATTGACGCAAAGGAGCTTACCAATAGAGAGCAGTTTTTTGCAAGAGAAATTAATGAAGCTACTTTATTTGGAAGTGGAGCAACATTTGATCAGGCAGAGAATCATGAAGTGATGGAAGATGAAGCTTTCTATTCAACACCATTGCTGAAAGGCTTGCATGGAAGGGCCTGGAAGCAATTGGGAAGTTCAGGAAGTGGTAACCACTTTGTAGAATTTGGTGAAGTAACCATTACTGAAAAAGATGAAGTATTGGGTGTTGAGCCAGGCACTTATATTGGCTTGTTGAGCCACTCTGGTTCAAGAGCATTGGGTGCAAGAATTGCAGAGCATTATACAAAAATTGCTATCAGTAAAAGACGCTTGCCGCAAGATGCCAAGAACCTTGCATGGTTAAATTTGAATGAAGAAGCTGGTATGGAATACTGGATTGCCATGAACTTGGCAGGAGATTATGCCAGTGCCTGTCATCACATTATTCATGCAAAAATTGCCAAACAATTGGGACGTAAGCCGATGAAGATGGTAGAGAATCACCACAACTTTGCATGGAAAGAAATCCTGAGCGGAGTCGAAGGAGCGGAAGGACGTGAAGTGATTGTTCATAGAAAAGGTGCAACACCAGCAGGTAGAAATGTGTTGGGAATAATTCCTGGCAGCATGACGGCCAATGGATTTATTGTAAAAGGTAAAGGCGAAGTTGCTTCTATCAACTCTGCATCGCATGGTGCAGGAAGACAAATGAGCAGGAGTAAAGCATTGGCAAATATTACACACAATGCATTAAAAGCAGAGTTGCAAAAGCATGGTGTAAAATTGTTGGGTGGAGGACTTGACGAGGCTCCGTTTGCATATAAAGACATTAATATGGTGATGCAATCTCAAACTTCGTTGGTAGATGTTTTAGGAAAGTTTACACCAAAAATTGTAAAGATGGATGGCACACAACCTAAGCAATGGAGAAAAGGTGAAAGAGTTGTAGAAGTAGAATAGTTGGGGCAACGAACAGTTGAACAAAGCCCAGCATTAGTCTGGGCTTTTCGTTTCAAATTCTCAGTTTTACATCCTGAGTGTAGTCGAAGGGCAACCCCACGCCTTTGAGCAATAGGATATTTTCAACATCAAACCTTGAAAGTGAAACAGCTTTCAAGGTTTCATTTATTAATTAGGTTATCTTCATTATATATGTTAGCCAAAACATTGAGACTGTATAAAAATGCTTATGCTGGATTAAGCAGAGAAACCTGGTTACTGGGTCTAGTAATACTCATTAACAGAAGTGGTACCATGGTGCTACCATTCATGAGTATTTACTGTACGCAAAAATTGCATTACAGTTTAGCACAAGCTGGAATTGTGATGGGCATGTTTGGTGTTGGTGCAATTATTGGTTCTCAGTTAAGTGGAAGGTTGACCGATAAACTTGGCTTTTATACTATTCAAGTTGCATCATTATTACTGGGTGGTTTAATGTTTTTTGTGGTAGCCGAACTTGAACAATTCTATTTACTGTGTGCAGGTGTGTTTGTAATGAGCTTTTTTAATGAAAGCTTCAGACCAGCAAACTCTGCTGCAATTGCACATTACAGTAAACCAGAGAATAGAACAAGATCTTATGCAGTAAACAGATTGGCTATTAATTTAGGCTTTTCCGTTGGTGCTGCATTGGGTGGATTTCTTGCTGCAAAAAATTATCATCTACTTTTCTGGGTAGATGGATTAACCAATATTGGTGCAGCATTATTGATGTTACGTTTGTTGCCACCTGTTAAGCCTGTTCATCATAATGAGCATTCAAAAGAAACAGTAAAAGGGGTTTCTCCTTTTAAGGACAGGTCGTTCATTTTCTTTATCATCATTACTTTCTTTTTTGCTACTTGTTTTTTACAATTGTTTGGCATGCATCCTGTGTTTTTAAAAACAAGCTGGCATTTACATGAAACAGAGATTGGATTATTAATGGCAATGAATGGGTTGCTGATTGTTGCTGTTGAAATGGTGCTTATTCATAGTCTTGAACATAAAAAACATGCATTGTATTTTACACGAATTGGTATGTTATTATTGTGTGCTGGGTTTATTGTTTTAAATGTATTGCCAGCATCGTTTTTAGTAGCTGCTTTCTCAATGTTACTACTTACGTTTGGTGAAATCTTTTGTTTGCCATTTATGAATACTTTTTGGGTAAACAGAACAATGGCAAATAATCGTGGTCGTTATGCAGCTTTATACACTACATCGTGGAGTGCAGCACTGTAGTTGCACCAACAATTGGTTCGGCGGTTGCAGTAGCTTTTGGGTTTTCAGCTTTGTGGCTTTCTGTTGGATTAATGTTATTGGTATTAGCTGTTTGCAATTTAGTTTTGGAGAAAAGTCTGAAGAATACAGAAAATGCAAGTAATTAAAATATTGCATTTAAACAAGTATCTTACCTAACATCATTATGTGGTTGTTTGGTATTGCTCATTTGCTAAGCTTTGGCGTTAGTAAATATGCCTTTATGCAATCAACGATTTCGCCATTCATTAGCCAAAAATTTAAGTTTTGGTCATTTGTATCAATGATATTATTGGTATTTGTACATGGTTATAATTTGCAGCAACGTTATTTACAACCATTTACCATTGTAGAAGAGCCATTAACTTTTAATACTTACTTACAATATTTTTTAGCCAACGGAATTTTACGTTTTCGTATTCCCATGTTGTTTGTTATATCAGGTTTTTTGTATGCATTACATGATACAAAACCTTATGGGCAAAGAACAATAAAGCGTTTACGAACATTGGGTTTGCCTTATATATTGTGGAGTGCTATTGCATTGTTGTTTACTTATCTGTTAGAAATGTATCAACCCACAAAAGCATTGGTCGAGAGTTCTCATTTAATGCAGATTGATGAAAAACGACTATTTCTACATGAGTACAAATGGTTTGAATGGTTAGGCAGATGGTTCTTTAATCCAGTCTCTTATCAATTATGGTTTATTCGTGTTCTCTTAATATATAATCTTGCTTATCCAGTTATAAAATGGTTGGTTGCACATAAGGTTGCCAAATGGATTTTCTTTCCAGTAGTTTTTTTGCTTTGGTTAAGTAGTGGTGGCTTCTTTTTTATAGAAGGCGAAGGGTTATTGTTTTTCTCATTAGGTGTATGGATGCAGCAAACAAATTTTAATCTAGAAATTCCTAAAAAATGGATGAATCCTATATTTTGGTTTATTGTATTTCTTGCTACAACATCCGTAAAAACCTGGTTGGCATTTAGAGGTTTTGCTTTAATCAAAGAAAGTGTATTTCCTATACTCTTACTACTACATAAACTAGTTGTTTTTTCTGGTTTAATTGCAGCTTGGTTTGCTTGCGATGCTTTTGTAAAATGGTGTATGCAAAAGCAATGGTTTGTTTGGTGTACAGCATTTGCATTTATCATTTATGCATTGCATGTACCATTGGTTACTTATGCAATTGATGGAATATTTAACTGCTTACATAGTTTTCATCATTACAGATTAATTACCTTCTTTTTATTGCCATTACTAATTATTGGCTTTAGCATTTGTGTTGGATTTGTACTTCGAAAGTATTTGCCTAAAACTTACGCTGTTTTAACAGGGGGAAGAGGATTTTAAGCAATCTTGAGTTTGCTAATAAATACCCTTTTAATGGTATTGTTGTATGTAATGATCTAAGTACCTTGTGTTGTTTACTGCATACAAAAACAAGACTACTCATGAAACCATTACTACTGCTTGTTGCAATTTTTTTTGCATGTACCAATATGAATGCCCAAAGTTTTATTGAATTGAACAATCAGTTTTTAGAATTTTTTAAAAAGAAGGCTTATACAGAATCTATTACTGTTGGAATAAAAGCATTGGCTCAAGCTAGAACCGAGTATGGCGACACACATGAAAATTTTGCTATTGCATCTCATAATTTAGCTGAAGCTTATTATGCTTTAAAACAATTTAAGCCAGCATTGCCTTTATATCATCAGGCTGCAAAAGTGTATGGCATTGCAGCAAAAACCAATGAAACCAGTGACATTGCATTGTGCAATAATAATATTGGCGTTATTTATTTAGCTCAAAAAAAGTATGATTCTTCAGCAATATTTTTTGAAAGTTCTTTTAGCTATTTTTTAAAAAATTCAGCAGAATATTACAACAGTGCAATTGGTGTGATGAATAATTTGTACGACTTGTATGTTCCACTAAAAAAGTACAAAGAAGCTAAAGCTGTTTTTGCAAGAATATTACCAGTAATTGAAACGAAGGAAGGAATAATGAGTGCAAATTATCAGGCTGTATTTTCTAATCTTACTGGGGCAATGACTTTTTTAAAAGAATATGCAGGGCTCGAAATTTTGTATAAAAAAGTATTACCTGAAATTCAAAAAGCCAAAGGAAAGGTTTCTAAAGAATATAGTGATTTGGCTTACGAGCTAAGCACCTGCTTAAAAGAGTTGAAAAAATACAATGAGGCTGTATTGTTCTTAAAAGAAACAGTACAAACTAGATTTATATTGGGAGGAAATAAAGAAAACGCTGAAATAGCACTTCGGAATAACGAAATAGGCTTGCTTTATATCGAACTAAAAAAGTATGATTCTGCAGCAGTATATCTAGAAAAATCATTTAATTATTTTGTGCTAAATGCAGATAAGGAATACGAGAATGCACTCACATTAATGAGCAATTTAGAGGAATTGTATGTTCCTGTAATGGATTATGAAGAAGCAAAACAAGTGTATGTTAAAATACTACCTGTTATAGAAAAGAAAGAAGGTATGTTAACTGAAACCTACCGAAAAACTGTTACAAAATATATTAACGTACTAGAGCATTTAGATGAGTTTGTATTGGCAGAAAAATATTTAAAAAATATTATTGTCTCAATAGAAAATAAAAAAGCAACAAGCTCATCTGTATATTTTGAAATGCTTTATTTATTAGCTAAAAATTTAAGAAAAGCCGAGAAGTTTGATGAATCTATAACAACCTATAAAAAAACGATTACAGCTGTTTATGGTAGTACAAAAGATACAACCAATGCTAAAGTAGCTTTCTGTAACAATGAAATAGGATTGGCATATCTCTCACAAAAAAAGTATGATGCAGCCGCTGTTTATATTGAGAAGGCATTTAATTATTTTTTTACACAGCCCAAGGAAGAGTATGCATATGAGAATATTATAGCCCTATCTGAAAATTTAGTAATCATTTATTCAAGTAACAATAGGCATTTACAAAAAGTAGCATTATGTGAAAAAGTATTACCAGTAATAGAAAAGCAGGAAACCATTTATTCAGAAAATTATTGCATAAATCTCTCTTATTTAATTTCTGCTTTAAGATCGGCTCAAGAAAATAAAAACATAGAAGTACATATCAATAAATTAATTTCTTGTAGAACTAAATTGAATGGCATTAATAATATGCAATATGCCGAAGCACTTGATTTACTTGGTTTGTATTATGCAGATACGAATAAGTTTATCGACGCAGAAATTGCGTTATCGAAATCGCTTTTGATTAAATCTAAACTCGATAAAAAAGATACCACATCCATTTCATTAACCTATATCGCAATGGCTAATTTACATGGCTCTGCTGGTTCTTACATTAAAGCTTATGAGTACTACAATACCGCAATTGCAATTTTGGAGAAAGCCAAATTAACCGATTCTTACAACTACATTACAGCTTTACAAAGTTTGGGGTACACATATATTGAAGGAGCAAGATTTGCTGATGCTAAAGCAATGCTAAATAGGGTACTTGCCATTCAGTCGAAAGCAGAAGGAGAAATGTTTTCGGGTAATGCTGAAATATTTGTTTCAATTGCGAATGCCGAATTTCAATTAAATGAATTGAGCTTGGCACAAGAACACACTGAAAAAGCAGTAGCAATTGCTAACGCACATTTTGGAGCAATTAGTAATATTCATGGTACGGCAAAAGGTATCTTGGGCTTAATAGCACATAAATTGGGTAATAGCATTATGGGTATTCAATTGATGGAAGAGTCGGTTGCTATCAATAAAAAAATATATGGAGAGGATCATCCAAGAGTGGCATTAACCTATACCAGCTTTTCACTAATTTATCAAGAAATGGGACGTTATGCCGATGCTGAAACTGTTTTAAACAAAGCCCTAGCTATTCAAAAAAAAGTATACGGATTAGAACATCCAGAATATGCACTAAGCCTTATGAATTTAGCCATGGTTTATGCTATGCAAGCAGGCTATGATAAAGCCACAGAAATGCTTAAAAACTCTATGGAAATTTATATCAAAAATGATATGGCTGGCACAAGCAATTTTATTAAAATATTAGCCAATTTAACCTATATCGTTAGTGCACAAAGAGATTATCCAAATGCTAAAAAACTATATCTAAGAATCATTCAAATATTAGACGATAGAAAAGATGCTACATCTTATATACGCTACATGGTTTTAAATAATCTTTCAACAACTTGTTTAGCTCTTAATGATACAAAAGAGGCTATTCAATATGCCGAACAAGCCATTACTTTAATTAAACAATCGCAAGGTGTAAAATCAATAGAATACGTTAAGTCGAGTAATAACTTATTAATTACCTATAAAAAAATTGGGGAGTTAGATAAAGCTAAACGTATGCTAGTAGAATTGCTGCCTATTTGTAAAGAAATATTAGGAGATGACGCAGATCTTTTAGCAACCATTTATTTAAACGCAGCTGTAATTGCAGAGGCTGAAAATAATTTTGAGCTAGCAATAAATCAAATGAATCAGGCAGTAAAAATTACACTATCAAATTTTAGAAAAAACTTTTATACACTGAGTGAACAAGAGAAGTTAAACTGGTGGCAAGAAAAAGAAGTCATATTTTCTTACTATCCATCCTTGTTACTTAGGGCCGATAAACCAACACCTGAATCAATTACAGATTTTGTAAATCAACAATTACAACTAAAAGGATTTGTTTTAACCGATGCCTCTGCATCTTTACGTAAAGCAAGAGCCAGTGGTACAAAAGATTTAGTTAAACTGATAGACAAATGGCAATCTAGCAGAACACTGCTTGCAAAACAACTGGCTATACCAATTTCAGAGCGTTATTATAAAACCGATAGTCTAGAAACCATTGCCAATAATTTAGAGAAAAATATCAACCAACAAAGCTCAGGATTAATAGCAGTGAATGCAAAAAATACAATCACTTGGCAAACTATACAATCAACATTAAAAGATAATGAAGCCGCAGTAGAGTTTGTGCGTTTTCCTTTTTATCGCAATTCTCTTTTTACTGATACAATTGTTTACGCAGCAGTAGTTATTCGTAAAAATCAGTTACCACAATTTATAACTTTAGGCAATGAGGCACAGATAAATTGGTGCTTAACAGGTGGTAAAAAAGACAATAAAGAAACAAGGGTAAATAGTTTATACAGAAGTTCTCTTAAAAATAAAGGCAATAATGAAACCTTTGCTGGCGATAGCTTATACAATATTATTTGGAAACCATTAACATCGTATTTAAAAAATATTTCTACTGTTTCTTATGCACCAGATGGACTATTGCACAAAGTTGCTTTTCAGGCATTGCCATCTGCAAAAGGAACACTATTGTTAGATGAGTTTCGTTTGCAGCAATATGCTTCAGTAAGGCAATTGGTCGAAAGTAAAAACGATGCTATTCAATTAAAGTCAGTCTATTTAATGGGCAACGCCGATTTTAATTCGTTGTCTAAAACAGCAGCATCACAAGGTATAAACGTAAGTTTAAATCGAAATGCTTCTAACGATAGTTGGGCTTCATTACCAGGAACCGAAAAAGAGGTAAATGCATTGCAACCTTTATTTACTGCAAAGGGTGTAAATGTTACAACATCTACTGGTGCAGGAGCTACTGAAGAAAAATTTAAATCGTTAAACAATCACTCTCCTGCTATTATTCACTTGGCAACACATGGTTTCTTTTTACCTGATCCTACAATTAAAAAAAATGTTGGAGAATATAATAATTATGCTATGTCCAACGATCCATTAATGCGTAGTGGAATTATTATGGCTGGAGCCAATAAAGCATGGAGTGGAGAAAAAATTCCTGTTGGTGTAGAAGATGGTATTGCAACAGCTTACGAAATTGCACAACTTAATTTATCTAACACCAAATTAGTAGTGCTAAGTGCTTGCGAAACTGCACTGGGCGATTTAAATGGAAGTGAAGGTGTGTTTGGCTTACAGCGTTCTTTTAAAATTGCAGGGGTAAAAAATTTGATAGTGAGTTTATGGCAAGTGCCTGATAAAGAAACTGCTGAACTGATGAACATTTTTTATACCAATTTACTCGGTGGCAATACTGTTCGAGAATCTTTTTATAAAGCACAAAAAGAAATGAGAAGTAAATACCCTCCATATTCTTGGGCTGCATTTGTATTGGTAGAATAGTTATGTAACCAGCTGTAGAGTTGCTATTCAGCTTCTGTTGCGTCGTTGTAAATCCTGCTGAATAGCAGGGCACTCTTCAACACTATAAGAATATTCAGAAAGAACCGCTACATTTAAATTATGAAAACAATAGGTTTAATTGGTGGTTTAATGTGGCCATCTACTATAGATTATTATAAGTTGCTCAATCAAAAAGTAAACGAAAAGCTGGGCGGTGTACAAGCAGCTAAAGTAATTATTTACTCAGTAAATTTCGCTGAAATTAAAGTATTTACTGAAGCTGGTGATTGGCAATCAATCGCTTCAATAATTATTAATGCAGCACAAAAACTAGAACTGGCAGGAGCAGATTGTATTTTAATTGGTGCCAATACCATGCATAAAATTGCAGCCGAAGTTCAGGCAGCTATTAACATTCCAGTTATACATATTGCAGAAGAAACTGCTAAAGCAGTTTCAGATAAAAAACTACAATCAGTTGCTTTATTGGGTACAAAATATACCATGCAATTAAGTTTTTATAAAGACAAGTTAGCTGCAAATAATATTTCTACAATCATACCAAATGAAGAGGGTATTAATATTGTTAATACTGCCATTTATAGTGAAATGAGTAAAGGATTATTTCTTATAGAAACTAAACAAAAATTTATTCAAATTATTCAGCAGCTTCAACAGCAAGGTGCAGAAGGTGTAATTCTTGGATGCACTGAAATTCCTATTTTAATAAAACAAGAAGACTTATCAATTCCTGTTTTCGATACAATCGAAATTCATGTAAATGCCGCAATAAAATTTGCTTTCAGCTAACTGTGTTTACTTAAATCTGGCGTATAGTAAAAAAATAACCTGTAGGTTTTATTGGCATTATACTGATAGCCAGTTTCTTTTTGCTGATACAAATACATATAACCTGCATCAAAACTTAAAGTCTTGCTAATGGTTTGTTTAATGCCAATAAATATTCGGTTTTGATCGAAAGTGTTGTACACAATTTTATTCCCAAACTGCAAACAAACTTCATCTGAAACAACCAACGACGGAAGGTGTTTGTTTTTAAAAACAGGTATGGTTAAACTTAATAAATATCTAAACCGTTCAGTAAAATTTGTAGTATCTGTTTTTTTATCCTGTACAATTTTTTCAATCCAACGTTGTTCGCTTCTCAGCCTTTGTACAATCGAAATTTTGCCAGCATTGCTTAATAGTTGTACTTGCTGATACATTCTGTTTTCATTGGTAAATGTTTGGTATCCTGGTTTACTTGGTGCAAGCCACATGTGTGCATATCCCAAAGCAACAGTAAGTTTAGGGTTAATCCAATAGTTAACAGCTCCTCGTATAAAGTAAAAATTGGGAAGCGTTAAAAAATCTGTTCTTCTAACATGAGCATCTGCAATAAAGCCCCAATGTTTGTTTAATTTAACTGTTGAATTTATACTCAACCAAGTTTGGTCTTGTGTTGTAACCTGTTTGGTTTGAGCAGAACTGTTTAAGTAGCTCATTGTATAAATGAGTACACCAATTGATATAGAAAAACGGTTCATAAATTCTTGGTTAACTAAAAAATAAAATCAGTAGTTGTGCAGCCAATATTCTCAAAATCATTGTTAATGGATACACTGTTGCATAAGTAGCTGACGGAATATCGCTGCCAGCAGTTTTTAATGCAAAAGCCAATGCAGGAGGGTCTGTAGAAGCACCAGCCAATAAACCACACAGTTCAAAATAGGTTTTTCTAAAAATTTTATAGCCAATCCAACCTGTAATTAACATTGGAATCATTGTAATACCCACACCCATTGCCATCCATTGAAAACCAATACCATTTTGAAAGGCAGAAGATAGTGTGTGTCCACTCTCTAAACCAACACTGGCAAGGAATAGAGCAATGCCTAATTCTCTTATCATTAAATTGGCACTGTAAGTTGTGTAGCTGTTTAAATAAAATGCACCACCAAATCGGCTGAGGATTAATGCAACAATTAATGGACCGCCAGCCATACCAATTTTAACAGCTACTGGCATATTAGGAATATGAAAAGGAATACTTCCCAATATAACCCCCAATACAATACCCATAAATATGGGAGCAAGATCTGGTACTTCTAATCTTTTCATAGAGTTGCCAACAGCTTTAGCAATTCCTTCAACACCTTCTTCTGTACCAACAACTTTAATCGTATCACCCAGTTGTAAAAAAATATTTCCGTGAGGTACAATCTCTATTCCTGCTCTATTTAAACGTGTTAATGTAAAATCGTGTTGATGCAGTTCTGCAATATCTCCTAAACGCCTATGGGTAATGGTTGGCTGTGTAACTACAATTCTTCTTGAAATTAAATTACCTGAATCTTTCTTTAGGTTTGTTTTGCTTTCTGTACCAATTAATATTTTTAATTGCTCTATCAACTTCTTTGAAGCCACCACTAATAGAATATCATTTTCTGCAAGAATAATATCGGGTGTTGGAGTGATTACTTCACCATTGTGCAACATTCTAGATATTACTATTGGTTCTTTTAGTAATTCAAATAAACGCCTTAATGGTTTTCCAATAAGTTGTTTATTCTCTAAACTAAGATGAATAGACACTGGTTTGTTAGAACGAACAAAGTTTAATTTTCGATGTAGTTCTCTTTCATTTTCTAAGTTAATACCCAATACTTTTCTCAGTATAATAAACGATAAAATAATACCAAATACACCTAATGGATAAGCAACAGCATAAGCCAATGTTACAGTTTGTGTATTGCCATTGGTTATGTGTAAATCTTTCATAGCTGCTTGTGCAGCACCAAGCCCAGGTGTATTGGTTACAGCACCACTCATAACACCTGTCATTGTTGAAATATTGTTACCCGATATGTAGTAAAAAATAATTGTTGTTATAACACCCAACAACACAACTGTTGCTGCTAGAATATTGTTATTAAGAGCATTCTTTTTTAATGAAGCAAAAAAACCTGGACCAACTTGTAAACCTATTGAATATACAAATAGTATTAGACCAAACTCTTTTGCAAAATGTTCTGTTTCGGAGTTAATCACAATTCCAAAATATGAAAACAGTAAGCCAATAAATAATACCCAAGTTACACCAAGTGTAATGCCGAATATTTTTAACCTGCCCAGCCAAATACCCATAGCAATAACGAGGGCATAAACAACAACTGACTGGGCAACTGAATTTTCTGTAAATAGCTTAATAAACCAATCCATAAAAATGAATTTATAAAAGCATAAAAAAAACAACCATTGCAATACTATTGCCATATCAAAGTAAGGCATTAATAATATGGCAATGGTTGATATGTAAATCTGTTTAATTGCATTTGATACACAAGAACAGATTATTGATAAATTTCTCTAAGAATATTGGATTAACGTTCTGGCTGAAGTTCCCAATGTTCAGGACTTCTCCACAATGATGATAACAATAACTCCCGAATAAAGAAGAATTCTTTAGGTAGTTTATCATACATTTTAGAGAATAATTCTTCATGGCCAAATAATTCTTGTTTCCAAGGCTCACGGTCGATACTCATGATTTTATTAAAATCTTCTCTGGTAAAATCTTCTAAGCCTGTCCAGTCCATATCTTCATAACGTGGCATCCAGCCAATTGGAGATTCTACAGATGACGCACCTCCGTGTACACGTTGAACAATCCATTTTAATACCCTCATGTTTTCACCAAAACCTGGCCATAAGAATTTGCCATTTTCATCTTTTCTAAACCAGTTTACACCAAAAATTCTAGGGGCATTGGGTAATGTACGGCCAAACTGTAACCAATGATTTACATAATCGCCAATATGATAACCCATAAAAGGAAGCATTGCATAAGGGTCTCTGCGAACTTTACCAATTTCACCAAATGCTGCAGCAGTCATTTCACTACCCATTGTAGCAGCAGTATAAACACCAAAGTTCCAGTTAAAAGATTGATACACTAAAGGTATAGTTGTACTTCTTCTTCCTCCAAAAACAAATGCTTCTACTGGTACACCTTTTGGGTTATCCCAATCGCTGTCAATAGCAGGGTTTTGGTAAGCAGGTGCTGTAAATCTTGAGTTGGCATGAGCAGCAGGTAATCCACTTGCTGGGTCGTATGGTTTGCCATGCCAATCAGTTAATCCTTCAGGAATTTCTTTGGTTAAACCTTCCCACCAAACATCTCCATCTTTTGTAATGGCAACATTGGTAAAAATAGTATTGCCTTTAATGCTTTCCATAGCATTAGGGTTGGTTTTGTAGTTGGTACCTGGAGCAACACCAAAATAACCAGCTTCTGGATTTATTGCATACAGCTTTCCGTCATCTCCTTTGTGTATCCAAGCAATATCATCGCCAACTGTAGTTACTTTCCAATTTTCTAATCCTTGTGCAGGAATCATCATCGAGAAATTGGTTTTACCACATGCACTTGGAAAAGCAGCAGCAACATATGTTTTTTGTTTTTCAGGAGATTCAACACCTAAAATAAGCATGTGTTCTGCCAACCAACCTTCTTCTTTACCCATAACACTTGCAATACGTAATGCAAAACATTTTTTACCCATCAATGCATTGCCACCATAGCCACTACCATAAGAAATAATTAATCTTTCTTCTGGAAAATGTGAAATATATTTTGTTGTAGGATTGTTAGGCCATAAGGTATCTTTTTCTCCTGTACCTAATGGAGCACCAACAGTGTGTAAGCATTTTACATAACCATCTTTTTCTAAGTATGGATAAATGGCTTCACCCATTCTTGTCATAATATGCATGTTCACTACAACATATTCTGAATCGGTTAATTGTACACCATAACGTGCATAAGGAGAGCCAACAGGACCCATGCAAAATGGAATTACATATAAGGTACGACCACTCATTGAGTCTGCTAAAAGTCCATTAAGAATTTTTTTCATTTCAACAGGGTCCATCCAGTTATTTGTAGGTCCAGCATTTTCTTTAACACGGCTGCATATAAATGTTTTATCTTCTACACGTGCAACGTCGCTAGGATCGCTGAAACATGCAAAACTATTTGGTCTTTTTTCGGGATTTAGTCTTTTAAAAGTCCCTTTGTGTACCAAGGTTTCACAAAGTGTATCATACTCTTCTTTAGAACCATCGCACCAATGTACTGATGCTGCATTGCTATAATTTGCAATACTCTTTACCCATTGTTCCAGTTCTACTTTTGCCGGTGTTACTGTTTGAAAAGGGAATTTTGTTTCTTGAAACATGTTAATTGAATTTAAAAAGTGATTATTCAAAGTGTCTGATAAGAGCAAGCAGGCAAAAGTTTTTTTTCATTTTATCAGAATCGCTTCAGTTGCGAGTGCAAGTTGAGTTATTCCATATTCCAATAAAATGACCTTAATCACTTAACTAAATTCAATTACAATACTTTTTGTGCCTAGCTATAAAACTTGTGTAAAATAAAAACTGACTCTTGTCAGTTTTTATTTTATTATGATTTGTAAAGTAGGGTAATCCATCCAAAATTTATATTTAGAAGTTTCCTTTTTTGAAGTTATTGATTAGTTCTAAAAAATAATTTGGTTTATAAAATAAACCAGTTTATGTTTGCCATGTCAAAATAAAACTGAAATGAAAAAAATGATACTGCCATGGTTATTTGTTATACTGGCATTGGCTTCTATGGCACAAGTAAAAATTACTGGAACGGTTAAAGACAATAGAAATCGTCCTTTAGCTGGTGCAAGTATTACAATTGTAAATACCTACGATGGGGCTACAAGTGATTCTTTGGGAAGGTTTTTAATAAAAACAACTGAAAAAGGAAGTTTTTTAATCGAAGCGAAAATTTTGGGTTATAAAACTGTAAACCAGTCTGTAACCATTGCTAAAGAGCCTATTATTTTAACCTTTATTTTAAAGGAGGAAATCAGTGAATTGTCTGCCGTTACAGTAACAGCTGGTAGCTTTGAAGCTGGCGATAAAAAACGAGCTGCAACAGTGTTAAGTGCATTGGATATTTATACAACAGGTGGAGCCAATGCCGATATTACCAGTGCAGTAAAAACATTACCTGGTGCACAACAAGTGGGTGAGCAAGAAGGGTTATTTGTACGCGGTGGTGCAGGATATGAAACTAAGCAAATGATTGATGGCATGGTTGTAAATAATCCATTTTTCTCTGGAGCTTCTGATATTGCTACAAGAGGTAGATTTTCTCCATCATTATTTAAAGGTAATGTGTTTAGTACAGGTGGTTATAGTGCCTTATATGGTCAAGCATTAAGCAGTGTTTTGTTATTAGAAAGCATTGATTTACCCAATCGTTCCGAAGCTAGTGCTTCTATTTCAACAGTATTCATAGGAGGTGGTTTTCAAAATTTAGCAAAGAATAAAAAATCGAGTTATGGAATTAATTATGGGTATACCAACTTGTTGCCCTATTTCTCTATTGTAAAACAGAAGCCAGATTATTTTGCACTACCCGAATTTCATAGTGGCGATGCTAATTTTAGAATTAAAACCAAGAAAGGTGGAATGATAAAATATTTTACCTCGTTCTCAACCACAAAATTCGGATTAAGAAATCCAGATATTGATAGTGCTGCTTTAAAAAATGCTTTTGGTTTAAATGGTATTAATTGGTACAATAACTTATCGTACAAAGAGAATTTGGGTAAAGGCTGGAAAGTATTAATGGGCTTAAGTTACAGTACCAATGTAGATAAACTAAGCAATACAATACAGAACCAAAATAATCAGGCAGTAAGTACTGGTACTGCTTATATCGATGATAAAAATTTTGCTTTAAAAAGTACACAGGATTTAACACAAATAAGAGCCGTTTTTGAAAAAAGATTAAGAGGTATTAGTGCAGCTAGATTTGGAGCAGAGTATTGGTATGCTTTTAGTAAAAATGCTTTTAATAGTTATAGTACCATACTTAAAGATCATTTTAAATCTGTTTTTGGAGAAGCTGATTTATACATTACCAATGGCTTAGCAGCAAAAATTGGTGCAAGGGTAGAACATTCGTCTATTCTAAATAAAGCAAATATTGCACCTCGTTTATCATTGGCTTACAAAACAGGTAAAGGTGCACAAATGAGTTTGGCTTATGGTGAATTTTATCAAAAACCAGAGAATACAGAATTGATTAATACTACAACAGGTGGTATAAGAGATTTGGGTTATACCAAAGCAACACATTACTTAATTAACTATATCAAAACTACCAATTTACAAACTTTTAGGGTGGAAGCTTACTATAAAAAGTACAATAATTTGGTACGAACTATTCCTACTGCCGATGTATTGGGAAGTGGCTACGCACAGGGGTTTGAATTGTTTTGGAGAGATAAAAAGACTATTCGAAATATTGATTACTGGATTAGCTACAGTTATTTAGATACCAAACGACAGTTTCAAAACTTTCCAACACAACTAAGGCCAACTTTTGGTACACCACACACTTTAAATGTAGTAACTAAAAATTTTGTAACCAAGTGGAAAACAGGCTTCAATTTTACTTACACTTATGCAACAGGTAGACCTTACTATGATTTTAAATATAACACTGCAAGCACTAAAGTTGATATTAGAGATCAAGGTACTACACAAGATTTTCATAACCTTGGTTTTAGTATGAATTATCTACCCAACCTGGGTAAACAAAATGCAAAAACCAATATTGTTTTGGTAGCAAGCGTAACAAACGCACTCAACTTTAATCAGGAATTTGGTTTTAGGTATTCGAACAACGGTTTAAATAAAGTAGCTGTAACCCCGCCAGCGAAACAATTTTTCTTTATTGGTTGCTTTTTAAGCTGGGGAGTTGATAGAAGCCAGGATGCAATTAACAATAATCTATAACTAATTTATAAAACTTTTAAAACAAACAAACATGAGTAACGAACAACAAAAAGATGATGCACTTTGGCAATTAGCCAAAAAAAGGGCTGCATTTAAAAAACAATTGGTTAGTTATTTTCTTGTGAACTGCTTGTTGATAGCTATTTGGATGTTGGGCTCTTATAAGTCGGAAGAAGTAAATTATTTCTGGCCAATTTGGCCAATATTGGGATGGGGTATTGGTTTAGGTTTTAGTTATGCCGATGCTTATCATACAAATACATTATTCAGCACCGAAAAAGAATATGAAAAGTTAAAGAAAGAAAAATAGTCAATGGTCAATGGTCAATGGTCAATGGTCAATGGTCAAAAAATATCGGGATTTATAAAGTTAACAAACATTATTAAACTTAAATAAAACAAACAATTATGAAACAAATTATCGTATTAGTATGCATGTTATTTACAACAGCAGTTTTTGCACAAAGTGAAAAATATATGGGTGCAATGGGAGGGGCATTACAACAATTAGGAGAAGCTAAAACAGCAGAAGAAATGACTGCTGTAGCTCAAAAATTTGAACGCATTGCTGATGCCGAAAAAACACAGTGGCTGCCTTACTATTATGCAGCTATGATTAAAGCTAGAATGAGTATGATGGGCTTTGGTGGAGATAAAGATGTTGTAGCCGATGAAGCAGCTGCATTAGTAGAAAAAGCTGAAGCAATAGAAAAAAATAACAGCGAAATTTTATGCATTAAAAGTTTAATTGCAACAGCAAAAATGCTGGTAAATCCACAAGCTAGGTACATGGAATATGGAATGAAATCTGGTCAGTATTTAGAAGAAGCTAAAAAAGCTGATGCAAATAATCCTCGTCCGTTTATGTTACAAGCGAATAATCTAAAAAATACACCTGAACAATTTGGTGGTGGTTGTAAAACAGCCAAGCCCTTAGCAGAAAAAGCTTTACAGCTATATGCTAGTTTTAAACCAGTAAGTGCTGTTCATCCATCATGGGGTAAAGAAAGTGTACAGCAAATATTAGATGCTTGTAAATAAAATAAGTTCTTATTCTTAGCAGAAGTAATTTTACTTCTGCTAATTTAATTTTCACTTTATGGAAAACGAAACTCCTCTTTCTGCCGAACAAAGTTTGCAACTTATAGAAGGAATGATTAACAAAGCTAAAAACCGATTTAGCGACGATAGTTTTTTATACCTGCTTTGGGGATGGGTGATTTTAATTTGTAGCGTAGGTCAATTTATCATTCTCAAGTTTAGTTTATTCAATAATTCGGGAATGATTTGGGTGCTTACATGGGTAGCTGTAGTTGTGCAAATAATTTATTTGGTAAAACGTAAGAAGAAGGAGAAAGTAAAAACATATGCCGATGAATTAATTGGTTTTTTATGGATGACATTTGGCATAAGTATGTTGCTACTAACTTTTATACTTGGTAAAACAAATACTTGGGCAATTATGTATCCTGTTGTTTTAATGATGTACGGAATACCAACTTTTTTAACAGGTGTAGTTATGAAATTTACACCTCTAAAAGTTGGTGGCATTTCGTGTTGGGTTTTAAGCATAATCGCTACATTTTTAGCACCTATTTACATGTTGTTATTGGTTGCTATTGCTATGTTAACTGCTTGGATAATTCCTGGTTATCTTCTAAGAAATCTATACAAAAAACAAGTTAATTAATATGGAAAAAAAATTAACCGAACAAGAAAGCCTGCAGTTAATTACCAGCATGATTCAAAAAGCAAAAGCCAGTTATTACGACCGTGGCACTGGCTCAATACTTTGGGGAACTGTTGTAGCAATTGCATCTTTTGTAACCTATTTACAAAAGGAATATGACTTTAAATTGCCTTTTGATATTTTTTTAATTGTTTTAGCAGCTATTATTCCTCAAATATTTATTGGTATAAAAGAAGGTAAGGAAAATAAAGTAACCAAGTTCGAAGATGCTGCCTGTAATGCTGTTTGGTTGGTATATGGCATTACCATTTTGGGATTAACGTTTTATCAAAATGTAATACCATTTGTATCGAACAATTTAATACAGGAAGAAGGTTGGCAAATGACGAAACATTACATAGCTAACAATAAACCAGATGAAGCAATAATACCCTTTGTGCCTAGCTTATATTCTATTTATGTGCTATTGTATGCCATGCCTACTTTGGTTACTGGAATAGCCAAAAAATTTATGCCAATGACAATTGGTGCAATTATTACCTACATACTGTTTGTGCTTTCTTGTTTTACTACATCTAAATATGATATGTTATTTGGAGCTTTTGCAGCCATTGTATGTTGGTTTATTCCTGGAATTATTTTAAGAAGCAGATACCTTAAGCAGAAAAATGTTTAAAGAACTTGATCCCATATTACATTCTCAGCTTCGCCTTGCGGTGATGAGCTTACTCATTGGTGTGAAGGAAGCAGAGTTTACTTTTATAAAAGAAAAAACCAATTCTACAGCAGGTAATCTAAGTGTGCAGGTACAAAAATTAAAAGATGTTGGGTATATAGAAGTTAGTAAACAGTTTAAAGATAATTATCCATTAACTACCTGTTCAATTACTAAAAAAGGCATTGCAGCTTTCGAAGCTTATGTTGTGGCTTTGCAAGAATATTTGCAAATCGGAAAACAATAATTATAAAGAAAATATTTATTTCGACTATATCTATAAAATAAAAACTGCGATGCTTTATATACATCGCAGTTTTTATTTTATGCCTTTGTATGGGAACGTAAAAACCAAGCCATTTTTTCATGTTTTTCCATAAGACTTGTAATGAAATCGCAAGAACCTGCATCTTGAAAATCATTGGTAAAGCTGTGAATATGCTCTCTTAGTTGCATAATAATACTCTCATGATCGGCAAGCAGTTCTTTAATAAAGCCCTGACTATCATTTTTCTCTCTGGTCATTTCTGTTAAATGGGTAAGCTTTAGAATACTTTTTAAAGTTGCTGGTGCATAATGACCAATAGTTCTAATACGTTCGGCAACATCATCAATAAATTGTTCTAATAAAGTAAATTGACTTTCGAAAAGCTTATGCTTATCGTAAAAATCAGCTCCCTCAATATTCCAATGAGCATTTTTTGTTTTTGTACAAAGTACAAATTCATCGGCTAAAATTTTACTTAAAACGATGGCAACGTTTTGGCTGTTTTTGCCTGTAATTCCAATATTTGTTTTCATTTTATTTATTTGAATAAGAAAATTGTTAAAGAATGTATCTGTTGGGATGGTGTTCAATTACTTTTTGAATTAAAGTATTTGATGGATGACTTATTGCATAATCGTTCAAAAAATCGGACAGCGATTGATAGTAGTTTTCTAAAATTTCTATAGAAATATTAGCATTACTGTTGTTAGGAATGGTCATTGGCATTTCGTTTAAGAAATTGCTTAATTCCGGATACTTTTTGCTTATTTCTGAAAGGATAGAAAAAATTTCAGCATTTAAACTTTTTTCAGTTTTCAATTTTTTCTGTTTAATATTTCAAAAACGGTGTATCTATTTTACGAAAGCATTTATACAAAAAATGTAGGAATACTATTTTTTATTTGTTTTATAACCCCATAATGTAACATGGGCTTTTTGATCGTTTCGGTTAACAAGTGTTTTATAAATAAACACTACTTTTTTAATGTTATGTTCTCCTTTTAAATGAATAACCCTACTTTCTCCAGCATCTTTAATGGTATTATTTATTGTAAAATTTTCTTTGGTATTGCCAACATAAAATACTTCAAGGCTAATAAGTTTAATGGGAGCATCATTTACCATGAATTTTAATGATTCAAACCTGTTGGCTCCAATAATTAAAATTTCATCGAAATCCTTTTGAAAGTTTACTGTAGTTTCTCCTAGTTTATGCCAACCAATTTTATCGCTAATTACAACTACTGGTTTTTGGGCATGTACTAATTGTGTTGTGCTTGTAAATGCAAGCAGTGTAATGATGAATATTTTTTTCATTTTTTTATTTTAGTTGTAACATTTTTATTACTGTATAAAGTTGAGTTTCTTAATACTGTAATTGATACATAAGTAAGGTTAATAATTACACTATTCACAGGTATTACATGTGAAGTATTTGCTTTGTAATTTTATTTTTTAGTGCACTTGTTTTTTACTCAAAACTTCAAGTAGTTGTTGTGCAACTTCTTTTGAAGATGCTGGATTTTGCCCCGTAATAAGCATACCATCGGTTATGGCATATGATTCCCAGTCATTATTTTTTGAATATTCACCACCATTATTTTGTAATTCAGTTTCTAAAGAAAATGGAACAACATTTAGTAATTCAAGGGCTTTTTCTTCAGTGTTACTAAAGCCTGTAACTCTTTTGCCGTTTACAATAGAATTTCCTTTTTTATCACGAACATTTAATAGCACAGCAGGGGAGTGGCAAACAGTTGCAATAGGTTTGTTGCTTTTCCAAAATGCTTTAATTAGTTTAATGCTGTTGCTATCCTTATTTAAGTCCCACAATGGACCATGCCCACCAGGAAAAAATATTGCATCGAAATTTATAGCAGATATATCTGCTAATTTCATAGTACAACTTAAGATATTTTGTAACTCAATATCTTTATTAAACCTAAGTGTAGCTTCTGTTTGATTAATGGGTTCATTGCTTTTTGGGTCAATAGGAGGTTGGCCTCCATTGGGCGACGCAATTGTAATTACTGCACCAGCATCTTTGAATGTATAATAAGGGGTAGCAAACTCTTCTATCCAAAACCCAGTTTTTTGTCCTGTATCTCCCAAGTTACTATGTGAAGTAAGAACGATTAATATTTTCATTTCTATAAACTTTAGTTGTGTTCTTACAAATGTTTTTGAAAGTGTTTCTTTACAAAGGCATGTTCTTGGCTTTCCGTCATTTTATCAGCCTGCTGTACTTCAAGTTTCGTTTTTATATATCGCTGATCATTTTTTAAAATATTGTATAATTCAACTTTGGCATCAGTTGGGCCAAAAAGAATTACTTCATCAAAATTTTTAATTAGCTCACCTAATTCTTTGTAGTAAGCAAATTGCTGTTGATGCTCTTTGTTGTGCATGATGTGCTCACTTTTTTCGAGACTTTGCTCTTTTGCAGTATGGGTAAATTTCGATTCTATATAGCTTGTTTCAATCGGATCTGCAGTAAACTCAATGATATGAGCAATTGAATGATCCATCCAAATGCCTAATTGCTTTTGTATTGACATGTTTTTTATTTTAAGATTTATGCTAATTCAGGTTCTAATATATCTTTCGTTTTTTCAACAGATAATGGCTTTTCGATTTGCACATATTTTTCAATAGTTAGTCGTGATAATGCATAACTCACTGTTGATTCAGCCCCTTGGTTAAGGTTAATGTGTTTTTCTTCTAATCCGTCGTAGCAGCCACCTGTGCATGGATTGTAAATGATTTGGTGTAAGTGATTGGCTCCTAAAAACCAATTAAATGCAATAACCATTTTTTCTAAGTACGTTTTATCTTTCAACGTATCATAAAATAAACTCAATGTCATGATTGTATAAGCAACGTCGATGGGTTGTTCTCCAAATTGATTAGATTGTTTCCCTTTAATATGCCATCCCTGGTTGGAGATTACTTTAATTTGATTGTTTTGAAATTGAACAGATAATAAAAAATTGAAACTGTCTATTGCAATTGTTTTAAATAAAATGCTGTTATCGTTTAAGTAGGCATACAACATGGCTTCTGGTAAAACACTATTTGCATAAGTGAGATAGTCTTCAAACCATTTCCATTTATCATCTGATACACCTCTATATTTAGAAACCAAATCATCTGCAAGCGATGTGATTAATAATTTTATCAGTTCATCTTTTCTTAATTGGTTGTATAGGTATAATCCTTTTATAGCAAAGGCAATTGCTCTGGGTGATTTAAACCCAGGAATTTTGTTTATAGACTTATCAAAAGCTGCTTCTACTTTAAGAAATAATTCGTTTTCTACAATGTTTTCGTACGATAAAAATTCACCTAATGCCCAAATAGCTCTGCCATTAGCATCTTCTAAATTTTCATCCTTGTTTTTAGCTAAAAATTGTTCGTTTATATCTACATAATTTAAAAAGCTTCCATCTTCCTGCTGACAGAAAATGATAAATTGTAAATAGATCTTTATTAGCTGTAAATCGTTTAAATCTTTGGTAAGTTGATAATGCTTGGTAACAGCAATTAATGCCCTTGCATTATCATCAATTGTATAGCCACTTGTATAATCAGGGTTTGCAACTGAGGCAAACTGAATAATTCCTTTATTAGTTGTTAATCGCTTGATATGTTTTTGTGAAATAGGTGGTAAAGAATAATGCAGTACTTTTTCTTTTAGCTGAATATTTTTTTCAATTAATTCAATATGAGCAATTGCAGCATTTTGCCATGCGGTAGGTGATATTTTATGTAATCCATTCAGCTTCATTTCTTGTAAAATCATCGAATTCGATAAAAGCTGAATTGTTGTTTCGGCCAGTTGTTTAGCATCTTGAAAATCTACAATTAAACCAGCTCCATTATTCAGCATTTCTTTGGCATGCGGAATTGGTGTTGATACAATGGGACAGCCACTTGCCATTGCATAAGCAAAGGTTCCACTTACTGCCTGATACCGATCTTTAGAAGTGAATAGGTATATGGTTGTTTGCGATAAATACGATTGCAATTCATCTAACGATAAATATTTATTTATAAAACGAACATGGTTTTGCAGATCTAATGCAATCACTTTGCTTTCTAATAAAGCCCTATAAGTCTCTCCTTCACTTTTAATTATTGAAGGGTGTGTTTTGCCTATAATAAGATACAGAATATTTGGAAATATTTTGATAATGCTTGGTAATGCATCTAGTGCAGTTTCAATACTTTTGCCCGAACTGATTAAACCAAATGTTGATAGTACCAGTTTGTTTCTTAAGTAGCTTTTATTTTCTTGCTCAGTATTCGATTTAGCTAAGTGTGTACCATGCGGAATTACAATAATTTTATCTGCAGCAATTGTGTATTCGGTTTGCAAAATACTCTCCGAATTTTTTGTCATTACAATAATGTTTTTACTTAATGCAGCAATTGTTTGTACCAATTTTTTTCTAGCTTCATTAGGTTCTGGTAGCACAGTATGAAATGTTGTTATAACTGGTTTTCGAATAAGTGCAAGCAGTTGCAAAAAATAATCTCCATTTGTACCACCAAACAAACCAAATTCATGTTCTACAAGTACCAACTTAATTTGGCTATTGTTATTAATTAGCTCAGCAAGAGGGCTGTATTCATTTAGGCTAGATGTATGTAAAGTATATATTACTTCGTTTGGGTAATTGTAAATTTTTTCGTTTGCTTCCAGTGCACAAACAGTAACAGAATAGCATAATCCAAATTTTTCTTGTATAGCATTCACCAAATCTTGTGAATACATTGCAATGCCACATTCTCTATTGGGATAAGAAGTAATAAAAAGTATTTCTGGTAAGGAGGTTGGTGTTGCAGTTTGCTCATCATTAAAGCTTTCTTTATAGTGCATTAAACTGTTTACTGGTACATAATCAAAGTTTGTTTTCATACAGTTATATTGTTTGTAAGCTCTTTTAATAGTTCTTTTAAACTGAGAGAAGCACATGCAATGCGTTTATCGGCTGCTCCATAATAGATGTATAATGTGTCGTTTATTAAAGCTGTGCCTGTTGGAAAAACTACATTATTTACTTCGCCTTTTAATTCCCACGAAAGTTCGGGTTTAAATAATGCGTAAGGCAGTCGGGATAGTTCTATACTTGGATTTTCTAAGTCTAATAATGCAGCACAAGCACTGTACACATAACCTGCTGAAGTATCGTGTACACCATGGTAAATTAGCAGCCAACCATGTTCTGTTTCAATAGGTGGGCAGCCACCACCTATATAGCTTATTTCATGTTTATACTTGGGAGAGAGGATAATATTTTCTTGTAGGTGTAAGAAATAATTTGTCCAAAATTCTTTTGTTAGATCTTGAATACTGTTTACTGACGCAATTTGTATATCAGGTCGTATTCTGTGCAGAAAGTATAGTTTGCCATTTATTTTTCTAGGAAAAAAAATGAGGTTCTTGTCCCATAAAAGCATCTTTTTATCGGGATTGTTTTGAATGTTATTATGCACATGAAAGCGTTCGTACTTTTCGTTTAAATGTGCATTACATTCGGCCAGTCTTCTAAATTCTTCGTAAGTAAATTGAGGAACAATAATGCCATGTTTTTCAAAGCTTTTCAAATCAGTTGATGTTGCTAATGCCCCCATAGCATTAATTCCATCATAGGCAGTGAAAGTTAGGTAATAAAGTTCCTCAATTTTTACTATTCTGGGGTCTTCAATCCCATGAGCTTCGTATTCAAATTGTGGACTTAACAAAGGGGTGTTCAATCTTTCAACCAGATTTAATGGACCATCTAATTTGCAATATCCAATAGTAGAATAATTGCCTTTTCGTAGGGCTCTGTAAAATATATGAATAGTATTACCATCTTGATATACAGCTGGGTTTAATACACCTTCATCTTCAAAAAACAAAGTCGTTTCTTCGAGAATAATGCCTTCCTTTTTTACAGTAACCATTTTATGTGTTTTAGGTTTATTTAGTTGGTTGTACAGGATATTTATTTAAGATTTTTACTACGGCTGGGTGTATTGCATTTTTCATATATCGGCTATCATACACATCGCCTTTTGCAGATCCTGTCCAAATAAGTTTACCTGAAACTCTATCAAAAGCATTAATTATGATAGTAGATTTATTAAACCTTGTTCGTTCAACTGTTTCTCCAATTTTATAAGATGGTCTTTGATAACTTTGATTATAATAACCATACGGATTCCATTTGTAGTTATTATTATTGTAGTACATATAAGAATAAGATGGATAGGCACCATACATTGGAGAAGAGTATATTGGAGTTCTAGTAATGGCAACCTTGCTTCTGTTATGAATAACTAATTCAAACAATAAATCAGGAGCATTTATTTGTGGAACGTACAATATTTTTTCCAGCTCTTTATCAACATAGTTTTTGATATTGTTTTCTATAATCTCATTATCAAAAGGTGTGGCTGTATGTGGTTGATGGTTGTTTAGCCAAGCGTATGTTTTGAATTGATTGAAATCAATACTATGATCGTAATTGGAAGATATTGTATTAAAAATGCTGTTAGTACATCCGAGTAATGCTATTGTTATTGCAATAGTTATTACCAGTATTTTTTTCATTTCGCTGATTTAAACACTAGGGTAAAAAATAGTAGCTCTTTAGCCTAATGTTTTTAATGGAATAGAGTGCCTAGAAAAATTTTAAAAATTTGAAGTTGTTAAAACAAGTGTCATACCAGGGTATTGAACATTTGAATCATCTTCAGCAGTAACTGAAATTCGAATTGGCTTAAAAGAAGTTACTGTTTCAAAGGAAACTTTTAAACCATTGCTGGTTTTAATTTGACCAATATTTTGTGTAACATTATTTTCAGTTAATACCCAAACTACATAGGTACGTTTTGGAGGGTCAAGCCTATTTGGCTCTGCTAAATAAGATAACTGCATTTTAATAGCGTAGTTGTTATTCTTATCTTTTTTTACAGTTACATTACCTCTGGCTGCAGGAACAACTGATGAATTTTCAAAAGCAATTTTTTTAGCACATGAACTGAATAAAAAAATACTTGCAATGGTGAAGGCAGCAAACATTAGTTTGCTAAGTGATTTATTTTTATACATAAGTGATTTATTTAAAGAATGAATTATTTTTTATGAGCTAAAGCAGAGATTGATTTGCCCAATTCATCTACTTCTTTATTGAGACTGATTTTAAACAACTCCCAGGTACTGTAGCTTCCATCTGAGTGTTCTTTTAATGTGGTTTTTAATCTGTTATTTTGTTGAATTAGTTTATCTAACTCTTTTTCAGAATTACTACGTGTATCTGCTTTCTCAGCTTTAATCTGAATTTTAATTGCAGCAATTTCTTGATCGTTGGCTAAAAGCTTTTGTTCAATTTCAGCTCTATACTTTGCATATTGAGCAGCAGAGTCTAAACGAGCTTCGTTAAGTTCTTTGGTAGCGTCTTTTACATTTTCTTTTGCTTCCTCTACTTTTTCTGCTTTGCTTTCGGTAGAGTTGTTACAGCTAACAATAGCTATAGTTGCTGCACAAGAAATTAAGATTAGTTTTAAGTCAAACATTTTCATTTTCTTTTTTATTTTTACGTTTGTTAATAAGTGTATTTATGATAGATGTAGAGATTTTTTCAACAAGCATTGAGCTTAAATAACCTTTAATGCTTTTATTTCTGCCCAGTACTTTTTCAATTAAAAAATTAGTTCCAAGGTTAATACCCACCTTAGAAATATTTAGCTTCAAATCTTTATCCTCTAGAATACTGCTTAAATATTCTTTTGCGATTTTTATAGGATTTGCTTGATTAGCCAATTCTGAAAATTGTACTTTAAGCTCCTCTTCTTTAGCTAGTTTTTGTTTTTTTAAAGTAGCTATTTGTATTTGCAAATCAGTGTAAGCTGTTACTTTAATTTTATCCATTTTTATTGCTTGATTGATTAAGTAAACAGTCAACTATTTGTTCTCTAATAGGTATTCTCAGCCATTTTTTACATAACAATAGCGTTAAGAATATAAGCAAATAAAAACCTGCAACAATGCCAAAACCGATGTAGCTATTTTTAAATATTGATGATAAATACAAAGCTGAAAAAATGCTTAAGAAAAGAATAAACATTATGCCAAATAGCCCAATTACAATACTTGTTATTGCGTTTGCACCAAGATTCGATGAATACTCAATTGCTTCTAGCTTACCTAGCTTATAGTTAATGCTAACGTACTCTTTTAGGCTATTGGTTACTTCATCTATATGATTGGTTTGTGGCATAATGTTTACTTTGCTTAAGAAATTTTGGGTTATTTTTTACTTTTAACCAATAATTTATTTTCTAGTTGTGCTGTTTAAAAGCTTCAACTTTTTGTTGAATACCATTTTTTATATCGGTAATCTTTTCGCCAGCTAATTCTTCTAA
Source organism: Allobosea thiooxidans (assembly GCA_943368475.1). Lineage (GTDB taxonomy): Bacteria > Bacteroidota > Bacteroidia > Chitinophagales > Chitinophagaceae > UBA1930. The sequence continues at coordinate 39,944 of CALRLF020000010.1, forward strand.
TTCCTCTGCCTTATGTCTAAGTGCAGCTACTTCTTCTTTAATTTTTTCTTTTACATCTTCTGCCATGTCTTTAGCACCACCTATAAGTCTTTTTCTGGTTTTGCTACCTTTTGCAGGGGCAAATAAAATTCCTAATGCTGCACCTGTAATTGCTCCAATTAATAAGGCTCCAATTACTTTAAAATTGTCGTTTGAGTTTTCCATTTTTATTATGTTTTTAAATGATTAAATTGTTTTAGAATCTAAAACCAATTGTTGCTTGATACCATTGATTTTTATAACGTGGAGTTTGTGATGTACCATCGCCATTATTGGTTTTGAAATCCCATCCAGCTCTTAAGCCAAATACCATATTACTTGCGTTAATATCAAATCCGCCAGTAAAGCATAATGTGTTTTTTCTCACATTATCGTTGTTAAACTGAGTTTCTTGAGCAGTATTTACAATAGCACTTGTGTACTCATTTTTTTCACTTAACAGAAACGAAAATTGTGGTCCAGCAAGTAAAGTGAATTTTGTGCTAGGTTTAAAAGCCAATAATAGTGGTATGTCTAAATAATTGGTAGTACGTGTGTAACTATAATTACTACCAAGCAATGTTCCTGTTGCTTTGAACCCTTTTTGAGAATATAAAAGCTCTGGTTGAAATCCAAAAAAGCCAGCTATTGGTATCGACGCAAATACACCTGTTGCTAAACCAAACTTGGCATCGGCAACAAAATTTTCTCCTTGGCTGTCGTAAACATTGGAATAGTTTGCTCCAATTTTAAACCCTAGTGTTAGTTTATTAGTGGTACTTTTTTGTTGGGCAAATGCATAATTTGTTACTATGCCAATTGTTAATGCAATTAATAATACTTTTTTCATGTTGTTTAACTTGTTTTAAAAAATTGATATTGTGATTTGTTTTATAAAGTTTTTTTACCGCCTATAACCCTTAGTAATACTGCTATTACTGCAATTACAAGTAGTATGTGTATAATGCTTCCTGCATTATAAGCGAAGAAGCCTGTGGCCCAAAAAATAATTAATAGTACAGCTACAACGTATAGTAAGTTGTTCATGGTAATGTGTTTTAAATTGAAGTGAATAATTGGTAGTACACATGAATTGCATACTAGAATACTGTTTAATTGGATATTGCTTGGCGATAATTTATATCCTTATTCAGAAAGTAAAGGTCGTTGCTATTGTATTTTTTTTGTTACACAATTGAATATGTTTCTTATACAATTCACACATCGAGAGTGCTTGTTTTTTTCTTTTTAAGTGTTTAAAAAATCCTGGTGTTAAGCCAGTGATTTTTTTAAACTGATTGGATAAGTGAGCAGGACTACTGTAATTTAATTTGTAGGAAATTTCAGTTACACTCAACTTATCGTACAACAATAATTCTTTTACACGTTCAACTTTTTGGGTAATAATATATTGTTGAATCGTGGTGCCAGTTACTTCCGAAAAAATATTGGATATCTGGTTGTAATCTTGATTTAACTTTCGACTGATATATTCAGCGTTTGTTTGAGTCACTTGGTCTTCATCATAGAATATCATTTCTGTAATAATGCCTTTTATCTTTTGTATCAAAACGCTTTTTTGATCTTCTAAAAGCTCTAACCCAGATTGTAATAAACTTTTTCTGAGTGTTTCTCTTGTTGTTTCATCAATGTTTTCTAAAATGATTACAAAGCCAAGTTCTACACTTGTATAATGCAGGTTTAGTTTTTCTAATTCAGCTTTTACCAGCATTTTGCAACGAAGGCTTACCATATATTTTATGTACAATTTCATTTATTCTTCATAACCGCTTTTTATAACAGTAGCAATCATTTTAAACTGTTCGTTGGCATTAAACTTATGTTTAGCATGAGCAGGAATAATAATTCCTTCTCCAAGATTTAGCCTAAATTTTCTATCAGCAATTATAAGCTCTGCACTGCCATCAATAATTTGAATATAGGTATCAAACGGAGATATTTTTTCGGCTAATTCTTCGCCTGCATCAAGTGATGAAACAGTAATATTGCCAGTAGATTTTTTAATAATTGTTTTGCTTACAACAGCATTAGGTAAGTATTCTATTATTTCTACTACAATATGAACTTTCGATTTTTCAAGTTCAGTTTTTTTATTTTCCATAGTTTGAACTTTATGAAGTGTATTATTATTTTTTAAAGGTCACTATTATATTTAGTTTCATTGTTACACATTGAATACATAGAGTTACATAATTCACTTATAAACTTTATTAGTAAACAAAAGCCTTCTGCTTTTAGAGCAGAAGGCTTTTGAATTATTCAATCATTTATTTATTTGGAACAATATCTATAATTACCGTTCTGTTGTAAAACCTTTCTTCAGGAAGTGCATTGTCAAAAGGAGCTTCTTCTCTATTTTCTCCATAACCAGTTGCGTCAAACTTCACATTTTTTCTGCCTTTATTAGCCAGTGCTTTTTCAAGTATTTTTTGTGTACTTGTAGCACGTTCGGTAGATAGTTTTTTGTTGTATAACGCATCTCCTATAATATCTGTATGTCCGTGTATCATCACAGTACTGTTATCTGGAATTAGTGGAGCAACTACTTCTACTAAGAATTTTTCGTAAGAAGCAATTGTTATTGATTTATCGAAATCGAATAGAATACTGTAACGTAAGCCCTCATTTTTTGGGTTTTTAATTTTGGTAAGGCTTACGTAAGCATCTTTGGTTATTGTATTGCCTTTTTTTGTTTTACCAGTTAATTTAACTATATAATTACCTTGAGAATTACTGCCAAGTATTGTATTTGCGGGTACTGACGCTATATTTGTTTTGTATGGACCAAAATATTGTTTTTTATTTTGATCGTCTTTCATTTCAACACTCCATGATTCCAAAACTTCTTCAGCACCTTCAGCATTAAATATTACATGGCTGTCTTCCTCATTCACTTGAGTAGGGTTTAAGTACACAGGTTTAAAAAATGAAGATTTTTTTCCACCAACTTGTAATAATAATTCTGGTGAAGTACTTACAATATCTACTCTTCTATCACCTTCACGTAATAAAGTAATCCACTTTGTGGCACCAGGTTGTTCCGAAGGAATTAACGGTCTACTTCTTCCTTCTGTTGTTATTCTTTTAGCATCAATGCCAAAATTATCTACCAAGTAAGACTTAATATTTTCTGCCATTTGCTTTCCGTCTGGTGGATTGTTTTCTGAAGCACCACTTAAGGTTATAGTACTTGAAGGATTTACAGTTAAACGATCTCCTAAAATATTTAAAATATTATAATACACTGCCATTTGCCTATTAGATCGATCTCCGTTATTTAAGTTATTGGGCTGGCTTTCTTGTAAAACTTGTTCACTAAAACGGCTAGCTTCACCTTTTGTTAAAGTAATATATCGTTTGGGAATCTCATTAGAACTTTTGTCAAAGAAAACTGAATTACGTATTGGAAATGTTTCCTTGGTTTGGCGATTCATTGGAAAAGCTTTTGGAGCTCTTACACTAAAGCTAATATCTTTTGGTGGAATATTTCCTGTTTTAACTATAACTGTATCATGAATGTATTTATACAATGTATCGTGAATTGGCGGAACTGGTTTCAAAGCTTTTGCTGTTTTTTTGTCAGTACCAAATTTTAAAGCAATACCTGCTCTAACAGTATTGTTTGTCCAAGTTTCAACAGTACGTGGAGCATCGAATAAGTCAGTTTGAAAAGATGCAAACGGTGCAATAATCATTTGTGTTTCGCTGGTTTTAGCTGATACAGGAATGTCTATACCCACACCAGCCTGAGCAGCAATAACCGTTTTACGAATGCTACTCCAGTTGTCGATTGTAGTAACTTGTTTCTCTTGTGAATAGGTAAATTGCTTTGTTGTATTTATGCCAATTGTAGGGCCAAGAAAAATATAAAAAGCAGATGCAAAAGGAGCAACACGCAACGATGGTTCGATAGCGATATAACTTAAATTAGTTGATAGGTTTGCAGGGCAATTACATGGTGCAATTACCTCATCAAAATGACCACCTCTTCCATCGTATGCAATGTTTAGCATTAGTCCAAAAACTTTATTGGGCTTGTATTCCATTAAAAAAGAAGCATAGGGCTTTACACCTTTTCCTTTATGAAATGCAGAAGGAGCAAACAATGTGTTGTTTAGCATTTGTGTTGTACCACGGTAGGTATTAATATTGGCTGCACCCGATACACCAAACCACCATTTTGGTTGAACTCTTAAAGTTACTGAATCTTGTGCATTACCATCAGCAACTGCAAATACAAGCAGTATTAGTGCAAACAGTTGCTTTGATATGTTAAAATATTTCATAATAATTAATTGATAAATGAAGAAAGTTTATTGAAATAAGATGTTTCTACTTAAGAGAGGCTTACTTTTAAAATAATGGAGAATAAGAAAGTCTCTACTAATTACCTGTATTAAAACTCCATACATAATCACTGATTAATGCATTTTTAGCAACATCTTTTACTGCTGTTGTTACAATACCTGTATAAACAGTATTTGCCCTTAATGGAAGAGTAGGTGCAAATACAGCTGTACTGCCAGAGTAAGTAATTGTACCACCAATTACCGATGAACCATCTTTTAACATAAATGTGGATGCTGTAATTGTTTCAGCATTCATTGGCTCATTAAATGTTACCGATACTTTTTTGTTGGTCACAACATTGGTTGCACCATTAGCAGGATCTGTTGATATAACAACTGGACAAATACCGCTAATGCCAGCAGGAGCATCTTCTTTTTTACATTGCCATGTTAGTATTGAGAGAAGTAATACTATAACCCAATTTGATTTGAATAATCTGAAATAATGGTGTTGCTTCAATAGCAATTTATTTGGATTATTAGCTGGTGTAATTCTTTTTTTCATTGTGTTTACTTTACATTAAGAGATTAGATGTAAAGGTGTACACATACAATCATCTATGCACTACACAACAATGTTTAAAGCTTACACATATCACATGTTTTCGAGGTTAACTTTTCTTTTTTGTTTTAATAATTTGTAGTAGGATGGAGAAAGCCCTGTTATTTTTTTGAATTGATTGCTAAGGTGTGCAACGCTGCTATAGTGCAGCTTGTAGGCTATTTCAGTAAGGTTCAGTTCATCATATAAAAGAAGTTCTTTTACACGTTCAATTTTATTAATAATAATAAATTGTTGTATGGTTATGCCTTTTACTTCAGAGAAAATATTAGATAAATAGGTATAATCGTATTGTAATTTTTCACTAATAAAATCTGAGTAATTAATTAGTGGAAGCTCATCGGTGTAATGAATGAGTTCAACAATTACATTTTTAATTCTTTCAATTAAAATGCTTTTTTTATCATCAAGCAATTCAAGACCAGCTTTAAACAAGTTGTCTTTTAAAATGGCATGTTGTTGCTCTGTGATATCTTCTAAAATATCTACCATGCCCAATTCAATAATCACATAGTTTAAGCCAAGTTTTAATAACTCGTCTTTCACTAAAAGCTTACAACGTAAACTAACCATGTATTTAATGTAGAGCTTCAATTAGTAGCCATTTGTATAAATGTATGTTTAATAAATGGATAAACAGCAATCAATATCACTCAGCAGAAATACTGATGTAAATTGTCTTTAATACTTACTATCATTTTTGGCTAAGAAAATTTAAGTAAAATATTAAAGTTCTGTGTTTTTTTTACTGAAGTTTGGCTTAAATAACTTACACAATGAACTAGTGTGTATTAAAACAGCTTATTTTTCAATCGTTCTTAATATTTATCTTCAACCAATCAACATAAGCCAGCTTTATAAAATGTTATTGTATGCTACAAGTTAAGTTTCTAGCCATTGTTCTCTGTTCTTTATTGTTTGCAAATACTTTTTGCCAAACCAATACTTCAAAGTTTAACTACATCGACACGGCTATTTTTCAAGATAATGCACATCATTGGTATGATATCAATGAAAAGGATAGGTTAATACAGCCTAAAAAAAATCAACCACGGTATAAAGCAAATGAGTTGATTGCCATAGCCAACAATATTTTATTGTTTCAAAAAAATAATGGTGGTTGGCCGAAGAACTACGATATGCAGGCAATACTTACTGCCGAACAAATGGATACCTTGATTTCGGCTAAAGCAGCTGTTAACACCACATTCGATAATCGAACAACTTATTCTCATATAGCCTGCCTCAGCAAAATATACTTCATACATAGTGATGAACGCTATAAACAAGCAGCATTAAAAGGATTAGATTTTATACTTTCATCTCAATTTGCAAATGGCGGTTGGCCACAGTATTTTCCACTACAAAAAAACTACAGTCGTTACATTACTTACAACGATGATGCTATGGCTGGCATCATGCAATTGCTTAAAAATATTAGTGATGGAAAAGAAGAGTACAACTATATTGATGTAGCAAGAAAACAACAATTAAAAGTTGCTTTTGACAAAGGGATTGACTGCATTTTAAAAACACAAATTAACGATGCTGGTAAGCCAACTGCATGGTGTCAACAACACAATGAAATTACATTAGAACCAGCTTGGGCAAGAAAGTTTGAACCACCAGCTATTTGTAATGGGGAAAGTGTAGCTATTGTATTGTTGCTAATGAGCATAAAAAATCCTTCTAAAGAAATCATCGATGCTGTAGAAAATGCAATTGCATGGTTTAACGAAAGTAAAATCTTGAATACTAGGGTTAAAACTGTAAAAGCACAACAATTGGTGTCGCAATACACAACATCTTATACTGATAAAGTGGTAGAAGTAGATTCTACAGCACCCCCAATTTGGACACGTTACTATGAGCTAAAAACACATCGACCAGTTTTTTGTAATAGAGATAGCAAAGTTGTTTACACACTTGCAGAAGTTGACAGAGAAAGAAGAGATGGTTACGCTTGGTACACTTTTGCTCCTCAAAAGGCACTCGATAGGTACAAAGAATGGAAAGAAAGACTAAGTAATCACTAGTCTTGTTTAGCTTTTTTCAATTATTGTTGATTTTTTCTAAACAGTTTGCCGTTCAACACTTTGTTTAACTATTAATAGGCGTTTGTTAAACAAATATTTGTTTACCTCAAATTGTTCTGTTTAACTTTGCCTTTAAATCATTAAACAAAACTTGTTATGTCAGCAGTAGATTTTGATAAGATGTTGTTAAGTAATACAGAGTTTTTAAAGCCATTTGCTATAACCTTAACTAGAGATAATGAACAGGCTAAAGATCTGATGCAAGAAACTTTGTATAGAGCCTTAGCTAACAGAGAAAAGTACAATGTAGGTACAAATGTTAAAGCATGGTTATACACTATTATGCGTAACATTTTTATTAATAATTATCGTCGCAAAAGCAAACAACAAACCATATTCGATAGCACTCCAAATGAGTTTTTATTAAATTTAAATAAAGGAGCAGTTGCAAACGATGCTATTGCTACTTTGAACATGAAGGAAGTGCAAGAAGCAATAGCTCAATTACCAGAAATTTTTAAAACACCTTTTTTATTGTATTTCGATGGCTTCAAATACAACGAAATTGCAGATATGTTAAACGAACCATTGGGTACTATCAAAAGTCGTATTCACTTTGCAAGAAAATTATTAAAAGCACAAATTGATAGACATTAGCATATCCTCCAAAATTTTAAAATCTAATTGTCCTGAGTGTACATGTTAAAAAAGAAACAATTTTATTGTTTCTTTTTATTGTTTTAAGGGTATTGGTAAAGTGAATTGAAATTAATTGAACAATTAGCAACTTGTCTTGTAAATTGCTATATAACAAAATAGAATGGCAAAAAAAGTGGTCATCATAGGTTCTGGTTTTGCAGGGTTATCAGCTGCATCATTTATGGCTAAAGCTGGTTGGCAGGTTACTGTTTTAGAAAAGCACAATCAACCTGGTGGCAGAGCAAGAAAATTACAAGCTGAAGGTTTTACATTTGATATGGGGCCAAGCTGGTATTGGATGCCAGATCTTTTTGAACGTTATTTTAAACAATTTGGAAAAGAATTAAGTGATTATTATAAGCTGTATAGATTAGACCCATCGTATAGAATTTATTGGGAAGATGAGCCCATGGATATTCCTGCATCTTATGAAGCTTTACAAAATTTATTCAATACAATAGAACCCGGCAGCGGAAAAAAATTAGATAAATTTTTAAAAGAAGCAGCTTACAAATATGAAGTAGGCATTAATAAATTGGTGCATAAACCCGGTCAATCACTTACCGAATTTTTAGACTGGGATTTGGTAACAGGTATTTTTAAGCTAGATGTTTTTAATTCCATCAAATCACATGTAGCAAAGCATTTCAGCAATCCAAAGTTGAAACAATTATTAGAGTTCCCAGTTTTGTTTTTGGGGGCTTTGCCAGAAAACACACCAGCTTTATACAGCTTGATGAACTATGCTGATATAAAAGGTGGTACTTGGTTTCCTGAAGGTGGCATGTATAGTATTGTAGAGGCCATGTATAAACTTGCAGTTGAGTTAGGTGTGCAGTTTAAATTCAATGAAAACGTAGAAGAGATTATCGTACAAAATGGTTATGGTAAAAAACTAAGAACAACTGCCAATATCTATGAAGCAGATGTGGTAATAGGTGGAGCTGATTATCACCACATCGAAACCAAATTACTACCACAAGCTTACAGAAGTTATAGTGATGCTTATTGGGAGAAACGTGTAATGGCACCAAGCTGTTTATTGTATTATGTTGGGCTAAATAAAAAGTTGGAAAACGTTTTACATCATTCTTTGTTTTTTGATACATCATTCGAAGTACATGGACAAGAAATATATACAACTAAAAAATGGCCAGTAAACCCGCTATTTTATGTAAGCGTAACTTCTGTTACAGATGAAACTGTTGCACCAACAGGTTGTGAAAATTTATTTTTTCTAATCCCAGCTGCTACAGGCTTAGAAGGCGATACAGAAGAATTAAGAGATCATTATTTTAACATGATTGTAAAAAGAATGGAAGATAAAATTGGGCAATCTATTTTGCCACATATAATTTATAAAAAGTCTTTTGCTCACAGCGATTTCATCAATGATTACAATGCTTTCAAAGGCAATGCTTATGGACTTGCCAATACCTTACTACAAACCAGTATTCTAAAGCCTGCACTAAGAAGCAAAAAGGTAGAAAATTTGTTTTATACTGGTCAGTTAACAGTTCCAGGACCAGGAGTTCCACCAAGTTTAATTAGTGGAGAAGTGGTTGCAAAAGAAGTGATTAAGTTTTTTGGCTGACCTCGTTGAGTAAATTGAGAATTCTTTTAAACAAAATCTTACATACATTGTTTTTATAGGTACATTGAACACTTTAAAGCCATAATTTCAGTTTTATGACCAATATGCAACATTTTCACGAGGTTAGTATGAACTGCAGTCGCAATACTACAGAAAAGTATAGCACCAGCTTTTCATCGGCTATCAAATTATTGCATAAAGATTTGCGTCAACCAATTTTTAATATTTATGGGTTTGTTCGTTTTGCTGATGAAATTGTAGATACTTTTCATGAGCATGATAAGGCTATTTTGTTGGAGGAGTTTAAAAAAGAAACATATTTGGCTATTGAAAGAAAAATTAGCTTAAACCCAATTTTGCATAGTTTTCAGTTAACTGTTAATCAATATGGTATCAGCCATGATTTGATTGATGCTTTTTTGTATTCGATGGAGCTAGATTTAAGTGAAAGAAAATACGATAGAAGTGGTTATGAACAATATATTTATGGTAGTGCAGAAGTGGTTGGGTTAATGTGTTTGTATGTTTTTTGTAATGGTGATAAGGCTTTATATGAAACATTGAAACCTGGTGCAAGAAGTTTAGGTGCTGCGTTTCAAAAAGTTAATTTTTTAAGAGATTTAAAAGCCGATTTTGAAGGGTTAGAAAGAGTTTACTTTCCTGGATGTGATTTTAGAAACTTTACTGAAAACGATAAACGCAATATTGAAGCAGATATTCAAAAAGATTTTAACGATGCGTACGCAGCCATTCTTCAGCTACCTATGAAATCTAGATTTGGTGTATATGTGGCTTATAAATATTACCTATCACTCTTCAAAAAAATTAAAAAACTTCAGCCACAACGAATCATGCAGGAGCGTGTTCGTATTCCTGATTATGGCAAGTTTTATATTGTTGCAAAAGCAGGTTTAAGAAGTCAGTTGAATTTACTTTAATTCCCTTGTAACTTATTATTTCTTAATTACAATTGTACATAGGTTTTTCTTTCTAATTTCGATATTTCTAATCTACAAATTGGATATACTTTATTTTTATAGCATGGAACAAGTGATTTTGGTTGACGAAAATGACCAGCAGATTGGTTTAATGGAGAAAATGGCTGCTCATGAACAAGCTCTTTTGCATAGGGCTTTCAGCGTTTTCATCTTTAACACCGAAGGAAAAATGCTTTTGCAACAAAGAGCTTTGACCAAATACCACAGTGGTGGTTTATGGACCAATGCTTGTTGCAGTCATCCTCGTTCAAATGAAAATGTTATAGATGCTGCAACGAGAAGATTACATGAAGAAATGGGATTTGTAACGCCAATTCAAGCTGCATTTCAATTTACATATAAAGCTGTATTTGATAATGGTTTAACTGAGCATGAATTTGACCATGTTTTTACAGGAACTTATGATGGAGAAATTAATATAAATCCAGATGAAGTAGAAAACTATGCTTATGGTTTAATAGAAGATATAGAATTAGATATTCAACAAAATCCGTCTATATATACCGAATGGTTTAAGATAGCTTTCCCTAAAGTTAAAAACTGGTTACAACAAAATAAATAATACAATGAGTAAACCAACTGCAATAGTTATTGGTGCTGGTATTGCAGGATTAGCATCTGCGATAAGGCTTGCTGTACAAGGTTTTGAAGTAAATGTATTTGAAAAAAATAATTATCCCGGCGGAAAACTTTCTCATTTTAATTTAGGTACTTATCAATTTGATGCTGGACCAAGTTTATTTACACAGCCACAAAATATTATTGACTTATTTCAATTAGCAAATGAACCTATTGAAGACTACTTTTCTTATGAATCATTACCCATCTCTTTTAAATATTTTTATGAAGATGGTACTGTTGTAAATGCTTACACTAATGAAAATAAATTAACCAAAGAGTTAAAGGAAAAGTTAGGCGAAGATGAATCAGCTGTAAAAAATTACTTGAACCAATCAGCAAATATTTATACCAACATTGGCAAAATATTTTTGAATTTTTCACTACATAAAAAAGCAACGTTATTTAAAGCTCCCATACGAAAGGCAATAGCTGCAACCAAGGTAAAGTATTTGTTTAAAAGTATGCATCGTGAAAATGCTACAACTTTTAAGAATGCAAAAACAGTTCAGTTATTTAACAGGTATGCTACTTATAATGGTAGCAATCCTTACAAGGCTCCAAGTATGTTGTGCTTAATACCACATTTAGAATTAAGTGAGGGTACATTTTATCCCAAAGGTGGAATGATTACTATTACCAACGCTTTGTATAAATTGGCTCAGAAAAAAGGGGTTCAATTTTATTTTAATTCACCTGTAGAAAGGATTATTGAGAAAGAAAAATCTGTAGTAGGTATTGTTGTAAAAGGAGAAAATTTTTACAGTAATACTGTTATAAGCAATATGGATGTGTATTTCACCTACAAGCATTTGCTAAACAATGAACACAAAGCAGCAAAAGTTTTGAAACAAGAAAGAAGCAGTAGTGCTTTAATATTTTATTGGGGTATAAAAAAAGAGTTTAAAGAGCTAGAGTTGCACAATATTTTTTTTAGCAACAATTACAAAGAAGAGTTCAACAGTTTGTTCAAAACAAAACAATTGTACAACGACCCAACAGTATATATCAATATAACCAGTAAATGTGAACCTAATTTACAAGCACCTTTGGGTAAAGAAAACTGGTTTGTAATGATTAATGTTCCTGCTAATATTGGTCAAAATTGGGAAGCTTATAAAACACAAGCTAAAGCCAATATTTTAAAGAAACTAAATAAAATGCTTGGTGTTAATATTGAACAGTTAATTGAGGAAGAGGCAGTTTTAGATCCTGTTTTAATTGAAAATAAAACAGCTTCTTATATGGGTTCATTGTATGGTACTTCTTCTAATTCAAAAATGGCAGCATTTTTACGTCATCCCAATTTTAGTAAGCAAATAAAGGGCTTATATTTTGTGGGAGGAAGTGTTCATCCTGGTGGGGGAATTCCTCTATGTTTACAAAGTGCAAAAATAATGAGTCAATTGGTTGCAGAAGACGCCCTCAAAAAACACATATCTCATTGAAAGTTTCAAAAAAAAATATTGCTCTTTTTTTAGCTTTGCTTTTTCATGTGAGTGGAGCAATAGGTATCTTATTTTCACCTTATAAAGATTGGTTTATACAAAACACACCACTCAATCTTTGTTTAATGGCTGCTTTGCTTTTTTATACCCACGAAGAAAAAAATACTTCTTTCTATTTCTTTGCAATTCTTGCATTTGCAACAGGAATGATTACGGAAATAATTGGTGTAAATACAGGTTATTTATTTGGAAATTATAGTTATGGTTCGGTTATGGGTTTTAAACTAAAAGGAGTTCCATTATTAATAGGTGTACAATGGTTTGTTACTGTATTTTGTTGTGGTTGTATTGTGCATCAATTACATCTATGGTTAGAGAAAAAATATGAAAGTCAAGGTTTAATGATTTCTCCAAAAATTCAGTTTGCATCTTTGATTGTCGATAGTGCTTTGTTAGCAACAACTTTCGATTTTATTATGGAACCAGTAGCTATTGATTTACTTTTTTGGCAATGGCAAAACAATACAATTCCATTTTACAACTATGTATGTTGGTTTGTAATCAGTTTAATATTAATGATTGCTTTTCGAAAGCTGCCTTTTAAAAAAGAGAACCATTTTGCAATACATTTGTTTATTATACAAGTACTATTTTTTTTAATACTCAGAACTTTTTCATAATGCTGTTTAGTATATTTATAACCCTACTCACTTTTGCTGTAATGGAGCTAATAACTTGGCTTACACACAAGTATGTAATGCATGGTTTTTTGTGGTATTTACACGAAGATCATCACCAGCCATCGGGGCATGTGTTCGAAAAAAATGACGCCTTCTTTCTAATCTTTGCTATTCCAAGTTGGTTATGCATCATGTTGGGTTTACAAAATCAATTGTATTGGGTTGCAGCGATTGGTTTTGGTATTGCATTGTATGGGTTGGCTTATTTTATTGTGCATGAAGTAATTATTCATCAAAGAATTAAATGGTTTACCAGAAGTAACAATCGTTACATTAAAGCCATTCGTTGGGCACACAAAATGCACCACAAACATTTAGATAAAGAGGAGGGAGAAAGTTTTGGAATGCTTATTGTAGCTAAAAAATATTGGGATAAGGTTCGTAAAGACGAATCGATACAAAAAGTTAAAGCATCTTAAAAAAAATCAACACAACTACAGCGTCTTGTAGTTTGAATAAGATTTTCTATATTTGTATTTTATGCAACGCTACATTTTATATGTGGCGTTGTATTTTTTTTATCTCTTCTAAACAAAAGACTATGAGTGAATATGTAACACAAGACACTTTTGACAAAATGAAGGTAGAGCTGCATCGCATGAAATCAATTGACCGACCTGCAGCGTCAAAAGCCATTGCCGAAGCCAGAGAAAAAGGCGATTTAAAAGAAAATGCTGAGTACGATAGTGCCAAAGAAGCACAAGGTATGTTGGAAGCAAAAATTAAACAATTGGAAGGTGTAATTGCCACTGCTAAGATTGTTGATACCAATACAATCGATACCAGCAGAGTAAGCATTTTAACCAAAGTAACCATTACCAATATGGCTACTAAAAAAACAGTTACCTATCAGTTGGTGGGTGAAAAAGAAGCCGATCTAAAATCTGGAAAAATTTCAGCATCCTCTCCAATTGGAAAAGGATTAATGGGTAAAGTAAAAGGTGAAGTAGCAGAAGTTCAAGCACCTAATGGTGTTATGAAATTTAAAATTGATGATATAACTGTTTAAATTTCTCAAAACACATGTACAAAATGCAGTCTATTGGGCTGCATTTTTGTTTTAAATCAACTTAATTTGCAGCATCTTAAAATGATTGTATGACTATATTTTCAAAAATTATTAATGGAGAAATTCCTTGTCATAAAATTGCAGAGAATGATCAGTTCATTGCATTTTTAGACATTTTTCCTGTACAATATGGTCACACATTGGTAGTACCAAAAATTGAAGTTGATAAAATATTCGATGTGCCTGATGCATATTTAGCCAATCTGCTATTGTTTGCAAAACCTATTGCCCATGCTATAGAAAAAGCTTTTGAGTGCAATAGGGTAAATATAATTACTGTTGGGCTCGAAGTGCCCCATGCTCACGTGCATTTGTTGGCTACCAATACTTTGCATGATGTAGATTTAAGCAAACCCAAGTTGAAATTATCTTCAGACGAGCTAAAAGAAGTGCAACAAAAAATTATAGCGTTTTTATAAAATACAACTTGCTATTCACACATTCTGCTTGCTGTGCTTACATTTGCTATAATGCAGTACACACTTAAGAAAAGTTTAGGTCAACATTTTTTGAAGGATGAAAATATTTGTAAAAAAATTGTTGATGCAGTTGAGCAAACACTCTCTGAACATTCAATCAATCAATTGGTAGAAGTTGGTCCAGGTGGTGGTGCTATCACAAAATATTTGTTGCAAATACCTAATGTAGATTTTAAAGCCGTAGAACTAGACGAAGAAAAAGTGCAGTTTTTAGAAGCAACTTATCCTGCTATTCGAAATAGAATTATTCATAAAAGCTTTTTAGATATAGATGCTCCTTTCGAAAATAAGTTTGTGGTAGTAGGAAATTTCCCTTACAACATTTCTTCACAAATACTGTTTAAAATACTGAAATGGAAGCAACAAGTGCCTGTGGTAATTGGGATGTTTCAAAAAGAAGTAGCACAAAGGGTTGCAGCAAAACCCAATAGTAAAACTTATGGAATTTTGAGTGTTCTAATTCAGGCATATTACGATGTAGAGTATTTATTCGATGTATCACCAGGTTGTTTTAATCCACCACCAAAAGTAATGAGTGGTGTAATTAAATTGAAATTGAGAAATACAAGATATGAAGTGAAGAGTGAAAAGGCATTTGTGCTATTAGTGAAGTTGGCATTTAATCAACGAAGAAAAATGTTGCGTAATGCAGTGAAGTCAGTATTTACAACAGAGGTTTTACAAGATGAAATATTTAATAAAAGAGCTGAACAACTAAGCATTGACGATTTTGCGGCATTAACTTTTAAAATGCAAGGCAAAAGCGATGTTGAGGCAGATACAATGAATGAAGTATAAATGTCTTCTAATCATTACAGATAACAGAGTCGTTTTTTTGTATAAATATTGAAAACTAAACAGGAAGTGAAAAAAGTAATTATAACAGGTCCGGCACATGCAATAGTTGAAGATGTTTTATTAACCAATGGGTATACAGTAGTGAATAATCCTGCTATTAGTTATAATGAACTTACAACTCAAATAATTGATGCTGTTGGTTTAATACTTACAACACGAATAAAGGCTGATAAAGCATTACTCGAAAAAGCCAATACATTGCAATGGATTGGTCGTTTGGGCAGTGGTATGGAATTAATTGATGTTGCTTACGCAGAAAGTAGAGGCATAAAATGCTTTAGCAGCCCCGAAGGAAATAGAAATGCTGTAGCCGAACATACATTGGCTTTATTACTAAATTTAATGAATAAAGTAAACAGTAGTTACGAGTTATTAAAAACTGGTGTGTGGGCAAGAGAACAAAGTAGAGGCGAAGAACTAAATGGCAAAACCGTTGGTATCATTGGGTTTGGAAATGCAGGTAGCAGTTTTGCCAAATTGTTAGGAGCTTTTGATGTTACAGTACTAGCGTACGATAAATACAAAACTGGCTTTGCAAATGGTCATATTAGAGAAGCAAATATCGAACAAATACAACGCTATGCCAATGTAATTAGTTTTCACATTCCACTGACGGAAGACACCTATCATTTTGCAAGTGATACTTTTTTTAATGCACTAGAAAACAAACCTTATTTTTTAAATACCTGCAGAGGAAAAGTTACTGATACTCAAGCATTAATTATTGCTTTAGAAAACAATAAGCTTAAAGCTGCTGGTTTGGATGTGTTGGAAAATGAAAAGTTAGAAACTTATACTACTGAAGAAAAACAACAACTAGAAAAATTATTAAATTTCAATAATGTTTTAATTACTCCGCATACCGCAGGTGTTACAAAAGATTCTTTTTATAAAATGAGTAAAGTGTTATTAGATAAATTACCTCTTTAATATTGGCAAAGCAATACGACTATATTATTACAGGTGCAGGCTGTTCAGGATTAAGCTTATTAATGAGAATTTTGCAGCAACCAACGCTATGTAAAAAGAGCATTTTAGTAATTGATGAACAACCAAAAAATAAAAACGATCGTACTTGGTGTTTTTGGGAGAAAGACAATGGGTTATTTAATGAAATTGTACACCATAGCTGGCAAGAACTAAAATTTGAATCCGGTGATTATACTGGTAGTTTTTCAATTGCACCTTATAGTTATAAAATGATTCATGGTTTAGATTTTTATAATCATGTAATCAATTTCGCTAAACAGTTTTCAAATGTTGAATTTCGATATGAGAAGATTATTCATGTAGCTACTGAAAACAATACTTCAGTTGTTGAACTGGTCAGCGAAAAAGTATTCGCCAATTATATTTTCAATTCAATTTTATTTGAACAACCCATCATTACAAAAAATGAATACTATTTGTTGCAACATTTCAAAGGTTGGGTAATCGAAACAACAGAAAACTATTTCGATGTTAATACAGCAACTTTCATGGATTTTACTGTTAGCCAACAACACGGTACAACCTTTATGTATGTTCTGCCAACGGCAAAAAATAAAGCTTTGGTAGAGTACACTTTGTTTACTGAAAAACTATTGCCACAAGAAGCTTATGCAACTGCCTTACAAAAATATATTACTGAAAAGTTGGGTATACAATCTTACAATGTACTACATGAAGAGTTTGGCATTATTCCAATGACCAATCATTTATTTCCTACACATCAGGGTAATGTTGTTTATATTGGTATAGCTGGTGGACAAGCAAAAGGTAGCAGCGGTTATGCTTTCAACTTTATTCAAAAACGAACAACACAAATTGTAGAATCACTTGTACAAAACAATCATCCTTTTGTAATTAGAAGTTTTAGTGATAAAAAATTTCATTTGTACGATAGTGTATTATTGAATGTTTTGCAAAACAAAAAAATGGAAGGTGCTGCAATTTTCTCTGCAATTTTCAAAGCCAATACACTACAAAATGTTTTACAATTTTTAGATAACGATAGTAATCTACTGCAAGACTTAAAAATTATGAGTAGCGTACCTACATCAATATTTTTACCAGCTGCATTAAAAGAATTGTTTAGTTAAATTTCGGGCAACCTCAATCGTTTCCATTTGCTTATTATTCTTAATGTTACAACCAGTGTAACACAAATAAATAAGTTTACATCTTTCGAAATACCCAATTCAATTAAATAAATATATATCAATCCACCAGCCAAGCAGGCTGTTGCATACAATTCACCTCTTCTTAAAAGATTGGGAACTTCATTGCTAATTATATCAGCAATAAAGCCACCAAATGTTGCAGATATTACACCCATTATCACAGCATAGCCAGTATTAATGTTGGCAGCTAAACTCATTTCAATACCTGCAGCTGTAAATAAGCCAATCCCAATGGCATCGGTAAAAAAAATGCTTCTCTTAAACTTACTCATATTGGTATCAAACAAAAAAACAATAATTATAGCACCCAAAACCAATCCCAATGCTAAGTAATCATTAACCCAGTTTACGGGTCGTATTCCAATTAATAAATCTCTAATTGTTCCACCACCATAGGCAGTTGCAAAAGCCAATACTACTGCACCAAATATGTCCATCTTATGTGTTCTTGCTTTTAATGCTCCTGTTAAAGCAAAAATAAAAATGCCTATATAGCTTATGATTTGAACAAATTTCATAGGTTGAAGATAGAAAACAATTCAACAATATGCATACACTTCATGTAGTTAACAATGGCATCATTTTCCAACTCAATCAACTCTCATTATATTGCAGCATTAAAACGATTGTATGCAATACACAACTTTACTTACCGATTTACAAAATGGAATTTTAACCATCACCATTAATCGTCCAGATAAATTAAATGCATTAAATAAAGATGTATTTACCGATTTAGATAATGCCATTAACGAAGTATATAGCAACAGCCAAATTCAATCAGCCATCATCACAGGTGCAGGCAGCAAAGCATTTGTTGCAGGTGCCGATATTACTGAGTTTGGAGCACTAACTGTAGAAGAAGGTAAAACATTGGCACGTAGAGGTCAAATTGTTTTCAATAAAATTGAGAACAGTCCAAAACCAATCATTGCTTGTGTAAATGGGTTTGCATTGGGTGGTGGTTGTGAGTTGGCAATGGCTTGCCATTTTCGTATAGCATCGGATAATGCAAAGTTTGGGCAGCCCGAAGTAAACTTAGGCTTAATACCAGGTTATGGTGGTACACAACGTTTGGTGCAACTTATTGGTAAAGGCAAAGCAATCGAATTATTAATTTCTGCAAGCATCATCGATGCTGTAACTGCATTACAATATAGTTTGGTAAATTATGTAGTACCACAAGATGAATTATTGCAAAAAGCAATCAGCATTTTGCAAATAGTAAATACAAAAGCACCATTAGCAGTTGCCGCATGTTTACAAGCAGCCAATGCAGTATGGGACGAAAGCAAAAACGGGTTTGACGAAGAAATTAATGCTTTTGGTAACTGCTTTGGTACAAACGATATGCAAGAAGGAACAACCGCCTTTTTAGAAAAACGCAAAGCCATTTTTACGGGTAAATAAATGCAGTTGTAGTGGCCTTGCCAAGAATCGAACTTGGATCTGGAGCTTCGGAAACTCTTATACTATCCATTGTACTACAAGGCCATTGCAGCAAAAATAACAGAACTGCATCAACTAAACTATTCACCAGCTATTCAAATAAATCTGGCATAAGTTTATTCTTTTGCTTAATTGTAACATGTAACAGCTGCAGTAGAAGCCCCAAACGCTTGTTTTAAGGCTATTTTACGCACTATTTTTTCACTTTTTGCCGTTTGTGGAAACAAAATTTATTTATCTCTTTGCATTTTAATCAAAAACTCTATTTTTGCCCCCGTAACTAAAACTTATTACAATGTCAGACATCGCAACAAGAGTAAAGAAAATCATCGTTGACAAGTTAGGTGTAGATGAAGCAGAGGTAACTACAGAGGCGTCTTTTACCAACGACTTAGGTGCAGATTCTTTGGATACTGTTGAGCTAATCATGGAATTCGAAAAAGAATTCAACATTTCTATTCCTGATGAGCAAGCTGAAACCATCACAACTGTTGGTCAAGCTGTAGCTTATTTGGAAGAACATGCCAAGTAAAATTTACTCCGTATCGGAATAATGTAACTAATCCGCCACACTTAGGCATTTTGCCAAAAGTTGGCGGATTTATCTATTTTATAACGTTTCTTTTCTTACTATTATATTTGTGTAACAAGAATATTTTTGTGTTTGCCAACAGTTGTACTGCTATGTATCTTCCGTTGCGTCGCACTCTTGTACGTTCGTCACATTACTGAACATTTTTAAAGTTTTTTGTATGGAATTAAAAAGAGTTGTTGTTACTGGTCTTGGTGCATTAACACCATTAGGTAATAACGTAAATGACTTTTGGAACAATTTATTGGCAGGTGTTTCAGGTGCCGATATGATTACCAACTTCGATGCTTCTAAATTCAGAACAAAGTTTGCTTGTGAAGTAAAAAATTTCGATCCAACCGAATTCATGGATAGAAAAGAAGCAAGAAAAATAGATCGTTTTACCCAATTTGCTCTTGTTGTTAGCGATCAGGCAATGGCCGATGCTGGTTTAAATAAAGAAAACATCAATCCCGATAGAGTAGGAGTTGTATTTGCAAGTGGTATTGGTGGATTAATCACCTTTCAACACGAAGTACAAGAATTTGCAAAAGGTGATGGTACACCACGTTTCAATCCATTCTTCATTCCTAAAATGATATTGGATATTGCAGCAGGTCAAATTAGTATGCGTCATAATTTACGTGGGCCAAATTTTGCCGTTGTTAGTGCATGTGCAAGCAGCACCAATGCTATTATGGATGCATTTAATTTATTGCGTTTAGGTAAATCCGATATTATTTTAACTGGTGGAAGCGAAGCTGTAATTAGCGAAGCAGGTGTTGGTGGTTTTAATGCCATGAAAGCCATGAGTGAAAGAAACGACGACCCGAAAACCGCTTCACGTCCTTATGATAAAGATAGAGATGGTTTTGTAATGGGAGAAGGTGCAGGCATGTTGGTATTAGAAGAATTAGAACATGCAAAAGCCCGTGGAGCCAAAATTTATTGTGAAGTAGTTGGCTGTGGTGCAACTGCTGATGCTCACCATATTACAGCCCCTCATCCTGATGGATTAGGAGCAAAAAATGTAATGATTGCTGCATTGGAAGATGCTTATATGAAACCTGAAGAAATCGATTACATCAACACACATGGAACAAGTACACCGGTAGGCGATGGTGCAGAAATTAAAGCTGTAACAGAAGTTTTTGGGGAACATGCATACAAACTAAATATTAGTGCAACCAAAAGTATGACAGGTCATTGCTTAGGAGCTGCTGGTGCATTAGAAGCCATTGCAAGCATCTTAGCAGTTGTTAATGATGTTGTACCTCCAACCATCAATCATTTTACTGATGATCCTGAAATAGATGCAAAACTAAATTTCACTTTCAATAAACCACAATACCGAACTGTGAATGCTGCATTAAGTAATACATTTGGTTTTGGTGGACACAATGCCTGTGTGATTGTAAAAAAATATAAAGCGTAAAGCTTCTATCAATTAAATTTTAAAAATGCAAATCCGTAAAACGATTTGCATTTTTTCTTAGTGAGCAGGTTTTCTATTAACTTAGTGCAAAATGTAAGAATCATCCCTCAAAAAGTATAGTTTGCGTTTCATCAGACAATTATTTAATTCGGCTAAAAAATCTTCCTTCGATAAACAGGTTGAAAATATTCTAGGCTTAAAGCTTGGTAACCTTGCATTGTACAATGCTGCTTTAAGCCATAGAAGTGTAAAAGATGCACCCGATGAAAACAATGAACGTTTGGAATATTTAGGTGATGCTATTTTAAGTGGCATTGTTGCCGATTATTTGTTTAAACGTTATCCATATAAAGGCGAAGGTTTTTTAACGGAGATGAGAAGTAAAATGGTGAATCGCCAACAACTGAATGATATTGCAGTTAAGATGGGACTGAAAAAAATTACCCTCTATAATAAATTCGATAATAGCTTACGCAGCAGTCAAATTTTTGGCAACACATTAGAAGCTATTGTAGGAGCTGTTTACTTAGATAAAGGCTATAGAAAAACCCATCAGTGGGTGCTAAAGCAAATTGTTATACCACACATGTTTGTAGATGATTTAGAAGCCATAGACATTAACCTGAAAAATAAATTAATTGGCTGGGCTGCTAAAAATGGTAAAACTTTATCGTTCGATGTTGCCGAAGAAAATTTGAATAATGGCCGCCGAACATTTGTTATTAATACTGTTTTAGATGGAGAAGTTTTGGCACAAGGGAAAGGCTACAATAAGAAAGACGCAAGTCAAATAGCAGCACAATTGGCAATTGAAAAGTTAGGATTGTAAAAATCGTTTCACCAATAAAAAACCATCTCTTTCCCAGAGATGGTTTTTTCTATTCAAGATTTTCATTTTTTTAAAATCCTAATCCAACACTCATTGCTTTTATTTTATTAGGGAAACTCATTCCTGCAGTTGCAGTACCTGTTGTTAAGTTTATAGAATATACTTTTGTTACACCTGAAACTGTAAGTACTGCGTAAGCCATATTGGTTTTACCCCCAATATCAAAACCATTTAACGATTCAGTATTTACACCCAAACTTCCTATTTCTACGAGTGTGCCATTGTTTGGTGGATCTTGTTTATACAATTTACCCATATCTAGTACATATAAAACAGTAGTTGTGGCACCCACAAAATTATTTGTATAGGCAGCACCTGAAATCATGGGTGTGCCTGGGTTTAAGTTGGCATCTGTTGCTGCAATAGTACCATCATTTGGATTTAATCGAAGGTTTTGACCACTATTGGTAACCACTCTTATTCTATCTACAGTTGGGTTAAAATCAAAACCAAATTGAGTACTACTGGTATTAATCGTAAAGCCTGATCCAATGCCTGTTGCAGCTCCTGTACTTAAATTGAAACTATATAATTTTGCCATGCCCAATGCAGTAGTTGCTAAACCATACAATTGATTGGTTGCTGGTCTAAAATCAATGGCAACTATACTTTCTCCAATAGCTAAACCTGTTATTGCTTTATTAATTGGAGCAGCAGTTGTGGTTGGATTAAAGATTTGAAAATTATTATTTTCATCAACTGCATAAGCAACAGGATTTGTTGGAATAGCAATATCAATAATATTATTGGCACTCATATCTGCTAAATAAGTTGCTTTTGCATCGCTAGTGCTAATGCTGTATAATTTTGATTTAGTATCTACAGTTAATGTTGCTAAAATAATACTGTTATCTGCGTTTATGTCAAAACCACCTTTACCTGTAAAATTCACATCGATTGTTCCTACTTCAGATAATGTACCATCGTTTGGGGGCGTTTGCTTGTACAATTTTTTTGTATTTACATCAATATCATATAAATCAGTAGTGCTTGCACCAGCTATATTGTTGGTGTAAGCTATAGAAGTTATTGATGGATTTGAACCACCATTTATTGAGCCATCTGTTGCAGCAACAGTGCCCAATTCAGGATGCAATCGAAGATTTTGACCAGCATTGGTAACCATTCTTATTCTATCAACAGTTGGGTTAAAATCTATGTTTGCAACCATGCTGTTTAATGCTGGTGTAAATGTGGTTGTGCCAACAACAACTGCAGAACCATTATCGTAATTAATGGTATAAAGTCTGCTTGTTGTTCCTAGTCCATATAACTGACCAGTTGCTGGTCTGAAATCTATACTAATAATCTTTTCACCAGCTGGTAAACCTGTAATAGCTACTGTAGCCATTGCTGAAGATGTTGTTTGTGCATTATACTTTAACAACTGATTCATATCGTTCAGTGCATAAAATACAACATCGGGTTTTGCAACTGGTATTTCAACGGTTATGTGGTTTTCTTTTTTGCAACTAACAAAAATTAGAGACGCAGTAAATAGGGTAGCCACTCTTTTTAGAAACTTTGATTTCATGGTTTTCAGATTTAATTTATTTTTCTAAATACGGAGTTTGAAATCAGTTGGATTTATCGATAACAAAAAAAGAGTCAACCTAAGTTGACTCTTTTGAAATACATTAATATGCTATAATTTATTTACCTGCTTTTTTTTTCAGCAGCTGCCTGCATAGGATTTTTTCCAGCACCACCAGGATTACGTCTATTACCAGCACCAGCTTTAAATAAAGCAAATTTGCTTGGTTCTGTCCATTCGCCAGTAGGCCATACATTGTTTTTCTCGTTAATATCTGCAGTTTCTCTCATTGGATCTAATTTAATGCTTACTGCTTTTTGTTTGGTCATGAAAACTTTAGAAACTTTGTTTTCATTCTTACGCCAGATTTGTGCAGGAATTCTTTCTACTTCTTTAGTTCCATCGGCAAAAGTAAACTCAACAATAATTGGCATTACTAAACCACCTTTATTATTGAAAGTTATTTCATACAAATAAGTACCGGCATATTTTTCTTTGGTTGCTGCATCTAAAGGTTCAGCAGCTGTAGCTGATCTTGGTGCAGGTATATATTTAGAAGTATCATAAGGTTCAATACCTCTTGCATAACGCCAGTAAAAATCTCTTAACGAAGTATCTACATCGGTTTGAAAAATAATTTTCTTATCCGTTCTGTTTCTAATTTTAGAAATATCTTCAAAGCTATTTACCTGAGGCTTGTCAATTGATCTTGGGGCACTGTTGTCAAAACCTCTTCCACCACCTGTTGCAGCAGCTTCTAAATCAACCACTGCATATTTAACAGTGTCTATAGCAATATCACAAGGATCAATTCCATAAAACCAACCCCTCCAAAACCAATCTAAATCTTCGCCACTTGCATCTTCCATAGTTCTAAATAAATCGGCTGGTGTTGGGTGTTTAAATGCCCATCTTCTTGCATATTCTTTAAATGCATAGTCAAATAATTCTCTACCCATTACCGTTTCTCTTAAAATATTTAAACCTGTAGCTGGCTTGCTGTAAGCATTTGGACCAAACTGAATAATGTTTTCACTATTCGTCATGATTGGTTCTAACTGCTCTTTTGGTAAACGCATATAATCAGCAATGGTGAAAGCTGGTCCACGTCGTGATGGGAATTTGTTATCCCATAATTCTTCAGTTAAATATTCAACAAAAGTATTCAATCCTTCATCCATCCAGCTCCACTGACGCTCATCGCTATTTACAATCATAGGAAAGAAGTTGTGACCTACTTCATGTATTATCACACCCAACATACCATTTTTAGTAGCTTCACTATACGTACCATCTTTTTCAGTTCTGCCATAGTTAAAACAAATCATTGGGTATTCCATACCATTGCTTGCTTCAATACTTTGAGCAACAGGGTAGGGATAAGGAATAGAAAATTTAGAGTACGTTTTAATGGTATGTGCAACAGCTTTTGTTGAGTATTTTCTATACAAGCCATAAGCTTCTTTAGGATAACCGCTCATGCACATTACTTTTTTACCTTCTACATAAGCAGGCATTGCATCCCAAATAAATTTACGAGAGCTGCCCCATGCAAAATCTCTAACATTGATTGCATTAAAAATCCATGTTTTCTTTTTGTCGCTTTTGGTTTTTTCGGCAGTAACTGCTTCATTTAAAGTAACCACTTCTACAGGCTCAGTGGCTTTTGTAGCAGCAGCCCAACGTTGTAGTTGTGCAGGACTTAAAACCTGATTGTAGTTTTGACATTCGCCAGTAGCCATTATCGTATGATCGGCTGGAACCGTCATTTGTACTTTATAGTTACCAAAAGTTAATGCAAATTCACCACGACCAGTGAACTGATGATTTTGCCATCCTTGAAAATCGCTGTACACACATAAACGTGGGAACCATTGCGTCATGGTAAATAAATGATTGCCATCTTCAGGAAAAAATTCGTAACCACCACGGCCACCCATAACCATACGATTAGAAATTTTATAGTTCCAATCTATTTTAAAAATAAACTGTTGTCCAGGTTTTAATGGAACTGGTAAATCAACCCTCATCATGGTTTTATTTACTTTATAGTTAATGGATTTGCCCAATGCATCAGTTAGTTTGGTAATTTTTATACCATAACCGTTATCTGTTTTGTCTTCAGCCATCGCATCTAACTGAGTGGTAGCAACTACACGGCTTAAAGTACTACCATCTTGATAGTTGGCATTGTCTTTTGTGCTGTGTTCGTTTTCGTCCAACTGTAACCACAAGTAGGTTAAAACGTCTGGTGAGTTGTTGAAATAGGTTAAAGTTTCAGAACCTGTAAGTTTTAGATTTTTCTCATCAAGCTCACATTTAATGTCGTAATCACAACGTTGTTGCCAGTATTTATTTCCTGGTGCACCACTAGCCGTTCTGTACTCATTTGGTGTAGCTAAAATAGTACCCAATTGTTCAAACTTGTTGCCATGGTTAGACGTTGGATTGTTCATGATGTTTTGTGCAGTAGCTGATAAAGCAGTTATCAGCACAGCAAACAGTACAATCAATTTTCTCATTTTGTATTTGGTTTAAAAAGGTAAACGTGTTAAGGCCATTTCAATGGCAATTCCAAAGATAGCTCCACTAATAAATAAAAGATATTCTCTTCGGTTTAATTTGATAATATTCAAGCAAATAAATGAAATAATTAAAGTAAATAATACCACCAAAAGTTGAGCTGCTTCGATACCCACATTTGCGTACAATAGGTTGAGTGCTGCACTAAAACCATTGCCTTCAATAGCTACAAATTCACTGGCAAAGCCCAATCCATGTATCAATCCAAAAAACAAAGCAAAAAAGTAAATGGGCGGAAATTTGCCTTTATAATTGAATTTTTTAACGAACAAATTACTAATTGCTGTTGCAATAATGGTTATGGCAATAAAAAATTCAATCCAGTTTTTAGGTAAATGCAACACATTAAATACTGCCAATGCCAAAGTAATACAATGCCCAATGGTAAAAGCGGTAACTAGTATGAATAGCTTTTTCCAATCGGTAAATTGGTAACGCAATGCTAAAGCAACCATAAATAAAATATGGTCTAATGCCCCCAAATTGGCAATATGTTTAAATCCTAATTCAAAGTAAATTTGAAAATTACTCATAAGCTTAATCAACAAACAGCTATTAAAAACAACTTGGTTTATGTGCCAATTCTGAAAATTAATGATGATGTTTGCTGCAGCAAAATAATGTAGATAAATGGCAAATAGTATATTTCAATGGTTGATAACTGGACTGGTTGCAGTGTTGCATCCTTTTTTTGTAAGTGTGATAGAAATTAACCACAATGCAAAAGAAAAATCTGTGGAAGTAAGCATGCGAATTTTTACAGATGATTTTGAAGGTGCTTTAAAGAAATTTAGCAACGCAAAAATTGATTTGGCTAACCCTGCTAGCAAAGAAACAATCGATAAAATTATTGTAAACTATGTAAAACAAAAAGTGTACGTACAAATTAATGACAAGTCTGCTGTGCTTGAGTATGTAGGTTATGAAATTAAGAAAGAAAGTGTGTGGGTTTATTTTGAAATAGACAATATTGCAACTGTAAAAAAAGTGGAGATTAATTGCAACTTATTGTATGAATATCAGGAAAAGCAAATGAATATTTTTCATGTATATGCCAATGGGAAAGAGAAAAGCTACAAGCTAGATAATCCTGCAACAACAACCAGTTTTCAATTTTAAGATATGAGAAAATTATTAATAGCTTTTGGCAGTTGCATTATATTTATTACTAGCTATGCACAAGATGAATGCAATGAAATGAACAATGTATATATGCGTTTAGATTCAATTGCACAAGCTGCTGCATTGAAATCTGAAGTAAGCAAATTTGCAAAAGACAGCATTTTTACTTTGGGAAAAACATATGAATTATTTAATGAAAAAAACAATTTGAATAGAAACGGAATGTTGACCGTTTTAGGAGGTTTGGCTATATTTTATTTTGATGAAACTGCACAACCTAATATTCAAGCACTTCTTGAAATGTGTATTGATCGTTTAGTTAAAAAAGAAAACCTTTACATAAAATACGATAAGGCAAGTGAAAATGGGTTTAAAAAGATTTGGGTATATAAATCAAAAAAGTCTAAAAAAGTAATTTTTGTTTTAGACAGAGGAACTAAAATAAACATGAGTGGTGATAATGAAAATAATAAACTGACAATGCGTTTATATTGGAATTATTACTTGCCTGAAGCTAAAAATTAAATAAATAAATCTGCAGCAATGCCATCGGCAATAAACTTTGCTTTTGGAGCAAGTAATAAAAACTGATTATTGATTAATAAAGTTTGATTATTTAAAAATATTGCTGCTCGGGTTAATAAGTTTTCTTTTTCATTAACACCAAATTTATCTTGAATATGCTGTAAAGAAATACCCTCCATTGTTCTTAAGGCAGTCATTATATACTCATTCAATTGTTGTTCTTTAGTAAGTATTTCTATCTCAAAAGGGATTGAATTTTGCTCTATACTTTTGAGATATAATACATTGTTGGCAATATTCCACTGCCTTGATATCCCATTAAAAGAATGAGCTGACGGACCTAAGCCTAAATAATGCTTACCCTGCCAATAACTGCTATTGTGCTTGCTTCTAAAACCCGGCTTTGCAAAATTGCTGATTTCATAATGTTCGAATCCTGCATCGGTTAATTTAGCAACCAATATTTCAAAATGTTGGGCTTGTTTTTCAGCATCTACATTAGCTAACTTGTTTTTTTCAATTAGTTTTTCTAAGGCTGTTTTGGGTTCTACGGTTAAAGCGTAACAAGAAATATGTGGAATGTTGAAGGATAAGGCAGTATCAATATTTTTAATCCATTGCTCATTGCTTAAAGTTGGTGTACCATATATTAAATCGATGGTGGTATTGCTAAAATATTGTTGAATAAGTGCCAAACTATTTAACGAGTGTTGGCTGTTATGAGCTCTGTTCATCCATAGTAAATCTTCCTCTACAAAACTTTGTATGCCAATACTCAAACGGTTAATGCCAATACTTTTCCAGGCAATCAGTTTTTCTTCAGTTATATCATCGGGATTGGTTTCTAAAGTAATTTCTACATTGTCATCAACAAGAAAAGTTTGTTTAAAATGGGTAATCATTTTTTCTATTTCATCAATAGAACATAAGCTGGGTGTGCCTCCTCCAAAATAGATTGTTTCAACTTTTTCGGTTAAGTAATCTTTATTTAATGAAGCTTCTGTGATAATTGCATTTACCATTACTGGCAACAGTTTGTGGTTGGTACTAAAATGAAAATTACAATAATGACAAGCCTGCTTACAAAAAGGAATATGAATATAAATACCTGCCATTTTATGGTAAAGTTTTAACGTTAACAGTTGTTTCTACAGAAGTTTTATTAAACTTGTTTATTGAAATGAAGGTAAAGCTACTACGATATATGTGTTTATGGGCAACAGTATTTTTATTTACTGTACATACCGTTGCACAAAACACATTTTTGAAAGTTCAATATGCCGACAAAACAGACACATTCATTCAACAGCAAATTGGTATCAAAAATCAATTCACAACTACCCAATCTTGTATTGATTATATAGAAAGATTACCGGCCTATTTACAAGCTAAAGGGTATTTAAGTGCATCGGTTGATAGTGTTGCGAAACAAGAAAATACATTTACTGCATTTTTGTTTGTTGGTGAAAAATACATTTGGAAAAGGCTTACTGTACGAGAAACTGATTGGCCAATTTTATTAAATGCAGGGATTAAAAAAAATACGTTTACTGCTGAACCATTTAATCCAGAACAAGTAAAATTAGTACAGGAAAAACTACTCGATTATTTCGAAACAAATGGTTATCCTTTTGCAAGTATAAAATTCGATAGCTTAATAATTCAAGACAATAATGTATCGGCTAAACTGCTAATCGATAAAGGTATTTTGTATAAAATGGATAGCATTCAGTTGTTTGGAAATGCCAAAATAAGTAAACAATTTTTGTATAGGTATTTGGGTATTATGCCTAACAGCATTTACAATACAAAAAAGTTTGCAACCATTAATCAGCGTTTACTGGAGCTGCCTTATTTACAGCAAACACAGCCTTGGCGTTTATCTATGTTGGGTAAAGCATATTTGCTCGATTTATTTGTAGATAACAAGAAAAGTAATCAGGTCGATGCCATCGTTGGTTTGTTACCCAATAACCAACAAATAGATGGAGCTTTGTTATTTACAGTTGATGCAAAAGTTAAGCTACAAAATGCTTTTGCAAAAGGGGAAACGATTGGTTTAAACTGGCAGCAAATTCAACCTAAATCGCCACGTTTAAACCTGTTGTTTCAGCAGCCTTATATTTTTAATTCGCAGTTTGGTTTAGATTTTTCTTTTGACTTGTTTAAAAAAGACTCCTCCTTTTTAAACATACAATCTAATATTGGTGTGTTGTATGAAATAAGTACGAAACAAAAAACTAAAATCCTCTATCAATCTTACAGAACGAATTTGTTAGATGTAGATACAACTACCATTAAACTTACAAAAAAGTTACCCGATATTGTAGATGTTGTAACCAACAGTTTGGCTATAGATTATGAGCATAGCGGAACCAATTATAAATTCAATCCATCATCAGGTAGTGAATTAAAACTTATGATAGCGGCAGGTAGTAGAAAAATTTTAAAGAGTAATGCAGTTACACAAATTAAGAGTAGTACGTTTAATTACACTTCTTTATACGATAGTTTAGATTTAAGCAGTTATCAACTTCGGTTAAAAGCAACTGTAGCCCAATATTTTCCATTAGGCAAATATGCTGTTATTAAAACTGCATTGCAGGCTGGCTTACTGCAAAGCCCTAGTATTTTTAGAAATGAAATGTTTCAAATTGGAGGTTTTAAAACTTTAAGGGGCTTTGATGAAGAAAGTATTTTTACCAATCAGTTTGTAATAGCAACAGCAGAATATCGCTATTTATTTGGGTTGAATGCTTACTTCAATGTGTTTACTGATGTAGCAACTACTTACAATAGCATCATCAACAAAAACTTTAATTATATTGGCTTTGGTGCAGGATTGGCATTCGAAACAAAGCAGGGAATCTTCAATATCAATATAGCTGCTGGTAAAAGAAATGACCTGAGTTTCGACTTACGTCAAACCAAAATTCATATAGGTTTTATAAGTTTATTTTGATGGGAACACGGATTAGACTGATTTACTTAATAACTGAAATGAGTTTATAAAAATTCGTTTTCATCCGTTTAATCTGTGTCATCAGCGTTCCCATCATTTCTTTACAATTTTATCTGCATTTTGCTTAATAAAATCATCCCAACCTTTAAAACCTTTTGCGGTAGTATTTAATACATTTGATGTTTGATAACAATGGCACAAAGCTACAGCCAATGCATCGGTAGCATCAAAGTATTGTGGTTTTTCTTCAATGTTTAAAATGCGTTGCAACATTTTCCAAACCTGATCTTTATCTGCATTGCCATTACCTGTAATAGATTGTTTTACTTTTTTGGGTGAGTATTCTGTTACATCCAAACCAGCCTGCATGGCAGCTGCAATTGCAACACCTTGGGCTCGGCCAAGCTTTAACATACTTTGTACATTCTTGCCAAAAAAAGGAGCTTCAATGGCAAATGTTTGAGGTTTATACAATTTTATCAGTTCACAAACTTTGGTATGAATTTTTTCTAAACGCTCATAAATGTCTTTATGCTGAGCCAGTTTTAATACATCCATCAACAACACCTGCTGCTTATTGCCTTCCACTTTCAGTAGAGCATAACCTAGTATTTGAGTACCAGGGTCAATGCCAAGTATAATATGTGGTTGCTTCATTCTAACGGCAATCTTATACTATTTAAGCTTATCATCAAAAAATTATAATCAGTTCATGTTTTTTGTATAAAAATCCTTTAGTTTTAAGCAATCCGTTTAAAATAAAATGAATACTTCTTACACAGTATATTTAGCAGATGATCATACGATTGTAGCACAAGGTATTGGAGCATTAATTAAGCAAATACCTGAAGTTGGCGAGCTGAAAATTTTTTCGAATGGAAAAGATTTGTTTGATGCTTGCACTACCAAATTGCCTACCCATGTTTTTTTAGATTTGGAAATGCCTATTTGGGATGGACGTACTACTTTGATAGCATTGAAACAGAAGTTTCCTGCGTTGCGTTGCTTAATACTTTCGATGCTTAACGAAAAATCGATTATTGACGATTGTTTAGAAAAGGGGGCTGGTGGGTATTTGAATAAAGACTGTTCTTTTATAGAATTGCAGGAAGCAATTTTTTCGGCCGATGCATATTATTTTTCTAAAGAAGCTCTTAAAACTATGAGCGGATTTAGTAAAAGCATATCAGAAAAAGAATATCGATTAGCTGATCCTTTAACTGAAAGAGAATTAGAAATACTGGCTTTATTATGCGAAGGTTTAAGCCCAAAAGAAATTGCTGATAAAATATATTTAAGTCCAAGAACTGTAGAGACCCATAAAAAAAACATCATGCAAAAAATGGATGTGAATAGTATCGGAAAATTAATAAGTATGGCTTTGAAAAACAAACTGATTAAATAGTTGAAGAAGCTAATTTACATATTAATATCTTTCCTGCTTGCAATAACATTTCCTACAACTGCAAGACTGCAGGTGAACAACCAACAATTAAAAATATACATTGATGACTTGGTTGTTAAAGATAATAAAACCACTTTATACCAACAGTTAGATTCGCTAAATAACCTTAAAGGGTTAAATCCAGAAAACTCTACTCAAATTAAGGTTCATTTAGCAAGGGAGGCAGTACGATTGCAAAAATATGCAGAGGGTTTAAAACTTTCTTATGAAGGTATTGAGATTGCTAAGAAGTATGGTTACGATAGTGCACATGCAGCATTTTATAAAAGCATTGGTACTGTTAGTTATTATACAGGTAAGCTACCTGAGGCAATAGCATATTTTAAGAAGAGTGCTGCTATCGCAGAAGATAAAAATATTATTGTTCTGCGGGTAGCCAATTATCAAAATATTGGAGGGGTATCGATTGATAATAAACAAATAGATAGTGCATACAAATATTTGAATTTAGCAATTTTGACTAGTAAGAATTGTAGTGCTAAATGTTCGCAGTTTAGATTAATGGCATTAAGACTATTGGCAACGCTTTATGATGAGCAAAAAGAGTATAACAAAGCTGAAAAGTTATTTGTAAGTATTGAAGAAGAAATAAAATCATCAACAGATACGCTAATCATTGCATCAGTGCTCATATACCATGCTAAGTTACTATCCACACTTGGTAAGAAAGAGTTAGCGATTCAAAAATCAGAAAAGGCTCTTGAGATAATGAGAAATTTTAAGGGGGGCTATGATCATGGGTTTTATGCAACATTGGCACAGCTGGCAGCTAGAAGGGATGAAACAGGCGATTATAAAGAATCATCTATGCTAAGAAAAGAGATGATAGAGTTACAAGCTAAAAGATTTAAGCAAGAAGGAGAAGCACAAATTAATGAGCTTGAAACAAAATTTAAAGTAAAAGAATTAGAGCAAGAAAAGAACTTAGCAACTACCAATGCATTGGCGGAAAAACAACAAAAACAAATTTTATATTTATTACTCATAGGTGTTCTATTACTAGCAGCACTACTTTTTTCTATTATTCATCTTAGAAATAAAAAGAAACAAGCTGAAGAAAAAACAAATGCTCAAAAGGCATTATTGGCATCAATATTAGAAACAGAAGAAAAAGAAAGAAGCCGAATAGCTAAAGATTTACACGATGGCATTGTGCAAGATTTAACAGCCATTAAATTTCAATTAAACACTATTGCAAATAACAGCACTGAACAATTAAAAACCCAATTGTCAATTTTATTGAATAATGTAGATGCTACATCTAAAGAGGTTAGAGAAATTTCTTATCAAATGATGCCAGTTACACTCAGAGAACTTGGTTTATTAAAAGCTATTCAAGAATTATTGAACCGAAGTTTGA
This sequence comes from Allobosea thiooxidans, assembly GCA_943368475.1. Lineage (GTDB taxonomy): Bacteria > Bacteroidota > Bacteroidia > Chitinophagales > Chitinophagaceae > UBA1930. The sequence continues at coordinate 73,490 of CALRLF020000010.1, forward strand.
ATAAAAATAACATTCAGTTCGAATTTAACTCTTTTGGCATCGAAGAAAGGTTATCAGAAAAAATAGAAACCACAGTGTACCGCATTTGTCAAGAATTAATTAATAATACCATCAAGCATAGTCAGGCAAGCAACGTTTCTTTATTGTTACAAGTAAGAAATAATATTTTGCAACTCACTTATGAAGATGATGGCATAGGGTTCAATTCAACCACAGTGCAAAAAGGTATTGGATTAAATAGCCTCAATAGCCGAATTGAAATGGTAAAAGGTTCTCTCGAATTTGATGCTACATCAAGCACTGGTACTACTGCTTATATTCGTATTCCTCTCTAAAATACCAAGATTTACGTATTAAATTTCAGTTAATTTACTGATTTGGGTTTTAATAAATTGATACAGATTTGGTGTATCAAGTTTACCATCAATTATTCAACTCAAATTACCTATTCATGGAAAAGGAAAATGTCTTTTTTAAAACCTTACTATTAATTTTTATTGTAGGAGTTGGCTTCTCTTCTTGTAAAAAAAGTGCAGATGACGCAGGTGCTGGATCGAGTTCTGTACCCACCAATGGCTGGAGAATAGGAACAACTAATTATACAACAGTATTAGCTATGAGAAATGTTGGTCAGCCTAACTCAATTGGAGCATTTGATGCTGTACCTGGTGGCAATAATTTAAACACAGCCATTGTATTATTTAACAATACAACAGGGATTGCAGCAGGTACATTTAAAGTGGTAGTCAAGCCAAATCAAAGTGATTTATTAGCCAATGAAATTATGGTTGCAGCAAGTACTGGTTATAATCAATCTACTGGTCAGTATAACAAACAATATGCAACTGTTGTAGGAGAGACTGTTGATGCAACAGTTACTATTACAGGAGGTAAGGCAAAAGTTGTTGTACCGCAAATTAATATTATTTCCTATCCCATTAATTCAAGTTCAACAACCACATCTTTTGCTGGCACTATTGCAGAACAATAACAAATAATCAACTATTAAACTTTCTATAAAATGAAAAAAACTATTGTATTGGGTTTATTTACAATATTGCTCATGCAAGCAAATGCCCAAGTAGAAGTCACTACAAAGAGCTTAGACCTTGAATCGGTTAACAAACATAAAAACTGGAAAATTA
>CALRLF020000011.1:0-73368 GCA_943368475.1 Allobosea thiooxidans
AACACAAATACTACGCAAAGTAGCATTGGTTTTAATGGGTATTTAGGAAACTGGTTTACCCTAAAGAATAATTGGAAAGCTGAGCTAAGTGGCTGGTTCAATTATCAAAACACTACCACCATTTACACATCAAAACCATTGGGTAGCATGAATGTGGGTGTAAGCAAAAACTGCCTGAACAACAAACTAATTTTTCGTTGTAGTATTAACGATGTGTTCAATACACAACGTTGGCAACAAACGGTAAATACCACACAATTAAATATGTTGACGTATAGAAAATGGGAAAGTAGAAATATTGCATTGAGCTGCACTTTTCGTTTTGGCAACAATAAAATAAAAGCAGCCCGTGAAAGAGAAACTGGTACAGAAACAGAATTGGGCAGAATTAAATCAAAATAATTTTTTGGTAACCAGCTGTAAGATATAAATGTAACTACAGTTGCGTCGCACACTTATACAATATAACATTATTCAACAATAACACAAGCATTATGAAAAAGAGCTTCACATTTCTAGTATTATTTAGTTTAGTAATTATCATGGCTGTTGCACAAAAAAACAATAATGCATGGGTAAACATTATTCTAAAAAACAAATCGGTTTTACCTAAAAAATGTACCATCATTTCTTATACACTTGGCGATGCTGGTAATGGAACACAAGCTTATTGGCTACTTCCTGGTGGTACCAAAACTCTAAAATTTAAAGAAGGTACCAAACTGTACATAGCCAATCAAAAGCAAGTGGATACAGTAATGAGTGGTAAACGAATAGATAATGGAGAACCCTTTTTAATAGTTAAAAAAGAAGACAACAACCAAATATTTAAGTTGTAAACACCAATGTGCTATTTAAAAAGAAACTAAGTTTGGTTAAGCTAAAACTGTATTGTACAACTAAGCAACACACAAATACATGAGCAATATTTTAAACGAAAACAAATTCCCTAAACAAGTAGCAATAGTTAAAGCTGTATTGTTTTGGATCATTTTTATTGTATTACTTATGGGTACAGGGATTGCATCTAATACTTTATTGCCTGTAGAGTGGAAAAATTTTTCGTATGGAATTTTAGGAACCTTGGCAGCATTTACAGCAACTTGGATTTTTTTAAAGTTGGATAAACAAACGTTTGCTGATTATGGATTGATATTTCAACGCAATACCATTATTCGTTTTGTAAAAGGCTTTGTAATTGGTGCAGTTTGTTTTGGTGCAATGTTGCTATTCTTAATGGCGTTTACAACACTTATGCTTGAGAGAACAAATACTGTTTTTAGTTTTGCTGCATCGTTTTGGTATTTATCCATTATTCCAATGGCATTTATGGAAGAAATTGGTTTCAGAGCTTATCCATTTTTAAAACTGAATAGAATATTTGGATTAAGGATAACACAAATTATTGTTGCAATAGCATTTGCAGTGTATCACATTGTACAAGGCTGGAATATTCAAGTTGCATTTTTAGGACCCGGTATTTGGGCATTTGTGTTTGGTTTGGGAGCTGTTTGGTCTAAAGGAATTGCATTGCCAACTGGTATTCATGTGGCATTAAATTTTTTGCAGCAAGTGGTTGGTATGCAAGGAAATACTGAACAATCTTTTTGGATATTAAAGCAACAAGAAAATTTGCAAGTATCGTTAATTGCTCAAACAGAAATCATGGGAATTGTAGTGCAGGTTTTGGTTTTAGTAGTGGCAATTATTTTAACTGAATGGTATTTAAAAATGCAACCAAAAAGTAGAGTGGTTGTTGAATAACCAATCCCACAAGGAGTTGTGGGATTGGTTATTTGGAAAGCCTATTGTACATCTAAAAAAGAAACTTTGTGGCTTTCAATTGGATAATTGGATTGTTGGGTTTTTCTAGTAATTGGATATTAAAACGGGATTTTCATACATCAACTTCTTTCATAGGATTTGTTCTTTTTGACACTGTAAAAGTACTTCGGAAAATTGGTTGAATGCAATTGCTATGGTTTACTTGCTGCCCTAAAAAGACATCAAATAAGATTGTCTTTAAATAAAAAATCTCCTGCCGTATAGCAGGAGATTTTTTATAAGAAAGCATTTTAAAAAATTTAAGAAATGGTTTGTTTGGCTTTCAGATAGAATAATTGGATTGGTTGATTTTTCTAGTAATTGGATATTAAAACGGGATTTTCATAGGTCAACCTTTTTCATAAGGCTTGTTCTTTTTGACACTGTAAAAGTACAACAGCAATTCGGCTGAATGCAATTGCATGCGTTTGAATACTGCCCTAAAAAGACACTAAATTTAAAAAGTTTAATTAAGGAAATTTAATCTAATAAATCAGGTCTTCTTTCTTGGGTTCTTTGTAAAGATTGTTCCATACGCCAATCTTCTACTTTTTTAGGGTCGCCAGTTAGTAATATATCTGGCACTTTCCAGCCTTTAAAATCTGCTGGTCTGGTATAAACAGGAGGAGCCAATAAATTATCTTGAAAAGAATCTGTAAGTGCAGAAGTTTCATCATTTAAAACTCCAGGAATTAATCGTCCAATAGCATCCACTACAACAGCAGCAGCAAGCTCTCCACCACTTAGCACATAATCGCCAATAGAAATTTCTTTGGTAATATAATGATCTCGTATGCGTTGATCAATGCCTTTATAATGCCCACAAATAATCAGTATGTTTTCCTTTAATGAAAGTTGATTGGCTGTTTGTTGATTGAAAGTTGCACCATCGGGTGTCATGTAAATAATTTCATCAAACTGGTTGGTTTGTTGCAATTCTTCAATAGCATTAATTAAAGGTTCACACATAATTACCATACCTGCACCACCACCATATTGATAATCGTCTATTTGTCCATGTTTATTAATAGCCCATTTCCTAAGATTATGCATGTGCACATTCAAATGCCCTTTTTCTTTAGCACGTTTCATAATGCTATGAGCAAAAGGACTATCTAATAATTCAGGAGCAACAGAAATGATGTGAATGTGCATGGTGCAAATGTAAAGCAAAGCTATTCTTCATTTAAGCATATTGTGATTGACCGAGAAACTCTGGAAGTTACATTTTTACCATTCTTCTTAGCTGCTATCCAATTTGGACTTTCCTTTAATAATTGTATGTAAGCTGCTTCAATTTTACTTCTGCCTGATTTTGGGTTTTGAATAGTAATGTCAGAAAGCCTTCCATCTTTATGAACAATAAAAACGACAATTAATGATGAGCTAACTTGTGTTGAATCTAGTTCAACATTAAAGTTGCGTTGTTGATATTTATTCCATGCAGCATTTCCTCCAGGAAACTCGGCTGGTGAATCTACAGTTTTACAGACTGTATCTTTTGGTTGAAGAAATTGTTTTGCTACTTCTTTTTGTGCTAAAAGCGTAAATGAATTGAACAGAATAATTAGTACTAAAAATGTTTTATTATTCATCATCGCTGCTGGTAAAATTTTCAATATCTCTTCTATCTCTTTTGGTTGGTCGGCCAACTTTACTTAAACGTTTACCAGTATTAAATGCCGATGGTTGAAACTTCACTACATCCAATTCTTCTGGTGGTGTTACATCTTCATAATGTTTAATGGCTTCAGGATAAGCCACACGTTTTTCTAGTAAACCAGTTACTTTAATTACCCATTTACGAGCTTCGGTTTTTACTTCATATTCTTCACCAAGGTTAACAGCTTTCGATGCTTTTACATTATTGCCCTGCCATTTTATTTTGCCTTTATCACAAGCATCACCAGCCTGGCTGCGTGTTTTAAATAAACGTATTGCCCATAGGTATTTATCGATTCTTAGTTTTTCTTTTACTTCTGCCATGTCGCTGCTATCTTTAATGCAAAGTAATTAATATGTTCAAAAAACAGCTGCTTCTTTTTTCAATTTTGATTATTGGGTTTTATTCAACTGCACAAAAGGTATTGCCAACTATTGATGAAGTAGCTCAATTATTTTATGAAACTTATGATGCAAATGAATTATCCTATCCACAAGTTGGATTTGAAAAAAGAAAAAATGGTTGGACAGTTACCACAAAAAAGTACACAAATAATGAATTGATTAATGAGCAAAGCAATTTGTATTATGATGCAGTAAAATCAGCATACTTAAAGCTTCCTCTAAAAAGTAGAATCAATGACGATACAATAAATTATAAAAGTTATGTAGGTGATTACCAAATCAGGAATTATCAACTCCATCAATTTTATGGTTATGAGGGCTGGTATAAAGATGTAATTGAAGATTTGTCGAAAGCTAAAAAATTATCCGATTCCTCTTTATATAGCTTAGCCAGAGCATATAGTACTTATGCAAGTGCTTTACTCTCTTTACAAACTGGTGAAGCATTGAAAAATGACTTGTTTCCTTTGCCACTAGAGCCTAATTGCATCAATACTGCTCAATTAAATCTGTACGATAGCCTTGCTTATTTAGCAGAACAATCTTTTAAAAGACTGGTTCTGCAAAATGCAAAATTTGAAACGGTTGTTGGCCCCATAACAATGAAATATGGCAATGAAGTAATGGTTCATTTTCATACCTATTTGGTGTATGCAGATAAACTGGCTGCAAGTTTTCAATTACCCGAAAATTTGTATAACGATAGTGTGATTGCTGCAACAAAACAACTGCTGCAAAAATGTCCAACTGATGCAATTTTATTGTCGTTGGGCGATAATGATTTTTATCCTGTATTGTATGTTCAACAAAAGTTGGGTATTCGAAAAGATGTGTATTTAATCAATCAGAGTTTGTTGGGTTTAGACCGATTTATTTACAGAGCCACACTTCCTCAGTTTAATGCAAAGCCTATTCAATTATCATTCACTAAATACTTTTATGAAGGCAATAAAAATGATTATATGCCAATGACAATGAATGATTCTTTAATGCCGTTTAAAAATCTGATAGCAATCATACAAGCAGATAAAACAAATAGCGATGGAATAATAAAAATACCTGCTAATAATTTTTCTTTTGAAAAAAGAATGGAAAAAAAAGAAACCAAACAAAAAGACAATTCAACAACAACTTTTGCTAAAGTTACAAAAATTGATATGCTGATTAATATTCCTTATCTTTTAAAAAATGATTGGATTTTATTGGATATTTTACACAACTTAAATGACAGAAACATTTGCTGTCAAACACCTTTGTATGCACCTTTTGATCAATTGAATAAGTATTTTAAAGAAGTAGATGAACATTTATATGTGTACTAATTTTTTTCAATGCTCAATAAAGTACTGAACGTTGAAGGGTGCCCTGCTATTCATCAGGATTTGCAACGACGCAACAGTTGTTCAATTGAAATGCTACAGTTGGTAACATAAAAAAATCCCAACACATTTATATATTGGGATTTTTTATTTCCTACTTTCCATTCACCAAATCACTTCTTCATTTCTTCATAATACTTATGAAAATAAGGAATGGTTTCTATGCCTTTATAATAATTGAACAAACCATATTTTTCGTTAGGACTGTGCAAATTATCACTGTCTAATCCAAAGCCCATAAACACTGTTTTAATGCCCAACACACTTTCGAATAATGCAGTAATAGGAATGCTTCCACCACCACGAACCGGAATTGGAGCTTTACCAAAACTTGTTTCAATAGCCTTAGCAGCAGCTTTGTATTCAATGCTGTCAACAGGTGTCATGTAAGGGTCGCCACCATGATGTACACTTGCTTTAAACTGAATATTTTTAGGAGCAATTTTTACCAAATGATCAATCAATAATTTTTCAATTTGGGCTGTGGTTTGATTAGGCACCAAACGACAACTAATTTTTGCATAAGCCTTACTTGGCAACACTGTTTTTGCACCTTCGCCAGTATAACCACCCCAAATACCATTCAATTCTAATGTTGGGCGAATGCCTGTACGTTCATTGGTGGTATAACCTTTTTCTCCCCACAATTCAGTAACCCCTAAATCGGTTTTATATTCATTTTCATCGTATGGAGCTTTCGCCATTTCAGCACGTTCAGCAGCACTACTTTCTACCACATCATCATAAAAACCAGGAATAGTAATATGGTTATTTTCATCATGCAACGTAGCAATCATTTGAGCCAGAATAGTAATTGGATTTGCCACTGCACCACCATAAACACCACTGTGTAAATCACGGTTTGGTCCAGTCACTTCTACTTCAATATAAGTCAATCCTCGAACGCCCACATCAATGCTAGGATTTTCCATGCTTAACATAGCCGTATCGCTAATTAAGATAACATCGGCAGCCAATAAATCTTTTTGAGCAGCTAAGAAATCGCCTAAATATTTGCTACCAATTTCTTCTTCTCCTTCAATTAAAAATTTAATGTTTACAGGTAATGTATTGGTTTTAACCATTGTTTCCAATGCTTTCACATGCATGTAAAATTGTCCCTTATCGTCACAAGCTCCACGGGCATAAATTTTACCATCTTTAATCACAGGTTCAAATGGACCACTGTGCCACAATTCCAATGGGTCGGGAGGTTGCACATCGTAGTGACCATAGACCAACACTGTGGGTTTGCTGGGGTCAATTATTTTTTCTCCATACACAATTGGATGACCTTGTGTTGGGTAAATTTCAGCTTTATCTGCACCAGCAGCTAACATGCTTTGCTTAACAGCTTCAGCACATTTAATCATATTGTCTTTATGCTCACTTCTTGCACTAATACTTGGTATGCGTAATAAGTCGAGTAACTCGTTTAAAAAACGGTCTTTATGTTGTTCTTGATAATCCTTCCATACTTGCATAGCAATAAATTTTATTGAGCCACGAAAGTAAGCATGTTTTATATTTTGTAACCTGACATTTGGGGGAAGAATTTTTTTATGTTGCCAGCTGAAGAATAACTATGTGGCTGTTGACGGCGACGCTCCTTTCAAGGTTCGGTACTTTGGGGATCAAAGAATTATAATTTAAATCTGTATCAGCTTTTATATAAATCCTTATAACAAAGTATTTTAAATTCAATTTTTAATGATTTAGTCATTTAACTGAACATATGTTTTTACTTTAATTTACGACAAGAGGGGTTAACTTTATTTCTATAAAATAATATGTATGGACACTTCGAACTTAATTGTAACAATTTTAAGTAGTAGTATAGTGAGTGGAGCTGTTACCTCTATAATTACATTTCAGTATAATCTTAAGAGCAAGAAAAAAGATTTTGAATATGATCATAAAAAATACTTTTTAAAAAAACGTATTGAATCTTATGAACAGATTTCAAGCTATATACCTAGGTTTTACTTAATCAGCAATAGGAACAATTTTAAAATTCCAGATGTTTTTGACGACACTAATGACTATAAAAATTTTACGATTTTTTTTAATAAATATTATAGAGATTATGCCATAAATTGGTTTTGGTACAGCACTGAACTAAAAGTATTGCTTAAGTCCTCTAATGTTCTTCTTAATACAATACATGAAGAATATTGTATTCAAAGCTCAGAAGAGCAAAGAATTCAGATTGCTGATAAGTATTCAAAACAATTGATTGACCTTGGCTTTAAATTACACAAATGCTATATAAAAGATTTAAAAGAACTCGATAAAGTAAAATTTGAGTAATGTATACACGAGCAAAAGCTTTTTACTCACCCACCAACACAAACCCAGCCCACTTAGTAGGGTCTTTGTATTTGGCTTTTAGTGTAAGTTGTGCTTTTCTAAAAGCAGCATAATAAGTTTCGCCTTTAAATATATTGCTGTAAAAGAGTTGCATTAATTCTGCTGTTTCAGCATCTGGTACTTCCCATAAACTCATGAGTAATTTTTTTACACCAGCCATTTTAAAGGCACGTTGTAAACCATAAACACCTTCACTTCCATTAATATCGCCTAAAGCAGTTTGGCAGGCACTCAATACCACTAAATCGGTATTCAATAAATTGAGATTACTGATTTCCTGTGCAGTAACAATACCATCTTCTTTGTTTTCTAAAACCGTGTCTTTGCCCCAATATTTGTTTACGCCACTTAATACTAAGCCACTTCTAAGTAATGGGAAATCATTGCTTGAGTTGTTAGGAGCAAAGTAGAAACCATGTGTGGCTATATGTAAAATGGTGGGAGCATGGCTACCACTTAATTGTTTAAAATTATCTTCCGTTGCATTGTTGGCAATGTATGTATCAATTTTAAAATTGCTATTGGTTGCATTGCTGGCAACAGTTTCAACTTCTGTTTTGGTGCCCTGCAAATAAGTGAAACGAATATTTTTATTGGCAGTGGCATTTCTAAAACCAGTAAGGTTAGCAGTTGCTTTTTTATTGGTTGACGTGATACTTGCATCATAATTTGCACCACCAAATAATGCCATTGTTTTTGCAGTAGTTGTAGTTTGTGTTGGATGCAATAATTCGTTAATGCTGAGTAATTGATGGATTTCGTATTGATCGATTAATTGCTTGCCATTGCTGGTATCAGCTAATGCAGCAAAACTTACTTTATGCAATAATCCTGCTGGTAAATTATAAATAGTGGTAGCATTTTGTAAATATGGCAACAGTGGTTTCCAAATCAAATTATACATAGCAATATCATTTTGTGCTGAGCCACTGTTTTCTTTTTGGAGCGTACTTCTGCCACTACCACCATGATAATTTTTTAAGAGTTGTTGCAATTGCTTTTCTTCAAAAGCAGTTATAAATTTTGGTATACTATCATTTGTTGTTATAACAAATGCTGCGTATAAAACAGAATCAGTTGAACCTTTTGGTGAACTGTATTTGAAGCTTGTCCAATGTATTACTGCTTCATCTTTTTTTAATTTGTTGGCTACAACTTTACTGTTCGTTCCATTGTTTGCTATCATGTTTTGCAATGCAGGTAAGGCATTAATTAAAAGCTTTTCCAAAACTTGAACCTGCTGTTGCAAACTATCTAACTGAATACCATTCAGCTTTCTTTTTTCTTCTGTTAACTGTAATGCAACAGCCAGTATTTTATTGGTGTTTTGCCATTGAGTATACAACCTTTTTACCAATGTATCAGTTGATTGTAGAGCCCAACTGTTCAATAATTGCTTGCCTTGCAATAACCAACCTTGTTTGGCAGTTGTATTTTGATAAAAAGTATTTCCATCAACATTATTAAAACAATGGAGCATCGAAAGAAATATATCCTGCATTTCACTTTCGTTTTTTAAAAAAACTTCTTTTTCAGTTTCACTAAAATTTTTTAACAACAATTGTTGATTGGCGTTTTCTGTTTTTAGTGTAGTTGTAATTAATTCTTTCCACTTGCTTAAATTGTTGCTTTTGTAGTAGAGATAAGTTAGTTTGTTTAAATCGTTAGCATAGCTTGGATGAAATTTTCCTAACACTTTTTCATCAATTTCCCTAGCTTCTAAATACAATGTTTCGGCCTGTTTATACTTATTCATTTGTACATATAATCCACCTAAACTATGCAGGCTGCTTGCATAATCTATGTGCATTATTCCCAATGTTTTTTTTCTGATTTGTATGGCTTGTTTAAATAAACTTTCTGCTTCATTATATTGATGCATACTCTTGTATAAACTTGCCAAGTTGTTTATAGCACTTGCATATAAAGGATGTTCTTCGCCAAAGTTTTTTTTATAAATATTGGCTGATTGTTTCATTAGTGGCTCAGCTTCAGCATACTTGTTCATGGCTTCATATAAGGTTGCCAAATTATTAATACTAGTAGCGTAGTCGGGATGAGCTTCTCCCAATACTTTTTTTCTTATTTTAATAGTTGTGAAGTAGATAGATTCGGCCTTTACATAATTGCCCATGTTTTTATACAAACTACCTAAATTGTTCAGGCTTTTAGCATAGTTTGGATTATCTGTACCTACAGCTTTTTTATAAGTATTGGTTCCTAATACATACATATTTTCAGCAGCTAAATAGTTGCCCATTATTTCATATAAGGCACCCAGATTGTTATAGCTCATTGCACAATCGACATGCGTATCACTAAATAAAGATTTATAAATTTCTAAAGATTGTTTATACATTTTTTCTGCATCAGTATAGTTGCCAATACTTACATATAAGTAAGCTAGGTTATTTAAAGTCATTGCATAATCTTCATGCTTTTCTCCAACAGATTTTTTTAAAATACTCAATGCCTGGTCATAAAAATTTTCAGCATCTCTATAGTTACCCATAGTCTCATAAAAACTGGCAATATTATTTAGGCTAATTGCATAGCTGGGATGGTTTTCTCCTAATGTTTTTTTATCGATTATTAAAGCTGCTTTATACAAAGCTTCAGCCTCGGTAAATCTTGCCATATCAGCGTATAAACCAGCCAAATTGCAAAGACTCATAGAGTAATCAGGATTCTCATCCCCCAAAACCTTTTTTCGAATGGCTAAAGATGTTTTAAATAAGTTTTCTGCTTCGCTGAATCTTCCTGTTTTGTGGTATAAGTAAGCTAAATTGTTTAAGGAAGATGCATAATCAGGATGTTCTCCTCCAACTACTTTCTTTAATATGATTACCGCTTTTTTATAGTAATTTTCTGATTGAATATAATTACCTAATTGTCTGTAAATGCCTGCCAAATTGTTTAAACTAATGGCATAATTTGGGTCGTTTTCGCCCAATACCTTTTCACGAATGGTTAAGGCTTTTTTAGATAAAGGCTCAGCAGCAACATAATTGCCCATTGCTTCATATAGTTGAGCCAAATTGTTTAATACTGTTGCATAGTTGGGATGATTTTTACCCAGTATTTTGCTGAATATATTCAGCACCGTTTTATACAATTGTTCAGCTTCTTTGTATCTAGCCATCTCAAAGTACAACATTGCCAAATCGTTTACACTGCTGGCATAATCTTCATGCATTGTGCCATACTTTTTTTTGTAAATAAATATGGCAGCTTTAAAAATGGATTCTGCTAAAGTATACTCACCAGCTGCCTGATAAATATTGGCTAAACTGGTTAAACTCGTTGCATAAGCAACATGGTTTTTACCAAAAATGATTTGAGCTTTTTGTACAGCTTTTTTTGCAAAAATTAAAGCAGAATCTGGTAAGCCTTTTTCACTGTATTCAGTTGCTTTATTGTTTAACTGAACCCAGGTTAAAGAATCAACTTTCTTTACTTTTTGAGCAATTACTTTTACTGCATGAGAAATTAACAATAAAACTATACAGCAATACTTCATTAGTACAAGGTTGAATTTTTTGTAAGATACTAATTACTTGAAATTACATAGTACTTAAAAATAAACCCTACTGATTATAGCAGGGTTTAAATAAATAAAAAGTGAAATGATATAGAGTGGTCTTACAATACACCAGCCAACTCTAAACTTCTTTTCTGCACATCACGATAATCAATATTTTCAATAATTGGGTCAGGTGATAGAATTAAAGAAACACCATGTTGTTTCCACCAATCATCTTTTAATAATTTCTCTGCATGAATTACCCCAACAAAATAACTTCTTTGTTGACCACTATGAAATTCTTCAATCCATTCAAAAGCATCTTTTTTAATGCTTTTCAAATTGTCGTAACTCACATACACTTTTAAATAATAGTCGTTGCTCAATTCACTTTCTGCAGATTGGTATTTCTTTTTGTACTCGTATTTATAATCGTAACGTAAAGCCGAAATATCACTTAGTACAGCCGATGCAGTTGGAAAACTTCCTGCTCCTTTGCCATAAAAAAATTGTTTGTCCGAAAATCCACTTTCAATCACCACACCATTGTATTCATTTTCTACATTGTACAATTGCGTATCGGCCGTTACAAATTGTGGTAATAAATACGCAGCAATTTTTCCATTTTTTAATTTAGCAGCTTTGGCAACCAATTTAATTTTATAATCTTTTTCGTTGGCTACTTTAGCATCTTGCAATTGTATATTTTGAATACCATTAAACAGTAGTGAAGTTGGTTTGGTAACAATACCATAAGCATGAACCAATAAAATGGTGAGTTTGTTTACAGCATCAATTCCCAACACATCAAGGCTAGGATTACTTTCAGCAAAACCCAATTGTTGAGCTTGTAATAAAGCTTCTACAAATTCTAATCCTTCATTAAAAATTTTAGAGAGAATAAAATTGGTACTACCATTTACAATGCCACTAACGCTGTGTAGTAAATCATTGTCGTAATATTCTTCTAAATTTCTTATTACAGGAATGGATGCACAAGTCGATGCTTCATATAAAAAAGGTACATTGTATTTTCCCTGTAAAGCCAATAATTCTTCTAAATGTTCTGCTATCAATTTTTTATTGGCACTTACTACTGCTTTGCCTTTTTTCAATGCTTCTGTAACTATGTAATAAGCAGCATCGGCATCATCAATTAATTCTACAATAACGTTAATTGAATCATCATTCAAAACTTCATCTGCTAATTGTGTAAATATTTCTCCCGGTGCATTTCTTTTTTTATCAGGATGTTTAATGACTATTCTTTTAATGCTTGCATTAAGGGAAGGCGTTTGTTTTAAAATTTTATATAAGCCTTCGCCTACTACGCCAAAGCCAAATAATCCCAGTGTTAATTGTTTATGTGTTGACATGTTTTTATTTTGTTTTTTGTTTTGCCGGTAAGACGAGAAGGCGATAAGTTTTCTATTTTCATTTCCGTCTTATCGCCTTCCCGGTACTTCTAGTTAATTAATTCGTCTCTTTTTAAAAAGCCTCTTAACAGTAAAGTAATTTTTTCATGTTCCAGTAAAAATCCATCATGACCATAATGTGAGTTGATGATGGTTAACTCTGCATTGGGAATATGCTCAGCCAAAAATTCTTGCTCTTGTATTGGAAATAAAATATCTGTTTTAATGCTGATCACCAAAGCCTTTGCCTGGATACTTTTCAGAGCATCAATAACACTTTTTCTTCCTCTTCCTACATTGTGTGTATCCATTGCTTTAGTCAAAAACCAATAGCTGAATGTATTGAAACGATTGGCTAATTTTTGCCCTTGATATTGCTGATAGGTTTCTGCTTTAAACACTTGTTCATCTACAGGTAAGCTGTCATCAACAACACCAGTTTGAGTTTCAGTATAAGCTTGATAGTGCCTGTAAGAAATTAATGCCAATGAACGTGCAGTTTTCATGCCTTCAATTCCGGCAGTTGGTTGTTGCTCTTTCCAGGTTGGGTCGTTTTCAATGCACATCCGCTGCGATTTATTGAAAGCAATTCCCCATGGTGAATGTTGAGCATTGGTTGCTATAGGTACAATGTATTCAAACAATTCAGGCTGCTCAATAGCCCATTCTAAAAGCTGTTGTCCACCCATACTTCCACCAATACCCATGTGAATTTTTTCGATGCCTAAACTTTCTTTCAACAATTGATAAGCTCTAACCATATCTCTTGTTGTAAATAATGGGAAATTGTGGTAGTAAGTTTCGTTTGTAAGTGGATTTACGTCAAGTGGTCCAATACTTCCATAACAACTATTGGGCATGTTTACACAAACTATAAAATATTGCTGTGGATTTATTATACAACCATCACCCACTATACCAGGCCACCACTCAACAGGATTGCTGTTAGCAGTAAGTGCATGAAAAACCCAAACTACATTGCTTTTAGTTGCATTCAATTCACCAAAAGTATGATACGCCAAATGTAGCTGTGGTAATGATTTGCCACTTTCTAAATGAAAATTTTCCTTATTTGTAAATGTTTGATAAGACATTTTTTAACCGGCTTTTAGTTGTTGTAGGGAACGGAAATCGGTAAAACGGAAGTCGCTAGTCGGGAATCAAACTTGCGACTCACTATTCCCGACTAGCGTTTCTTTTATCCAATTACCAAATCTTCTTGAAATACTTTTATAAAAGCCTGCTCAAAATCGGCTTTAATATCTTCAATATGTTCAATGCCTACACTTACACGAATTTGGTTGAGTGCAACACCACTTGCCAATTGTTCTACTTCACTCAATTGCTCATGTGTGGTTGAAGCAGGATGTATCACCAACGTTTTCGCATCTCCTACATTGGCTAAATGACTAGCCAATTTTAATGAATCGATAAACTGAGCTGCATTTTCTTTACCACCTTTAATGCCAAATTGCAATACACCACCAAATCCGTTTTTCAAATATTTTTTTGCCAAAGTATGATAAGCATTGCTTTCCAAGCCTGGATATAAAACATACTCAACACTTGGATGACTTTCTAACCATTGTGCCAATGCCAAAGTGTTTTGTACATGACGTTCAACACGTAACGACAATGTTTCTAAACCTTGTAATAATAGGAATGAATTGAAAGGTGATTGTGCTGCACCAAAATCTCTCAACCCTTCTACTCTTGCACGAATGGCAAATGCAATATTGGGTAAACCTAAAGGATTATTAACACCAAATACCTCAGCAAATTTTAATCCATGATAGCCTTCACTTGGTTCGGTAAATTGAGGAAACTTTCCATTACCCCAATCATAAGTTCCACCATCAACTATAACACCACCAATGGTTGTACCATGACCACCAATCCACTTGGTTGCACTTTCTACAACAATATTGGCACCATGTTCTAAGGGCTTGAATAAATAACCACCTGCACCAAATGTATTGTCTACAATCAAAGGCAAATCATATTCTTTAGCTAGTGCTGCAAACATTTCAAAATCTGGAATATTTAAACGTGGGTTACCAATCGTTTCAAGATAAATGGCTTTGGTATTTTTATCAATTAATGGAACAAAACTTTCTACATCATCACCATTGGCAAAACGAGCTTCAATACCTAATCGTTTAAAGGCAACTTTAAATTGATTGTGTGTACCACCATATAGAAATGAAGTGGAAATAAAATTGTCGCCAGCCTGTAAAATATTGTTCAATGCTAAAAACTGTGCTGCTTGTCCGCTAGCTACTGATACTGCTGCAACGCCACCTTCTAATGCAGCAATACGTTGCTCAAATACATCAGTGGTAGGGTTCATAATACGGGTATAAATATTTCCAAACGCTTTTAAGCCAAATAAATTGGCAGCATGTTCAGCATTGTCAAAACCATATGAAGTGGTTTGATAAATAGGTACTGCACGGCTCTTAGTAGTTGGATCAATTTGTTGTCCTGCGTGCAATTGCAATGTTTCGAAACGAAGTTGTTGGCTCATCTTTTTTTGTTTTTGAGTTTGATGAAAATTGGTTAAACAATAAAGGTTCCGTAACAAAAAATTTTCAAGAAAGTAAGAGAACAACTTAACAAATGGGCATAAAAAAAGCTCATCTGTTAAGTCAGATGAGCTTGATATGTTGTAGCGATACAATCGCTGTAAATTTTCAAACTGTACTCTGACTTATCTCTTTCATTGTCATGTTGAGCTTGTCGAAACATAACATAGAATTGAGTTTGCACCTTCTTTTAGTTGAGTAAACTAAAAGGGTTGCAAAGGTTTCATTGGGCAAATCCCTCCACCTTTCTTGATAAGTAATTGTTTAAAGAACTGATGCAAATGTATAAGTACGTTTATGTAACTGCAAAATTTATTTTAATAAAAAAATTGTTAACGTCTTTTAAGCTTTGTGTTTATTGAGTTTCAGGCCGCCGTATTCATATCAAACAACAAACAGTTGTTAGTGAAAAAATAGAGCAGCCTAATTTGTACTAGTTGGTTATTTTGAAAAAAATATTTAAAACTCTACTCGATGTATAGAATAAACAATTACTTTTGCCTACTAAATTGGTAGACAATGAAATTTTCTTTGATGCATACACATAAATTTATTCGTTCTTGCTGTTGTTAGTAACAGTTAATCAAACAACATCGTTTTCTTCACTATTATGTATCATTCAATTTGGAAACAGCACAAAAAAATATCGAATCAGTTTTACCACTCATCAACCCATTAAATATTGTTGAAAGTATTGCCAATATTGCATCAGCGTATAACGGCAAAGTTGTTTTTTCTACCAGTTTTAGTTGGGAAGATCAGCTAATTGGATATACCATTTTTAAGAATAATTTGCCTGTTGATGTTTTTACTTTAGATACAGGAAGATTGTTTGCAGAAACCTATACCACTTGGAGCAGAACGCTTGAATTATACAATGCAAAGGTTACTGCTTACTATCCTGACGCAAGTGTATTGCAAGATTTTGTTGCCAAAAATGGTCCTAATAGCTTTTATGAATCTGTTGACAACAGAAAACAATGTTGCTTTATTCGAAAAGTAGAGCCATTGCAACGTGCATTAAAAACTAAAGCTGTTTGGATTACTGGAATTAGAGCAGCACATTCTAATGGTAGAAGTGATATGCCCTTAGTAGAATATGATGAAGTGAACGATATTATCAAATATCATCCTTTGTTACATTGGACTACAGAAGAAGTAACCAACTTTATTAACGTAAATGGAATTCCTTATAATCCTTTGCATGATAAAGGTTTCGTAAGCATTGGTTGTATGCCCTGTACTAGAGCCATTCAACCAGGTGATGATTTTAGAGCTGGCCGTTGGTGGTGGGAAGATGCCGATAAAAAAGAATGTGGTTTGCATGTTCACACACCCGTAGAAGCAAAATAATTTTTTTGAAATAGAACCCTACTAAAAAAGTAGGTTAATAGAATAAAAGAAGTATGAGTAAACATCATTTAAATTATTTAGAACAACTGGAAGCAGAAAGCATTCATATTTTTCGTGAGATAGCTGCACAGTTTGAAAAACCTGCATTGTTGTTTAGTGGAGGAAAAGATTCTATTACTTTGGTACACTTGGCTCAAAAAGCATTTGCTCCTGGTAAAATCCCTTTTCCATTGGTACATATCGATACTGGCCATAATTTTCAAGAGGCTTTGGATTACAGAGATGCTATGGCTGCAAGTGTTGGAGCTACTTTAATTGTTCGTAAAGTAGAAGATACCATCAAAGCAAAAAGCTTAACTGAACCTAAAGGAAAATTTCCTAGTAGAAACTGGTTGCAGACTTACACTTTATTAGATACCATCGAAGAGTTCAAATTTGATGCATGTATTGGTGGTGCAAGACGTGATGAAGAAAAGGCGAGGGCTAAAGAAAGAATTTTTTCGGTGAGAGACGACTTTGGTCAATGGAATCCAAAATTGCAAAGACCTGAGCTTTGGAATATTTATAATGGTAGAATTAGTAAGGGTGAAAATGTTCGTGTGTTTCCAATTAGTAACTGGACTGAGTTAGATATATGGAATTACATTAAGCATGAAAACATTCAATTGCCATCTATCTATTTTGCTCATGAACGTGAAGTGATTGTACATGAAGGTCAGTTGGTGGCTAATTCTCCTTATGTAAGTTTAGAAGCAACAGATGTAGTTATTAAAAAACAAGTTCGTTATAGAACAGTGGGTGATATGACTTGTACGGCTGCTGTAGAGTCTAATGCATCTACATTAGAAGAAGTAATCAATGAAATTACTGCTGCTAAAATTAGTGAACGAGGTGAAACGAGAATTGATGATAAAGTAACAGAAGCAGCCATGGAGGATAGAAAGAAGAATGGATACTTTTAAAAAAGGTAAATGGTGTAAGGTTTAAGGAGAAGGAAAGATTCTTCCCCTCTTTGGAGGGGCAAAAAAGAACACTATTTGAGTAGAATGAATTTTGGGGTGGGTAAAAATAGCAGGAAAAGTTCAGCTATATTCTTCAGTACAAGGGTGCGACGCAAGTAAAGTTCAATTGAAATACAAAAGTTGGTAACATAAAAAAATTACAATGGATATATTAAGATTTATAACAGCAGGAAGTGTAGATGATGGTAAAAGTACATTAATTGGCAGGTTGCTGTACGACAGTAAAAATATTTTGATTGACCAATTGGAGCAATTGGAAAAGCAAACCAAGAACAAAGAAGCTGGTCCAATTGATTTGGCTTTGTTAACTGATGGTTTAAGAGCAGAACGTGAACAAGGCATTACCATTGATGTGGCATACAGATATTTTAGTACACCCAAACGCAAGTTTATAATTGCCGATGCTCCAGGCCATGTACAATACACTAGAAATATGATTACAGGTGCATCTAACGCAAATTTAATTATAGTATTGGTGGATGCAAGATTGGGTGTCATTGAACAAACCAGAAGACATTCTATCATTGCTTCTTTGTTGAAAATTCCGCATGTGGTAGTAGCCATTAATAAAATGGACTTGGTTAATTTTTCTGAAGATGTGTACAATAATATTGTAATTGATTATGCTGCAGTTGCCAAACAATTGGGCTTACAAAATGTAACTTATATTCCTATTAGTGCATTGCAAGGAGATAATATTGTTGATGCATCTTTAAATATGGATTGGTATGATGGCAAATGTTTATTAGAGTTATTAGAAGATGTTTCTGTAAACAATGATATCAACTTGACGGATCCCCGTTTTCAAGTTCAATTTGTCATTCGTCCACAAACAGAAGAATTGCATGACTATCGTGGATATGCAGGAAAAGTAATTAGTGGAGTTTATAAAACTGGTGATAAAGTAACTGTATTACCAGCCGGAATTGAAACAACGATTTCCAAATTGGAAATTGCAGGAAAAGAAGTAGACGAAATTTTTGCCCCTCAAAGTGCAACGATTTCATTAGCAGATGATATTGATATAAGTAGAGGTGATAGTATTGTTCTTTCAAATAATCTTCCACAAGTAAACAATGAGGTTGAGGTTTTGTTATGCTGGATGGACGAAAAACCATTGATAGCAGGAAACAAATATTATTTACAGCATAATAGTCGTTTAGTACGTTCTGTAGTTAAAGAAGTTGCATATAAATTAGATGTAAACTCTTTGCAACAACAAGATGTAGAGGGAAATGTTAAGCTGAATGAAGTGGTAAAAGCAACCATTAAAACTGCATCACCATTGGTGTTCGACAAATATGCTGATTTGAGAGCAAATGGTAGTGCAATACTTATTGATGAAACCAGTAATAGTACAGTAGCAGCAGTGTTGTTTCAATAGAAATTTGTTTAAAAGAATGATATCATGTCAGGTTGTCCCGATAGCTATCGGGATTGTCGAAACCGTTCAGAAAATAAAATTATGAGTCAGAATTTTTATAAAAATATTGTCAGCTTTAAAAAGCAACAAGGTTGTGCATTACCTGATGCAACTATTGCAAGACGCTTTGTTCATCATTTATTTGAAACCTTATTCATTTGTAAAACAGAAGCCGATAATAATGAGTTTGAAGTAAAAGCACAACTTGAAAAATCAGCAAATCAATTGGGATTGGTATTATATCCTTTATTTAAAAATGAAGCAGTTGCCAATAAACAGGCAGCTACCTTTTTTGAAGCAATTCCAACCTTATATGAATTGTTGTTAGAAGATGCCCATGCAATTTTTAAGGCCGATCCAGCAGCAAAAGAATTAGATCAAGTACTGATTGCTTATCCAGGTTTTTTTGCAATAGCAGTATATCGTTTCGCTCATCAATTGTACAAGCAACATATTCCTCTGTTGCCAAGAATATTTACAGAATATGCACATAGCAGAACGGGAATTGACATTCATCCAGCAGCTCAGATAGGCAAAGGGTTAGCTATAGATCATGGAACAGGTATTGTAATTGGTGAAACTGCTGTAATTGGCAATAATGTGAAAATATATCAAGGTGTTACATTGGGTGCATTGAGTGTGTTGAAAGAAAAAGCATCTGAAAAACGTCACCCAACTATTCAAGATAATGTAGTCATCTATTCAGGTGCAACCATATTAGGTGGAGAAACGATTATTGGTCATGATAGTATTATTGGAGGAAATGTTTGGCTTACACAAAGCGTTGATCCATTTTCAATTGTCTATCATCAGGCTGAAGTGCAAGTGCAAGACAAAAAATCATTTGTTGAACCAATCAATTTTTTCATTTAAATCCTATTCCCTCAAGGTAATAAAAATTAATTAACAGTATAAAATTATACAAATGAAAGCAGCAAATATTTTACAAACCATTGGTAATACACCTCATGTTAAAATCAATCGTTTATTTGGCGATAAGCATAATGTATATATTAAATTAGAAAGAACTAACCCAGGAGCAAGTATTAAAGATCGTATTGCATTAGCAATGATTGAAGATGCAGAAGCAAAAGGGTTGTTGAATAAAAATAGTGTAATCATAGAGCCAACATCAGGCAACACAGGTATTGGCCTTGCTTTGGTAGCAGCAGTGAAAGGCTATAAAATTATTTTGGTCATGCCCGAAAGTATGAGTGTTGAACGTAGAAGATTAATGAGTTTATATGGTGCTGAATTTGTATTAACACCAAGAGAAAAAGGCATGAAAGGGGCTATTGAAAAAGCTAATGAATTGGCTGCTGTAACACCCGATGCTTGGGTGCCTCAACAATTTGATAATGCAGCCAATGTAGCTATACATAGAACTACAAGTGCAGTAGAGATTTTAAATGATTTTCCTGAGGGAATTGATTATTTAATTACTGGTGTTGGTACTGGTGGGCATATTACTGGTGTTGCAGAAGTATTAAAAGAAAAATTCCCCAATACAAAAGTGTTTGCTGTAGAGCCAGAGTTAAGTCCTGTTTTAAGTGGTGGTGCTCCTTCGCCACATCCATTACAAGGCATTGGTGCAGGTTTTGTTCCATCTATTCTTAATACAAAAATTTTAGATGGTATCATACAAGTGAGTAAAGACGATGCATATACTTATGCCCAACGTTTAGCTAAAGAAGAAGGTATATTGGCTGGAGTTTCTACAGGTGCCTCATTAGCTGCTGTTGCTAAACAATTGGTCAATATTCCAGAAGGTGCAACTGTGCTAACTTACAACTACGATACAGGCGAAAGATATTTAAGTATCGAAGGTTTGTATTAATTTTTATGTAACGAGCTTTCGAACAAAATTGAGCTACTGTTGCGTCGCACACTTGTACAATATAACATTATTGACCAGATAAGTTGTAGGTTATTATCCTATAAAAACTATAGAATATTATGGAAGTAAAAAAAGGAAAAGTAATTCTTGCAGGAGCTGGTCCAGGCGATGCAGAATTAATTACAGTAAAGCTTCAAAGAAGATTGGCAGAAGCCGATGTAATTTTATCTGATCGATTGGTTAATCCTGAAATCATTGAATTATTTGCAAATAAGCAAGCAGCTATTATCTTAACAGGAAAGCAAGGTTACAACGATGCATCCTATACGCAAGATGAAATAAGTGCATTAATTGTAGAGCATGCCTTACAAGGTAAAACTGTATTGAGATTAAAAGGTGGCGATGTTGCTTTTTTTAGCAACGTATTAGATGAGTTGATTGCCATAGAACAAAATAATATTGAATTTGAAATTATACCTGGTATCACAGCTGCGTCAGGAGCATCTGCCTATACAGGAATTCCATTAACTGCTAGGGGTTATGCACAGGGGGTTGAATTTTTAACGTATAATCCTAGCAGCAGTTATTCTCCAGAGGCATGGAAAAAATTTGCTACCTGTAATGATACATTGGTTTTTTATATGGCTGCAAAAAACATTGTTGGTTTAGCTGAAATTTTATTGCGTTATACAAAGAAGCCAAATACCCCATTGGCATTAGTAGAACAAGCAACAACAGTGCACCAGCAAATACATATCACCACATTAAAAAATTGTGAGAACGAGTTTAAGGATAAACAATTTAGTTCACCATCATTAGTAATTATTGGCGATGTTGTTAACCTTCACCAACGATTTAATTGGTTGCCAATCACCAAAGAAGTTGGAAGTGTTTTTAATGAATTAGTCAATGAATAAAATCAATGTCAGCCTGAGCCTGTCGAAGGCAATCTAAATCAGCAATTTCAAATTAGAAATTAACTATGTTGCAAGAAGCAAAATTGAAACAGTTACAAACCCTTATCGGTTCTTCTACCAAAGAAGAATTGCTATGGATCAATGGTTATTTAAATGGTATTGTAGCCAATACGGTTAATACAAAATCAACTGCTACAACAGTTAAAAAAATTACTTTACTGTTTGGTACAGAAACAGGCAATTCAAAGTCTGTTGCAACACAATTGGCTACTACTGCAAAAAAGTATGGAATTGTTACAAAGCTGGCCGGACTTGATCAATACAGGATTACAGATTTAACCAAAGAAGAATATTTATTCATTGTTATCAGTACACAAGGCGAAGGTGAACCACCAGAATCGGCAAAGAAATTTTACGAGTATATTCATCAAAATGAGTTGAATTTGTCTAATACAAAATTTAGTGTATTGGCATTAGGCGATAGCTCTTATCCACTCTTTTGTAAAACCGGAGAAGATGTTGATAATCGTTTAGAACAATTTGGTGCAACCAGGGTAGTTCCCTTACAAAAATGTGATGTAGATTATGATGCAGATGCAAAGCAATGGTTTGATAAAGTGTTATCATATTTAGAGCAATCGCATAATGTAACCACTGTTCAAACAATTACAACAACAGAAGCTGCTCCTAAAAAAGCAGGTAAGAAAATGTATGATGGAACAATTGTTACCAATATCAATTTAAACGATAAAGGGTCTAATAAGGAAACCTATCATATAGAAATTACTACAGAGGAAACAATCGAATATGAAGCAGGTGACGCATTGGCGATCATTCCAAAAAATAAAGAATTTATTGTTGATACTTTACTTTCCCTAACAGGTACAAAAGCAACTCTTGAAGTTGTTACAGCAAAGCATACTGCTATGGTTAGAGATCTGCTGATTCACCATTTGAACATTTGTTATTTGCTTGGTTCAACCATTAAAAAATATGCAGCCATTGTTGGTCAGGAAATTCCTGATACTAGAATGGACTTAATAGATTTAATCAGGATTTATCCTGTAAAAGATGCTGAACAGTTTATTGAAGTAGTAAAAATATTAACGCCAATTGCTCCCCGTTTATATACCATAGCATCATCTCCCAAAGTACATGAACAAGAAATACATATCACTGTACGCAGAGATGAGTTTATTAGCAATGAAGAAAAGCAATATGGTTTGTGCAGTAATTTTTTAGGAGATGCTACTATAGGAACTGAGATTCAATTTTACATCCATAAAAACAAGCATTTTAAACTAGCTGCTGCCGACAAAGATATTATCATGATTGGACCTGGAACTGGCATTGCTCCATTTCGATCTTTCTTAGCTGAACGAGATGCTACAAGTGCTACAGGAAAAAATTGGTTGTTTTTTGGTGAGCAATATTTTCAAAAAGATTTTTTGTATCAAACAGAGTTACAAAATTATTTAAAGACAGAAGTACTTACGAACATAAGCCTTGCATTCTCAAGAGAGCAAGAACATAAAGTATATGTGCAACATAAGATGTTGGAGCAAGGTAAAGAATTGTTTTCATGGATTGAAAACGGAGCAACCATTTATTTAAGTGGAACCAAACATCCAATGAGTACAGATGTAGAAAAATCTTTACTCGATTTATTTGAGCAGTTTGGCAACAAAACAACCGAAGATGCCAAACAATATTTTGAGCAACTGAAAAAAGAAGGACGATATCAAAAAGAAGTCTATTAGTATAAAAGGTATAGGGAATAAGGCTAAAGGCGTAAGGCTTACTGCTTCGCCAACCTTAAACCTTAAACCTTAAACCTTACACCATTATGTCAGATAAAAAACTCTCTCCGGTAGAAAAAATAAAAACCAGTAGCGATGGTTTGCGTGGCACATTAAAGGATAGTTTAACTGATGCTATTACTGGTTCTTTACGTGATGACGATCAATCATTGATTAAGTTCCATGGCATGTACCAACAAGATGACAGAGATAGACGAGAAGAACGCTCTGCAAAAAAATTAGAATGGCTGTATTCATTTATGATTCGTTTGCGTTTACCTGGTGGTTTTCTTACACCATCACAATGGGTAGGTTTACACCATATTGCAGGTGAACATTCAACAGGTGTTATAAAAATTACCACACGTCAAACTGTGCAATTGCATGGTATTGTAAAAAGTCATGTAAAGCCAACCATTCAGGCTTTTGATACATTGAAATTAGATTCTATTGCTGCTTGTGGAGATGTAAACAGAAATGTTTTATGTTCTCCCAATCCAAAGCAATCTGCATTGCATGACGAAATCTATGCTTATGCCGATGAAATTAGTAAACTGCTCTTACCTAAAACAAGAAGCTACTATGATATTTGGTTAGATGAAGAAAAGTTAGCCGAACATAGTGAAGAAGATCCACTGTATCAAGACAGGTATCTACCTCGTAAGTTTAAAATCGCAATTGCTATTCCACCCAATAACGATACAGATGTTTTCGCTAACGATATTGGTCTTATTGCCATTATCAACAACGGAAAATTAACTGGTTTCAATATTGCTGTAGGTGGTGGCCTGTCAGCAACACATGGCAATACTGCTACTTATGCAAGAGCTGCAACAGTAATTGGCTTTGCTGATACGAAAGAAAAATTGTTTAAGACTGTTTATGAAATCATCACTATTCAACGTGATTATGGTAATCGCAGCGATCGAAAATTAGCACGTTTGAAATACACCATCGACAATATGGGTGTTGAAAACTTTAAAGCTGAACTGAATAAACGTATTGGTTATACATTACCTGACGCAAAGTCATACTCATTTACCGAACGTAAAGATTATTACGGCTGGGAACAATGCGATAAAGGCTTATGGCATTACACCATTTTTGTAGAAAATGGAAGAGTATTAGATGATAATGGCATTGCTTTAAAAACTGCATTATTAGAAATTGCTGAAACAGGCATTCCTAACTTTCGTTTCACCGCCAATCAAAATGTAATTCTTACTGATATTCAAGAAGCAGACAAAGCAATGATTCAAGCACTTTTAGAAAAGTACAATATCATTGAGCATACCAACAAAGCATCTGGCTTGCGTAAAAATGCAATGGCCTGTGTGGCTTTGCCAACTTGTCCTTTGGCATTGGCTGAAGCCCAACGTTATATGCCTTCACTAATTGACAAGATAGAACCATTGCTTATTAAACATCAATTGCAAGACGAAGAAATCATTACAAGAATGACGGGTTGCCCCAATGGTTGTGGACGATCAGCAATTTCTGAGATTGGTTTTATTGGCACTGCTGCTGGAAAGTATAATTTACAATTAGGTGGTGATCATGCGGGTTATCGTTTAAATAAAACCTATAAAGAAAGTTTAGACGAAACCCAGTTGCTGCAAGAGTTAGATACATTGCTCAACAACTTTAAGCAAGAAAGAAATGCTGAGGAATCTTTTGGTGATTATACGCAAAGAACTTTTTTCAAAGCATAATATTCTTCCCCTCCTTGGAGGGGTAGGTAAAATATTAGGTGTGCAAAAAATATTATTGGGATGGGTTTTGAACCAGGCTTTCGAACATAAATCAGCTACAGTGGCGTCGCACTCTTGTACAACATAACAATGTCAGCCTGAGCTTGTCGACGGCGATGATAATAAAGAACTAAAATGATTGATTACAACAACATATTTCAAAAAAAACTACATCACCTCAAAGAACAAGGTGCATATCGGCAGTTTTTAGAAGTCAATAAAAGTGCACAGCATTTTCCTAATTTTTATTACAAGAACAATGAAGGGATTCAGCGTTCTGCAGTCAATTGGTGCAGTAATGATTATCTCTGTATGAGTACACACGAAGAGGTTATTGCAAAATTGAGTTTTGTAGCACACAGAAGTGGCACAGGAAGCGGTGGAACAAGAAATATTTCAGGTACAACAATTCATCATAAAGATTTAGAAAATACATTGGCCAATTGGCATAAAAAAGAAGCTGCTTTATTGTTTAATGGAGCTTATCAAGCAAATGCAAGTACACTACAAACATTAGGTAAGCATATTGAAGATTTGATTTTCATTTCCGACGAATACAATCATGCTTCTATTATAGAAGGTATGAAAGCAGCAGGTAACGAACGAAAAATTTTCAGGCATAATAATGTTCAACAGCTTGAAGAAATACTGCAAACTATTCCTTACCATCAACCTAAAATAATTGTATTCGAATCAGTGTATTCAATGGCTGGAACTATTGCAAATGCAAAACAAATTATTGCTTTGGCCAAACAGTACAATGCACTCACTTATATTGATGAAGTACATGCTGTAGGATTATATGGTATAACTGGAGCAGGCATTTTAGAACAAGAAAATCTGCAAGCAGAAATTGATATTGTAAATGGAACCTTATCCAAAGCTATTGGTGTATTTGGTGGTTATATTGCTGCTTCAAAAACAGTTATAGATTTTATTAGAAGCTTTGGTAGTGGATTCATCTTCACTACATCACTACCACCAGCAATTTGTGCAGCAGCGAATAAAAGTATTCAACTCATTCAGCAAGATGTTGAGCTACGAACTTCCTTTTTCAATAATGTATTACTACTAAGAAATGTGTTAGAACAAAACGAAGTTGCCTACACAAGTAATGCTTCACATATAACTCGTATTCATATTGGAGAAGCCAATCGTTGTAAGCAATTAGCAAACGATTTACTGCAATTACAGTCTGTCTATTTACAACCCATTAATTTTCCTACTGTGCCAAAGGGACAAGAATGTTTACGCATTATTGTAACACCCAAACATCAGCCAAAACATATTCATCATCTGGCGTATAGCCTTAAAAAATTGCTGTATGGAAAAGATACGCATAACAGGCAGAGCCTCGAAGCTCTCCTTGTTACAGATGGAGAAAACGAAGCGTAAGATTGAAGCTGTTTTTCCAAACATAGAAGTTGAATTATTACCTAGGGAAAGTCGTGGCGATCAACTCCAAAATATTCCTCTTCAAACGGTAGAAGGATCTGATTTTTTTACACAAGATATTTTTGATGCATTACAAAATGGCCAAGCTGATATTGCTGTTCATTCATTGAAAGATGTGAGCGGCAGCCATTTTTTTGGTGACAATAAATTTGCCATTATTGAAAGAGATGACGTAAGAGATATTGCAATTTTTAATTCTAATGTAGAAGAAAAAATAAAACAAGGACAAACCATTATCATTGGTACTTGCTCCCCAAGAAGAGAGGAAATGGCCATTGGTTTCTTACGAAAAGCCCTACCACAATGGAACAATGATTTTACTATCGAAACAAAAGTCATTCGTGGAAATGTAGATACACGTTTACGCAAGTTAGATGCTGGTGAATATGATGGAATTATTTTGGCAACAGCAGGCATTAATCGTTTGTTAGAAAGTGAAAAAGATGCAGTTTCAATCAAACAATTATTGGTTGATAAAAAACTAATGCTCCTTCCTTTAATAGAATGTGTACCTGCACCTTGTCAGGGTGCAATTGTTGCAGAAGCACATTACTCAAATACACAAGCAGCAAAAGTTATTGAAGCCATCAACAACAAAAACTTAATGCAGCAATGCATACAAGAAAAGAAGGCTGCATTAAAATATGGTACAGGTTGCTTACAAAAATTTGGTGTAACAACTATTCAATACGATGTTGATAAAGCAGTTTTATATGCAGCAGGCAAAAATGAACATGGAGAATCGTTTACAAATTGGCAGGGATTGCCAGATTTATCTAAAGATGAAACCTTGTTTAGTAGCACAGATTTTATGAGCAGTTTCTTCTCTTATAATTATTCAAATGAACCAATCAATATTGCTCAGCAGCATGTGTATGTTGCCAATTACAAAGCAATACGTGAGGAAGCTTTAATAAATCAACTGCAAAGTAAAACTGTTTGGGCAGCCGGATCGAAAACTTGGTTTCAATTAGCCAAGCAAAATATTTGGGTTACAGGTTCTGCAGATGCTTTTGGCTTAGAGTTTTTAGAACAAGCATGGCGTATGCCTTTGATTCAAATTAATAAAAATGAGTTAGCTATTATTACCAGCAAACAAGGTGCTGCAACATGGAGTAAAAAAAACTGGAACACTCATGCTACTTATGAATTATTGTTTAAAGAAGATGCAACTGTAAAAGAAAAAATTAGTACAGCCCATACTATTTTCTGGACAAGCTTTCAACAGTATCAACAATATAAATCTGTTATTCCATCAGGCGTTACGCATTGTTGCCCATCAGGTGAAACTGCTTGCTTATTAAGAGAAGCAGGTCTTCAACCAATTCTATTTCCTAACATCAAATCATTCTTGCAATGGAAACAATAAACTATCCCATTACACAACGTAGGTTGCGGACAGATGCACATATTAGAGAACTAACGGCAGGGTTTCATTTATCTCACAAAAGCTTCATTCAACCTTTGTTTGTTAATGAGGCATTGAGTGAATCAATGGATCTAGTTGGTTTAAATGGTGTTCAATCAGATACAATTAGTTCTGTTTTGTATACGATTGAAAACGACATTCAAAATGGTGTTCACAAGTTTTTATTGTTTCCTGTTCCAGCAAAAAAAGTAAGTAAAGACTTTGATTTTTCTTTTGCCGCAAAAGTTGTAAAAACCATAAAAGAAAAATTTGGTAATGACGTTTGGTTAGCAACAGATGTTTGTTTATGCAGTTACACAACACATGGGCATTGTGGAATTTTAAATGAAAACCATAGCAAATTACTCAACAATCAAACCGTAGATATATTATCCAAATATGCTGTTGAGTTAGCTGTTGCTGGTGCTGATTGTATTGCACCAAGTGATATGATGGATGGAAGAATAGCCGCAATCAGAAATAATTTAAATGCTTTTGGTTTTGATGATGTGAACATCATGAGTTATTCGGCCAAGTTTTCTTCACAGTTGTATGGACCGTTTAGAGATGCTTGTAATTCTGCTCCAAACACACACGGAATACAAAACAGAAAATCATATCAAATTTCACCTTTCAATATAAACGATGCACTTGTAAGTAGTAAACGTGATGCAGAACAAGGTGCTGATATTTTAATGGTTAAACCAGCAGCACTTTATACAGATATTATTGCAGCATTAAAACAGCAATCATTAAAACCTATAGCAGCTTATCATGTAAGTGGCGAATATGCAAGTATTGAAGCAATGGTACAACAAGGTTTTATGCAGCGTGAAGCTGCTCATGCTGAAGTGTGGACTGCATTAGTTCGTAGTGGAGCAAGCATGATTATTTCTTATGCATCTAGAAATGCAAAGGAATGGATTGATAAAATAAACTACTAAATAGTCTTGTAAAATAGTAGGGTATTGTATATTTGTAGCCATGCCAAATTCGACAAAAGAAACAAATCACCTTTTTCCGGTTTTTTTGAAACTGGAAAACCTTCGATTATTAATTGTTGGTGGTGGCTATGTTGGTATGGAAAAATTGCAGGCAGTAATTTTCAATTCTCCTGAAACAAAAATTAAATTGATTGCTAGAGAAATTAGTAATGGGATTAAAGAACTTGCCAAACAGTATCCTAATATTAATCTAATTGAAAAGCCTTATAGTATTGATGATTTAGAGCAGACAGATATTGTTATAGCAGCAATTAATGAACGAGAGATAAGTACACAAATTGTTGCTGATGCAAAAAGCAAAGGCATCTTAGTGAATGCTGCAGACAAACCAGAACTCTGCGATTTTTATTTAAGTTCAGTTGTACAAAAGGGCAATTTGAAAATAGCTATTTCTACCAATGGTAAATCTCCAACAGCAGCAAAGCGTATCAAAGAAATGCTGCATCAATCTTTGCCCGAAGAGTTGGATGATGTATTAAATAACCTCAACAAAATTCGAAACAGACTCACTGGTAATTTTGATGATAAGGTTAAAAAGCTAAATGACATTACTAAAGTATTGGTTGAAACGGAGACTTCCAGTAACGAAAAGCGTTGGAGAAAAATTGCCACTTATTCAATCCTCATTTTTGCATCAATGCTTATTGGTCATTTCATTTTTTCTTATGTTCCATTAAAACAAATTGGTAGTAGTGCATTTAATGTTTACCAAACTTTAGATAGTAAATTTCCATTAATGATATTGGCTGGCTTTGTTGCACAATTGGTAGATGGTGCATTGGGCATGGGTTATGGCGTTACCAGTGCAACTGTTTTGTTATCGGCAGGAATTAATCCTGCAGCAATTAGTGGTAGCATTCATACAGCAGAAATGTTTGCAAGTGGTGCAAGTGGTTATAGCCATTATAAGTTTGGCAACGTAAATAAAAAACTACTCAAAGCCTTGTTAATACCAGGTGTTATTGGTGCAATTACAGGTGCAATTTTATTGGTGTATTTGGGTGATAAACATGCTGGTTATATACGACCAATTTTAGCATGTTATACTTTGCTATTGGGCATAAGAATTTTAGTAAATGCTTTCATACAGCAAAAGCAGCAAAAGAAATTTAAACGTTATAGTTTACTTGCAGGAGCAGGTGGCTTCTTAGATTCTTTTGGTGGCGGTGGGTGGGGGCCAATTGTTACAACCACTTTAATTACAAAAGGTCGCAGCCCTAAATATGTTATTGGAACAGTAAGCCTTACTGAGTTTTTTGTTACACTTGCCAGTGCATTTACTTTTTTTACATTAATTGGTGTAAGTCATTGGCAAACTATACTAGGCTTAATTGTTGGAGGTTTAATTGCTGCACCAATAGCTGCGAAACTAGCAGGTAAACTGCCACGTAAAACATCATTTATCTTATTGGGTTTACTGGTAATTTGGTGGAGCATTAAGATTTTAGTAAAAATATTTTAGTGAAATAAAAATAATACCCTATAAATTTGGTAGACTAATAATTTGCCCTATTTTTGCAAACAATTATTATAGATTCAACATTTACAAATGGCTTTTAACAGTCATTTTTTAAATTAAAATAATCTACTAATATAATAGACTAATGATAAAATTCACAACCAACTATTTTGACAGCTTTTTCAACTAAAGCATTTTTGGTACATGTTTATGTTTAAAACCAATAGAACCTGCTGTTGATTGCTCCATAATTCTTCCATTCAATTTTAAAACATAAATGATCTTAATTAATGAAAAATATAATTTTCAAAGTTTCTTTTTTTCTGGGATTAATTTTATTCAGTGATAGTGTATACTCTCAAAAGCTTATCGAAGGAACTATCAAAAGTACAGATGGCATTGCTGTAGCATCGGCAACAGTAGCAGTAAAGAATACAAAGTCATTTGCTGTGGCAGATGCAACTGGTTATTTTAAAATAGCATCACCAGATAAGTTTCCTGTTGTATTGGTTATTTCTTCTGTTGGCTATACAGCAGTAGAAGTTAGTTTAGATACATTTCCAAAAGCTAAACTGAATATTTTACTGGTAGACGCAAATCAACTTACAGAATTAGTCATCACCTCTAGACGAAGACAAGAAGTTGCCCAAGATGTACCAATTGCAATTTCTGTAATTGGAGGAAAACAAGTAGATGAAGCAGGAGCATTTAATGTAAACCGATTAAAGGAACTTGTACCAAGCTTACAATTGTATTCGTCTAATCCAAGAAATACAGGTATTAATATACGTGGATTGGGTTCTCCATTTGGGCTCACTAATGATGGCCTTGATCCAGGTGTTGGATTTTATGTAGATGGCGTTTATTATGCTCGTCCTGCAGCTGCTACATTAGATTTCATTGACATTGAGCAAATTGAAGTTTTACGTGGTCCACAAGGAACACTCTTTGGAAAAAATACAACATCTGGTGCTTTTAATATTACTACCAGAAAGCCAAGCTTTAAGTCGGGGGCTAATTTTGAAGTGAGTTATGGTAACTATTCTTTTGTACAGGCAAAAGCCTCTATTACTGGAGCATTGTCTAAAAAAATTGCTGGACGTATTTCTTTTTCAGGCACCAATCGGAATGGGCTTGTTGAAAATATTCGTACAAAAAAATTCACCAATGAGTTAAACAATATTGGTATTCGTGGACAACTATTATACAAACCTTATGCTAAAACCTCTGTTGTTTTAGCTGCTGATTTTTCAGGTCAAGAACCTGATGGTTATGCACAAGTGGTTGCAGGTGTGGTAGAAACCAAACGACCTGCTTACCGTCAGTTCAATGCTATCATTGCCGATTTAAATTATCAACTTCCAAGTTTAAATCCCTTCGATAGAAAAATTGACCATGATGTATCATGGAATTCTGGCAACGATATAGGTGGTGTATCTCTTAACATTGATCAGCAAATTGGTACTGGTAAACTTACTTCTACAACAGCATGGCGTTACTGGGATTGGAGACCATCTAACGATAGAGACTTTACAGGATTAGAAGCATTGTCAAAATCACAAAATCCTGCAAAGCATCAAAACTGGTCTCAAGAAATAAGATATGCAGGTGAGTTTGCATCTAAGCTAAGTGGTGTTGTTGGTTTATTCTATATCGATCAGGAAGTTAAAATAAATGGCTTAGAACAATCTGGTCGTCACCAATGGAGATTCTCACAAAGTTCAACCAGCACTTTATGGCAAACACTAGGTTTATTTGAAGGATTTGGTATTAACACAAATTCATCTATTAAGTCTCAAAGTGCAGCAATATTTGTAAACTTAGATTGGGAAGTAGCCAAAGGGTTTCATATTTTACCAGGATTAAGATACAACTACGATAACAAAGATGTCGTGTACAATCGTGTTGCGTCAGGTGGTTTAGATACTGCAACCTATGCAGGTACAACAGCTCAGAGAACTACATTACAAGGGTTTAAAAATGGTGTATATACCAGCCAGTTTTACACAGCCGCAGCAGATGAAAGAAATTTTACATACCAGCTTACCCTTTCTTTTAGACCTAATAAGTTTTTGAACACCTTTGCTACGTATTCTACCAGTTATAAACCTGTTGGTGTAAATGTTGCTGGGTTGCCTACTGTAAACGGACAAACTGCAATTGACTTAGCAGTTATTAAACCCGAAACAGTCAATCATTTTGAAGTAGGTATCAAAGCTAATCCATCTGATCATTTCATTTTCAATGCAATATATCATCACACCGATATTAAAGACTATCAAGCAAACGTACAATCTGCCGAATTAGGTGTTAACCGAGGTTACATTGCCAATGCAGAAGCTGTTAGCGTAAGTGGATTAGAATTAGATGCCAATTATAAATTAAACTCAACCTTTTCATTTTTTGGAGCATTGGCTTATACCGATGCTAAATATGTAAAATTCACCAATGCTCCATTACCACTTGAAGAAACAGGGCTGACGGAAGGCGGTGTGCCAAAAGCATTTAAAGATATTTCTGGTGGTCGTTTACCTGGTATTTCAAAATGGTCAGGTTCATTGGGTGGTGAGTTCTCAACAACAGCAAAGTTTTTATCAAAAGAAGGTAAATTTTTCACAGCTGTAGAAGGATTTTATCGCTCAGAATTTTCTTCAAGTCCATCACCATCGGCATTTTTAAATATTCCTGCTTATTCAATTGTTAATGCAAGAATTGGTTTTCGTTTGCCTGGCAATGGTCTATCAGCTTTTGTTTGGGGAAGAAACATTTTCGATACAAATTATTACGAACAATTGCTTCCTGCAGGTGGTAATGCTGGCCATTATGCTGGTGTATTGGGAGATCAAAGAACCTATGGTGTTACGTTGAAAATTACCATTCAATAATTTTTGTTACCCAGCTAAAGAATAATTATTTAGCACCTGTGGCGTTGTTGTAAATCCTACTTATTGCAGGACACCCTTCAACAACATTAACAATCTCAGCTTTATCTTAGCGTAATGATGAAAAATATTTTGTTATTAATTTATCTTAGCTTTTCATTAAGTGGTTTGTATGGACAGAAACAAATTATCAATATCAATCAGGTGTGGACAGGTTATTTTAATCAAACAAGACTTTCGAATAAATGGGGTTTTTGGGCAGAAGCACAGTTAAGAACCAATGAAAATTTTGTTGATAATATTTCACAAAGTATTCTAAGATTTGGTGGTACTTATTATTTGAATAATGATACCAAGTTAACGGCTGGTTATGCCTACATCAATAATTTTTCTCCAGCCAATGGTGCCAATATTTCAACTCCTGAACACAGACCTTGGCAACAAATTCAATGGCATACTAAATATCCTAAATTACGTTTAATGCAATGGGTTAGATTAGAGGAACGCTATCGTCAAAAACTAAAAAATGCAAATGAGCTGGACAATAGTTTTGCTTTCAATTTCAGAGTTCGATACAACTTTTTGATGCAAATTCCTTTGAGTAAAAAGTTATTTCAACCCAACACATTCTCCTTTATTGCCAACGATGAAGTACATGTAAACTTCGGAAAAGAAATTGTATACAATACCTTCGATCAAAATCGTTTTTTTCTTGGATTGGCTTATCAAACTAATAAAACCGATAACCTTCAATTTGGGTACATAAATGTTTTTCAGCAACAATCTGCTGGTAACGTTTATAGAAGTTTACATACTGCTCGAATTTTTTACTTTCACAATTTAGACCGAAGAAAAAGCAAATAATATCTTCCCTTTTTCAATAGCCTGTTTCGGCACATACAATTATCTTCGCAGGGCAAAAAAATTATTATGCCCATACTTACAGCAGAAAGAACTTTAGGTGATTTTGGAATGACCATTA
Organism: Allobosea thiooxidans; assembly: GCA_943368475.1. Taxonomy (GTDB): domain Bacteria; phylum Bacteroidota; class Bacteroidia; order Chitinophagales; family Chitinophagaceae; genus UBA1930. The sequence continues at coordinate 34,456 of CALRLF020000011.1, forward strand.
CCGATACTACTGGCAATACAATGCAAATTGATATTCCTATAGATCAGGGTGGTAATGGCAAAGGCATGAGACCCATGCAAACTGTATTAGCTGCCTTGTGTGGTTGTAGTGCGGTAGATGTGGTAAGTATTTTAAAAAAGCAAAAACAAGAACTCACCGGTTTTAAAATTCTGGTAGATGGTGAACGTGAACATGGTAAAGAACCATCTGTATGGCAAACGGTTGATTTGGTGTTTGAGTTAACTGGTAACGTAGAATCAAGCAAGGGTTTTAGAGCAGTGAAATTATCGGTTGATAAATATTGCAGTGTTGCTGAAACTGTGAGAAGGGCTGGAGCACAAATTAATTTTAAAGTGTTGGTGAATGGTGTAGAAGTGAGTGGGGAGTAGGACAAGGGTGGAGGGCAGATGGTAGAAGGTAAGGAAGTAGAGTTTTGTCTTTGTAAATGATTCTTCCCCTCTAGGGATGGGCAAGTAAAAATATCAGTTGAGTAAAATGATGAATGGGGTGGGTCTACAAATTTAATAAAGTTATAGTGTTGAAGAGTGTCCTGCAATAAGCAGGATTTACAACAACGCCAATGCCGTTCAATAGATTTTCAATAGCTGGGTACATAAAAAATACAAGATGCAAGAGCAACATCCAATTACAAAAGCAATTCGTTTGCAAACCGAAAGAACAGCTGAAAAAGAACATAGTACGCCTTTGTTTTTAACCAGCAGTTTTGTGTATGATAGTGCCGAAGATATGGGTGCTGCATTTAGCGATGATAGTCTTGACGTAAATATCTACTCACGTTTTAGCAACCCAACAGTTGATGAATTTATTGCTAAAATTGCTGCATTGGAAAATGCTGAAGATGGCATTGCTACTGCAACAGGTATGGCTGCTGTATTTGGTGTGTTTATGACCTTTTTAAAACAAGGTGATCATATTATTTCAGCAAGTGCAGTGTTTGGTTCTACACATACTATTCTTACCAAGTACATGCCTAAATGGGGAATTGATTATTCATATTTCGATATGAATAAACCTGAAAGTATTGAAGCTTTAATTAAGCCCAATACAAAAATGTTGTATGTTGAAACACCTTCTAATCCTGGTCTTGATATTATTGACATTGAATATTTAGCTAGCCTTTGTAAACCGAGAAATATTTTATTGGTGGTAGATAATTGCTTTGCTACACCTGCTGTTCAGCAGCCTATTAATCTGGGAGCGGACTTAGTTTTACACTCTGCAACAAAATTTATTGATGGCCAAGGGAGAGTATTGGGTGGCGTAGTGGTTGGCAAAAAAGAATTAATCAAAGAATGTTATTTGTTTATTAGAAATACAGGACCATCGTTAAGTCCTTTTAATGCTTGGGTGCTCACCAAAAGCTTAGAAACATTGCATTTACGAATGAATCAACATGCAAGCAATGCACTGGAATTAGCAAAGCGTTTACAAGGGCATGAAAAAATTAGTAAGGTAAAATATCCTTTCTTAGAAACGCATCCACAATATGCCATTGCAAAAAAACAAATGAGTAATGGTGGTGGTATTTTAACTTTTGAATTGAAAGGTGGATTGGATAGTGGTCGTAAATTTTTAAATGCTTTAGAAATGCTATCAATGACCAATAATTTAGGTGATAGTAGAAGTATTGCATCGCATCCTGCAAGTACAACACATTCTAAATTAACAGAAGAAGAAAGAAGTTTGGTGGGTATTACGCCAGGTTTAATAAGGGTTTCAGTGGGCTTGGAATATATTGATGATATTGCCAATGATATTTTACAAGCCTTGGGAAAATGTTAATCCTTAGCTTTACAATTGTATGGAGTTCCGTTCTATTATAACAGATAGATTGCTGCTTAGAAAAGTAGAACAAACAGATGCACCTTTTATTTTAAAAGGCTTAAGTGATGATGAACTTACCAAATACATGCTTATTCATTATTACTCTTTAGAGGAAGTGCAAGAACAAATGGAGTATTATGCCAATCATTATAAAAATAATACTGGGTATTATTGGCTAATGGAGTGTTTAGAAAAGGGTGTTGAAATTGGGGTAATAGGCATTAACAATCTTTCTTCAATACATAAAAAAGCAGAAATTGGTTTTTGGAGTTTATCAGAATTTTGGGGCAAAGGCTATACAACTGAAGCAGGAAAAGCTGTACTGCAGTTTTGTTTTCATCAGTTACAGTTAAACCGTATCGAAGCAACAGTAGAAACAGAAAACCCTGCTTCAATTGCAGCTATACAAAAGTTGGGTTTGGAGCATGAAGGCACATTTAAAGAATATGAAATAAACAACGGCAAGCTTATTGATTTAATGATGTTTGCAATTCTTAAAAACAGCAATAAGTATTAAGCTATTTTTTTTACAAAACATTTTTTATCATTCATTTCTTGTTCACTAAAACCCATTACTTTAAGAAATTGTTGGTGCTCTTTATTAAAAACAGTTTTATACACAATTTGCTGAACACCATTTTTTATTAAATGGTCATTATTAGATTTAAAAAGAAAAGTGCCTACCTTAAAATCTCTGTAATTGGGCGTAGTATAATTAATTTCAACAATTGCATTGCCATTATCTTCTAATTGAGCAACAAATAAATTGGCAATGGCTAAATCTCTCAACACAACAAAACAAACTTTATTGGTTGATTTTGTAAAGTTAAAACTAGGAAAATAGTTATTAATATCAGTTTGGTAAAACTGCAAAAACTGTTGTACAATATTGTTCTCCTCTGTTACTTCAACAAGCTTAAATTGTTCGTCGTACTTGTATAATTTAATTAATTGATAGATATTGATACATAGTAAAATTGAATTGGCTAATAAAACTGGAAAAGCTGAGATAATTAATCCGTAAATAATAAAAAATATACAACCAAAAATATTTAGCCATCTAAACTTTATAGCATTGGTAACAATTAACGAATAGGCCAAAAATGCCGATGCAATATATCCAATAGCAACAATCATAGTTAATGTTTTAAGTTTAGAACGTTTGCAAAGATGCTATTATTTCATGTTCTTTAGTAACCACTCAGATTGATTGTTGGCAGTATTATCAATGAGTACTTTGTTAGTAATTTTTTCTTGTGCTCTTTTAATTGAACTGGTAATCATGTCATGTTCAATCATTTCATCGGCAAGTAAGCCCAATTTTTCTAATAATGGGCCTAATCTTTCACTGCCAAATTGCATAAATAAGGGTTCATCTAAACTGTTTAAAATTGTTACTTCAGTTAGTTCCAACTGTTTAAATAAATCTGCTTCTTTATCAAAAAGCAAATAATGCTCTATAAAAATATAATTCAATTTTTGGCTACCAATTGTCTGTCTGTAAAGAATTACTTTATGCTGATGATTGTGTTGTTCTAATAATTCGTTCAGCTTTTTTCGGGTATCTTCAAACCAAGCCACAAATTGTATAGTTGGATTTTCAGCCAATAGTTGTAAACAAGCCTTCCATTTGGCATTTTCCGTCATCCAAACTTTGTTAATAATGTGAATTGACGGCTCTTTCTTTTTAAATAATCCAAACATTTTCTACCAGTTTTGGTTAATGTAAAGTTGTATCTTTTATTATAGCCAAACAAATTGCTTTTGTAATACATTTGGCATTCGCACACAATTATGGCAAAGAAAAAAATAAGTGATAATGTAACTTCTGTATCTGTTTCTGATTCGATGAACGAATTTGGAACTATAGAAGTATTTGGAGCAAGAGAACACAACTTAAAAAATCTCGATATTTCCATTCCTAAAAACAAACTAGTGGTGTTTACAGGTGTAAGTGGTAGTGGAAAAAGTTCATTGGCTTTTGATACCATTTACAATGAAGGGCAACGCAGGTACATGGAAAGTTTCAGTGCCTATGCTCGTCAATTTTTAGGCGATATGGAACGACCAGATGTAGATAAAATAACTGGACTTTCTCCTGTAATTTCTATTGAGCAAAAAACTACCAATAAAAATCCAAGAAGCACTGTTGGCACAGTTACAGAAGTGTATGATTTTTTGCGTTTATTGTATGCTCGTATTGGTGAAGCTTATAGCTACAATACTGGCAAAAAAATGGTGAAGTTTAGTGAAGAAGAAATTGTAGAAAATATTTATCAGAAATTTAAAGGAAAGAAAATTTCATTGCTTGCTCCATTGGTGAGAGGACGTAAAGGGCATTACAGGGAATTGTTTGAAGAAATTAGAAAGAAAGGATTTTTAAAAGTTCGAGTAGATGGTGAGGTAATGGACTTAACACCCAAGTTACAAGTTGATAGATATAAAATTCATGATATTGAAGTAGTGATAGACAGGTTAGCAGTAACAGATGATATGAAAGTTCGTATCAGCCAAAGTGTACAACAAACGTTGAAAATGGGTAAAGACTTAATGTTTTTACTCATTAACGATAGCAATACAGTTGTACAATACAGTAAACAATTGATGTGTATTGAAACTGGTATTAGCTACGAAGAACCAAGCCCCAATGCATTTTCATTCAATTCGCCTTATGGTGCTTGTCCTGTTTGCAAAGGCCTAGGCAATGTATATGCAATTGATATGAGTACAGTAATTCCTGATACTTCAAAATCTGTAAACGAAGGAGGAATTGTTCCTTTGGGGGAAGAAAGAGATGCAAGTGTTTTTCAACAAGTGAAGGTGTTTAGTAAAAGAAATAAAATCAATCTAGATAAACCATTGAATCAATTACCAAAAGAGCAATTGGATTTATTGTTATTTGGAGACCAAAACATTTCTAGCAGTTTGGCATTGGATATGGATGATGAAAATATTCCCAATGAATATACAGGCAGTTACGAGGGCATTATTCCAATGCTGAAACGTTGGTTTACATCAACCCAAAGTAATGAAGGCTTAAAATCTTGGGTAGAAAAGTTCATGGAATTATCTACTTGCACCAGTTGTAATGGAGCAAGATTAAAGAAAGAAAGTTTGTGGTTTAAAGTAGATGAAAAAAATATCAGTGAGTTAGGGGAATTGAATTTAGACAAATTAATGCTATGGTTTGCTGATCTTGAAAAACGGTTGAGTAATAAACAAAATGCCATTGCAAAAGATGTTTTGAAAGAAATTAGAGAACGTGTTCAGTTTTTATTAGATGTTGGATTAACCTATTTATCGCTCAACAGACCAAGTAAAACCTTGAGTGGTGGCGAAAGTCAGCGTATTCGTTTAGCAACACAAATTGGTAGTCAGTTACAAGGCATTACCTATATTTTAGATGAACCAAGTATTGGTTTGCACCAAAGGGATAATCATCGTTTGATTGAAGCATTAAAAAACTTACGTGATATTGGAAATAGTGTGTTGGTGGTAGAACATGATAAAGACATTATGCTGGCAAGTGATTACTTGGTTGATATTGGTCCAAAAGCTGGAAAGCATGGTGGGCAAATAGTTGCACAAGGTACACCGCAACAAGTGTTGGCTAGCAATAGCGATACTGCACAATATTTATCGGGTAAAAAAAGTATTGCAGTTCCTACAGAACGACGTAAAGGCAATGGCAAGTTTATTGAGCTAAAAGGAGTGCATGGTAATAACTTAAAAGATGTTTCTGTAAAATTGCCATTGGGCAAATTAGTTGTGGTAAGTGGTGTAAGTGGTAGTGGAAAAAGTACATTGATTAATGAAACTTTATATCCACTATTAAGCAAGCATTGTTACAACAGTAAAATGCCTGTTCAAGAATATAAAAGCATTAAAGGCTTAGAAAATATTGATAAAGTAATTGAGATAGATCAAAGTCCAATTGGCAGAACCCCAAGAAGCAACCCTGCAACTTATTGTGGGTTTTTTACAGACATTAGAACTTTATTTGCCAGCGTTCCCGAAGCAAAAATTCGAGGTTATAATGCTGGTCGGTTTTCTTTCAATGTAAAAACCGGTCGTTGTGAAGTGTGTGAAGGTGGCGGTATGAAAGTAATTGAAATGAACTTTTTACCCGATGTGTATGTGCATTGTGAAAAGTGCAATGGCAAACGCTATAATAGAGAAACTTTAGAAATCAGGTACAAAGGAAAATCTATCAGTGATGTGTTGGATATGACAGTAGATGAAGCCTGTGAATTTTTTAATGCAGTGCCTTGGATGTACAGAAAAATTAAAGTGTTACAAGATGTTGGATTAGGTTATATCACTTTAGGACAATCTGCTGTAACCCTTAGTGGTGGCGAAGCTCAACGTGTAAAACTAAGTACCGAATTAGGTAAAAAAGATACAGGAAAAACATTTTATATTTTGGATGAACCTACTACTGGTTTGCATTTTCAAGATATAAAACTCTTGGTTGATGTGGTAAATAAATTGGTAGATAGAGGCAATAGTGTTTTAATTATTGAACATAATTTAGATGTAATTAAAATGGCCGATCACATCATTGATTTAGGTCCAGAAGGTGGTGATGGCGGCGGACAAATTTTATTTGAAGGAACACCAGAAGAAATGATAAAAATTAAGAACAGTCATACTGCAAAGTTTTTAAAAATTGAGATGAAATGATATTCCTGAAAAATATTTGGGGCTACAATCTTTAGAGTAAAATGCAGCAGAAGTTAGGGCTTTACGTTACAAGGTCTCGTAAACTCGAGGCTTTCCACTGCAATCCCTCAGCCCATCATCGATAGAATATAATTCAACAGTTCAAAGGCAGCAGGATTGAAGCCAATTACCACGCTGAAGCTTAGTGTGTTGGCTATGTGGCGTAGTAGTGGCGAAAAGCCTGAACTATAGCTGAATAATGTACAGCAGTTGACTGCCCCCATTTTTATTTAGCAAGCTTTTATGAATTGAATTGTTACATTGTTGTTGAATAGATTTATTTTCATTGCAATTAACTTAGTATAAAATTTACAGGATATGTCTTTAGCAAAAATTATTTGGGTAGATGATGAAATGGAAAGTCTTCAAAGTCAGAAAATGTTCTTAGAAAATAAAGGCTATGAAGTAACCACTTTCAGCAATGGATTTGATGCATTGGAATATGCTAAAGACCATATTATTGATGTGGTTTTATTAGATGAAAGTATGCCAGGCATTAGTGGTTTAGAAACATTGGCTAAGATGAAAGAAATTAATCAGCAATTGCCCATTGTAATGATTACCAAAAATGAAACTGAGAGTTTAATGGATGAAGCAATTGGTAGCCAAATTGCCGATTATTTGTTGAAGCCTGTAAATCCCAATCAGGTTTGGCTTAGCTTAAAAAAAATTATTGACAATAAAAGATTGGTTGCTGAGAAAACAACAACAAGCTATCAGCAACATTTCAGGGATTTATTCATGGCATTAAATGATAATCCTGATTACAATCAATGGATGGATATTTATAAAAAACTGGTGTATTGGGAATTGGAAATGGAGAAAAGTGATAGTCCTGAAATGCAGGAAATACTGGCATCACAAAAAGCTGAAGCCAATACAGAATTTTTTAAATTTGTGAGTAAGAATTATGCCAAATGGATGAATCCAAAAACTGCTGAGGCTCCCATTATGAGTCATAATTTATTTCAGTTTAAGGTATTGCCTCATGTAGAAAAAGGAGTGCCTACATTTTTCTTTTTAATTGATAATTTAAGGTACGATCAATGGAAAGCGATTCAGCCAATTTTTGCTGAAAGTTTTAGAATTTTAGAAGAAGATACTTTTTATTCCATTTTACCAACAGCCACACAATACAGTCGTAATGCCATTTTTAGTGGATTATTGCCTATAGATATTGAAAAGCAATTTCCGGTTGAATGGAAAAATGATGATGAAGAAGGAGGCAAGAATTTATTCGAAGAAAAATTCTTTAGGGCACAATTAAAACGAATGAAAAAAGACGATTTAAAAGTTTCTTATACAAAGGTTTTACATCATCACGACGGACAGAATCTATTAAACAATATTCACAATTTATTGAATAACGACTTGAACATTATTGTGTACAATTTTGTAGATATGCTTAGCCATGCTAGAACCGAGATGGAAGTATTGAAAGAATTGGCTGGAGATGAAAAAAGCTATAGAAGCGTTACCAAAAGTTGGTTTGAACATAGTGCATTGCATCAGGCATTAAAAAAAATTGCCGATAAAAAAATTAATGTAATTGTAGCAACAGATCATGGCACCGTAAGGGTAAAAACTCCTTGTAAAGTAATTGGTGATAAACAAACCACCACCAATTTACGTTACAAACACGGTCGCAATTTAAACTTTGAATTAAAAGAAGTTTTAGCATTTAGAGATCCACGAGAAGCTGGATTGCCAGTGCCAACAGTAAATTCATCCTTTATTTTTGCCAAAGAAGATGGTTTTTTATGTTACCCTAATAACTACAATCATTATGTTAACTATTACAAAAACACGTTTCAACATGGAGGAATTAGTTTAGAAGAAATGATTGTGCCTGTAATTAAAATGGTGAGCAAATAAAAACTTAGTATGCATGTTAGACATTGATACACATAAAAATCCTATTGTTTTATTTGATGGGGTTTGTAACTATTGCAATAGCATGGTAAACTTTGCCATACGGTGGAATAAAAAAAATAATTTAAGATTTGCCCCATTGCAAAGTGAAGTAGGTATTCAATTAATACACAAAATGAAGATTAACCAAGGTGTAGATTCTGTAATTTTTATAGAAGGGGATGCTTTTGCAATTTATTCTGGTGCTGCGTTAAAAATTTGTAGGCATTTGAGTTTTCCTGTTAGTCTATTGTACATTTTAATTTTCATACCTTCTTTTATAAGAAATTTTGTTTACAAATGGTTTGCAGCCAATCGATACAAATGGTTTGGCAAAAAAGAAATCTGTATGATACCCTCAAAAGAGGTGAAAATCAAATTTTTAAATTAATTTTTTTCTGTAAGCAACCTTCTTGTCATAATTTTACTCTACCTTAGTAATCTGTACCTATTATCCTCTCGAAATTCCAGTTCAATTCCTTGGAAAACGCTGTTATTTACTTTAAAACAAGCGTTTATGAAATTTTTTGTACCCTTAAAAGTCACACTATTATTGGCTGTAATACTATCTTTTAATAGTATTTTAGCTCAATCTTCCATAAATGGAGGCAGTATTACAACTGCATCAATTTGTGCAACTCGAACAAACCCTGCGTCTGACTTAAGCAACCTGTCTTCACCAACTGGAGGAACTGCACCTTACACGTATCAGTGGGAAGCTAAAATTGAGTATTCCAATTGGACAAATGTTATTAATGTAGGAAATGGATTAAATCTTAGTCCAGGTATATTATTGTACAACACTACTTACCGCAGAAAAGTAACAGATGCAGCAGGAGCTGTTGCATATTCAAACGATATTAAATTCTTTTTGGTAGACGAGTTAAATGCAGGTAATATTTCTTTAGATGGCTCTGCTTTTGTTTTGGTAAATCAACTTCCAAGCAGAATCAATACTTCTGATGCTGTATCTGGTACGGGTAATTATTCTTATTCATGGGAAGTTAGTACTGTTAGTGCTAATGGACCATGGAGTACTATCAGTGGTGAAAGTGGGCTTTCTTATCAGCCAAGTCCTTTCTCGGCTCCAGGTATTAAATATTTTAGAAAAAAAGCAACTGACCTAAATTGTAGTGGTGTTGTTGCTGCCTATACAGGTGTTGTTCAAATTGAAGCATTATTAACTCTGCCTTTTGAAAAAGGATATTGGACATATCGATATCCTTGTGTTTTTGCAGGTTCTACGCCAAGTTTATTGTCTGGTACAGTTGCAAGAGGTGGTACTGCACCATACACTTATCAGTGGGAGATGAGACTTGCAAATGAAACTGTGTGGAACGAAATCTCTGGAGCTACATCTGTGAGTTATCAACCGCCTGCAATTACGGCTTCTACCTATTATCGTAGAAAGTCTAGTGATGCTGCAGGGGCTACTGGATACAGTAATGAAGATGTGGTTGCTTATGTAGCCACAACAGCCAATGGCGGGCTAATTGCAGCAAATCAATCGTCGATAATTGCACCTAATGCACCTTTATTTGCAATTAGCAACGTAGTATCTGCTTCTAATTTTTATAATGGTTTTTACTATTGGCAAACTAGTGCCGATAATGGAGCTACTTGGGCAAGTATTTTAAACAGCAATTATTCAAACTTTTTTCCAAATACACCACCCACTAGTGCAACTTGTTATCGTAGAGCAATAAGAGAGGCATGTGCATCATCTGAAAGAGATACATGGTCAAATATTGTTTGCTTTAATCCAGCTCCTTTAGTAGATGGTAATATTAGTTATGGTTCAGGGAATAGTGGCTGTGTAACAGCAAGTACATTATCTGGTACAATTACAGGTACGCCTGCTACAGGCGGTGCAACACCATATACATATAAATGGCAAAATTTTGATGGAACAGATTGGATTGATATTTTATCTTCAAACTCAGTAAGTTATACACCGGGCGTATTAAATCATGATTCTAAATTTAGAAGAGTGGTTACCGATGCAAATGGCACAAGCTTAACTAGCAATGAAGTTTCTATAACCATTAGTAGCAATACTCCTTTAAAAGGAGGTCTAATTGATGGACCAATTGTAACTTGTAGCAATACAGCCCCTGGTATTATTAATAATATAATAGATGCTTGTGGTGGTGGTGGTGCGTTTACTTACACTTGGGAAGCTAGTGTTAATGGTGCTGGTTGGTCAACAGTTGTAGGTGCAAATCAACCAACATACAATGCTACAAGTATTGGTAGTACTACTAAGTATAGAAGAAAGGTTGGAGATGGTTGTGGAAACGCAGTTTATAGTAACGAGGTTGAGGTATTTGTTTATCCCACAATTGAAGCTGGTTCAATTACGCCTACTTCACAAACTGTTTGTACTAATCAATTACCAGAATCTCTTGGATTAACTCAAAACTGTCATTATACGAATGGCAATGTAACTTATCAGTGGCAGCGTTCTGCAAGTGCAAATGGGTCTTGGACAAATGTTTATGGTGCAACTCAACCAGTTTTTCAACCTAAGGCATCTACTACAACTCTTTATTATAGGCTTGTTGTTAAATCTTCTGTATGTAATGCTGAAGCTATAACCAATGTTTCTGCTGTAATTTTAAATACTAATTGCTCATCTGGTAGAACAATTCAAGGAGTTAGCACAAATGACAATCGTCTTTCTTCGAATTTATCAGGAAAGGGCACTTTGAAATTATATCCTAATCCAGTATCAAAAGGGCAAACAGTGTTTGTAACATTTGATGGTGATGGTGCAAATTGCAAAGCAAGTTTGCGTGGGACTGATGGTAGAGTGTATAATTGTACAGTTGAAGCTGCTTCAAAAGGTAGTTTACAAGTAAAAATGCCTGTAAACGTAGCTCAGGGAACATACTTAATACAATTAACCAATGGCCAAAAACAATGGGTTGAGCGTATTGTAATATTTTAAAAATAGAAAATCATAAATACCTATAAAATCCCCGCAATTTAGCGGGGATTTTTTTATACATGTGTGGATAAAACTATACTGTAACGGCTTCTTTATAAGTTATTTTTGAAAATACTCATAACCCCCCATTAGGGGATGAGATTGGAATGAAGTACACAGCGACAACATTAAAAAAATTAGAAGATATACTGGGAGAAAGCGATTTTACACTTCGATACGAACGTGGGACTTTTCAAAGTGGCTGGTGTTTATTGGAAGCAAAAAAAATAGTTGTTTTAAACAGGTTCTTACATACCGAAGGGCGTATCAATACTTTATTGGAGTTGATTCCTCAATTAAATATTAGTTTCGATAAGTTGACCCATGAGAGCCAAAAATTGTATGAGCAAATTTTGTCCAATTCTCCTGTTATAACAGCTTAGCTATTTAACATTAATTACTTACATTTTCCTTTTTACCTGTAGCTTTGAATGGTGAGTAATCAACCTCTTAAAATTACATTTCTTGGTACAGGAACCAGTAGTGGAGTGCCCATGATTGCCTGTAATTGTAATGTTTGTACATCTACTAATTCTCGAGATAGCAGATTGCGTAGTAGTGTTTTAATACAATCGGAAACTACTACTTTAGTTATAGATACTACACCCGATTTTAGATACCAAATGTTACGTTCACATACAACACATATTGATGCCATTTTATTTACACACCCACATAAAGATCACATTGCTGGATTAGATGATATCAGAGCTTTCAACTATTTTAGTAATAAGCCAATGCAATTGTATGCCAACTCTTTAACTGAAGAAGCATTGAGAAGAGATTTTTATTATGCTTTTGCCGAAAAGAAATATCCGGGTGTTCCAAATATGGAAATCAATACAATCGATAAATCGGCTTTCTGTATTGGTGATATAAATATTCAACCAATTTTAGTTTGGCATTTAAAAATGCCTGTTCTGGCTTATCGATTAAATAATTTTACTTATATTACAGACGCAAATAAAATTGATGCAACTGAACTTGAAAAAATCAAAGGCTCTGAAATTATTGTATTGAATGCATTGCGTAAAGAAAAGCATATTTCACACTTTAATTTAGAAGAAGCCATTGAAGTTGTTCAAGACCTTAACCCCACTAAGGCTTATTTCACACACATCAGCCATCAATTAGGTTTGCACGAAGAAGTTAGTAAGCAATTGCCTAAAGGTATTTATTTGGCTTACGATAGTCTTCAAATTACCGTTTAGACCCCCCACTTTTCCAGTTGCGACATTATTAACCATAAATAAGCGTAATGAAAAAAGTAATTAAACAGTACTTCACTTTTTCAAAAAGGGATGCCATAGCAGCAATTATTATTGTATTGCTGTTTAGCTCATTTATTGTGCTTCCTCAGTTTTTCTCTTACAAAAAGGAGAAGAAAGTTGCTGACCAAGTTGTTGTAAGTCAAATCGCTGCATTACAGAAACAAAAAGAAGACAAGGGCTATTATAAAAAAAATAATAGCAATGATAATAATTGGGAGCAAACCTCTTTCAATTCATCAAATACGAATATAGTAGTTGGCTCATTATTTCAGTTCGATCCAAATACATTAGATGCAAATGGTTGGCAAAAACTAGGCTTAAGAGATAAAACTATTAATACCATATTAAACTATCGTAGTAAAGGTGGAAAGTTTAAACAACCAGAAGATTTGCGTAAAATTTGGGGACTTAGAAAAGAAGAAGCAGATAGAATTATTCCTTTTGCAAAAATAGAAAATAGTGCAGTCCCGTCAGGGTATAAAACTTATGCTCAAAATGGAATTTCACAAAACCAAAAACCAGTTTTATTTGATGCAAATACGGTTACGCCAGAACAGTTGAGGTTGATACCCAATATTGGCAATTCGTTACCATATAAAATTGTGAGTTTCAGAGAAAAGCTAGGTGGTTTTTTAAATATGCTTCAAGTAAAAGAAACTTATGGAATGACCGATTCTGTTTTTAACTCACTACTTCCCTATTTGCATGTATTGCCAACAGAGATTAGAAAATTAAATATTAATACAGCTTCGGAATATGAGTTGAATGCCCATCCTTATATCGACAAAACATTGGCAAAAGCTATTACTATTTACCGTAATCAACATGGTGGCTACAAATCAGTTAATGATATTCGAAAAATTGTATTTATTACGGAAGATGTTTATAATAAAATTGCTCCATACCTAACAGTATTGCCTGAGTAAAAGAAACATTTGGTGTGAAAGAAATTTCTCCTACATTTGCTATACTAACAAATGTTAGCATAGCCTTTAACGATTGCATTTATAATATAGTCCTGCAGCAATGCAGGACTTATCTATTCAACAACGATTATGAACTTTACATCATCCGAATTAACGCAACAAGTTGCAAAAACTGCTAAAGATTTTGCTATACAATATATAAAGCCACATGTAATGGAGTGGGATGAAACCCAAGAATTTCCTGTACATATTTTTAAAGAATTGGGAAAGTTGGGTATGATGGGCGTTTTAGTACCACACGAATATGGTGGTGCTGGATTAAGCTATTTTGAATACAATGCTATTATTCAGGAAATAGCCAAAGTGTGTGGCTCAATTGGGTTAAGCGTAGCAGCTCATAATTCATTATGCACCAACCATATTTTAACTTTTGGTAACGAGGAGCAAAAGCAGAAATATTTGCCTAAACTAGCTACTGCAGAGCATATTGGGGCTTGGGGCTTAACTGAACCAAACACTGGTAGCGATGCTGGTAATATGAAAACAACAGCTGTAAAAGATGGTAACAATTGGATATTAAATGGAACCAAAAGTTGGATAACCCATGGTAAAAGTGGAGATATTGCTGTTGTTATTTGTAGGACAGGCGAACCAAGAACAAGTGGCAATTCAACTGCTTTTATTGTAGAAAGAGGCACAAAAGGATTTAGTGCTGGAAAGAAAGAAAATAAATTAGGTATGAGAGCCAGTGAAACTGCTGAAATGATATTTGATAACTGTATCATTAGCGATACCCAACGTTTGGGTGAAGTGGGAGATGGTTTCCGTCAGGCATTAAAAATATTAGATGGTGGACGTATATCTATTGCAGCATTATCTATTGGTATTGCAAAAGGTGCTTACGAAGCGGCATTGCAATATTCGAAAGAGCGTTATCAGTTCGATCAACCAATTTGTAACTTCCAAGGTATAAGTTTTAAGTTGGCCGATATGGCTACCGAAATAATGGCCAGTGATTTACTGGTTTGGCAAAGTTGTGACTTAAAGGAAAGAGGAGAGAAGTTAACTAAAAATGGTGCTATGGCAAAATACTATAGCAGTGAAATTGCAGTAAAAGTTGCCAACGATGCTGTACAAATTTTTGGAGGATATGGCTATACCAAAGATTTTCCGGTAGAAAAATATTATAGAGATGCCAAGCTTTGTACCATTGGCGAAGGTACTTCAGAAATTCAAAAATTGGTTATTGCTAGGGAAGTTTTACAATAAGAGTGCAGCATATTGTTTTTTTAACTTTGATAAACGGATTTTTTATTTACTTTTATAAGTGTATATCTTAATTCGATTACCATTGATAAAACCTTTTTTAATAAGTCTAGTACTATCTTTTGTATTTGCGTTTTCATTTGCTCAAAAAACTATTGGCGATAATCAAAGTCAATTTAGAATAGTTGATTCTTTAAATGAATTAGCATTCACAACCAAAAAAAATGATATTGTATCGGCACTTACTTATTTACTGAAAACACAACAAGTTGCCAACCAAGTAAATTATACCAAAGGATATGCTGTATCACTTTTATACGAAGCTGGCATTTATCAACAAAGTGGCTTTAGCAATAAGGCGTTGGTTATTTATCAAAAGTCACTAGAAATTTTCAAACAAAATAACGACAGTTTTAATGTTGCAAGATGCAATTTGCAAATTGCAAATGCATTACTCGATAATAAAAAAATTGCAGAGGCAGAAGCTCTATATAATCAATCTCTAAAAACGTTTCAGCAATTAAAAATTCTCAAACAAATTGCTAATGTAATGAATAACCTAGCCCAGTTAGAGCTTACAAAAAAGAACTACGAGCTAGCAATTCAGTATTCTAATACTAGCTTAGCGATTAGCAAATCATCTAAACATAGATATGGCGAAAAGAAGGCATTACAAAATATAGGTAATGTTTATTTAGAGAAGTTGAATTTTGTACAAGCACAGCATTTTTTTGTGCAAGCAAAACAAATCGATGAAGTAGAAAAAGATTATTATGGCTTATCTTATTCCTATGCTCAATTGGCAGTTATTTCTTTTAAACAAAACGAAATAAATAAAAGCTTAAACCATGCATTGCAAGGTTTTAGTGCTGCTCGATTAGCCAATGCTAATAATCTTATAGAAACCAATATCAACAATATCTTAGCCATACATAAAAAGAAGGGGAATTTAACTGAAATTAATCGTTGGCAAGACTCATTAATTAGCATATCGAAAGATCAAAATAAACAGGATAAGCAATATGCAATTAATTTTTTGGATTTAATTAAAGAACAAGAACTGCAAACAATAGAGGCTCAGCATAGTGCTTTGGATGCAGAGAAACAGGCTAATATTAGGCTGTTAATCATTGTATTTGGAGCAATTTTTTTAGTCATCTCAATTGTTTTTGCAATAATTACCTACACCAATTTTAAGAAACAAAAATTATTAACTACTGAACTTGAACAGAAAAATACAATAATTGAAGGAAATAATATTGCACTAGATAAATTTAATAAAACAATTTCTGAGCATAACAACCAGTTAGATGCACAGAATAAAATGAAAGATAAATTACTTTCTATTATATCACACGACTTACGTCATCCTCTTATAAATACAAGAGGTATTATTGAACTTATAAATCATGGATTGGTTTCTAATGCGGAAATTTCAGAATTGATGAAGCAATTAGAAGATCAATACATTAAGAGTATTGCATTGTTAGATAATTTATTATTTTGGTTGCGTGGACAAATGCAAGGAATAGAAATTGAAAAAAACAAAATAGATGTTAAAGTATTAATTACTGAATTGATGGCTGAGCAGGAATTAAATTATATCAATAAAAAGATTGCGATGCATCTTTTGATCAAAGATTCTGTAATTATTAATGCCGATAAAGAAATGCTGAAAATTGTGTTTAGAAACTTAATAAGTAATGCAATTAAGTTTACCCCTTCGGGTGGTTTAATTTCTATTACTTACAATAATCGAAAATCATTTCATTGTATTGCTATAAGAGATTCCGGTATTGGAATTAGTAAGCAAGAAATTGAAAAAATTAGTGCACAAAACTATTATTCAACCTCTGGCACAATGCAAGAAAAAGGAACAGGTTTTGGTATAATGTTGTGTAAGGATTTAATTGCTCAACATAGTGGAAATTTAATTATAGAAAGTGAACCGAATAAAGGAAGCACATTTACAATACAACTTCCGATAGAAGATTAGTTATTAATTACTGTTGGTATCAACCTTCCACCTTCATTGGCAAATCGTTCTCCACTTTCGTGGTATTCGGCATCTTGATTTACATTCCAAACGTCGTATATTTTTTTGCCTGCAATAATATTTTTTGCTGCCAACATTGCTGTCATCATACTATGGTCTTGATTGTTGTATTTATGCATGCCATTTCTGCCAATTAAATACAATCCATCATAAGTTTCTAAAGCCCCTCTTATTGTGTTCACATGTTCTTTATAAAACTGATCGTACACAGGATAAGCTTTGGGTTGCCTTACCACATACCCATCTGAAACCAGCTTTGCGTCAATTAGCCCAATTTGCTGCATTTCTTTTTTTGCCAAATCAATTAAAGCAGCATCAGTACTTTCCCACATACCATCTCCTTCAAAACAAAAATATTCAAGTCCGTAACAAGCCATGCCTGCATCTGGCACCATAAAGGGGCTCCAGCTTTTAAAGTTTTGAATGCGTCCAACTTTAACCGATGGGTCATGTATATAAATCCAGTTATCGTTAAAAGAATCTTTATCTTTTGTAATTAATACAACGGTTAAAAAATCTCTATAATGTAAATTATTGGCAGCAACAATAGCTTTATTGGGTAATGCAGGAAGAATATTGGGCACCAATTGTTTCATTGGAGCCGATGACAATACATAATCAAAACCAGTAACAGCAGCAGTGTTATTCAGTAAAACATCCCATTGATTATTTTTAAATTCCAATCCTTTTACATCACTGTTCATATGTATGGTTACACCCATTTGTACACATTTGTCTCTGCAGGTTTCCCACATTTGCCCAGGACCTTTTGCAGGATACCTGAAAGAATCAATTAAAGTTTTTATAACTGCATCTTTATTAGTGTTTTTAGGCTTAAATAAAGCATTTTTTATTGCACTACTTAACGATAAACCTTTGATGCGTTGTGCAGCCCAATCAGCCGAAATTTCTTTGCAACTAATGCCCCAAACTTTCTCAGTATAGGTTTTGAAGAAAATATTAAATAACCTTTTTCCAAACTGATTGCTAACCCAATCTTCAAAATTTATAGGATTTTTTACAGGATTAATTTTAGCCTGTACATAGCTAAACATGCACAAAGTACTTTCTACAATACCCAGTTTTTGTAAAGCTTCAAATGCAGCCAGAGGATATGAAAAAAAATGTTGATTATAATAAATTCGGCTGCTTCTTGGGCGTTCGAGCAGTGAATCACCCAATATTTCTGTCCAAAAATCTTCTACTTCCTGACTCTTACTAAAAAAACGATGCCCACCAATATCAAAATGAAAACCTTTGTAATTTTCAGTTCTCGAAATACCACCAACATAAGTAGCATCTTTCTCAAAAATAGTGGTTGCAATACCGGCTTTACCCAATAAATAAGCAGCTGTTAAACCAGCAGGGCCAGCACCAATAATAGCAACTCGTTTTGTCATTAATTCATTTATGTTGAGCTGTGAAAATATTACTTCGGCATCAATTAAAGAAAAAGAAAATAATAGGGTACATAAATGAAATATTTATTTTCGTTCACTAATAGCACATCATGCAAATACAGTGGATTTGTAAATCATTCAGCGAACTAACTTCAGCCGAATTATATGCCATACTTCGTTTAAGAAACGAAGTATTTGTGGTAGAACAAAATTGCGTTTTTCAAGATGCCGATAATAAAGACCAACAAAGCATGCATTTAATGGGCTGGATTAATGATGAATTGGCAGCCTACACTCGTTTATTAAATGTTGGAGTAGCTTACGATAAAGTGTCTATTGGTCGTGTGGTTACAAGCCCAACGTATAGAAATTCAGGTATTGGTAAAGTGTTAATGGCTGAGTCTATAGAAAAATGCAATGCCTTATTTGGTATGCAGGATATTAAAATTGGAGCACAATTGTATTTAAAAAAATTCTACGAAAGTTTTGGATTTGCACAAACCAGTGAAGTTTATGATGAAGATGGAATTGACCATATTGAAATGATAAAACCTGCCCATGCTTAAAAAACGCATTATTTATGCAGCACTTTTTTTAATTACCATTCCCATTGGTTTGGCAACACGTAAAAAGCCACACTGGTTTTATGAATCTATTGCCACTTATGGTGGAGATATTTTATGGGCAACCTTATTCTTCTTCTTTTTCAGGTTCTTTTTTCCGGCAAAAAAATTATGGATGATTGCAGCATATACGTATGCATTTGCAGTAGCCATAGAAATTTCTCAATTGTACCATGCACCTTGGTTAGATACAATACGGGTAACCTTTTTAGGAAAAATGATTTTAGGTTTTGGTTTTTTATGGAGCGATATTTTGAGTTATGCCATTGGGGTTTTAATTGGTTGGGGCATTGCAACCTTTGCAGAAAAAGATACGTCTAATTAGTACCTAAACTTTTTATAATGAAAAAAGATATTACCGCTTCCGACGATGCAACTGAAATTGCATATGTAGTGGTGGGTATTGTAATATTGGCTGTAGTAGCCATTTTTGTGCACTAATGCTTATACAAACAAGCCCCACTCATCTTCATAATCATCTTTCTCAAAAGTAGCAACCCATTGTTTAAACAGTTCTCTAAACCTGTTTAACGATTCTTCAATTACTTCCTTGTGCTGTTCATCAGCATCGCCAATCATAGCAGCAAAACTAATTTGTACCATCATTTCACGGCAGTTGTTTCTAATTATGGATGCATTTTCCATACGCAACACATAATCGTTTACCTGTATGGCACTAATTATTTTAGGAGCAACTATAGTAAGGTTTTGAAAAATTAAATTCTTTGTACTTGCAGGGTGGCTTTTTTCATCTTCTGCCTCTCTTAAACTATCGGTTAAGGCAAACACCAAACCAAATACTTCACGCCATTGATTGTATAAGGTTTTACCAATGTCTAAATTATTCTTTGTTTTCCATTCATCGCCTTCATCATCACTAAAACTGTGCAATATAGCATCATCCCATTCAGGCAATAAATTTAGTTTGTCTAAGTCCATAAAAAAGCAGTTCATTAAGGTGCAGCAAATTAACGAAAAGCAATATTGAACAATTGAAAACTAAAAATATTTTGTAGCCAGCTGTAGAATATCTATTCAACTGTTGACGGCGACGCTCCTTTCAAGGTTTGGTATTTTGATGGACTTTTTTAAATAAATGTGTTTACTCAATTGGTTATAAATTTAGAATTGAGTAAATTCAGATTGTATTCGATTACGTTCTAATTCCCCTCCTTTGGAGGGGCTAGGGGTGGTTAAATAATACAAATAAAAATGGAAATCCTCACAACCATAAACGGCATTTCTATAAAACGAAATTTTGTAGAATCGCTACCGTATAACCCAAACTTAAAACAGCTTGCAAAAGACAAACGTAAAGCTGGTATTTATAGTGAAGTATTGTTTTGGCAACAGGTAAGAAATAAACAGTTTCATAAAATTGATTTCGACAGACAAAGAATTATTGGTAATTGCATTGTAGATTTTTATGTGAAAGCGTTAGGTCTTGTAGTAGAAATTGACGGCATTAGTCACGAAGGAAAAATTGAATACGATATAGCAAGGCAATTATTTTTAGAAAGTTTAGGATTGAAAGTATTTAGAGTAACCGATGGCTTAGTGTTGCAAAGAACATTGGATGTAATGGAAATGTTGGAAAATTATATTATTAGCGAGTTTGGTGTGAGCCATATTTGATTTGTTTTATAAGTGAACCACCCCTAGCCCCTCCAAAGGAGGGGAATATGGAGAAGATTGTGTAGTAGGATGTTTATTTTAAGCGTTGGGAAATTCTATTATTAATACGTTTTTAAGTAAACCACTCCTAACCCCTCCAAAGGAGGGGAATTAGAAAAACCTTTTGCCAAATAGCATTCCTTCAGCTCAAGTAGCCCCGATTGTAACGAAAAGCCCCAATGCAATTGGGCTTGCAGTGAAAAGCGGGAACTGTAGTTGATTGGAATACTTAAAGTTGATAGCTTCCATAAATTATTTATACATTTAGTGCCATAAAAATATACTACAATGGCAGGGGCAGAACAATTTATTGAAGCAGTAAAAAATGGTTATTCGTTTAAAGGGGAGCATGTAAAAATTGGTGTGGGTGTTTTAGATGGACAAGTGGTTGTTGGGGCCGACGTAAGTCTGCCTTTTAAAACCATGAACCGTCATGGTTTAATTGCAGGTGCAACAGGTACTGGTAAAACTAAAACCTTGCAAATGTTAAGTGAATGCCTGAGTGATAATAGTGTACCTGTTTTGGTAATGGATATTAAAGGCGATTTTAGTGGCATTGCTGCTGCAGGTGTTGCCAATGATAAAATTAATGACCGTTGTACCAAGCTGAATGTAGAATTTAAGCCTACTGCTTTTCCTGTGGAGTTGCTTACATTGAGTGATCAAAAAGGTGTTCGTTTAAGAGCTACTGTGAGTGAGTTTGGTCCTGTTTTATTGAGTAAAATTTTAGGACTGAATGATACGCAAGGTGGTTTGGTAGCAATGATTTTTAAGTATTGTGACGACAATAAAATGCCTTTATTAGATTTAAAAGATTTTATTAAAGTATTGCAATTTATTGGTGATGAAGGCAAGGCTGAAATGGAAAAAACCTATGGCAAAATTTCTACTACTAGCACAGGAACTATTTTGCGTAAAGTAGTAGAGTTGCAACAACAAGGTGCTGATGTTTTTTTTGGTGAAAAAAGTTTTGAAGTAGAAGACTTAATGCGTATTGATGGAGAAGGAAGGGGTGTAGTAAATATTTTACGTGTAATGGATATGCAAAACAGACCCAAACTGTTTAGCACATTTATGTTGCAGTTATTAGCTGAGTTGTATGCTGTGTGCCCAGAAGAAGGCGACTTAGATAAACCCAAATTAATCTTATTTATAGATGAAGCTCATTTGGTTTTTCAGGAAGCCAGCGATGCTTTGTTACAACAAATTGAAACTGTCATTAAATTAATACGTAGTAAGGGTATTGGTATTTTCTTTTGTACGCAAAACCCACAAGATATACCAGCCAGTATATTGGCACAGTTGGGTTTAAAAATTCAGCATGCATTAAGGGCATTTACTGCTGCTGATAGAAAGGTTATAAAAACGGCAGCAGAGAATTTTCCGGAAACAGATTTTTATGAAACCGATGAGCTGCTTACTCAATTGGGCATTGGTGAAGCTTTTGTTACTTTATTAAATGAAAAGGGTATTCCAACACCATTGGTACACACCATGCTTTGCCCACCAAGAAGCAGAATGGATGTATTGAATGAAACTGAAATAGATAAATTAATTACTAAAAGTAAATTGGTAGATAAATATGATGAGGTGGTAGATACTGAAAGTGCTTATGAAATACTTACTGCTAAGTTAGAGGAAGCTGCTAAAAAAACAGAAGAAGAGCAGGTAGAAAAAGAAGAAGCTAAAAAAGAAAAAGAAGAGCCAGGCTTTTTTGATAACCCTGTTGTAAAACAAATTGGAAGAACAGCAGCCAATGTAATTACCAGAAGTTTATTAGGTGCGTTAGGTTTGGGTGGAAGAAGTAGTAAACGAAAAAGTTTATTTTAAAATATGCTTAGATTATGCTTTATGCACTAGTCCAAATTCATTTACCATTATTAGCTTTTCACTTTGCAAAAACTCCATCACTTTATGGAGTTTTTCTTTTTTAATGGGTTTAAGCTGTTGTATGAGTTGATGTATGGGAATACCATTTACTGGTAGTTGAGCATAAATTGTTGCTTCAATTTGTTTGAATTCTTCTGTGGTGATTTCATTTGATTTTTTAGCCAAACAATTATCACAAATGCCACAATCTTTTACAGCGGAATCTCCAAAATAGGCTGAGATATGTTTGCTTCTGCAATCAGTTTTTAATTCAATATAATTGAACATTGCAGCAACACGTTGCTCATACAATTTTTTTCTTTGGTTGTAAGTTTCTCCGTTGAATTGTAAATGCTGTGTTGAAGCTCGGTTGAGCAGAAAATATATTTGTGGAGTTTCTTTTTGTGGCAAATATTCTATAATACCATAACCATACAGCACTTTTAAGTCGGCATAAATTTTTTCGTAAGGCAACTTGGCAATTTTGGCCAATAATTTTTCATTGATAGAAACACGATGCTCAAAAATACCTTCGTACGTACGCAACAAAGTTTTCATTACAGCATCTAAATGTGGGTACACATTTTCTACATTGTTGATGGTGTATTTGTCAGTAGTAAATTCTATTTGTGAGGGTAAGAAAATGTTTTCTGTAAATGCCAAATGGCCTTGTTGCTCTAATATTTTTAAAACATTAATTACCGTAAAATAGTCAAGTTTAAAGTTGTTGCAAAATGTTATTAAGTCAAAATCGTAGTAATTGCCTTCGCCAATACCAACAGGTATTTGCAGGTAATCAGCAACTGCTTGATAAACCTGTTTAATAGTTTCGAATGTTGGGAATTTTTCTTGTGGCAATAATTGTAGTGCAGCAATATCGGTTGGTTGATACAATAATACTGCATAAGCTCTTTTACCATCTCTGCCAGCACGGCCAGCTTCCTGGTAATAATTTTCTAAACAGTCGGGCAGGTTTAAATGAATCACAGTTCTTACATCTGGCTTATCGATGCCCATACCAAATGCATTGGTACAAACAATAATTCTTATTTTGTTATTAATCCAAGCAGTTTGTTTTTCAGCACGTTCAGCTTGTGTTATTCCAGCATGATAAAAGTCTGCCGAAAATCCATGTTGCTGTAACAATAGAGCAATGCGTTTGGTTTCTTTACGATTGCTGCAATAAATAATACTGCTTCCTTTTACATTGTTTAAAATTTCAATTGCCTTATTAATCTTGCTATCTACTTTAAAAACTGAATACGATAAATTGGGTTTCTCAAACGACTGCTGGAAAACATTGGGCTGTTTTAATTGCAATTTCTCAACAATATCTTTTTGCACCAATGGCGTTGCCGATGCAGTTAATGCTACAAAAGTTGTATTGATCAATGCATTTCGTAAATCAGCAATTCTTAAATAGGGTGGACGGAAGTCGTAACCCCACTGACTTATGCAATGTGCTTCATCTATGGCAATCATACTTACATCTATACCTGCTAAATATTCTTTAAATAAACTGGTTTCTAATCGTTCGGGTGAGAGGTACAAAAATTTATATTCACCCTGAACAACTTTTTTGAGTGTTTTAGTTAGGTCGTAATAACTCATGCCACTCACCAATGCTACAGCAGGAATATTTCTTTTCTGCAAATTTTCTACCTGATCTTTCATTAAAGCAATCAATGGAGAAATTACCAAACAAACACCATCTAGCATTAATGCAGGTAGTTGAAAGCAAATGGATTTTCCGCCACCAGTTGGTAATAAGGCAACAGTATCTTTTCCATCTAAAATAGATTGAATGATTTGGGCTTGTTCTCCTTTAAAAGAATTGTAGCCCCAATATTGCTGCAATATTTGTTCTTTGCTTAGCATCAGTTATTCAAATATATTTCTGTTTACTGTTGTTTGTTCATAAAAAAATGGGATACTTACTTTTATTAATAGCACAACTCATGTAACTCGTAAATATTGTACTATTGCTCCTTTTTAAAAGAAAGTATAAGAACAAGCTTAAAAGATATGTCTAAGCAAACGAATAAAGTTGCATTGGTGTTGTTGCCAGATGAAATGATTGAATCTTACTTCATTGTACAATCAATTCACATTATTAAAACAGAAAAGTCTATTGATACAGCTACCTACGATTTAGATAAAAAAGAATTGGCTAATTATTTTTCTGCCTTACCCAAAGCCATTCAGGATACACTCATTTTATTTAGTGAAAAAGCTATTTTAAATGAGTGGCAGTATTGTAAACAACGATATGCCAAACAACGTGCAGGTAAAAGCATAGAAATTTTCACACAAAATTCTATGTTGCGTTATTTGCATGATGTTTTGAATAGACTAAAACCATTTTTCCCTGCATTATCTTTTTATCACAAAACCTTATCAGCAAATAAAAAAAGTTATCGCACATCACTATGCAGTTTTAGTGCTTTTAAGCCAACATTATCGTTTGAAGTAATTAAACACCATACAGCATTTAGTGTATTAATTAATGTAGAATTGAATGGTGCTGATTATGTTCTTTCATCTTTTAATCGTACTCATTTTTTATTAGAAAGCAACAATGAATATTTTATTCTGTCCCTTAAAGACTATCAAACTATAGAATGGATAAACAGTAACATTCACTTGTATCAAAATGATGAAACAACTTTTGTAGAGTTTGTTTTAACAAAATTAGAAGCTGATTATACGGTAAACAGAAATAATTTATTTGCAAAGAATGAGATTGAAGTTGTACCTGTAAACCGAATTTTATTGAGTGAATTGAACAATGCTTTTTTAATGCTTACGCCACAATGGTTGTATGATGGATTTATTGTGGATGGTTCATTTTCTGACACATTTGAAACCAAGCAAAATGGCGTTGCATATAGTATTAAAAGAAATCAGGTTGCTGAGCAAAACTTCATTCAACTGATTGAAGCATTGCATCCCAATTTTCCTAAACAAAGAAATGGTTATTACTATGTAAGCTTTGCCGATGCTACCAAGAAACAATGGTTTTTAAAAGCCTATCATCATTTGTTAGAAATGAATATTGATTTGATAGGCATGGATATGCTCAAGCATTTTAAATATTCATCTTTTAAAGCAATAACTGACTTTACAATTAAAGAACAAACTGATAGTAAGGTGGTGCTACAAATGAAAACTTCATTTGGTAAAGAGGAAATTCCATTAAAAGAATTGCAGAAAATATTATTTGCAGGGCAAAAAGCCGTATTGCTGAAAGATGGTAGCTTGGGTGTGTTTGATGATGATTGGTTGCAACAATTTTCAGCCATAATTAAGCATGGCAAAATTGATGGTTCAACCATTGAAGTTGCACGTTGGATGGCTATTGCAGAAGATCGAAGTGAAAACAATATTACCGTTTTACAAACAACCATTAAAAAAGATTGGTGGCAAAAATGGGTTGATTGGCAAACACAGGAAAAACCTGTTTACACAGTTCCGTCAACCGTACAGGCAAGCTTAAGACCTTATCAGCAAAAAGGGTTTGAGTGGATGGCTTTATTGGCAGATGTTGGTGCAGGTGCTTGTTTGGCAGATGATATGGGGCTTGGTAAAACATTGCAAACGATTTGTTTTTTGGCTCATTATCTACAGGAACATCCTGGTTCAAAAAATATCATAGTTTGTCCATCTTCTTTAATGTACAACTGGCAAAAAGAATTGGAGAAATTTGCTCCATCTATTGAAGTGTTGGTATATCATGGAGCCAATAGAAAAGAGGAGGAATTGTTAAAAGAAAATGTGCAAATCATTATCACTAGTTATGGAACAGTACGAGCTGATAATGGTGTATTGTTTTCTACAGTCTATGGTGTAGCTGTGGTAGATGAAAGTCACAATATTAAAAATCCATCAGCACAAATTACCAAAGCCATTAGTGCTTTGCAATCTAATGTAAGCATTGCATTAAGTGGTACGCCTGTTGTGAACAATACCTTTGATTTATACGCTCAGTTAAATTTTGCATTACCAGGTATGTTTGGCAGCAGAGAATTTTTTAAACGTGAATATGCTGATGCAATTGATAAGTATCACGATGAGGATAAGATTCAACAACTCCAAAAAATGACTGCTCCGTTTATTTTACGTAGAACAAAAGAACAGGTAGCCAAAGATTTACCAGCAAAAACAGAAAGTATTTTATGGTGTAGTATGCATGCTCATCAAAAAATGGTGTACGATGAAATTAGTGAGCAAATAAGAACTAATATTTTTTCTGATATAAAAGATAAAGGACTCGGGAAAAGTAAATTAGCTGTATTACAAGGAATCATGAAATTGCGTCAGGTATGCAACACACCTTTATTATTGCCAACTGATGAACAACAAAATTGTAAGGAGTCTATCAAAACAGAAATGTTGTTGAATGAACTGCAAAATATTTTGGGTGCACATAAAGCCATTGTATTTTCTCAATTCAGTTCTATGTTGGATTTGTTGGCTGCTGAATGTGATAAAAAAAGCATTCAATATTTTCATTTTGATGGACAAACACCACCAGCCAAACGAGCTGAAATGGTGGCTGCTTTTCAGGATGAAGCCAGCGATACACATTTGTTTTTAATCAGTTTAAAGGCAGGTAATACCGGTTTAACCTTAACTGCTGCTGATTATGTTTTCCTGTTCGATCCTTGGTGGAACACTGCTATTGAGCAACAAGCGATTGATAGAACACATAGGATTGGGCAAACAAAAAATGTGTTTGCTTACAAACTCATTTGTAAGGATACGATCGAAGAAAAAATTATTCAGCTACAACTGCGTAAGAAAAAATTAGCCGAAGAATTGGTAACCGAAGATGATGGTTTTGTAAAATCATTGACCGAGGAAGATGTGGCTTATTTGTTTGGATAACAGTTGCCACAGAAACACAGAGACACAGAAAATTTTTGTGTCTCTGTTATATTACTACACTACTTTCTTCCATTTTAATCTGATACTGTTAATCGCTAAAACCACATCACTCAATCCCATAAACAATGCACCCAGTGTTGGACTTAAAAAGCCAGCAGCAGCAACAGGTATTGCAACTACATTATACGCAAATGCCCAAAATAAGTTTTCTTTAATGGTAATGTAAGTATGCTTACCCAAGCCTAGGGCCAATGGTAAATTTTTCAAACCATGATTCATTAATACCACTTGTGCACTTTGCATGGCTATTTGGCTGGCATCGCTTAAAGAAATGCCTACAGTTGCTTTTGCCAATGCTGGGCCATCGTTAATGCCATCACCCACCATTGCTGTTGGTTGTTGTGCTGTTAAGTCAGCAATATAATTTAGTTTTTGCTCAGGGGTTTGTTCAGCCATTACTTCATCCAAACCTAGTTGTTGTTTTACCTGCTCACATTTTTCCTGCTTATCGCCACTTAATAAAATAGTTTTAATGCTATGTTTTTTTAATTGCTGAATTACATTGATTGCTTCAGGACGTAATTCATCTGCCACATCAATCCAGCCAATTAAAGCACCATTTTTAAGTATGTATACATTGTGGTTGATTTCATTGGTTAAATGAGCAGCAATTCTAATAGAACCAGCAAAGTATTCATTACCTTCTTTGTCGGTAGCTTTCATACCCAAACCCTTTTCTTCTTCAATCTTAGCCCAACGAATATCATTTTTTGTTTTCCATGCTGTTGCAATACAATTGCCAATTGGGTGATTGGAATATTTTTCTAATGAAAATACAATGCGTTTAAACTCCTCTTCTTCAATTTGAAATTTGTAATCAGAAATCTGAAATTTACCTGTAGTCAATGTTCCTGTTTTATCAAACACAACCTGTTTAATTGATTTAAAAATTTCTAAGCTCTTGGCATTTTTAAATAAGATGCCATTTTTTGCACCACGACCTAATCCCACTGCCACAGCAGCAGGCGTTGCCAATCCCATTGCACATGGGCAACTGATTACCAAAACGGCAATACTGCGTAAAAGACTATCGCCAAAACTTTTATCAATAAAAAAATAGTTAACAATTAGTGTAACAACTGCAATACTTACTACTGCTGGAACAAATATGGCACTGATTTTATCTGCCAGTAATTGTACAGGAGGTTTTTCAGTTTCAGCGTTTTTAATCAACTTAAGAATATTGGCTAAAACTGTATCTTCTCCTACAGCTGTAATTTGTGCTTTTACGGTTCCGCTTTCTACAATACTTCCACCAATTAATTTGTCTTTTAAAGTTTTTCTTACCAGAATACTTTCACCTGTAATGATGGCTTCATTAACATCAGCTTCACCCCAAAGAATTTTACTATCCATGGGTACATGTTCTCCATTTTTAATGAGTATCAAATCTCCAACATGTAAGTCTTTACTTTCTACAGGAAAAATTTGCTCTTGATGTTGGTCATCAAAAGCAATCATATTGGCCATTGATTTTTGGGTAACAGCTAATTTTTTTAATGCTGCTTGTGTTTGTTCAACACTTTTGTCTTCCATATAATTGCCTAAGAAAACAAGCGTAATGGTGGTGGCTGCAGTTTCAAAAAATAAATAGTCTTGTGCTTTGCCAATCAGCAAACCATATAAGCTGTAAACCAATGCTGCTGTACTTCCTAGGGCAATTAAAACATTCATATTAGGAATGCCTTTTAGTAAACTTCGTATGGCACTACGTCCAAAAAAATCCATGCCAACCAAATACACAGGTATTGTTAAACCCAATTGCACCAAAGGATTCATTAGAAAATGAATGTGCACAAATGGAATTATATGTAGCATTAATGGGGCTGTAAAAATGAAGCAAAACCAAAAACGTTGTAAATGGCTTATAAAAGGAAAAATTCCATAATAGGTTACTTTATGATTACCTTCTTTTTTTACTTGGTAACCTAATTTGCCAATGCCTTTTTCTATTTCTTCATTGCTGATGGTTTCAATTTTATCAAAGCTAACATCGCCACCAATAAAGTTTACTTTTACATTTTGCAATCCCTTTTCATTCAGGTATTTATCTATTGTAAGGGCACAGTTGGTACAACTCATGCCTGTTACTTTCATCTCCACTTTTTCCATAAAATAAAATTACCCTGCAAATCTACTTATTTACTATTCAGTCTTGTTTCGTAGGATGGAATTAAATGGATATAAAAAAGAGCTGCAAATTGCTTTGCAACTCTTGTGTCATATATAAAACTAGAAAACTATTCTTTAATAAATTTTGCAGTACTCATTTTTTCTCTTCCGGCAACCTTAACAATAAAATTGCCTGTTGCATAAGATGAAATATTTAATGGAATATTGTTTTTTCCTATTACCGCATTCAGTTGTTTGTTATATACTATTAAACCATCGTTGCTATATACTTGTACCTGAACGATTTCATTTGCATTGGCTGTATAATTAATATTTATTTGATCTCTTGCAGGATTAGGTGTTACTGCAATACTTTTTTGACTGATATTAGCCACACCACCATTTGGAGCATTGTTTATAGCTGTTGGTGTAAATCCATAAATTGAAGTAAAACCAGAGAGGTAAACTTTATTTTCAATAAACGAAAATGTATATGGAGTTAAACCAGCAGTTTCGTTAATACTTCCAGCTATTTTGATAACATTATAATCTGCACCTGGAGTAATATTATTTGTTGTTGTAGTAGGCATATATACTATTTTGTAATTGCCATTGCTAGGTGTTTGATAAGCAGCAACAATGTATTTGTCATTTTCATGTTGTGTATCTAAACCAATTGCTTTAAATAATCCATCCGTTACAATTTTATACATGATTTCTATTGTTGCATTGGCATTTGTATAGTCATTTACTCTATAAATAGTATTGCTGCAATAAAAAAATAATGTATGGTTGCTTACTTCTATTTGTCTAATATCATTGATTGCGGTAGTATTAAATTTTAAATCTTGCGGGGTGCCAATAATTTCTCCAACAGCGTTGACTATAAATAGTTTTGAAGTAGCTTGATTGGGTGCTTCCCTTTTATTGCCTATTAAAATGATATTATTGTTTGTTTGGTCAATGCCTATTGCTCCAAATGTATAATCTTGAAATAGGGCAGCATTATACACATTTTTAAATTGGTTAGTTGCAGGGTTAATAATTGCAATCGTAATTTCTGAATTATAAAATGGAGGATTATTTCTAGCTCTATCTCCTGCTGCAACATATAAGTGTAATGCGTTTATTTTTTTTATAGCATTTACAGTAATCATACCAGGTAAGTTATTGCTGCTATTAATGGGGTTATGCAATTGATATTTGATTAATGGGTTGGCATTATTTGAATAAGGAGCTGGACTATTTATGTTATTAAAAATATTCCATTCATTAGCAGAATTATATTCTTGAATTGTGCCGTTTGCATAGCTGCCAATTAATACTTTGGAATTGTCGAAATTGGTTTCTGTGCTATAAACACTTTGCATTTTGTTGCCTCCCAAAACTGTGATTATTGGATTGTTTTGAGTAGTTAATGATGCAGCAATAGAGTATCTCTGTCCATGTACAAACAACTCGGCCCTTTGATTTTGGGTGTTGTAATATGGAGTCATTGCTCCAGTGGGTCGTGCAACTTTTTGAACTTTTTCGTTTAAATCTACATAGTCAATTATACTTCCAATTTGATAAAATATACGACTGTTAGCTTCATCCCAAATTGTGGTTATTGTGTTTTTAATATTGTTGAATGACCAAATAAGATCAGTTCTTTTTCTTATGCTAAGATTTGGCCCTTCATTATCTATTACAGTTCCGTTGTGTAATTTCCAATAATAGGCTGTTCCATTGCTACATGATAATCTTGCATAAACATAATCACCTGCATATGTTTCAATTTCGTAGGCTTTTGTAGCATCCAAAAGAGTACCATTATAGTATAAAGAAATAGTTTTTTTAATTTTTGTAACCCTATCTATTGCATATAAAATATGGTCGTCTGCTTCACAACGCACATAGGTGTATTTGTTATCTGCTCCCATTTGTTTTGCCCTTATTCTAATGCTATCAATTGGGGTATTATCTTTTTCTGAAATCGTATAGTCATAATCATATCTAAAAGTATAAGCACCAATATTGCTGCCACTAGTTTTATTAATAATTCCATACAATGCTAAGTCTGTTCCTAAACTCAATGTAGTTATACTCGGAATACCATCAAAATTGTAGGGTTTGCCTAAATCTATTGCAAGTAATTGTTTATAATCAATTTTAACTAAATGACCGCCTTGTTGTGTTGCTACATAAATATTTCCATCTGCACCATGTGTCCAAGTAAATGGGGTTCCAATTGGTTCAGTAACTAGGTTTCCTTGTAGATCCTTTATTTCAATGATTTTTACTTTTTTTGTAAGCAAACTAACTACCAATATCTTAAAACAATGAGCCGGTAGAGTATTGTTGGAAACGTTAAGATCCCCTTTGTCGATTAGAATTGTTGCAAAATCGCCAATTGACTCTGGAGAAGCAATAACACAACCTTCTAATTCATAAACATTAGCCATTTTTAATGGTTTACCAAAATCGAGGATTTGGTTGTCTTGGGCTGAAGTGGTTTTTCCTAATAGGAAAATTAATAAAACCACTAATTGGATTTGTTTTTTCATAGGTTTTAATTTGACGATATAAAAGTAGATTGGCAAATTGAATTATACAAGTGTTTGAATTATTCATACCCTATTCGGGCATACTAAAATCTTTTTAAATTTTTATCCCAATAAAATCAAAAACCAAGAATGTATTCAGAAATTAAAAAATAATCTTTTGCTTATTTTGATATAAATAATTGTTATTCAAATACTTATATTTTAAAATTAAGTAGTTTCAGTGCATATGATTGTTTAATAAATATAGCTTCCCAATTATTCAAATAAGTAATAGTAGTTAAAAAGGACAAAGTAATATCCTTTTGAGGTATTCTAATGTTCTCAAGAATATTAAAGATGTTAGCGATTAAATGAATAGATTAACTTTTGGAAAGAAATAGCCAAAGAAATTTAGCTTTATTTGTTTATTATCTGATTTTTGTTATCATAATCGTAATTCATCATGTCCGATTTTTTTTATACGCTTAAACATATCAATCAAGTAGCAGCAGCTTTTTGGAAGTCGAATAAAGCTAAAAAAGTTTGGGCATTTCATGCACCCATGGGAGCAGGAAAAACTACTTTTATTCATGCATTATGCAGTGAAATATTAAATGTTGAAAGTAATATCAGTAGTCCAACTTTTGCAATAATAAATGAATATAATAGTCAAGTAGCAGGTACAATTTTACATATGGATTGGTATAGAATTAAAGATGAAGAAGAGGCTATAAGTACTGGTATTGAAGATGCTTTGTATAGTGGTAACTTATGTTTGGTAGAATGGCCCGAAAAAGCAGCCAGTTTATTACCCAACGATACTTTGCATATTTTCATTGAAGCTGTGGATGCAAACACTAGACGTATTTACGTTCCTGAACTTGAGTTTGAAGCTGCTGAATAAAGAATTGCAAAAATTATAAACTCAAGTAAGCTTAAAACCCAAATGCATTGTTTAACTTTAATTTCGAACATTCAACTTTAAAATTCCTCCATGGCTACTTCTAAACCAGTTATTTCTACTTCTTTCAGTTACGAAACTTTGGAAGAAACCTTAGATATTAAACCACAAGGTGCAAAATTAGAAATAGGTATTCCAAAGGAAATTGCTTTTCAAGAAAACCGAATTGCACTAACTCCCGATGCTGTTGGAGTTTTAGTAAGTAATGGTCATAATGTTGTTGTAGAACACAATGCAGGCGAAGGCAGCCATTATAAAGACAAAGATTACAGTGAAGCTGGTGCAAGCATTGTATATAATAGGGAAGATGTTTATAAAGCACCCATATTGGTAAAAAGTGCTCCTGTGGTAGAAGAAGATTTACCCTTGTTACAATTGAATCAAACCATAATTTCTCCTATTCATTATTCAGCTTTAAAAAGTTCGATCATTCAAAAAATGATGGAACGAAAGATAACCGGACTCAGTTTCGAAAATTTAAAAGATGATAGTGGTACTTATCCAATTGTACGCAGCATGAGTGAAATTGCTGGTGGTGCATTAATGTTAATAGCAGGGCAATATTTAAGCAGTTTTAATAAAGGCAAAGGTGTTTTGTTAGGTAGTATTAGTGGTATTCCACCAACAAAAGTAGTGGTGGTTGGTGCAGGAATTGTTGGCGAAGTTGCTACACGTAATGCACTGGCATTGGGTGCAAGTGTAAAAGTTTTTGATAACAATGTGTATCGTTTAAAACAGTTACAAAATAATTTAGGTCAGCGTGTGTGGACGAGTGTTTTAGAACCTAAAATTTTAGCCAAACAATTAAAAACTTGTGAAGTAGCCATTGGTGCATTAAGCAACGAATATGGCAGAGCTCCAGTTGTAGTAACAGAACAAATGGTAGCTGCCATGCGTCCAGGTAGTATTATTATTGATGTGGCAATAGATCGTGGTGGATGTTTTGAAACCAGTGAATTAACCAGCCACGAAAACCCTGTTTTCTTAAAGCATGATGTGATACATTATTGTGTACCCAATATTCCTAGTGGGTTTGCACGTACAGCAAGCCAGGCAATTAGCAATGTGTTGATGCCATTGCTCATTCAAATAAGTGACGAAGGTGGTATGGACGAAATTGTTTGGCACAACTTAAATATGAGAGAAGGTATTTATTTGTTTAAAGGAGCTTTAACCGATTTTTATATCAGCCAAAAATTTGATTTAAAGTTTACCGATTTAAGTTTGTTGATTGCAAGTAGAAGGTAATTTCTTCTTTGAAATACATAATTTTATTAGATGGAAACAGCAATTGAAAAAAGAAAATATACTTATGCTGAATACCTTCAATTGGAGAAGGAAACCAACATACGCCATGAATTTTGGAATGGTGAGGTATTTGCAATGGCTGGTGGTAGTAGAAATCATAATAAAATTGGTTCGAACATCAATAATTACATTGGTAGTATATTTAATCCTAAAGGATGTGAGGTATTTTTTAATGATGTTAAACTACAGCTTCAAGAGGGAAATTATTATGTTTACCCTGATGTGATTTTAACTTGTGATAAAGACGATAATGACCCATATTTAATTAAGCAACCATCTTTAATTGTAGAGGTGCTTTCCAAATCTACTGAAGCATACGATCGTTCAGAAAAACTTGCTCAATATCGTAAAATTAAATCTTTACGTTATTATTTAATGGTTGCACAAACTACAACAAGTGTAGAAGTGTATGGAAGAACCAGTGAAGGTTCGGTATTTACGTATGAGGTTTATGAAACCATGGATGCCATTATAAAACTACCTGTATTAGACTTTGAAATGCCTATGAGTGAAGTGTATAAGTATATTGAGTTTGCAACAGAGGGTTAAACCACTTCTCATTTTAATGATTTTTTTGTAACCAACTGTAGTATTTCAATTTAACTGTAGTAGCGTCGCACCCTTCAGCTGTAGAAGTTTATTCAGCAACTTATTTCCAATCCATAATATTTAATCTTTCTTTACAAAAATCCATTTCATTCTCATCGTTGCTGCTTACAATAACCAATTTATTACTGCAATAATTTTCTATTAGTTGGTGATATAATGTATAACCCACTTTATCGAGGTTGGTACAAGGCTCATCGAGTAAAACAATTGGCGTATTGGAGAAAATTGCCTGAGCCAATTTTATTCTTTGTTTCATGCCACTTGAGTAATAGCGTATTTGTTTGGTAGCAGCTTTTTCTAAATTAATAATGCCAATAATTTCTGCTATAGGTAACATTAATGGTTTAAAGGTGGAATGAAACTGCAAAAATTCGGTTGCTGTCATTTCTTCTATTACTTCTAAATAAGGGGCTGCCATAGAAATATGACTGTAAATATCTTCTGTAGAAATTTGTAATTGTGAATTAGTAATTTGAAATTTTATAGACCCTTCACTTGGATTTGTGCTGCCTGCAATTACTTGTAATAAAGTACTTTTTCCGCTACCGTTTGCACCTGTAATGGCATATGCATTACCCGATTGAAAAGTATAATTGAGTTTACGAAATATCCAATCTCGATTAAAGCGTTTACCAGCTTGTTCTAATTGTATTTCCATGCACACCAAAGATATGCAGTTGAAGGGTGCGACGCAACTGGTGCAAAATAGTAGTACAAAAGTTGGTTCAATAATTCAAAAAAGAAAAGCCCCGAAATGGGGCTTTTAAAGCTTTAATCTTCGTCGTTGGCTCCTTTGGTAAAACGTTTAATAATACCACGGCCACTATCACGTATAAAAGTTACAATATCGTCACGTTCGTCACTTGCACTAATTTCTTCTTCAATAAAATCTACTGCTTGTGAAGTGTTTAAACCTTTGTTGTAAATAACTCGATAAATATCTAAAATATGGTTGATTTTATCTATGCTAAACCCCCTGCGTTTTAAACCAACGCTGTTTACACCACCATAACTCAATGGATTACGAACAGCTTTAATAAATGGAGGTACATCTTTACTTACCAAACTACCACCAGCAATAAACGTGTGCTGACCAATATTTACAAACTGATGTACTGCACTTACACCACCAATAATGGCATAATCGCCAACAGTAACATGTCCTGCAACTTGCACGCTATTGCTTAAAATGCAATTACTGCCAATGATACAATCATGTGCAATATGGCTATAGGCCATAATTAAACAGTTACTGCCTACCACAGTTTTTCCACGGTCTTCGGTACCACGATTTACTGTTACAAATTCACGAATGGTAGTATTATCACCTATTTCAACAGTACTTTTTTCACCACCAAATTTTAAATCTTGTGGAATGGCACCAATTACTGCACCAGGAAAAATTCGGCAATTTTTGCCAATTCTGGTACCATCCATAATGGTAACGTTACTGCCAATCCAAGTGCCTTCTCCAATTTTTACATCACCATGTATAACGGTAAATGGATCTATTTTAACATTGGAAGCAACCTTGGCGTTAGGGTCTATGTAGGTAAAGGGATGTGTCATTATTCAGTAACTGTAAAATAAATGTACGGATTTAGACGGTATTTTAAGTGTTTTCGCTGCATGTTAAGCAGTTCTTAAGTGGTTCTTTTTACCACTTGAGCTACTAAAATAGCTTCTGTAGCCACTTTTCCGCCAACATAAACGGTTCCTTTCATTTCACAAATACCTCTTCTTATGGGTGCATTCAGTTCCATTTTAAGTAACATGGTATCGCCGGGACGAACCATTTGTTTAAACTTACAGTTGTCTATTTTTAAGAAATACGTATCATATTGTCCTTCGGGCATTGAGTTAATACACAAAATACCACCCGTTTGTGCCAAAGCTTCAATTTGTAAAACACCTGGCATTACAGGGTTGCCAGGAAAGTGACCAGGGAAAAACCACTCGTTAAATGTTACATTTTTTACCCCAACAATTTGTTGATCGGTTAACTCAATTACTTTATCTACCAATAAAAATGGATGTCGGTGTGGTAAAACTTTTTCTATTTGCTGTAAGGTGAAAACAGGTGGTAAACTTGGGTCGTAAACAGGAACATCTTTTACGTGTTTGTTCTTTTTAATGTAGGCCTTAATTTGTTTAGCAAACTCTACGTTGGTACTATGCCCAGGACGGTTGGCGATAATTTTACCTTTTATTGGGTAACCAATTAGAGCTAAATCTCCCACCACATCTAACAATTTATGTCGTGCAGGTTCGTTGGGAAAACGCAGTTCTAAATTGTTTAAGTAGCCTTCGCTTTTCACTTCTATTTTATCACGTTTAAAAGCTTTTGCCAGTCGATTCATTTCTTCATCGGTTACTGGTTTATCTACCACTACAATGGCATTGTTAATATCGCCACCTTTTACCAAATCGTTGTCTAGCAACATTTCTAGCTCATGTAAAAAGCAAAATGTACGGCAAGGAGCAATTTCTGTTTTAAAATCTTTAATGGTTTTTAAACCGGCATGTTGTGTGCCCAAAACAGGACTATTAAAATCGATTAAAGTAGTTATTTGATAATCTACAGCAGGCATGGCCACCATTTCTACACGTTTGGCTTCGTCGTACAGGTAAATGTTTTCATCTAAACTATACCAAGCTTTAGCTGCATCTTGCTCTAAAACGCCAGTTTCGGCAATTAGTTCAACAAAAGGTTCGCTGCTGCCATCTATAATTGGAATTTCAGGGCCATTAATTTCTATTAATGTATTATCTACACCCATGCCCACTAAAGCTGCCAAAACATGTTCTACAGTACTTATTTTGGCATCTCCAACTTGTAAAGTTGTACCACGGCTGGTATCCGTTACTAAATCACAATCGGCTTTAATAATGGGTTGATTGGGTAAATCGACTCTTTGAAACTGAATACCAAAACCAGGGTTGGCAGGTTTTAAAGTCATATCAACCAATACACCTGTATGTAAACCAGTACCACTAATGCTCACAGCACTACAAAGTGTATGTTGTTTATCGGGATTGAAATTTGCATCCATGCTTGTTATTTTTTTGGGGTTGACGAACTATAGTTAATAATTGAGCTGTAGTGGCGTCGGACCCTTCAACAATTTATCTATAATTTGGCAAATTTAAGCTTTCAAAGTAAAGTAACAATCTTCATTAAACGAAGCATATCGACTAAACTACATTAAAATGATAATTTTTTGCAAGATTTGAATATGTAGCTTGGTTTTTGCCTAAGTGTTATAACTTGTGTTGTTTCAATAAAATTGGAATATTGTACAAAATATCATTTCAAACTCATTTCAATATGTTTTTATGTTCAAAAAAATTCTAAAAATTACTGGTATCAGTTTATTGGTAATACTTATTATGGCATTTACACTGCCATTGGTGTTTAAAGGTGCAATACTTAAAAAAGTTAAGGCCGAGGTAAATAAAAAATTAAATGCTAAAGTAGATTTTGCTGATGTAGACATTTCTATTTTCAGGCATTTTCCTAAACTTGCAGTTGGGTTAAATAATTTACAAGTTATAGGCTTAGGAGAATTTGCAGAAGATACACTTTTACAAGCTACACAAATAGATGTTGCATTAAACTTAATGAGTGCCATTAAAGGT
Organism: Allobosea thiooxidans; assembly: GCA_943368475.1. Taxonomy (GTDB): domain Bacteria; phylum Bacteroidota; class Bacteroidia; order Chitinophagales; family Chitinophagaceae; genus UBA1930. The sequence continues at coordinate 73,109 of CALRLF020000011.1, forward strand.
AAAGACATAAAAATTTACAGCATTGCATTAAAAGAACCCAAAGTGTATGCAATTGTACACAGCAATGGCGTTGCCAATTGGGATATTGTGAAACCCGATAGTGTTGCATCTAAAGACACAGCAAGCAACAACATGCAATTGAGCCTTGAAAAATACAGTATAGAAAATGGAACTGTAGTATATAGAGACGACGCAAGTGTAATGGCTGCAACTGTTACCAATTTAAACCACGAAGGAAAAGGAAACTTTGTAGCCGATGT